>CAZZXY010000024.1:0-47578 GCA_964658105.1 Verrucomicrobia bacterium Tous-C9LFEB | reverse complement strand
GTCAGGGCACGATCCAAATGCACATAGCCCCCATCTACGACCAGGTGCTGTGCGGTTGTATGTCCCGACTGAAGGGGAGATAGCAGGAAGGCCACCGTTGCCGCGACTTCGTGGGCTGTGGTCATTCGTTGTCCCAGCGGGATGCGTTGCGTGATGCGGGCCAGCGCTTCATCCCCTCGGTCCTGGCTGGCGATCCAGCTCTGATAAAGAGGGGTCATCACCTCGGCCGGCACAACGCTGTTCACGCGAACGCCGAAGGGCAGAAGCTCGGCGGCCCATTCTCTGGTCAGCGCCAACTGCGCTCCCTTGGCAGCTGCGTAGCCAGAGGTTCCACCCTGCCCAGTCATCGCCACCTTGGAGCTCACATTCACAATGGACCCCCGAGCGACTTTTAACAGGGGCAGGGCATAGTGGGTCATGGAGTAGTAGTGCAGCAGGTTCTGGCGAAGACTCTCCATGAAACGCATCGGATCTCCGCTGGCGAGACTGATGCCGTCATTCGCTCCCGCATTGTTCACCAGATCATCCAGGCGCCCATACTGTTCCGTAATCAGATCGATGGCAGCACGGCACTGATCCACCTCCGCAAGTTCGGCGACGATGAACCTGTAGCGCGGATGATCGCGCATCTCATCCTGGAACAGCACGGCGGCCGGCGACTGCCGTCCAACAGTGACAACGAATGCGTTTTCTGTGAGACAAATACGCGTGATTGCCTGCCCGATACCGGCGGCGCCACCCGTCACGACAATGACGCGGTCCGAAAGTCCAAGGTCCACCCTGAGCCTCCTCAGCGCAGGTTGATGAAGCCACCATCTAGAGGGTAATCGACGCCTGTGATGAAGGCCGCCTCCTCCGAACAGAGATACAGGGCAAGCGCCCCTACTTCGGCGGGTGTCCCCATACGACCTATGGGCTGGGCCTTTGCAAGCACCTCGAAGCGCGCCTCCTCCTCGCCTGGATAATTTTTTGTGAGGAAGCCATCCACAAAGGGTGTGTGGATGCGTGCTGGAGAGATGCAGTTACACCGAAGCCCCTGACCAAGATAGTCCCTTGCAACTGACATCGTCATGGCTCGGACGGCGCCCTTGGTCATGGAATACGCAAACCGATCGGGGATCCCTACGGTGCCGGCGATCGAGGCCATGTTGACGATGACCCCGCGTTGTTGGGAAAGCAAAGCCGGCAGAGCGGCATGCATACACAGATAGGTCCCGCGGACATTCACCGCGTACACGCGGTCGAGGTCGGCCGCCGAGGTGCTGTCCAGCTTGCCCACATGGGCGATCCCTGCACAGTTCACGAGGATATCCAGCGACGGGCCCAGCTGTCTGAACGCCTCCTGGACGGAAGTTTCGTCAGAAACATCCATCGCGATTGCTTCTGCTCTGGGACCAGCATCGTGGGGCAGGCTCTCTGCCCGTTGCCGCACGGCGTCGCCGTTGAGATCTGCAAGGATCACTACAGCACCAGCCTGCTGAAAAAGCGTGGCGATGGCGAGTCCGATCCCGCTCGCAGCGCCCGTCACCATGGCTCGGCGGCCTTCAAGTCTGAACATGCTTACTCACTTCGCGGTGGAGATTCCCTGTGGCCGTAGCGTTCGACCACTGGCTTACTCGACACAAACTACAGCAGAAGGCAGTCGATTGTCGCAACCGTGAGCACAATGCGAGTTGAATTGACTGTATTTGCAGGGAGTACTTAGAATCTCGGGTGCGCCCCATTGCGGAAAAGTTCTCTGCTCAGAGCAGCGTCTGGGACCGAAACGCGAGGAAACTTGAAGTCATTCATCATCACGAAGGTCCGCATTATCGATCTTCGCTTTCCAACCTCGCGCGAGTCGATTGGCTCCGATGCTGTTCACCGAGACCCGGATTACTCTGCCGCGTACTGCATTCTGGAGACAAACGCCGGTCTGGAGGGCCATGGGCTGACATTCACCCTGGGGCGAGGCACGGACCTGGTGGTCAACGCTCTCTACTACTTTGCTGAAAAGGTGCAAGGTCGCGAGCTTGCAGAAATCGCCGCGGATATGAACGGCTTTTATCTTGAGCTGATCGGGGACACGCAGCTGCGATGGCTTGGCCCGGAGAAGGGTGTTATCCATCTTGCCTGCAGCGCGCTTCTGAATGCGGTTTGGGATCTGTATGCACGAGCGGAGGGCAAGCCCGTCTGGCGACTGCTGGCGGACATGACTCCCGAGCAGATAGTGTCAGCCATCGACTTCCGGTACATCGGGGACGCTCTTTCGCGGGAGGAGGCGCTTGAGATCCTGCGGGCTGGCAAGCACGGCCAAGCGCACAGACTCAAGCTGTTGGAAGCCTCCGGTTACCCGGCGTACACCACATCCGTGGGCTGGTTCGGGTTCAGTAATGAGAAGATTCGGAAACTCTGTCACGAGGCGCTGGCGAACGGCTGGACGCACTTCAAACTCAAGGTGGGTGGCACAGCGGAAGACGATTTGCGCCGCGGCCGTATCGTGCGCGAAGAGATCGGATGGGATCACTGCCTGATGCTGGACGCGAACCAGAAGTGGGGCGTCAGTGAGGCAATCCGGCGTACCCAGTCTCTGGCTGAGCTGAAGCCCTGGTGGATGGAGGAGCCTACAAGCCCGGATGACATTCTGGGACATGCACGCATTCGTCGTGAGGCTGCTCCGACGCGTATTGCTACCGGAGAACATTGCCACAACAGCGTCATGTTCAAGCAGCTCTTTCAAGCTGAGGCCATCGATGTCTGCCAGATCGACAGTTGTCGCGTGGCGAGCATCAATGAGAACCTTGCCATCATGCTGATGGCCGCAAAGTTCGGCGTACCCGTGTGCCCGCATGCCGGGGGAGTCGGTCTTTGCGAGTACGTTCAGCACCTCTCCTTTTTCGACTACCTCGGTATCTCCTGCTCCATGCAGGATCGAGTGATCGAATACGTGGACCACTTGCATGAACATTTTCGCTACCCCGTAACGATTCGGAAGGGGCACTACCTGCTGCCAGAGGCGGCTGGGTACAGTGCCGAAATCCTTCCCGCTTCGCTGGAGAGGTACAGCTTTCCGTTCGGAGCGGAATGGAAGGAGACTGACGGTGCGATTCGTCTCGTACACGCATGAGGGTCATTCGGTACGCGCTGGTGTCCTGACCGGGGAACTGGTGCAGCCTCTCGCCTTACGGGGTCCTGATCCGGTCCTCGCCCATATCGCTGGAGGAGGTGCTGTACCACTCAACGAGGGAGCGCCTCTTTCGTTGCATGAGCTTCACCTTCTTGCGCCTGTGCTCAACCCGCCACGCATCTTTGGTATCGGCCTGAACTATCGGGAGCACGCCGCGGAATCCAAGATGGCCGTACAAAGCGTGCCAACAGTGTTTCTCAAGCTTTCTTCCTCCGTTGTGGGCCCTGAAGCCGAGGTTCTTCTGCCGCCTGAGGCGACGCAACCCGACTATGAGGCAGAGCTCGGCGTCGTCATTGGAAAGCGCGGCTGGCGGGTGCCCGCGAATGCCTGGGAGGAGTATGTCTTTGGCTACACCATCGTGAACGATGTGAGCGCCCGAGGCGTGCAGCTGGCGACTTCCCAGTGGACGCTGGGCAAGAGCTTCCCCACGTTCACCCCCATGGGCCCGTGCATCGTTACGCGCGACGAGATTGCCGATCCACATGCGCTTGCGATTCAACTCACCCTGAGCGGAGAAGTGATGCAATCCGGCAACACCCGTGATCTCATCTTCCGCATTCCCGAACTGATCGCGTACATCTCGTCGATTGTGCCGCTCGAACCAGGCGACATCATTAGTACAGGAACGCCGCCCGGTGTAGGCCTTGGGCGGACGCCACAACGCTGGTTGGGACCGAATGAGGAGATGCTGATCGAGATTGAAGGGATTGGTCATCTCCGCAACCGCACGCGCAGCATCGTCTGAGCTGCATGCGCTAGTTACAGAGTGAGTTCGTGCGCTGGAGAAAGGCCCCATGCGAATCGACGCGCATCATCACCTCTGGCAATACAACGAAAGCGAGTTTGGCTGGATTGACGAGGCCTCTGCCGCGCTTCGTCGAGATTTCCTTATGCAGGACCTTCTGCCCGGGATGCGCAAAGCAGGTGTAGACGCCACCGTTGTTGTCCAGGCTCGTACTTCTCCTGAAGAGACTTCGTGGCTGCTTCACCTCAGTGCGCAGAAAGCGGCGATCTGCGGCGTTGTGGGCTGGATTTCGCTGGCCGAGAACTCGCTTGGCTCCAGCCTAGAGCGTTGGCAGGGCGAACGCAAGCTTGTAGGCTTTCGTGAGGTTACGCAGGCCGAAGCCGCCGGCTATCTGGATCGTGACGACATCAACCGCGGCTTGCGGGTGTTAACGTCCCAAGGTTACAGCTATGATCTGCTGCTCCGCGCTGACCAACTCGTAGAAGCTACGCGGTTCGTCGATCGTCATCCGAGGCAGCCTTTCATCCTCGATCACGCAGCAAAGCCGCAGATCGCCAAGGGCCTACTTGAGCCCTGGCGATCGTCGATTCGGTCGCTTGCCAAGCGCGACCACGTTGCCTGTAAGCTATCGGGCATGGTCACGGAAGCCGATTGGAAGACGTGGACCTTGAGCGCATTGCGACCCTACCTGGACGTCTGTGTAGAAGCCTTCGGTCCGGGGCGGCTGCTGGCTGGCTCAGACTGGCCGGTGTGTCTGCTGGCATCTGGTTATGCACGCTGGTGGAACGTGCTCGAGGACTATTTCTCCACATTCAGCACGCATGAACAGGCGTGTATCTTCGGCGAAAATGCACGCCGCATGTATGGGCTTACCGTGCCAACTGCTCCTGTAAGCGAGGCGGCCTGATGCCTTTTTCGCCGCCGAACGCTGAATCCGTCGTCGAACGATCCGCCCCAGATGAAAGCATCTTCCCAGTGCAGGACAGGCGCCCCTTCGTGCTCGTGACAGCCTTGTTTTTTCTGTGGGGGATGTCCAACAATCTCACTGACATCCTGGTGCAGCAGTTTCGGAAGGCGCTCGAGCTATCGCCCCTGCAAGCGCAACTGGTCCAAACAGCTGTATTTTTGGGCTACTTCTTCATGGCCCTCCCCGCGTCGGTCCTGACGTGGCGCCGGGGTTACAAGGCCGGGATCCTCCTGGGTTTGTGTCTCTTCGGTGGAGGCATGCTCCTGTTCTGGCCCGCAGCCGTATCCGGACGCTATGCGTGGCTCCTGTCCGCACTGTTCATCGTGGGTTGTGGCTCAGCGGCGTTGGAAGCTGCGGCAAACCCCTATGTTGCGCAGGCCGGCTCGAGCGGCACATCGGAGCGCCGCTTGAACTTCTCTCAGGCCTTTAACCCACCGGGCACAATCACCGGTGTCCTGGTGGGAACCTTCTTCATCTTTTCTGGTGTAGAGCTTTCGCCGGAGCGCGTTGAAACGATGAAGGCTGGAGGCGTCTACACGGCCTATCTTCATGGTGAACTCATGCGGGTAGTTCCAACCTATGTGTCCTTGGGGTGCGTAGTGCTCGTGCTAACGGCCATCATTGCGGGAACGCGCTTCACCACTTTGGTTAGGAGTGTGGAGGACAGTCCGCTCTCCCTCCGGACGGAGTTGCGAGCTCTCCTGCGGAACAGGCAACTGATGACCGCCGCAGTGACACAGTTCTGTTACTGCGGCGCGCAGGTTGCGACATGGTCTGCCTTTATCCCCTACATGAGGCAGTACGCCGCTACAACCGAGCGCACCGCCGGGCTGTTTCTGACCGGCAATCTGGTGGCGTTCGCAACCGGGCGACTGGTCTCCACCTCCCTGATGCGTTGGTTCCGTCCGGCGCGCATGACTGCCCTGTACGCGCTGTTGAACATCCTGCTGGTTCTGCTTTGCGTACTTCTGCCCGGTCGCATCGGCACGGGATGCATTCTGCTCAGCAGTTTCTTTATGTCGATCATGTTTCCGACCGTCTTCGCGCTCGGCATCAAGGGCCTGGGTTCCCGTACGGAACTGGCAAGCTCCTTGTTGACGATGTCTGTAGTCGGGGGCGCGGTCATTCCGCCTGTACTTGGGCTTATTGCGCGTTCAACAAACAGCTATGCGCTTGGATACCTAGTGGTGGCTGCGTGTTATGGGATCGTTGCTCTATATGGCTTCTCGCATAAGCGAGACCGGACGCGACGTCTTGGGCCGGCCATGCCGTAGTCCGACGCCGAAGCGAGTAGGCTCTAGGACCTCTCGACTCAACATGCCTGATTGAAGCCCGAGGCATGGAGTCAGACAGCTTCCCTGCCTGACACTTACATGAAAGAAATGGTCGGGACGACTAGATTCGAACTAGCGACCTCACCCACCCCAAGGGTGCGCTCTACCAGGCTGAGCCACGTCCCGACTTCATTCGGAGATGCGCCGGCCAGAGGCCCGCGCGGGGTGAAATCAGTGTACACCGGCTGGCGGGAACTGCCTATCTGCTCTGGAGGACGAACCCTCTATCGACAAGGACCTTATAGCCCGTATCGATCTGCTGGGCAGTCCACGGCTAGCAGATCGAATCTGCCCAGCGTACAAGCTGTTGTTCACGTGCTTGGGGCCCTTCTAGTGGACGGGCGCAACGTACTCTTTCGGCAGCTTTCCGCCGCTGCCAAAGAAGAAATCGTTCATCTGCTCGACCAGAAATTCCTGAGCCTCACGAGTCCATGGCTGCAGGCGGTACTCGTTCAGCAGCATCTTCTGTCTCTCAATCCACTCGTTCCATGCCTTCTGAGAAACATTCTT
This sequence comes from Verrucomicrobia bacterium Tous-C9LFEB, assembly GCA_964658105.1. Classification (GTDB taxonomy): domain Bacteria; phylum Acidobacteriota; class Terriglobia; order Terriglobales; family Acidobacteriaceae; genus Granulicella. The sequence continues at coordinate 40,856 of CAZZXY010000024.1, read as the reverse complement.
GTAGATCTTCTGCCCGAAGTCAGAGTCGAACGGCGGCTCGTCCAAGCCTTCCATCTCAGCCTTGTACTTAGTGCAGAACACCATATGCGCCATGAAGCTTGTCTCCTCTTCACAAGTGTAGCGCGGTTGCGCATGAGCTCTCTTCCACCGGACGCAAACACCGCAACGTCTGCCTATAATCACAGCCGATGCCTGCCGCGAAACACCTCTCGCCCGACCAGCAGATCGAATCGCTCCGCGAGGAACTTCGTCACCACGAGTACCTCTACTACGTCCAGGACGCCCCTGAGTGGACTGATGCGCAATACGACGCGCGCATGAACGAGCTGCGAGCGCTTGAGGCCGCGCACCCGGACCTGCTCACGCCGGACTCGCCTACGCAGCGTGTCGGCGGCAAGCCAAAGGAAGGCTTTGCAAAGGTACGGCACTCGCGTCCCATGCTGTCGCTGGATAACGCGTATAACGAGGCCGAACTGCGGGCCTGGGCCGATCGCGTGGCGGGTGGTCTCGGCGCCGGTGACGCGGTGCGTTTTACCTGCGAACTCAAGCTGGACGGGCTTTCCCTCGCGCTTCAGTACGAGGCAGGGAAGCGCGGTGAAGCCGTGTTGAAGTCCGGTCTGACTCGCGGAGACGGAACCACCGGGGAGGACGTCACCACCAATGTTCGGACTATCCGTTCCGTACCGCTGCACATCTCTCCTGCTCGCCTGGCGGATGCTGGCCTGCCGCAGGCTTTTGAGGTGCGAGGTGAGGTGGTTCTGCCGCAGAAGGCCTTCGAGAAGATGAATGCCGAGCGGGAAGCCGCCGGGCAGGCGCCTGCGGCCAATCCCCGCAACGCTGCGGCTGGTACGATTCGCACCCTTGAGCCCAACACCGTGGCGCAACGACGGCTGGAACTGTTCGCGTATTTCCTGCTGCGGGATGGCGAGATGTTCTTGGCAGAGCAGTCGGGAGCGCTTGAGGCGTTGCGACGGGCGGGGTTCCTGGTGAACAAGCACGCGCTAACCGTGGCGAGTATTGATGAAGCATTGGAGTTCATTCGAGAGATGGAGTCTTTACGAGAGCAACTCGCCTATGAAATCGACGGTGTTGTCCTGAAGGTCGATTCGGTCGGGCAACAGAGGCGTCTCGGCTTTACCGGCAAAGCCCCGCGATGGGCCATTGCTTACAAGTTCGCGGCGCGCGGCGGCATCACCAAGCTCGAGGGGGTTCTCTTCCAGGTTGGCCGAACAGGCAAAGTGACGCCGGTGGCCGCGTTGGCGCCGATCTCCATCGGCGGAATCACCGTAGCTCGGGCTACGCTGCACAATCCCGATGAGATTGCCCGCCTTGGCGTGCGAATCGGTGACTTCGTCGCGGTGGAGCGCGGGGGCGACGTCATTCCCAAGATCACCGAGGTCGTTGACGATAACCAGCACCCCCGCGGGACACAGCCGATCGTTTTTCCAACGCTCTGTCCTGTGTGCTCCAGCGAATTGGTCAAGGCTGAAGGCGAAGTGGACCTCAGGTGCATCAATGCCCGCTGCCCAGCGCGCGTGCGGGAAGAGTTGTTGCACTGGGCAGCGCGAGGCGTGATGAACATCGAGGGTCTTGGTGAGGCCATGGTGGTGCAGTTGCTCGGTCAGAACGCCGATGGTGACGAGTTGGAAGACGGGGAGCCAGTTCAAACCCGGGAACCGCTGGTGCGTTCCGTAGCCGACCTGTACCGACTGACCAAACCTCAACTGGTGGCACTGGAGCGTGTGGGTGCGAAAACGGCAGAGGCTTTGCTGGCCCAGATTGAACGGTCCAAGGGTGCACCTCTACAGCGGGTCCTGTTCGGTTTAGGAATTCGGTATGTTGGTGAGCGTACTGCTGGCCTCCTCGCCGAGCACTTTGGCTCGGTGACTGCTCTCGAGACAGCCACCGCTGACGAATTGGAGGCGGTGAATGAAGTGGGTCCACGGGTCGCGCAAGCCATCGTCGAATTCTTTGCCGAAGAGCGAAACCGGAGCCTGGTGCGCGAGTTGCGGGAACTGGGGCTTTCGATGCCAGCGCCGGAACGTCGGGAGGGCGGCGCCCTCGAAGGCAAGGTCGTTGTGCTCACGGGAACTTTTCCCAGCTTGTCACGAGAGGAGGCAAAAGAACGTGTGGAACGAGCCGGTGGCAAGGTCTCAGGTTCTGTCTCCAAGAAGACGAGCTTCGTCGTAGCTGGTGAAGAGGCTGGATCCAAGCTGGATAAAGCAAGAGATCTTGGAGTCGAAATCATCGATGAGGGTGAGCTTCTTCATCGTTTAGGTTGATAAAGGATGGCTGCCGATAATCTGCGCCGACGGGAGTGGGCTTGCAAACCGAGTCTCTCGCGGGATATACAGCCAGAAGTACACACATTGAAGCGCTTCGCCGTAAAGTTTCTTGGAGTCCAAATGTCACGATTGACCCTTGCCGCCGCCCCCTTGCTGGCCGTACTCCTTGCTGCAGGAGGCATCGCTTTCGCGCAGACCACAGCTGCCGCACCGAACCGTCCGTGGATGAACCCTTCGCTGTCCCCGGACGAACGGGCGGATCTGGTCATCAAGGAGCTGACTCTCCCTGAGAAGATCCAGCTGGTGCATGGTATCGGCTGGGGACCTCTTCGTCAGGGCGAAAGCGTCCCGGCGGACAACAACGGTGGTGCTGGTGAGGTCCTGGGCATTCCGAGGCTGGGCATTCCCTCAATACAGCAGGCAGATTCGGCAGTGGGTGCCCGCATGGCCGCCAAGGAAAGCCGGTACGCCACCCTGCTGCCAAGCGTATTGGGAGCGGCCGCCAGCTGGGACCCCGAAGCGGCCCACCTGTATGGGGACGTGATCGGTCGGGAGCTTCGGGCGCAGGGATACAACCAGTCAATTGGCGGCGGCGTAAATCTTGCTCGCGATCCGCGGAACGGCAGGTTGTTCGAGTACCCGGGTGAAGATCCAGTGCTCGCCGGCACGACCGTGGGAAATCTCATCGCCGGAGTCGAAAGCAATCAGGTCATGGGCGATATCAAGCACTACGCCATGAATGATCAGGAGACAGGACGCACGGTTGTAGACGTCCAGCTGAACCACAAGGCCATGCATGAAAGTGATCTGCTTGCTTTTGAGATCGGCATCCGCATCGGCCATCCTGCATCCGTGATGTGCTCCTACAACAAGGTCAATGGGGATTGGAGCTGCGAGAACGACTACCTCTTGAACAAAGTGCTCAAGCAGGAGTGGAAGTTTCCCGGCTTCGTGGTCTCCGACTGGGAGGCCACCCACACCACGGTGAAAGCAGCGCTGGCGGGGCTGGATCAGCAACAGCCCGGTGATGAGTACTTCGGCAAACCCCTGATGGACGCAGTCCAGGGTGGACAGGTGCCGATGAGCCGACTCGATGACATGGTGCATCGCATTCTTCGCTCCATGTTTGCTGCCGGTGTGATCGACCACCAGCCGACTCCACGCTTCGTCGTCGACCCTTTCAAAGGACGCGATGATGCCCAACACATTGCGGAGGAGAGCCTGGTTCTTCTTCGCAACGAGCGGAACACGCTGCCGTTGAACGGTGCCACGGTCCGCTCCATTGCCGTGATCGGCGCCCATGCCGACGTCGGCGTCATGTCAGGTGGTGGCTCCGCGCAAGTGGACGCCCCGGGTGGCAACGCGATCTCACCGAACAAACCTACGAGATGGGGTCAGGCTGTCTATTTCCCATCCGCACCCCTGAAGTACATTCGCGAGCACGCGCCGGGCGCGCAGGTGAGCTTCGATCCGGGAACAGACCTCTCGGCCGCCGCTGCCTTGGCTGCGAAGACCGATGTGGCGATTGTCTTTGCAGACCAGTACATGAGCGAAGGTGGCGATGCCCCTACGCTGGCATTGCCGGGGAACCAGGACGCCTTAATCGCCGCAGTGGCGAAGGCCAACCCCCGCACGGTTGTCGTGCTAATCACCGGCAATCCGGTGGCCATGCCCTGGTTGAACGATGTGGCTGGCGTGATGGAAGCGTGGTACCCCGGCATTGCCGGCGGGCAGTCGATCGCCAACCTTCTCTTCGGTACGGTGAACCCCTCAGGCAAGCTGCCGATCACCTTCGCCAAGACGGAAGTTGATCTGCCTCACGCACGTGTGTTCGGGATGACCTACAAGACGACCAACGGCGGATTGCCAGAACATTGGATCTCTGAGGAGAAGAAGTCCACGTTCCCGGCCGAGCTCACGGAAGGCGTTCGCTTTGGGTATAAGTGGTTCGATTCAGAAGCCAAACAGCCGCTCTTCCCGTTTGGTTTCGGCCTGTCATACAGCAGCTATACGTATTCCGATCTCCGCGTGGATGGCGCGTCCAAAACGGCCTCGGTCACGATTAAGAACACGGGTCAACGCGCCGGTACAGAGATCGCCGAGGTCTACGTCCAACTGCCACAAGGCTCGGGAGAAAAGTTCCATCGGCTAGCAGGCTGGAAGCGTGTCGAATTGGCTCCAGGTGAGAGCAAGACGGTCAGCGTACCAATGGAAGCTCTGGCACTCGCGAGCTGGGATGAACCGACCGAAAGCTGGAAGTGGATGCCGGGAGCGTACACGGTCTTCGCAGGGAGTTCGTCGCGCGACTTGTCGCTGAAGCAGTCGATCACCCTGCCTTGAGGAACATCGCCTACCAAGGGGAGCTGCGGATTAGCAGTTCCCTTTAGCGAGTGTGCCACACTGGCTCTTCTGACGCAGGTAGGGAAGACCCAGTATGCTGCAGCAGCAGTTCTGCAGGCACCGGGAGGGCTCGTAGCAACTGTCGCAACGTTTCGTCTTTCGCGGTGACGATGTCCTGAACAGCCAGTCGCTCAGCAAGGCGACCGCCGGACAGAATGGCGACGTCTGTACACAACCTCAAAACAGATAGCAGATCGTGCGACACGAACAGCACTGCGGCACCGTGTTCCTCGCTTGTTTCCCTGAGCAGCTCGAGTACTTCGGTTTGACTGACTGGATCGAGTGAGCTCGTTGGCTCATCCGCAATCAGGACAGAGGGTTTGTGCAATAAAGCCAGCGCCAGCGCGCACCGTTGCGCCTGACCAACGCTGATTTCCCCTGGCTTTCTCTTGAGAAACTTCGGATCGGAAGGCAGACGAACCCGGGAGAGCAAGTCCTCTATCCGGTTTTGCAACCTAAGCTTGTCTGTGGAGCAATGCGCTTTCCAGCACAGTTCGAAGTGGGTCTGCAAGCTGAGGGCCGGGTTCAAGGCTGAGAGTGGGCTCTGGGGCACCAGGGCGAAGGCGCGTCCGCGCAGCTTTCGAGCTTCACGGCCCTTGAGCGCAAGTATATTTTTGCCCCCAATAAGAACTTGGCCGCGTGCCCATCCACCCCGTTGCGGCAATAGGCCAAGCATCGCAAGCAGAAGTGTGCTCTTGCCCGTCCCGCTCGGCCCTAACAGCCCGAGGCGCTCTCCGGGGTGCAGGTCAAAGGCCAAGTCTTTGAGGATCTCCTGCTTCTGGTAACCGGCGTGAAGATGAACCGTAAGAACAGACTGCTTCAATGGCGGTCTCCCTTTAGTCGGACTGTCTGCAACTCGGAGACGACGTCGGGTTGCAGAACAGAAAAGCGCACTCCTTCGATTGCCGGAGAGACAGCGCAGAGGGTATTTGGGTAAACGAGATAAATGAAGGGCAACTGCTCGGCTACGATGGCCTGCACCCGATCCACAGCTGTTTTTCGTGTACGCGCATCATTCATCTCTGCCTGGGCGCGCATCGCTTTATCGATCTCAGCTTCCCACGGGGTCGCTGGCGTCTTCTCGCTCGGGTTCCATTGGTGGTTTGGCGAATCGCTCAGCCAGACGTTCATCATGGCGCTCGGATCCGGTTGCACATTGCTGAGCCCCAGCAACGCAGCTTCATAATCACCGCTGTGCATCAGGCGATCGATCAGGGCAGGGAAGTCCAAAGTCACCACGTTGACCTGAATGCCAAGGGCACCGAGGTCCTGCTGAATGAGGGCGGCCATCCGTTGCCTGGAGCGATTCCCGGAATTAGTGAGGAGGGAGAACCTCACTGGGTGGTTCTCGCGATCAAAAAGCTGCGTTCCTCGCTTCTGGAAGCCGTCCTGCGCAAGCAGCTTCAAAGCCCCGGTTACATCCTCTTGGACCGGCGGAAGGGCACGGTTATACCAGGCGGTATTCGCGGGTGAGACAAAGCCGTTCGCGGGGGTGGCATGTCCGTCGAAAGCAATCCTGGCCATGTCAGCTCGATGAAGCGATCGGGAGATTGCCGTGCGGAAGTTCTTGTTCGTGAACCACTGCTTTTCAAACGCGGGCAAAGGTGCAGTGAGTGATTGATTGAACCACATCTGCTCGGTATTCAGGGATGGTCCCAGGTCGTGTGCCGCACCTGGAAGCCGACGGCTGATTGCTCCGAACGTCTCGGGTGGAACGTTCTCCAGAAACGCGTACTGTCCACGCAGAAAGCGAAGCTCTTCCGTGTCGGGGTTTGCAAGAACATCAAGTTTCAGACCCGGAAGGTACGGCAGAGACGCGCCAGAAGCATCCTTCTGCCAGAAGTACGGGTTGCGGCGCAGCCGTAGGTATTGCCCCGCATGGTATTCCGACACTGTGAAAGGACCTGACGTGACCTTCGCTTCGGTCCAGCGGTTTGCAGGTTCGATCGCGATCTCGTCCAGGATGGCAGCCACTTGCACGATACGTACGGGAAGCCGGAGTTGCACGGTGAACGGATCCGGTGCTTCGACCACCACCTTGGCTGGATCGATAAACTCCTCGGCGACGGGAGCTGCGGTCTCGTGGGCGAGTACGTGACGCAAAGAACTTACTACGTCAGAGGCACCCAAGGGCGTGCCGTCAGAGAAGCGCAAGTTCCGGCGAAGATGAAGTGTGACCAGCTTGCCGTCCTGGCTCACTGTCCAACTCTCTGCGAGCCCGGGCTCGAGGGCCATGGTTCTGCGGTTCAGTCGCACGAGGACACCCGCCGTGAGATACCGAACCAGCTCCGAAGCCTGATCATCTACCTTTGCAGGATCGAGGGTTTTTGGATCGTAATGAAGTGCCCAGGCGACTTCGCCATGGGATCCATCCATCGACTGGGCTTGCGTTGAAAGCACAGAGCCCAGGGTGGACAGGAGACATACAAGCGACAGCCTGAGGTATTTCAATACTCAGCTCCAAAGATGGTCAATTCAAGTGCAACAAGGGCCAGAATAAGAACGACAACCGGAAGGAAGACCAGATGGGAGCCGCCTAGTAAAGTCTCGCTTTGTAAGTTAGCGAGGAACGTGCCCAGGGATGGGAGCGGTTCACTCAGGCCTAAACCCATGGTCCCCAGGTTGGCCTCGGCGATCACGCAAGCTGGTACATAGAGTAGGAACTGCGTCCACAAAAGAGGCCGCAAATGCGGCCAGAGCTGCTGCCCGAGGTGCTGCGGCTTCAGTCCTCCTGCGCGTGCCTGCAGCAACCATTCCGCCCGAACTAGGTTTGCTGCACGTTCATGGTTTAAGCGTAGGAATACTGGAACGCCAAGGAGTGCAAGCAAAAGAAACGTGACCACCTCAGAATGCAGAGGAGAGAGATTCAGCGGCAACGCTGCACGTACAAGCATCAGGAGAAAGAGCCACGGCAAGGTGAGGAAGAGATCCCCGACGTAGAGCAGAGTTCGGCTCACCCAGGCTGGGGAGAACGCGGACAGACCTCCAAGAGACAATGCGATGAATGCTGAGATGGCGCTCGCAAAGCACGCACCACCCAGGCTCAGCAGAATCGCAAGGGAGACGCGTGCGACCCTGTCGCGTCCCAAGTCGTCAGTACCTGCGGGGTGTGCGGCGCTGGGATACGCCGCCACCTGTTCGCGATCCTGATGAGCGTAGCTCTGCGGAGACACACCGGTCCTGCAGATAGCGAAAAGCAGCAAAGCTGCGAGGAAACAAAGACTGGCTACGCGCATGGGGAATTCTCGACAGACCGCGATGGCTCTACGAAGAAGCTCGCGACACCCACACAGGATGCGACAAGAGCAGTAACCACGGTCAGAACGGGAAGATCGCGGTTCACCGCTGCGCTCCATGCCAGTTGCCCGAGGCCTGGCCGATCGAAGACTACTTCGACAGGTACCAGGGCGCTCAGGGCTAATGTGAACGACATGACGCCCATGCTGAGCAACTCCCTGCGAATCACCGGGAGGATATGGGCCAGGACAATCTGCTGTGTCGAAAGCCCCAAAGCTCGAGCATGCAGGAGGTAGGGTGCCTGCCATACGGACTTCAAACTTCTATGCAGAACCTTGAAGTCCCGGACAGCAATTACCAAAGCCAGCACCAGAGCCGGCCCACTGACATTCGCCACTAGGCAGATAGTCGCCAGCGCTCCAACCGGAACAGCTAGAAGAATTGCAGTAACAGCAGCTACAGCGAGATCAGCGCTATTGCGGCGAGTCATGCTGAGAGGGACCGCGAGGAGAAGAGCGGCTGACCAGCCTAATACAACCGCGGTGAGCAGCAGTATTCCAGAGCTCGCAGAGCGCTCTCGGATCAGAGCAGAAACGGGGATGCCAAACTGACGTGACTGACCCAGGTCTCCGTGCATCCATTGCTGAAATTCACTCTGCAAGAGTGAAGCGATCGAATGCTGCTGCGCTCGCAGAGCACCGAGATCGGAGCGGGTAGCACCTGCATGGACAGCATCCATCTCCCGGACGTCGGAAAAGTATCCTGGTGCGAAATACATCGAGATCGATGTTCCGGCCACGGCAAGGAGTATCAGGGACAGCACACGTCCGAAACGACCGAAGTTGCGCATGCTAGCCATTGCAGATGGCAGGACCCGCCGCCTGCAGTTCGCGGGGAGCAGCGATGTTGTTGCCCTGTGATCTCTTCACGAGATGCATGCGCCGGGCCGCGGCAGAGAGTAATTCCTCGGCGGTAAGCCCGTCAGTCGGATAAAAGGCAGCACCCACACTGGAGCTGAGGAGGAATCCACAATCTGCGTTCCGGGAGACCAGTCCCGTTGTGCAGCGAACCTCCTCGAGGCGAGCGATAGCCGTCCTCTCAGTCACTCCAGGGAGGAGGAAGACAAACTCATCGCCCCCCATGCGCGCCACAATCTCGTTCTCGACACACAAGTTGTGAAATGCGTCTGCCACCAATCGCAGCACCAGGTCGCCGGCCAGATGCCCTCGCCGTTCGTTCACTTCGCCGAATCCGTTCAGGTCACAGACGAAGATCGCAAGAGGTTGCTGAAGGCTGCGCGCCAGGATCAGTTCTGAGTCGAGTTGGAGGAACAATCGTCTCGCATTTGGGAGGCCGGTGAGACGGTCTGATTCGTGATCAGGCTCGGTTTTAGGCGATTGCATCAGGTTCTGCAACGAAAGCGAAAGCTTGGATTGCATTGCAAGCAGGACGCGCAGGTGATCGCGAGAGAACGCTTCAGCAGCGGTGGAGTAGAGAGTAAGGACGGCGAAGACAGCATTCCGCAAATCGAACAGCGGTATGGACAGGCCTGAGCGAAGGGCGGGTGTGCCGTCCGCGCGATAAGGACATCCTGGCTCCGCAGCGGCGTTGCCGTTCAGAATCGGTTTGGCCCTTTGAGCTACCCACCCTGAGATTCCTTCTCCCAGCTGAATCTTGTTCACTGCAAAACGATGTGCCGGCTGTCCGTCTGCGAAGCGAAGCTCCAGGGCGTCGCCTTGCGTGAGAAAGATCGAGCAGTTGTCGAAGGGGATTAGCCGACGCAGCCGTGACGCCACCACGGCAAGGGTTTCATTCGAAGTAAGCGAGTCCCCCACAAATTGATGCAGCTCGAACAGGCTCTGCGCTTCCTGGCTCGCGGAGGCGATCCGATCGAGCGCCTCACGGCCATGTTGGTCGGTCCCGTGTCCGCCTCCATCAGGGGCGGATGTGGACAGTGGAGCGGTCTGTTCGTTGGAGCCATCCTCGTACCCCGCACCCGGCGCCAGTCCCCGCGATACGTCAACGTCTGTGTTGAGCGGCGTGAACACCGAGGGGATCAGACTTTCTGTACGGCTTTCGGCTTCGGCATGGCAGACCTGAAAAGCGTGCACCACTGATGGGTCAAACTGCCTCCCGCTCAGGTCTTGAATAAGGTTCAGCGCCTGCGATCCGGTCATGCCTTTCCGGTAGGGCCTGTCAGATACCAGAGCGTCGAAGCAGTCGACCACCGTCAAGATGCGCGCCCCGATCGGGATGTCCGTACCCCGAAGACCATCCGGGTAGCCTGTTCCGTTCCACCATTCGTGGTGAGAGCGCACGATAGGGACGACGGGATAAGGAAATCGAACCCGTTCCAGAATGTCCGCTCCCACGACGGGATGGATCTTCATCTTCTCGAACTCTTCCGGTGTTAGCTTGCCGGGCTTGTTGATGATGTGCTCGGGGACCGCAAGCTTGCCAATGTCATGGAGGAACGCAGCCGTTTCAAGTGCCTGCATTTCTAGCTTGCTGAGCTTCAGAGATTGCCCAACGGCCTTCACGTACTGGCGAACCCGGAAGAGGTGATCGTGTGTGTTCTGGTCCTTAGCCTCGATCGCCATGGCAAGGCCTTCGATGGTCCGGAGATGGAGGGCTTCCGTCTCTTCTAAGTGCTGCTGCCGCTCCTGAATGCGTGAAAGCTGTCCTGTGTACGCACGATAGAGCGTGTAAACAACAGGAAGGAGGAGAAGAGCCGTGCCCCAGCCGAAACGTCCGCTCATCCAGTGAACTGTTGCGGCCAGTGCAGCTCCCACAAAATAGAAGGGAAGATACCAGGGGAATTCGGTCCGCCAAAACGGAAAAGCCTTTTCTCCTTTGGAGGAGGCAAGGACAAGTGCCACAGCCGCTGTGCTGCAGAGGAAATACGCAACCGAGGCGAATGCCAAAGCGGGTGCGGTCGCAACCCTGAAGTGTTGCAGGGCGGCACAGGTGTAGAAGGCGCACGCCGTGGAGAGCATGGCATTCCCTACATTGAAGATGATCTGAACTGCAGAAAACATCTTCACAACGCGAATGCGGCATTGCGCCGCGACAGACAATGCGGCCAGGAGCATCGCTTGTAAAGGAGACAGCTGCACGATCCCAAGGAGAATAAAGGGGAAGTTCAACGACATGGTTCCGTCGCCGCGGGGCAGGCCTACCTTGAGTCCCGAGCTGACCAGAACGGCAACCAGCAGCAGCCAGAACGGTAACCAGCTGCCGTTTGCCTCGTGCGCTGCGAATACAGTCGCGCCGGCGGTCGCCAGCAGTATCATCGCGATCTGTAGCTTGGTGCGCAGGGGCATAGGTTCCTAGGCTGGCCGTCGCCGGCTCAGTATGAGCAGGAAGTTACGTGCTCTCTGGACCCTAGCTGTCCCTGCAAAGGGGGGAAATCGTGCGAAAGTTGTAAACCTCTCCAAAAAGTCGCTCGCACGGCTAAGAGTTACAACGAAAGCGTCATACGCCCTCGGTGATGCTGGCCTTCAAGACGACAGGCATTCACTCCGCGTTCCGCAAACGTGGGTGCATGCCGTCCCTCACAGCACGAGGGACGGCGGCAGCTGATCCGGTTGGCTCCCGAACTCTGTGTTGGGCTCTGGTCCCATCTCAAAGACGATGTGACCTCCAGCCGCAACCTCTAAGTGGTGAAACCACGCGCGACGTTGAGGCTGGCCGTTCAGAACGAAACGCTGCACGTAGAAGTCTTTCGGGCTGTTTCGCTTCACCTCGATCTCGAGCTGCATTCCACCCGACACGGCCAAAGTGGCGCGCTCGACCAGTGGAGAACCGAGCACGTAGTTCCCGCTTACCGGGTCTACGGGGTAGAAGCCCAGCGCCGACAGCAGAAACCACGCCGACATCTGGCCGACATCCTCATTGCCTGCCATACCGTCCGGGTCGTCATGGTACATCGTGTCCATCAAGGAGCGCACACGTGCCTGCGTCTTATGCGGCGCACCCGCATAGACGTACAGGTAAGCAATGTGATGGGAAGGTTCATTGCCGTGTGCGTATTGACCAATCATTCCGGCGATGTCCGGCGGAGCGTCCGGGGGAAGGGTCGAAGGCACTGTGAAGAGCATGTCCAGGCGCTTCAAAAACGGTTCACGACCGCCATACAACTCGATGAGGCCGGCTGGATCATGCTGGATGCCGAAGCTGGTCTGCCAGGCGTTGGACTCCGTGTAGTCGCGCCAGCGTTTGCTGTGGCCCATCTCAATGGGGTCGAACGGCTGAGCCCATTCGCCGTTCTCGAGCTTGGGTTCCATGAACTGGCTCGTCCGATTGAAGTAATGTCGGTAGTTCTTTGACCGAGCTCGCAGATGATCTGCGTCATCATCTTTACTCAGCTTCTTGGCGACATGCGCTACAGCCCAGTCGTTGTAGCAGTATTCGAAGGACTTCGAGACGGATTCCCCTTCACGATCAGCAGGGATATAGCCCAGCTCGCGATAGTAGCCAAGACCTTCAAAATTCTCGACCATCGCTCGCCTGGTCATCACCTCATACGCTGCTGCGGTATCGATTCCCTCAAAGCCCTTGTTGATTGCTTCAGCAATCACACTCGCAGAGTGGTAGCCCGTCATCGTTCCGGTTTCGCAGCCTTGCAACGGCCAGACGGGCATGCCGTCTTCGCTCTGTTGCGCCATGCGGATGAGCGTATTCACGAAGTCCGGCACCCTGTCAGCCTGGATCAGGGTGTATGCGGGATGGGCAGCGCGAAAGGTATCCCAGAGGGAGAACGCTGTGTAATTCCGTTGGCCCGCAGGAAGCTGGTAGAGGCGCTTATCCATGCCACGATACTGCCCATCGATGTCGTCGAACAGTTGGGGGCCGAGCGACATGTGATACAGCGCGGTGTAGAAAATTCGCTTCTGATCGGGGTTGGCAAACTCGGCCTTGATACGTCCGATCTGCTGGCGCCACTTCCCCTGTGCCGCATCGCGAGTCTTCCCGAAGTCCCAGTCGGGCTGTTCAGTCCGTAGATTCTTTGCAGCTCCATTGGCGCTTACCCCGGAGATCCCTGTACGGACCAGGATCACCTCGTCCGCATGTGTTCTGAAGTGCAGGACAGCCTTAAGATTGTCGCCCTTCAAGACACCAGCGGCCGTCACGGGCTTATCGTCGGAATACAGCACAATGCGTGTGGGCTGCTTTGATGTCTGGAGCGTGAAGTAGCAGTGCCGATCCCGTCCCCATGCTCGCGTCACGTGTCCACCGGCAAGGGTGTCGGGGGTGGTCGTGGCAAGCTCTGCGGAATAAACCGAAGAGCTGCCATTTGTCAGGTAGCTATGGTTTAGGTCCACGATAAGCCAGGCATCTTCGCTCTTTGGAAAGGTATAGCGATGCAGTCCTGTGCGCTCCGTCGAGGTGAGTTCAACGCGAATCTTGGGATCGTCGAGAGTCACCGCGTAATAGCCGGGCTCCATGTGTTCGGTTGCATGCGAGAAGCGGGAGCGGTATCCCTCGTTAGGATGTTCCCGGGAGCCGGCTACAAGCTTCACGGGCCCAACCCCAGCCATGACCAGGAAGTCCAGCAGGTCGCCACAGCCTGTTCCACTGAGGTGCGTGTGGCTGAAGCCCATAATCGAGGTATCCGAGACGTGGTAACCCGAGCACCAATCCCATTGATCGTTGAAGGTGTCAGGGCTCAGCTGCACAGCAGCAAACGGCACACTCGAGCCGGGAAAACAGTGGCCGTGACCGCCCGTACCAATACGCGGATCTACCCACCGAAGCGGGTCGCTGGCGTCTTCGCCCTGGGGGTTAGCAAAGGCGGGCAAGGGAAGAGCAGCGGACGCGCAGGCAGCACCTGCGGTCTGGAGAAAGCTCCGGCGAGAGATCACGGTAAGACTCCATCACCCGTTCACGAGGTGCGAGCATCCTCGCAACGGGTGTTCTGTTCAGCATTCTCAAGGAACATGAGGGGGAGGAGCAAGACGAGGGGATCGGCCCCGTGAATGCAGGTTGAACTTTAGAAGGGCACCGCCGTGCTGCCGGTGACGTGAAAAGGAATGCCTTCATCCTTGATGAGATCGGGTTGTACGCTGCCAAGGAAGACGCGGTATGTGCCGTCGCGAACCATGCGCTTTCCTGCTTCGTCCACTGTGCTCATCTGCGAAGGGCTCAGGCTGAAAGTAAGCTCTCGGCTTTCATTCGGCTGCAGATCAGATCTCTGGAAGCCTGCCAGCATGAGCCTGGGCACACCGGAAGCTTGCGGCGGCACCAGGTAGAGCTCCGTGACCTCCGCCCCCGCGACGGCGCTGCGGTTATGAATGGTTACCTTAGCCGTCAGAGGCATACCAGCTTGTACCGTGTTCGCAGAAAGCATTGCATGGCTATACGTGAAATCGCTATAGCTCAGGCCGTAGCCGAAAGGATAGAGCACTGGACGGTCAAAGTAGCGATAGGTCCGGTGCGCCATGCCGTAATCAGAGAACGGGGGCAGGTCGGCAACGGAGCGATAGAAGGTGACTGGTAGACGGCCAGAGGGGTTCACCTTGCCTGAAAGAACATTTGCAATAGCGTCTCCGCCATCTTCGCCCGGATACCAGGCTTGCACCAGCGCATCTGGACTTTTCACTTCTGCGCCAAGCGTTACGGCAGAGCCGGAGGTGAGCACAACCACGACAGGCTTTCCCAAGGACGACATCTCGCGTAGAAGGTCCTGTTGTGCCAGGGGAAGATCAAGACTGGTCCGGTCGCCTCCAGCGAAGCCCGGCAACTCCAGCTGGAGTGCCTCTCCTTCAAGATCAGGCGAGAGGCCAAGGAAGGCCACGATGGTGTCTGCATCCTTTGCTGCCTTCATCGCCTCGTTGAGAAGTGCTTCAGCAGGCGGGAGCCACTCCAGCGCGATCCCTTCATCCTGGCCCGTATGGAGCAACTCCAGGCGGATGGCATGTGGCGCTGTATCACTGAAGTGCAACGTAGTGCGCTCGGGCTCGCCCTTGCCACTATGGTTGTCGATAGCGAGACGTCCATCGACAAAGAGCCGGAAAGAATCGTGCGTCGTGCAATCCCAGCATCGCTCCATGTTCACGCGAAGTGTGTAGTCGCCGGACGCGGGCGGCTGCAGAAACCCACTCCACCGGGCGGCATACTGTTTGCTCGTGATCGAAGGCACAGGACCCACACGGTCGAGATCCAGATCCACCATGGGAACGTGCACCTCTGTTGTAGGCCGGCCGGTGAAGTTGGGGACATTGAAGTACTCAGCAACCAGGCCCGCTGAAGCTCCGTCTCTTGCGGTGGTACGAAACGCAGAACGGGGAATCGGAGCGGGAACGCCCTCTGCTAACAGGCTTCCCTGGGCATAGAGCAGGCCTGGGAATGCTGTGCTCAGCCCATCCAATGGCGTCACCGGCTTGATTGCCGTCCCGTGATAGTTGGCTTCAAGCACCCTGAGCAGATCTGCTGTCGGTCCAACAACTGCAATCTTCGTCCCCGCGCGCAATGGCAGAACGCCAGAGTTGTGCAGAAGGACCAGAGATTCTTCAGCTGCTCTCCGTGCGAGGTCACGATGCGGCTCTGATCCGATGTCGCTGCCTCCGATGTGGTCCCAGGGCGTGCAGCCCAGCGGATCCAGCATGCCAAGGTGCACGCGTGCCATGAGCAGACGATAGACTGCCTGGTTGATCGTTGATTCAGTAACGAGCCCCTGCGAGTAGCTCTGCTGGAGCGCCTCGTAAGTACTGCCGCAGTCGAGATCCGTACCTGCGTTCAGGGCCAGGGCTGCTCCACGCGCAGCATCCTTTGCGAAGTGGTGATACTCAGCGATGTCGCCCACCGCATCGCAGTCAGAGACAACGTACCCTCCAAAGCCCCAACTCTCGCGCAAGCTCCGCTTCAGCGTGTCTTCGTTTGCGCAGGATGGGGCGCCATTGATTGCGTTGTAAGAACACATCAGGGCTGCGGCATGGGCCTCGACGGTTAAGGAGTGGAAGGCCCGCAGGTAGGTATCCGCAAGGTCGTGCGCCGATACCACCGCATTGAAGCTGTCACGGCCCTTCTCGGGGCCGCTGTGGGCCGCGAAATGTTTCGGGGTAGCATCAGCACGGAGGTAGAAAGGGTCTTCGCCTTGTATGCCTTTCACGAAGGAGGAGCCCAAGGTGGATGTCAGTAGAGGATCTTCGCCGTAGGTCTCCTGGCCTCGTCCCCACCTCGGATCGCGAAAGATGTTGATGTTCGGCGACCAGAGAGTGAGCCCGCCGTAGCGAGGCGCCTGATCGTGACCGTGCCCATTGAACTTGGCGCGGGCTTCTGTCGAGACCACCTCGCCAACCCCGTGCAACAACTCCGGATCCCAGGTTGCCGCGAGGCCGATCGCCTGCGGAAAGACAGTCGCATAGCCGTCCCGGGCCAGCCCGTGTAACCCTTCGTTCCACCACTGATAGGCAGGCAAACCTAGCCGGGGAATGGCGGGCGCACGGTCCTGCAGCTGCGCGATCCGTTCCGGGATCGTCATCCGCGCAACCAGCTGATGGATGCGCGTGTCGATCGACTCCGGAGACTGATGATTGGAGCAACTCGCCTCAGCGACGCTCCGCAGTGGAGCAAGAACGAGGGCAAAGCCAACCAGGATTATGGATGAACAGTGGCGCATTGCTCCTCCACGGCTCTACTGGGCGTGATCCAGCGAGAACAGTTGAAAGGCTCGTATCCGGGCTTCACCCGCACTTGCGAGGATGTGGAGACGCACGCGCTTTGCGGTCACTGAAGGAAATCGATCGATCTTCTTGTGCCCGAGCGCAAAGCTGGACACGATCGGCCTCCAACCGTCGTTCTGCCAGATCTCAATGGCGTATTTCTGCACGGCTTGTCCTTCGACCAGCCACTCGCTTGTCATCGCATGGTCAAATGTCAGAGGCGTTGCCGATCGGATCTCAAGTGTCGCCTCATGTGAGCCTGGCGGTGCGCTCCAGAACGTGTTCGGGTCGCTGTCGAGTGCACGAGCCGCGTCCGGGTCTGTAGCCATCGACGGCGCTAACAGGCCTTTGCCGTATCGGTTCTGCAGGGTTTCGCCGAGCTCCCGCAAACGTCTTACATCTGCATCAGGCAAGAGCCCGCGGTTGTCGGGAGCGACACCCAGCATCCATTGCCCTCCGTGGCCAACCGAATCTTCGTAGCTATCGATGAGCTCATTCACGCTCTTCAGCGACGCTTCGTCGACGGGGTGCCAGAACCAGTGCAGCTTGCGCAGCGGGGTGTCCACCTCCACCGGACGCCAGCGCAGATAGCCATGGCGGTCAATGACATTCCAGTTCTGGTATTCGATTTTGCCGGACTCGTCGCCTGCCCACCGGGCATCGCCGTACTCGAAAAGGCCCATGTCTGCGAAAACGATCGTGTTCGGTTGGTAGGTGCGCAACGTCTCGATAATCCGTGCGAAGTCATAGGTCCGACCCGTGCTGCCCGCGCCGTCTAGCCAAAACTCTGCCAGGTCTCCATAGCTGGATGCGAGCTCGGTCAGCTCTGCGTTGTAATAGGCGTCGTAGGCCGCAGGATCTTTGTACTTGGGCTCATGGCGGTCCCATGGCGACAGGTAGATACCGAATCGGAGCCCGTTTGCGCGGGCCGCATCGGCAACCTCGCGCACCATGTCGCCTTTGCCGTCTTTCCAGGGGCTTTGCTTGATGCTGTATTCCGTTTGCGCTGTGGGCCACAGACAGAAGCCGTCATGGTGTTTGGCAACCATGACGACGTACTTTGCCCCGGAAGCCTTGATCGCCTTCATCCACTGATCCGGGTTGAAGCTCGTCGGATTGAAGACCTTGGGATCCGCCGTTCCATCGCCCCATTCGCGATCCAGAAACGTATTCGTGCCAAAGTGAAGGATGACGCCGAACTCCATGTCCTGCCACTCCGTTTGCTGAGGAGTCGGCTTCAGGTCCACGGCATTCTGGGCGGGCATCCTCGGTGTGCTGGCAAACAGCAGAGCCAATGCGGAAAACGCGAGGAGCGAGTCGTGCCTGTTCTTTTTCATGATCTCGTCTTTGTGATGGAGCGACCGCTCTACCTTTCTCGCAGGTGAAGGACTCACTCGAGCCCCGATTCGCCGCATCTCTCCAGGCTCACTACTCTGCGAGCACGGCCTTGCTCAGGTTACGAGGGTGATCCACATCAATGCCGTGGCCCAGGGCCATGAAGTACGCCAGCATCTGCATGGGGATGACCTCGCAAATCGTCAGCAAGGGCTCACTCGCCTCGTCGACCTCGACAAGTTCACTCGCCAACGCTGCAACCGTCGAATCACCTGCATTGGCGATGGCCAGAATCCTGGCGCCCTGCTGTTTCATATCGCGCATCAGCTGCACGACTTTGTCATACCGCTCCACGGACTCCGTATCGGAGCGATCGACTGTCGCCAGCATGACCAGAGGCGTTTCGTCGCTGACCAGCGCGTTGGGCCCGTGCTTCAGCTCGCCACTTGGGTAGCCCTCCGCGTGGAGGTACGACGATTCTTTCAACTTGAGCGCGCCTTCCCTTGCGATGGGATAGTGAACGCCGCGTCCGAGGAAAAGGAAGCTGCTTACCGAGCGAAACCGCTCGGCTACTCCACGAACCTTCTGCTCCCAACCAGCAAGCTGCTTCCGGACGAGCTCCGGAAGTCCATTCAGCTCAGCGAGCAGCCGTTCCTGTTCCGCCTGCCCGATGGTGCCCCGGACCTCGGCGGCGAGAAGTGACAGCAAGTACATGTTCAACAATTGCGCTGTGAAGCTCTTGGTGGCAGGCACGGCTCGTTCCCGTCCCGCCTCGGTCGGGAAGGAGATACTCGCTTCGCGCGCCATCGTGGAGCTCGCCACGTTTGTCACAGCCAGTGTCCGGTGTCCAACAGCGTTGGCCTTCCGCAACGCCGCAAGGGTGTCAGCCGTCTCTCCTGATTGCGAGATCACCAGTACGCAGGCATCTTTCAGTGCTGTTTCCGAGCGGTAGCTGTACTCACTCGCATACTCCACATCAACAGCGATGCCGCTGCGGTCCTCAATGAGCAGCTCGGCTACCTGGCCCGCATGGCGACTGGAGCCACTCGCTGCAATGACAATCTCCGCTTCAGCAGCCCGGAGCCACTCGCGTACAGGATCGCAGATTTCCGCTCGAAAGGCGGTGCCGTCCACGTACCGCCGCAAGGTGGCGGCCAGTGTGTCAGGCTGTTCGTGAATCTCACGCAACATCCAATGAGCATAGGGAGCAGGGTTTGGTAAATCAGGCATAGGGCTACTCTGAGCGCAAAGATTGAACGTTTCAGGCTCATTTGATCACAATGCCACTCGTAATGGGAGCTAAAGATGGTCAGGCGCTCAGACGTTTCCCAAATGCGCTAGACTGCCCTTCCGATGTCCGCCAAAATTGACGAACGTGCCGACCGCATCATGAAGGCCCTGCTCAGGGCCGGAGACATCTCCGTGCAGGAGCTGATTGACCAGGTCGGAACGTCTGCGCCCAGCATCCGCCGTGACCTCGCGCGCCTGGAGAAACGCGGCCTTGTCCTGCGGACACATGGTGGCGCTACGCTGGTCGAGCCGCTCCTGTACGAACCTTTTCGCCACGACACATCCTTTCAGGCGCGTGAGTTGCGCTCCGCCGAGCAGAAACGTGCCATTGGCCTGGCTGCCGCGGAACTGGTTTGCGAGAAAGACGTGATCGGGCTGACCGCAGGTACCACCACGACGCAGATCGGGCGTTCTCTACGTCATCGTCGCGGCATTTCGGTCGTCACCAACGCCGTCAATATCGGTATGGAACTCTGTAACCAGCCCGCGATCAAGACCATGGTGACCGGCGGAACGCTGGCATGGGCGTGGACTTTTGCGCTTGCCGGGCAGACAACGCTGAACTTCCTCCGGGAGGTCTACCTCGATAAGGCGTTCATCAGCGCAACCGGCTTCGATCTGGAACGTGGCGTGACCACTCTGGAAGCGGAGGAAGCATCCGTTGCGCAGACCATGCTGAAGCAGGCGCGTCAGGTGGTCGTCGTTGCCGACTCATCCAAGATGGGACAGGTTAGCCCGGCGCTGATCTGCCAACTCTCCGCAGTTCATACACTTGTCACGGATTCCCTGATCTCCCGTGAGCTTTGTGAGGCCATAGTAGCTCGGGGCATTGTTGTGATCCGAGCCTGAACGAGCATCCCCTTCACCGCCCTAACGGTGTCCGACTCTGTCTCCCTAATTCGTCCCAAACCTTGAAGGCGAATTCCTACTGTGAGCCCAAGTGATCGTATGTCTTTCAAACGATCAGCTAACATGCGTATATTCACTTTATGCAACACATGACAGGCAATTGTCTGGCAGAACCCTATGCCGGTTTCTGCGCCAAAGGGATCTAGGACGCGCAGGTTTACCGGCTCGAGCAAGCGCCGCACCTCGATCTCTCGTGTGTTGTATTCAAAAGACTGGACTGCATGCTGCAAACCATCACCGCCCGTTCATTACAACTGCCCTCGTACACCATGGAGTACCCGGTCCTGACTGTTGAGGACGGTCGTATCGTCGGCATGCACCCAGGCGAGGTGAATGATTCGCAGGACATTCTGACTTCGGCCTTCTTCGATATCCATGTGCATGGCGCGGTGTCGCACGACTTCATGTCTGCGACCTTGCCGGAGATCGATGCGGTTGGTTGCTTCCTCGCAAGAAAGGGCGTCGCACACTATCTGGCGACCACCGTCACTGGAGCCGTTGATACGACTCTTCGCAGTCTGGATCGACTCGGCCAATACATGCAGAGCGAGCACCATGCAGAAGCGGCTGGCATGATGGGCGTCAACCTGGAAGGTCCATTCATCTGTCCGGCTAAACGCGGCGTTCATCCTGCAGATCGCATCCTCGCTCCGAGCATCGAGCTGTTTGAGCGATTTCAACAGGCTGCCCAGGGCACCATACGGCTTACGACCATCGCGCCAGAGATGCCAGGAGCCCTTGAACTGATTGAGTACGCCACGGCGCAGGGTGTCAGGGTCAGCCTGGGACACAGCAACGCGACCTATGCCCAGGCGCTGGCAGGAGTGCAGGCCGGCGCCAAGGGTGCAACGCATACCTTCAACGCCATGCGGTCGATCGATCACCGGGAGCCCGGTCTAACCGGCGCCGTGCTGGATTGCGAAGATCTATTTGCCGAAGCAATTGTGGACAAGGTCCACATCCACCCGGCCATGGTGCGCCTCTGGTTCAAAGCCAAAGGCAGGGGGCGTGCAGTACTTGTAACGGATGGCATGGCAGCGACCGGGATGCCAGACGGCACATACCGGCTCGGCGATCTGGTGGTAGAGGTGAAGAACGGCGTTTGTCTATCCGACGGCGTCCTTGCCGGAAGCGTACTCACCATGGACCGCGCGGTGGGCAACGTGCGCGAGATCACCGGTGCCACGCTCCCGGAAGCGATCCGCTTGGCTTCGGACAACCCTGCCGACCTGCTGGGCGTAAAAGAGCTCTGCGAAGTGAAGGTAGGAGCAGCGGCGAACCTAAACATCTATGACGAGAAGGGCCGACGACTAGGCATGTGGCTCAGCGGGAAAAGGATCTCCGCCTGATTCTTTACCAAGCTGGCTGTTAGATCATCTGGGGCGGTGCATGACCTGCTTCGTGGCTTGGCCCGGGCCGATGGCCATACAAGGCAAAAAAGAGTATGTAGAGATAACAGGCCAGCACGATCATGAAACTTGGTTGGTAGCCGAAGCGATCAGCGAGAAGCCCTTGTAGTTCAGGAATGATCGCGCCGCCAACGACCATAGTGACGAGGATGCCCGAGGCCTGGCTTGTATGGCGCCCCACGCCTTCCAGTGACATCGGGAAGATACACGGCCACATCACGGAGTTGAAAAGTCCGCAGGAGACCAGCGTCCAAAGCGCCAACGGGCCATGGCCAAAGATGGCAGTCGCCATGAAGATGGCCGCCATGACGGAAACAAAGACGAGCGCCTTGGCTTGTGGCACCCGCCTCAACGCCACGAATCCGATGAAGCGCCCAACCATCGCTCCACCCCAGTACAGCGACACATAACGTGCAGCAGCAGCGTGAGTCAGGCCACCCATCGATGGTTGCCCCAGATAGTTAATGATCAAGCTACCGATGGCGACTTCAGCGCCGACATACGTAAAAATGCCGAGAGCGCCCATCCTCACCTGGCGAAACTTCCAGGCACCGGCCATCGATCCTGTGTTGGCTCCCGCGTCTGCAAAAACCTGGGGAAGATGCACGAACTGGGTCAACAGCGCCAGGAGAAAAGCAAGGCCTGCCAGGAACATGTAGGGTGCGCGTACAGATCGCGCCAACTCTGCTGTACTCGCGCCAGCGGCGATAAAAATGAAGACCGCTCCGACCTTGGGTGCTAAGGTGCCAGCGATCGAGTTGAAGCCACCAGCCAGGTTCAGCCGCGAGGCCCCAGTGTTTGCCGGCCCCAACGCGCCCAGATAAGGATTGATTGCCAC
This sequence comes from Verrucomicrobia bacterium Tous-C9LFEB, assembly GCA_964658105.1. GTDB lineage: Bacteria > Acidobacteriota > Terriglobia > Terriglobales > Acidobacteriaceae > Granulicella. The sequence continues at coordinate 18,490 of CAZZXY010000024.1, read as the reverse complement.
CTGCAAAAGGGCGAGGCCACACCCCACGATGAACAGAGCGAGCAGGAACAGGGGATAGGTGATCAGGATCGAGGCAGGTAGGAAGAGAAGCAGACCGAGACCCACCGTGCTGAGCGCCGCTACGATTCCTGTCTTATAGCCAATGCGGCCAACGATCCAGCCTGACGGCAGAGAAAGTAGAAAGTAAGCTCCAAAGAAGGCGAACTGCACCAGTAGGGCACGGACATTGGTCAGATGGAACAAGTCCTTGAAGTGGGGAACCAGTACATCGTTCAGCGCGGTGATGAAACCTATGCCGAAATAAAGAGCAAGCATCAGCAGCAACGGAACCGTGTAGCTTGTCTTGTCTTGTGCGGCTGCCGTACTCGTTCCCTGTACGCCTGCAATGGCCATGCGCCTCCGTGCCCCTCTTTACGTCGACTATCTATGTATCCGAAACCGACGCGGTAGGTTGCGAGGACGCAGGTCCATTACCGCTGACGAATGCTGTATTTTCACATATCTGTCCATATGCCGACGAAACAAACAATCCAGATTCCCAACCCGGGGGAATGGAGTCAATACCAAGCGCTCGTCGATTTGGCGAAAGCGATCTACCGTAGTTGCACGGTCCCTCCACTCACCGGCGCGGGAACACGTACTGTCCAGGCGGAGCCATCCTGTTCGAGCGACAGCTTCGTGCCATTCGTCGACGCGGTGCGCGTCTTCGGCGACCAGCCATGTACTTCGAGACGATAGTCCGTCCACCACGGCTTGAAGCTACCGTTTTGCGGTGCAATGACAACAGTCAGGGAGCCATCGCCAGCCAGAGCACAAGTGAAATTGACACGCGCATACATGTTCTTCTTGTAAGCGAAGGTATGACCATCATCGGTGTAGACCTCGCCGGAACAGGGCAAGGTCCCATCGGTTGGCGGGTACACGCGAAGTGTAAGTGGACCCTTCGGGGTCTCATCCGTGCTCTGGGTAAGCGGTTCAACAGGCACAATGCTGCCTCCGCGCACATACACGGGAAGGATCTCCAGTCTGGGAGAGATCATGAGTGGTTGAGCCGGATGCAACGTGTCACGCTGTTCGAGGTCGCGCGCCTTCGTCTTTGCTGCGCGTTCAAAGCGTTCGCCCGTCCAGTAGTCGTACCACGTACCGGGCGGCAGGTGCACTTCATACGGTGCGATCTCCTCAGGTGAGGGGTTGGGTGCAACCAGCAGATCAGACCCAACGAGGAACTCGCTTCCTCCCGATTCAAGATCGATTGGATGCCCGTCCGTTGTGGCATCAGGGAACTCCACAAACAAGGGCCGCATAAGCGGGATTCCGTCGTGGGATGTGTGCTCAGCTGCGGTGTACAGATAGGGCAACAGGCGGTACCGCTCCTCGATAAATCGACGACGAATGTCCTCTTGCGCGGGACCGTCAACCCAGACCTCGTGCGGACGCGTGCCTTTGGCCGAGTGGTCGCGATCGATCGGCTGAAAAGCTGCGACCTCAAGCCATTTCGTCAGCAGATCAGCGGACGGCGACCCTGCAAAGCCACCCACGTCCGCGCCTGCCATCGAAAACCCACTCAGGCCGAGGTTCATCAATTGCGGAGTGGTCATGCGCAGATGGTTCCAGGTAGCGCTGTTGTCGCCTGTCCAGGTCACCGCGTACCGCTGCCCTCCGGCGAAGCTGGCGCGCGTCATGACGAACGGCCGCTCATTGGGCCGCAGCGCAAGCATGCCATCATAGGTTCCTTCTGAATTCAACATCCCGAAGATGTTGTGAATCTCGCGATGATCGGTCGTGCGTCTTGCAAAGCCAGGCATGTCGATGCGGTGCTGCACGTCATCCGGCATCGTCTTATTGGGCGTGCTGAAGACCGCGGGTTCATTCATGTCGTTCCAGAAGCCGGCAACGCCGTCTGCAACAAACTGCTTATACAGCGAACCCCACCATGCCAGCGTGCGCTGCTGCGTAAAGTCGGGAAACACCGCAGGTCCGGGCCACACCGTGCCCACATAAGGGCTACCATCAGGACCCTTCACAAAATGGTCGCCCGCAATCCCTGAGTCATACGGACCGTAGCCGACGCCCGGCTGCCGCGCCACGTGCAAGTCCGTGATCACTACTAGATGAAACTTGTCGCGTGCAAGACTGCTGACGAGTTGCGGGAAGTTCGGAAAACGTTCTGGATCCACGGTGAAGGGCATGTTGTTCTTCTGAAAATCGATATCCAGCCACAACACGTCAGATGGGATCTTGTCTGCACGTAAACGGTGCTGGACTTCTGTGAGTTGGCTCTCCGGCGAGTACGTGTAACGCGACTGCTGGAATCCCAAAGACCAGAGTGGTGGCAACGGCGTGGGCCCGGTGAGCCACGCATAGCCAGAGAGCACTTCCTTGGGCGAGGGCCCGTAGAGCAGGAAGTAATCGAGCGGACCATCAACCGACCCAAAGCTGTACTCGTTGGTTTTCTCCCGCCCGAAATCGAAGAAGCTGCGATAGGTATTGTTGAAGAAAACCCCCAGCGCGCGACCGTGCCGGAGGTTCAGAAAAAAGGGGATGCTTTTGTAAATGGGATCGTCCGATTCCTGCCAGCCGAAGCGGTCGGTGTTCCACATCGTGAACGCTTCACCGGAGCGATCCAGTGCGCCAGGCTTGTCGCCTAGCCCGAAGAAGTGATCCTCATCAGAACGTTGTTTGTAGACCCGGAAATCTTTACCGCGCCGCACAATCGGTTCCGCATCCTGCTGCACAACGTTGCCGGCGTTGTCTGTAATCGTAAGGGCGAGGTTGGCCCCAACAGCCACGTGAAGCTTGCCAGTCGAGAATCCTGCGGTCTCCGGAGTGACCGCCGCAGTGCTGTGCAATGCGTCCGGCAGCACGGCCCAGGAAGCGTCCTCAGGCGGTGTAGCTCCCTGCCAGACACGAACACGAATCACATCTGCGCGCAGGGTCGTGATCTGGAGCATCTGGTCTCCGCTCTGTACGCGCACGCCGTTCGCAAGATGCTCTATGGCGGCCGGTGCCTGGGCCTGACCGGTCGCCTGCAAGGCTGCTGACAGCACGGCAGAAAGGAGGTAGTTGTAGGTTCTGGAGGGAAGCAAGGGATCTCCTTATGACTACCGCTCAGGTACGCAGCCAAGCGGGCTCGAATGCACTCAGCGAGAATGCAGGCAAACAGCCAACGACGCAACACTTTTGTAGGGTGCTTCGTACGACCTCAACGAGGTCTCAGGGGCAATGGCGCTTCGCCCTCCCTCACCTTGTAGAAGGTATCGGTCGCGAGATTGTGAAAGGTCTGTTGTTTCCCGTCAGGCCACAAGATCCTGAGTTCATCGATGGTGGACGCCTGACCAAGCCCAAAGTGTTGTCGAAGGTCGCTCTGTGACAGGTAGCTGCCCCCGCTCAACACCTCACTCATCTGCTGCACCGATCCTGTCCGAACAAACACCCGAGCGTTCAACGCAAGCCGGTTCGATGGATGCCCATCCAGTTGAAAGCTGACCCAGTGGTTCTTTGGGTCCGGCTTCATCTCCAGGATCATAGGGCCGCCGGTCAGGTTCCCTATGACGACGTCGAGCCGGCCGCTGTTGAAGAGGTCACCCACCGCCAACCCGCGGCTCACCTGCTGGAGCTGCAAAGCCGGCCCAGCCTCCTTGCTGACCTCGCGGAAGGTGCCGTCTCCGTTGTTCCAGAACAGCAGCTTCGGCTCGCGGTAGGTCGTTCCATTCTTGGCACTGTCTACCTGCGGATAGACGTGCCCGTTCACCAGGATCAAATCCAGAAGCCCACGATTGGCTGTGTCGAGGAAAGCATCACCCCATCCCACGTAGGGCAGCGTGGGCTGCGCGACCCGTGCGTCATGCGCCACATCGGTGAAGTTCAATCCGCCCTCGTTCCGATAAAGCACCGCATAGTCCTCACTGAAGTGGGAAATCGCTATACTCTGCCGGCCTGTTCGCATGTAGTCGCCAAGCGCGATGCCCATGTTGGCTTGCTCCGCGCCGTCCTCGCTGAGCGCCACACCCGCTTCGTTGGCGATCTCCTTGAAGCGTCCGCTTCCCTCGTTGTGGTACAGAAAGTTCGGCTCGCCATCGTTCGCCACGAGTAGATCGAGCTTGCCGTCGTCATCAAAATCCGACCACGTCGCACCCAGGCCAAAGTAGCCTTGCGGATCGTGCACACCTGCTGTTTGGCTGACCTCCGTGAAAGTGCCGTCACGGTTGTTATGGTACAGAGCGTCTGGCGCTCCCTTCAGTCCTCGCGGCCCACATTGCACCGCAATCTCGTGGTACGTGCAGGTTTTCTGCGATCCAAAGGCGGGAAGGTGCTCTAGATCAAGATTGACATAGTGAGGAACGAACAGATCTGCAAACCCATCGCCGTCGTAGTCACCGAAGGTGACGCCGGTGGACCAACCCCTGTCCTGGTCCAGCCCCGATCGTTTCGTCACGTCGGCGAACGTCCCATCACGGTTGTTGCGATACAGCACGACGCCGCCAAAACAACTCACCGCCAGATCCGGCCAGCCATCGTTATCGAGATCGCCGACGGCCACGCCCATCGCCCAGCACGGGTACGCCACGCCCGCCTGCTCGGAAACGTCAGTGAAGGTGCCGTCGTGATTGTTCCGATACAGGGCGCTCCGGGCCTTCTTGCCGGCCTGCGCCATGGCCACGCTTGGCGCATTCGTGAGATAGATGTCCAGCCAGCCATCGCCATCGAAGTCCAGCAGGGCAACCCCGCCGCTCATCGACTCCACAATGTACTTGGCTTCGGGGCTGGATGTATGGTCAAAGTGGATGCCCGTCGAAGCTGTGATGTCGACAACCTGGGGCACAGCTTCTTGCCGCTTGGCTGCTACCTTCGTGCTCTGGGCCCCGGCAAGAGCAAAGGCCAAGAGAGCCCACGAGCCCAGCACAGCGCCGCTATGGCTACTCTTTGGCATCATTCGTCTGCGGCGCGTTCATGCGCAGGGCCTCGTAAATTCCACGCAACTTCTCTCTTAAAGCTTTCAAGCGTTCGTATTCGGCCACTTCGCGCTTGCTGTCTTCCGGCCGATGCAACCTGCGGTACACCGCACTCAGGCGATAGTGGGCCAGGGTATTCGAGGGGTCGTTCTTGACCACCTGCTCTAGCAACACCAGCGCCTCGTCAGGATGTCCTGATTCCACCAGTTCATGGGCCAGCCCAATACTCGCATCAGGGTCTCCGGTTTGAAGCGCGAGCGCCCGCTTGTAGTCGGCAATAGCCGTGGGGTGATCTCCCTTGTCCGCCGCCAGATCTCCCAGTTTCGTGAGTGTTTTCTCATCGCCGGGATTCTGCCGCAAGGCAATCTCATACTGCTGCCCGGCTTCCGCCTTGAGCGCTGGATCAGAGGACGCGGCCAGTGTCTCAGCCAACTCAAAGTGCGCGCCGGGCAGGTTGGGATCAGCCTTGAGCGCAGCCCGAAGGTTGGTGATCGCTGCGTTGTTATCTCGTTCACGAATGAGCTCGTGTGCCATCGCTTGGTGCATCTGCGCTGATTCCGGCGCCGCCAGAGAAAGACCCAGCATCGCTTCGCCAGCGAGATCGGTGTAAACGCGATAGGCCGCATAAAGAATCTCCGGGTCAGAGGAGGCCGATGCTTTGAGTTCATTGATCGCAGCGCTCGCTCCCGGTAAATCTCCCGATGCAGTATCCAGCTCCACGAGCTCAAGACCTGCTTGCTTGCGAATCTTTGGATCCTGTATTTCAGGCAGAGCCGCTGCCAGATCCTTTCGTGCTGCTTCCCGCTCACCATTGCGCCGTTCACAAAGGCCAAGAAGTGCCCTTAATTTGCTCTGCTTCGGATCGAGCTCGATAGCAGCACGTAGATGCGGTTCCGCCTCTTGGTACTGTTGGGCGAAATACAGCAGCACGCCCAGGTTTGCCTGTGCATCGAGGTTCCCGGGATCAGCCTTGGCCACTATCTCGAACTCCTTGCGGGCCAGTTCCGGCTGACGCGCCCGCAGGTATTCCTGTGCCTTCTGCTCGTGTTGACCGACACCTGCATCTTGGGCAGTGGACGTCAGCGCGACCGTACCTGCAAAGACGAAACAGCAAAGACTTGGAGCCCACAAACGGTGCATGCAGACACCACTATAGAACGCTGAAAAGGGGAACGTCCTGCCCGCTAAACGGGTCGGGATCAAAAAAGATCGGCGGCCGAAGCCGCCGATCGGTGAGTAGGTGGTTAAGGTTAGAACTCGAGGCGGCCTGTGATCTGGACGCTCCGGCCACCGTTGGTGGTTCCGGTGATCTGCTGGCCTGCAGCCGTGGAGATATAAGGCTGACCCACGGTCTGGTCATAGCCGCATGTCTTCGCAGAGCAGGACGTCAAGCCGATTACGCCGCCCCCTGGAAGGCCGAAGTTGGCGTGATTGAAGGCGTTGCTGGCATCCGCGCGGATCTGAAACTTGACCTGTTCGTGGATGTCGAACCGCTTACCTACCGAGATGTCGACAAGCTCGACCCCCGGCCCATAGAGCGAGTTGCGCCGAACATTGCCGATCGTTCCTTGGGCAGGCAATGTGAAGGCTGCAGGGTTGAACCACTCTGTGTAGTTCTTGCCTGCCGGGTACAGGTTCGCTCCGCTGTAGTTGGGGAACTGACTACCGGCGAGTTGGTAGGTGTTGCCCCCGTTGACCGTGACCGTGAACGGATTGCCGCTCTGGAAGATCATGATCGAAGACGTTTGCCATCCGCCCAACACCTCATCCAGCAGCCAACTCTTGTTCATGAACATGCGGCCCCTGCCGAAAGGCAGGTCGTAGACCACACGGCCCTTGAACGCGTTGCGAACATCAAAGTTGGAATTGCTGTAATTGGCTGCCGGATCGTTCTCGATCTGTACGCTTTGATTCCCGGAGCGACTTCCCCAACCGGAGGAGTCCTGGCTATCAAGGAAGTGCGCCCAGGTGTAATTCGCATCGAAGCTCAAACCTGCGCTCAGCCGCCGTTGCACGGAAGCCTGCAGCGAGTTGTAGTTTGAAATACCGTTGTTGGTACTGCCCTGAAATCCCTGGTAAATAGGGTACGGCCGATTCGCTGTGTCGTTGGAACTCAGCTTGGTGAGCGGTACGGCATTGATGTCTGTCGGGTAGTTGAGGTTGAGCCCGTGGCTGCCTACGTAGGCCAGTTCGAACACCATGTTGTTCCCCAGCGTGTTCTGCATGGCGAGGTTGTACTGGTAAATCTGCGGCGTGGGCGTGTGGTACTGGTTATAGTTCGCCCCCTGTCCATTGAACCGCGCTGGATCACTGGACGCAACTGAGTAGGGCAGGTTGGAGCCATTGCTGCCAAAGAACACGACTGGGGTGATGCCGTTGGTTTGATCCGCATCGCCACCGGATGAACTGACTTCGCCGCCCATTCCCCCACCGTAGGTGTCCAGGCTCAGGTTGTAGGCGTAAATGCCGAAGCCTCCCCGGAGCGTCGTGTGCGGGTTCGGCAGCCAGGAAAAACCAACGCGCGGTAGAAAGGTCTTATAGTCGTCCGCCTGTAGCTGCGAACGGCCATTTGCCTTGGTCGTTCCGAACCAGTAAGCCCCCAAACCGTTTGTCGCCGGATTCACGACAGTTGGATCGAAGGCTGCCATATTGCCGTGAACCTCTGACCAGCCATGGCGAATCTGGTAACGAAGCCCTACATTCAGGGTCAGATTCGGCCGGACCTTGTAGTCATCCTGAATAAAGACCTGCGGGCTCTTCAGACGAGCACCATACTCAGGCGAAACACCCGCGTACCAATTGTCAGCTGCGCCCAGCAGGAAATCCGCGTAGTCGAGACCAGTAGCGGTGTCCGGGCTGGCCTTGCCTGTGCTGGGATCCACTGTCCAGTGCCGGGTATACGAACCATTGAATTGCAGCGTGCCGGCATTCGTGTTGCCCCACGCAGTTGAGTTGTCGTCGTACATCAGGAACTCGCCGCCGAAGTGCAGGATGTGCTTGCCCCGAATCATCGTCACCACGTCTGATGGGTCAAATACCTGCTCCTTGTACACAGCGTTGGAGCTCGGCTGAATCCAGGCATACGGATAGGAGCCGTTGAACTGAACCGCCGGGAGGCTGTCAGCCTTCGCAAACTGCCAACCTAACTTGCCCGGATAGCCTTGGCCAAGTGTCTGGTCCGCGTAGAAGTTGCCTTGGTAACTGAAACCCATCCGGGCTTCATTGATCGTCCGCGAGCTCAGGTTCCAGACGTCCGTAATCTGCGCATTATTGCTGTCCACATCACCAGACTGGCAGCCAATCGGGCAAGGCGTGACAGAGTTCGGGTACACCACGGGCGTATCCCGCTGTGTGTCCGACATCGAGATGCGGTTCGACTTCGTGACGTCGTAATCCAGTCTTCCAAAGTAGCGCCGATAGGGCGTTGATTGCGGAAGGCTGGAGAAGAAGTTGTTCTGGAGAAGACCGACGTTGTTCAACGTTCCGGCAAGGAACTTGCTTCCGGCAATGTGGTTCGTCGGAGTCGGATAGAGCTGCTGGAATGCTGCGGAGACCTTGTCAAACAGTGCCGCAGGGATCGCGTTGCTTCCGTACTCACTCAGGAAGGACTGCCGCACCGGGTAAGGGTTGCCGGCGCTGTCGTGCTGGATCACCTGCGTGAGGGGATCGTACAGCAGCTGCTGGCCGCCGAAGTTGCCGCTCTTGGCGTCTTCGGTGGGCACAGTCTGCGTGCTGTTGCTCGCCGAACCGTGGTTCACAATCTGGTCGTAGTTGAAGTAAAAGAAGAGTTTGTCGCGACCATCGAAAAGCTTCGGAATCAGGACAGGGCCACCGATGGACCCGCCAAAATCGTTGTAACGGAGAAAGGGAACCGAGGGCTTGCTCAGAAAGCCGAACTGGGCGGCGTTGAGCGAGTCGTTCTGAAAGTAGTCATAGGCACTGCCGTGGTAATGATTCGTGCCGCTCTTGCTGATCTGGTTGAAGATCACGCCGCCCACGCCGTACTGGGCCGAAAAGGCGGATGTGTTGATTTGTAGTTCGGCGATCGTCTCGAAGGTGCTGACATCCGAGTTCTGACTGTGGGAGAGCGTCGTCGAGGCCCCGTCCGCCAGGACATTGTTATAGGGAAGATTGCCGTTGATCGCGACAACTTGGCCAGGATCGGTGGAACTGTTTGACTGCTGAGGCGTTCCCGCACTTCCTGGCAGCAGAATCGTGAAATTCTGCCAGTCAGGGCCAGTAGCCCCGCCGATGTTCGGCAACTGGGACATCGACTTCGCCTCAAACGTCGTCGACTGCTCACCGGTTTCGGTGGTCAGCAGGGGAAGATCGCTGTTGACCTCTACCGTTTCCGTTGCGGCTCCGACTTTCAGCACGGCATTCACCGTGGAAAAGCCGACCTGCAGCGTGATGCCTGTTCTCTCCAGGGCGGAAAAACCAGGCTTCTCGAACTTCACGCTGTAGTTGCCAACCACGATCGACGACGTGTCGTACAAGCCGTCCTTGTTGGTCGTCAGCGTTTTGACGACGCCTGTGTCCACGTTCGTTACGGTCACGATTACGCCGGGTACGAGCGCTCCGCTGGAATCAGTCGCCGTTCCTCGGATGTCGCCGGCGTTTACCGCCTGGCCATACATCCCGAGCGTTCCGGCGCATGCTACGGTCGCAAACGCGACCGGGTGCAGTAGTTGCCTCATCTGGGCCTTCCTCTCAAAAGGTACTTCTTCGCCAGCTCTGCAGTCGTTTCCTGGTGTCCGTCGCGGATAAACGATTATCTGGAGTAGCTGCCGGAACATCAGAGCGGACACACTGTACCGCTGTCAAGCAGATATCCTCACTGTGGCCCACCCTGTGGTAACACTCTTTCGCAAGTAGACAAAGGCTTGTCCTTTGTGAATGCCTCAAATCCACTCCCGCTTGACATCCCTTGCCAGGTCGGGCCTAATCTCTGCGGCGACTCTGCGCAACAGTTCAAGCCAGCTGCTCCGAAAGGGTCAGCGTCCTAAGTGCCTCAACCGAAAAGGGATCCACCGTGCGATTGACCGTTCCCGCCCTGCTTCTCCTTGCCGCCTCCGCTCCATTGACGCCGCACCTGGCTGCGCAAAGCACCGGGAGCGTCAGCGTTTGGCTCACCAGCCAGGACCGCCGCCAGCTGCTGGCCGAGCAACCTGCGAAGATCGAGCTGCACTCCCGCGGCCCCGAAGCTGCAACGATCACCGTTGACGAGAAGAAGCGATACCAGGCCATCGACGGTTTCGGGTTCGCCCTGACGGGTGGCAGCGCTCAGCTCCTGATGCGGATGGGTGCCAGCGAACGGCACGCCCTTCTGCAAGAGATCTTCGGCCGGGGTCCCAGCGATGTCGGCGTGAGCTACCTCCGCATCAGCATCGGCGCGTCCGACATGAATGACCATGTCTTCACCTATGACGATGTTCCCGCCGGGAGCACGGATCCATCGCTCGCGCACTTCTCTCTCGGTGAAGACGAGAAGGACGTCATCCCAGTGCTAAAGGAGATCCTCGCGATCTCCCCGAAGCTGCAGCTCCTTGCCTCACCCTGGACTGCACCCTCGTGGATGAAGACCAATGACTTACCCAAGGGTGGAAAGCTGCGTCCCGAGTTTTATCCGGTCTACGCTGCGTACCTCGTCCACTATCTGCAGGCTATGCGGGTGCAGGGAATCCCGATCGCGGCCATCACCATGCAAAACGAGCCGCTCAACCCCAAGAACACGCCCAGCATGGTGATGGAAGCCACCGAGCAGGAGGCGTTCTTACGAGACGCCTTTGGCCCCGCGTTACACAAAGCTGGCCTGCACACTCATGTCATCTTGTTCGATCACAACTGCAATCATCCCGACTACCCCCTCACTGTTCTCGCAGACTCGAAGGCGCGAGCCTTCGCCGACGGCTCCGGGTTCCACCTCTATGAAGGCGAGATCTCGGCCCTGTCACAGGTCCACGATGCGTTCCCGACGAAGAATCTCTACTTCACGGAGCAAATGGTGGTCGAGCATGACCGTGATGGCGTGCAGGAGCCGGTAGCGGTTCCGGTATCCCGGATTGTGGTCGGAGCCATGCGGAACTGGAGCCGCACAGTGCTCCTGTGGAACCTCGCTGCAGACCCAGCCTTCGGCCCCCATACGAATGAGGGTGGTTGTCCGGTTTGCCAGGGCGCGATCACGCTCGATGGCAACACCGTCTCCCGCAACATTGCCTTCTACACCGTCGCGCAGGTATCAAAGTTTGTACCCCCGGGCTCAGTACGCATAGACTCCACCGAGCCCGACCCGGAGTTAGCCAACATTGCATGGAAGACCCCCCAGGGTCACGTCCTGTTGGTCACAAACACCAGCACACAGCGCAAGAATTTCAAGGTCGCCGTGGGCGCTCAGGGGTTTTCAGCAGAGCTTGAGCCAGGGAGCGTGGCTACCTATGTCTGGTAGGTAGGGAACCCGGGGGCTGGCTTCCCCATTGCACCTTACGGGGCGCTCACCGTAAACGTCTGGTGGAGCTTTGCCGTCGAGTCCATGCCGACCCACACGTCGAAGGTCCCCGGTTCCAGAACACGGTGATGCAGCGTGGGACTCCAATACGCTAGCGCATCCGCATCAAGGGTTAGCTCTACTGTCTGCGTGGCTCCGGCTGCTGCATCAACCTTCCGGTAGGCCTTCAGCTCGCGAATCGGCCGTGATGTGCTCCCGGCTCGCTGGTGCGTATACATCTGCACCACGGCAGCGCCGTTCTTCTGCGATGCATTGCTGAGCGACACGGTCACATGCAGCTGGCCACCCTCTTGCAATGTTAGCTTGTCGAGCTTCAGGTCACTCACCGCAAGCTTCGAGTAGCTCAGGCCGAATCCAAAGGGATACAGCGGCGCGCTTGTAAGGTCCCAGTAGCGCCCGTCAGGATCGTTCGGAATCTGCGTCAGGTTCGCGTTGTAGAACAAGGGCTCCTGGCCGACAGATCGCGGCCAGGTCACAGGCAGGTGTCCGCTTACGTTCACGTCTCCGAAGAGGAGGTTCGCAACAGCACGACCACCCTCTGATCCCGGATACCAGGCATTCAATATCCCGGGTACATGAGTCGAGGCCCAGGTAATGTCCACAGGACGCCCAGTCATCAGCACAAGCACCACGGGTTTTCCAAGCGCCACGACCGCCTCGAGCAAACGCTGCTGCTCGCCCGGCAACGACAGACTCGCTCGTGAAGCGCGCTCACCGTTCATCGTCTGCGCCTCGCCAAGCACCATCACCGTCACTTCCGCGCCGCTCGCGAGCGAGACTGCATGCTCAAACTCCGCGCGGCGCAGGGCGTCAGTGGTCAATGTCGGCGTCGGCGGTGGCACCTGCTCGTCGAAGATCGTCGGGGATCCACGCTCGATCTCAACGCCCTTCGCGACCGTCACCTGTGCCTGTGGCAGCTTGTCGCGGATGCCCTGAGCCACCGTGATCACGTTGTCGCGATCCGCATGAATCGCCCACGATCCGAGGGTGTCCAGCTTGCTATCCGCCAGCGGGCCAATCACCGCAACCGAGTGCACGTCCTTGCGCAAAGGCAGAACACTGCCTTCATTGCGCAGCAGAACAGCTGTCTGCTCCGCGGCTTGGCGGGATGCCGTCCGCTGTTCAGGGGAGCCTGTGACCGTCTTGAAGCGCTCCATATCGGCATAGGGATGCCTGAACAGGCCCAGCCGGTACTTCATGGCAAGGATAGGACGCACCGCGGCGTCGATCGCCGCCTCGAAGACCTCGCCTCGCTTCACTGCCTGCGGCAGGTTCTCGCGATACAGCGAACTCGTCATCTCCATGTTGACGCCTGCGGTGAAGGCACGACGAGCCGCGTCCGCTGGATCAGCAGCGAACCCGTGGGTCTGCAAATCCTGCACGGAATCCCAGTCGCTTACGACGTAGCCCTTGAAGCCCCAATCGGTGCGAAGCACATCCTGCAGCAACCACTTATTGCCCGTGGCAGGCACTCCGTTCAGGTCCACATAGGCTGACATAATGGTTGCCGCACCGGCGTCCACCGCTGCCTTGTATGGCCGCAGATAGACATTGTGGAGAAGCTCGTCGGAGATGTCGGCGCTGTCGTAATCACGCCCTCCTTCAACGGCCCCATATCCTGCGAAATGCTTGACGGACGCAAGGATGTGGTCCGGGCTGCCAACATAGTCGCCCTGAAAGCCCCGCACCTGCGCCGCTGCCATCGTCTCGCCCAGGTAGGGATCTTCACCGGCGCTCTCCATAATGCGGCCCCAGCGTGCATCGCGCGCTATGTCGACCATGGGCGCAAACGCCCACTCGATCCCGGCTGCGCGGGCCTCCTGCGCGGCCATCGACTGCGTTCGGGTCACCAGCCCTGGATCCCACGACGACGCCATGGCCAGCGGAATGGGAGCCGTTGTCCTGAATCCATGAATCACGTCATAGCCAAAGATCAACGGAATATGCAGTCGCGACTGTGTCACAGCCATGTGCTGCAATTCGTTAATCCGTACAGGGTCAGTAAAAAAGAGAAAACTCCCTACCTGGCCTGTACGCGCGAGTTCATCGGCTTTTGCCGGGGGCGTATACGCCGGCTGACCAGCCGCCTGCTCCATCTGGCCAATCTTCTCTGCCACGGTCATCTTGCCGAGCAGATCGTTCACGAAGCGCGTGACCTCTGCGTCACTCAGCTGTTTTTGCTGCTGGCCATCCGCGGAAAGCGGCACAGCTGCCCCGCAGAGCGTGGCAAAAAGGAGGAGCTGCGTAGAAGCGGGTTTCGGGAACAAGCGTTTGCCTAAACGGTACGGGTTCACAGTCTGATCACTCTACCCAGTCCTTCCTGCCAATTGCAAAGTTCTTTCGTGGCGCAAATGAAACATTCCCCCACCGGTACAGGGCGTGTCAACGCGAATGCTCAAAACGACTCTCCTGCTCAGTCAAGTGCACTTCAGCCGAGGGTGCTCCTGATTCCGGCGAAGTTCACAAATTATTGCGAAGGTTGCTGCCGTCACTGGCAAGAACCCCGCCGCTGAGCCGCTATGATGGAGGCGTGACTGGCTCGCTCTCCAGCGCGCATTTTCAGGCCCTAAGGATCAGCAAGGTTGACTAGAAAGAAGTTGAAGGTCGCCATCGATTTTCGAGTGGAAGACCCCCGTCAGGGCGTAGGCACCGCGCTTCTCTCCCTGGCACAAGGCTTGAGCCGCCTCCAGCAAACAGAGCAGGAGTACCTCTTCCTTGTTCCGGAACATATCGTCGGCTGGTTGGCGCCCCACGTTGGGGGACCCTGTTCCATCGTCCCGATTCCGGCGGCCCCGGTCACTCTGCGTGGAAGGCTTCGGGCCACCGTGGCCAAGACCCCCGGTCTGCGAAAACGTTGGTTGCGCGCTCGTCAGGGTGCGGCGTTGATCCCAGGGGGCGACGGGTTGTTGCAACGTCTTGGTTGCGACATCGTTCACTTCCCAAGCCAAGCTGCTTACCTAACGCCCGTACCCAGCATCTACCAGCCGTGGGACCTTCAGCACTGCCACTTGCCTGATCTGTTCAGTGAGGAAGACCTGATTCTGCGCAGTACGTATTACCCCGCCTACTGTAAGCAGGCCCGCTTTGTTTGCATCCAGACGGAGTGGGGCAAGCAGGATCTCATCCGGCAGTACGACCTGGACCCCGAAAAGATCGCCGTAGTTCGCATGGGCTCTGTCGCACAGGCAGAAACGTCCCAGAGTACGGCCGAAGCGAACGCGATCGCGCAAGATCTGAATCTGCCAGACAAGTTCCTCGTGTATCCCGCCGTTACCTGGCCACATAAGAACCACGAACTGATCCTTCGAGGGTTGGCGTTTATGAAGGCGCGCACAGGAAAGGCAATCGACGTTGTCTTCACCGGAAAACCCACGGCTGAGCGCGCTGCCCTGGATGAACTCGCAAACGACCTCGGCATCACGTCGTACATTCACTTCCTGGGCTTCGTATCCTCCGGGCAGATGCAGGTCATCGTGCGGAAAGCCACGGCCATGATCTTTCCTAGTCGATTCGAAGGCCTCGGCCTGCCCGTGCTGGAAGCCTTCCGGGCCGGGTTGCCCGTTCTTTGCTCTTCGGCCACAGTGCTGCCCGAGGTGGCGGGCGAGGGCGCCCTGTTCTTCGACCCGGACTCTCCGGAGCAGATGGTGGAAGCGGTCGATCGTTTGCTCGCCTCCCCTGACCTGCGCGACAAGCTCATCGCTGCCGGGCACAAAGTTCTCCAGCGCTACGCGAGCGACGCCGCAGCGAGGGAGTTCATGAACCTGTACAACGCAACAGCCGGGCGGAGCGCCTCGTGAGCAAACGTGCACTCATCTGCGGGATCTCGGGCCAGGACGGTGCCTACCTGGCAAGACTGCTCCTGGAAAAGGGCTACGACGTGTGGGGTACGTCCCGGGATGCCGAGATGGCCTCATTCCAGAACCTGCGTACGCTGGGCATCAATGACCGAATCCACCTCGTCTCGCTCAACCTCCGCGACGTCAGCGGCATCATTGGCCTGCTGAACCAGGTACAACCGGGTGAGCTTTACAACCTGGCCGCGCAAAGCTCCGTCGGACTCTCCTTTGCCCAGCCCTACGAGACTCTGGAAAGCATCAGTCTCGGCGGCCTAAACCTGCTGGAAGCCGTTCGCCTGACCGGTCAGCCGATCCGCTTCTATAACGCAGGGTCGACGGAGTGTTTCGGCGATACAGGCCTGACTCCCGTGGATGAGCTCTCGCCCTTCAATCCCCGCAGTCCTTATGCCGTGGCCAAGGCGGCTTCGCACTGGATGGTCAACAATTACCGCGAGGCACATCATATCTACGGCTGTACAGGCGTCCTTTCCAATCACGATTCTCCGCTACGTCCCAGGCGATTCGTCACGCGCAAGATCATTCGTGCCGTCGCGGACATCGCGAACGGGCAGGGAGCTCCGCTCTCGCTGGGCAATCTTGAAATTGAACGCGACTGGGGTTGGGCCCCTGACTACGCGGAGGCCATCTGGCGCATCCTGCAGCAGGACTCTCCCGAGGACTTGATCATTGCAACGGGCGTCTCGGCGACCCTGCAGGAATTTGTTCAAACCGCCTACGAAATGGTTGGCAAAGACTGGCGGGAATACGTCACCGTGGATCAAAGTCTGCTGCGGCCCTCCGAGATCCTGCATAGCCGCATGAATCCTGCACGCGCGGCCCAGCGGCTTGGGTGGCGAGCAGCGCACACCATGAAAGGGGTTGTCTCGTTAATGTTCGAGGAGGAACTACGTCAGCTCCGCGCGCACCCATAGATCCCTTACTGACGATCGTGATCGTCGTCTTTCGCGATCGGGACGAGCTGAGGCCGTTGCTCGACAGCATCGTCCCCTTCAAGACCCCCGGTCTTGAGATCGTCGTCATCGACGGCGCATCCACCGATGGAACCGTTGAGCTGCTCCAGAGCTACAAAGACATCGACTACTGGGTCAGCGAGCCGGACACAGGCATCTACAACGCAATGAACAAAGGGCTTGCAGCTGCACACGGCACGTACATCCTGCACCTGAATGCAGGCGACCGATTGCTCAACGTGCCCTGGGACGACCTGCGTCAGTGCTCCGCGGACAACATTGACGTAGTTTGCTGCCGGGTGCTGCTGGAAGGCAGAATCGAATTTATCTCCCGTACCTCGCTGCTTTCGAGGATCGATAACACCTGGCACCATCAGGGAACGTTCTACCGCCGCGTCGCTCATCTCGGCTACGACGAAACCTACCGAACGCACGCCGACTTCGACCACAACCAGCGTTTGCTGAAGCGAAACTGCACGATCCGCCAGCTGCCCGCGATCGTCGCGAACCACGATCTGAAAGGCGTCACGTCCACGCAGGACGCCAGGCATCTGGAGGTCTATCGCAGCGTGCGCGCGAACTTTGGTTGGGGCTTTCTGCAGCTCTCCCGCCTGCGTTTCTTTCTGCGCTCCATCCGGGACCTCGCGCGCGGACGCAAAGGCAACTGACGCAGCGTCGTGGCCGGCCAGTCCGAACATGTACTCTGAAGCCGGGGCTCGAAGTCTCCCGCAGGAACGCCGACCGACATAGAAATGACTCCCGAGCCCCGTAAAGGAATACGAGCCGCACTCGCCAATATCGGCTGGCTCAGCTTCGATCGCGTCATCCGCCTGGGTGGATCTCTCCTCGTAGGTACGCTGGTAGCCCGCTACCTGGAGCCCTCGCTTTTCGGCCTCTACAATCTCGCCATCGCCATCTACATGTTGTTCAACACGGCCTCCGGACTAGGCTTGGACTACCTCGTCGTGCGCGACATGCTGCTCGAACCAGACGCCCTGCCGGAGATCCTGGGAACGGCCTTCTGGTTGAAGATTGGTGCAAGCATCCTCACCACGCTTGCCGCCACGCTCTTCACCTGGCTGACGCACAGGGACAGCGGTTTGCTGATCCTCATGGTGGCACTGCTGTCGGCGGCCGGTATCTCCCAGGCGCTCGATGTCATCGACTTCTTCTTTCAGGCAAAGACGCTGTCCCGCCTCACGGTTGTTCCACGTCTCTCCACCTTTGTGGCAGCAAACCTCGCCCGTGTCGCCGCCGTCCTCACGCACGCCGGTCTGCTCACCTTCGTTCTGATCGGCGCCGCAGAAATCCTTGTCGGGGAACTTGCCTTGACAATCAGCTACCGACTGCACGCACAGCAGATCAGGGCGTGGCGGCTCAAGGTCGTTCGAGCCAAGGCTCTTCTTCGGCAAAGCTGGCCCCTCGTCATTGCTGGGCTCCTCATCACCCTGTACATGCGCACGGACCAGATCCTGTTGGGCTACCTGCTGGGGAACAAAGCCGTCGGAATCTACTCGGCCGCCGTCAGGCTCTCGGAGATTTGGTACGTCATCCCGTTCATGATCGGGAACACCGTCATGCCGCGACTCCTGCCTGCCTTCCAGCAGGACAAGCCCCTCTACTATCGTCGTTTACAGATTGTCTACAACGGCCTTGTCCTGATCAGTGTGGCGCTTGCGCTTTGTACCATGCCGGTCAGCCGGTTCGTGGTGACGCTCATGTTCGGCAGCAAATACCTCGCGGCCGCCAGGATCCTGAACATCCACATCTGGACCGGTGTCTTTGTTTTCCTGGGTGCGCTGAGCACGCAGCAGATGGTGCACGAAAACCTCACCTCCGTGGAACTCCGAAGAGCCATTGGGGGCGCCGTCATCAACATCGCTCTCAATCTCTACCTCATACCCCGCTTCGGCATGATCGGCTCGGCCTGGGCCACCCTGGCAGCGCAAGCCACCGCCACCTACTTCTCAGACGTCCTCAACCGGGACACCTGGCACATGTTCCGCATGAAAACCTACGCACTCAGCGGCGTCTGGCTCTTCCGGGGCGGCCTGAACTGGAAAGAAGCCTAGCCGCCGCGCCATAAAGCCAGCAGCCTGTCGCACCCCGCGCAAGAGAAGACCCTGCGCAATAGCAGCTTTCGCCGATAGATTGGCCTAAGTTGTTGAAATGATGGTGGGCACAGCAGGATTCGAACCTACGACTTCCACCGTGTGAAGGTGGCAC
>CAZZXY010000023.1:40313-48118 GCA_964658105.1 Verrucomicrobia bacterium Tous-C9LFEB | reverse complement strand
CTCCTCGGAGTGCGCCCTCAAGATCACCCGGTCAGCCGCAAAGCTCTGCAGATCGTCCATCGCGTAGCGCCCGTTGCCGGCCATCAGGAGCTGAACCGCCTCCGCCGGCGTATTCGGCTTGCGGAACACCGACTGCCTGGCCTCCTGCGCTCGGGCAGCGGGAGCAATCGCCGCGGCAAGTGCACCCAATCCGGTCCTTAAAACACCTCTGCGGCTGACCCTCATCCCAATCTCCTCACCAGCGAAAACAACGCCGCACCAACGGTCAGCCGAGCCTACAGCCTTTCCACCCTGCACCCTCATGATTTCTTCCCGGCGTCCTTTAAGCGACGACGCTCCAGCTCGGCGTCACCTTCTGCTGCAACGCGCCCCCCTTGGGCCGCCATCTTCAGTAGTGGGAGCATTCATGAACCACACCGGCAATACCATCCTCATCACCGGCGGCGGCACCGGCATCGGCCGCGGCCTCGCCGAGGCTTTCCACAAGGTTGGCAATCAGGTCATCATCACCGGCCGCCGCACCTCCGTCCTCGACGACACCGTGCAGGCCAACCCCGGCATGAAAGCCATGCCCTTTGACATCGATAGCCCCGACGACTTCCAGCGATTTATCGCCGAGATCAAGGCCGAAGTCCCCGACCTCAACGTCCTCGTCAACAACGCCGGCATCATGAAGGGCGAAGACCTGAAGGCAGGCGTAGAGAACCTCTCGATTGCCGAGGCCACCATCAGCACCAACCTGCTCGGCCCGCTCCGCCTCACCGCCGCCCTTCTGCCCGGCCTCCTCGCGCAGCGGCAAGCCACCGTCATCACCGTCACCTCCGGCCTCGCCTTCAGCCCCATCGCCACCAACCCCACCTACTGCGCCACCAAGGCCGCCATCCACTCCTGGACGCAGTCCCTGCGCTACCAGCTCCGCGATACGGCCGTCGAAGTCCTCGAGATCGTGCCGCCCTACGTGCAGACCGAACTGACCGGCGCCCACCAGGCTTCCGACCCCAACGCCATGCCCCTCGCCGACTACCTCACCGAAACCATGAAACTCCTCAAGAGCCCGCCCCCCAACGGCGAAATCCTCGTCAAACGCGTCTACCCCCAGCGCTTCTCCGAGCGCGAAGGCAAGTACGACGAGCTCTACGCCCAGCGCAACGAGCAGGCCATGCAACGCGCCGCCGCCGCGAAGCGTTAGCCTCGCCAGGGCAGCCCACCACAGGCGAGTGATGAGGGTGAAACTGCGGTTCACCCTCCCTTCGCTACGCTGCCGATGTGTAAGCTCTGGCTATACCCTCGGCAACCTCGCTATGAAGCGCCACGTCCTCATCTTCGGTCTAGTCGGCGGCCTGCTGATTGCCACCCTTCAATACACCGAATACCGCTTCGTCGTCATCGAGCACTCCGTCGAACTCTACGGCGCGCTCGTCGCCATCCTCTTCGCGACCCTCGGCATCTGGCTCGGTCTCCGTATCACGCGCCGCCGCGAAATCATCCGGGAAACGGTCGTGGTACGGGAGGTGCCTGTCCCCGCCCCATCCCCCGCTCCTACACCCTTCGCTCCCGACACGGCCCGGCAGCAATCCCTGCGCATCACCGCCCGCGAGCTCGAAATCCTCACCCTCGTCGCCCGCGGCCTCAGCAATCGCGAGATCGCCACGCAACTCTTCGTCTCCGAAAACACCATCAAGACCCACTGCGCCCGCGCCTTTGGCAAGCTCGGCGCCGCCCGCCGCACCCAGGCCGTCCAGCGCGGCAAGGAACTCGGCCTCCTGCCCTGATTCCCTCACCCGAAAGCACGATCTTCTCCAAATCCAGCAAAATCATCCAAAAGCATGACGACATCCGGCCCCGTTCCGCCGCATCGTGACTCCATCACCACCCGCACCGGGAGCCTCACATGAACAAGTTCGTCCTCACCTTCGGCCTCCTCGCCGGCCTCATCCTTTCCGTCCTCATGGGCGGCTCCCTGCTCCTCGCGAACAGGCTTGGCCCCCGCCACAGCATGGCCCTCGGCTACACCATCATGGTGGCGTCGTTCCTGCTCGTCTACTTCGGCATTCGCAGCTACCGCGACAACGCCCTCGCCGGTGGGATCTCCTTCGGACGCGCCTTTGCCTGCGGTATCCTGATCACCTTCATCGCTAGCGTCTGCTACGTCGCCATGTGGGAGGTCCTCTACTTCAAGTTCATGCCCCACTTCATGGACAGCTACTTCGCCGCGCAGATCGCCCATGCCCGGTCCACCGGACGCGACCCCGCCGCGGTCGGCGCGCAGGTCACCGCCATCCAGCACTCCCAACAGCTCTATCAGAACCCCCTCGTCAACATGGCGTACACCTTCATGGAGCCCCTGCCCGTCGGCCTCCTCATCACCCTTCTCTCCGCGGCCGTCCTCCGCCGCCAAGCGCCTGTCGAACACTCCGCGGCGGCTGCTGCCGTCATGACCACGTAAAAGCAAACCTCAACCAACATCTCCCCTCGGAGGCTGCATGGCATCCATCACTGGCTTCGGCGGTATCTTTCTGCGCACCGACGACCCCAAGGCTCTCTACGCCTGGTACGAGCAGCATCTCGGTCTCGTGAAGGGCAACGGCTCTTTCTCCTTCCCCGCCCCCAGGCAGCACCCGCAGGTCGTCTTCGCCCTTTTCAAACAGGACGCCGCTTACTTCCCTCCCTCCCAGAAGGCCATGCTCAATCTCCAGGTGGATGACCTCGACGGCGTCCTCGACCGTTTGATCAGCGAAGGGGTCACGGTCGATCCAAAGCGCGAAAGCTACGACTTCGGCAAGTTCGGCTGGCTCACCGACCCCGACGGCAATCGCATCGAGCTCTGGCAGCCGATCACAGCCGAATAAACAAAAATCCGGCCCGGTCCGACTCACCGGGGCGTGCCGGCCGCCATTGAAGAGATCGCTTGCGGTTTTCGCGCGACGTTGCCGCCAAATGATCTCTGTTGACAAACGGCATAGGTCGGCATAGATTCATTCAACTTCCGCTGCGGAGACACGGTCCGCGCTGATAAGTGGCGAGTTCCGCTGACCGGAAGAGCAAGAGCCGAAGAAGCGCCATCCGATCGATCGATGGCACATCGGCAGGCCTTCGCCAGGGCCCCATCGCACTGTGAGGTGCCTCGTGCCGCAGAAACAAAGCTTCGCGATCGGGGTCGCTCGACCCGCCCCGGATCCAGAGGAGCCGCGTCCGGTAGCTCCCGAGATGCCACAGAAACAACGATTCGACATCGGGGTCGCTCGGCCGGCCCCACTCGAAGATAGGCCTGGGCCGCAAAGCGACTAGATACCGAGGGGGAGATCGTCTTGGTCATCACACCCACGTTTACCGCCCGCTTTGATACGAGTTTCGGCGCAAACGCCGGGGCGGCAAGGGCTGCTTGGACCGCCGCCGCCGAAGGCCTCGCAAGCCAATTCTCCGATAACATCCACATCAACATCACGGTGGACGCCGAAGCCGGAACAAAGATCTTCGGGGAAAGTTTTCCGAATTTCCAGTCCATCTCCTATGCGGATCTGTTTACCCGGGTAAGCGAGAACGCAACGACGCAAAGCGACTTGATCGCTATCAGCGAGGGCGGCTCGATGACCGCCGCGGATCCTACCAACGGAGCCGGTGCGTGGTGGCTGGCGCGCCCGCAGGCTAAAGCACTCGGCGTCATCCCTGACGACATGTCCGACGACGGAGGCACCACCTTCGGGGCGGGAAACCCTTTTACTTTCTCAGGGGACATTCCCGCCGGAAGCTACGATTTCCAGGGCATCGCCGCGCACGAGATCACGGAAGTCATGGGCCGCCTCGGCGTTTCGGGTGGGACACTCGGCTCCACGACCGATTCGTTCAGCTTGATCGATACCTTCTCCTACACCGGCCCCGGAACAAAGGGGCTCCGCGGGGGCCCGGGCAATAACTTTTCGATCAACAACGGGACGACTCTGCTCAAACTATGGAACGATCCCACCGCAAATCAACTCGATTCCCGGGATTAGGCCTCAGGCACGAACGATGCGTTCAACCAGTTCAGCTCGAGCGGCGTAGTCAATCCTGTCTCAGCCGTCGATCTGCAGCTGATGGATGTCCTTGGCTATAACAGCACGCCATTAGGCAGCATCCTCGAGAGCGTGGGTCGCATCACGTTCCTACGCGCGCATGAGGTCGGCAGCGGCTTCGGCAAGCCGCCAAACTTTCTCGATAGCGAGATCATCGTCCTGCTCGACGACGACCCGCTCCGCGCCTTTGGCTTCCAGCTGCGGGCGGATCTGAACCAGCCGGCTCGGAAAGCGATGTTCGATCTACTTCGGGCTGCCTTCGTCGCCGACCGCCCCGTTCGTCTCGACTTCAACAAGACCGGCCCTCGGGTGGGAGAAATCATCCGAGTCGCCAACTCCTAGGAGGTTTCTATGCCCAACCTGCTCGAAAAGACCGGCAAGATCATCTTTCTGCGCGCGCACGACCTTGGTACCGGTTACGGTCCGCCCACGGATTCACTCGACGTGGAAACAGTCTTCATCCTCAATGCCCTGGGTGAGGGAGCCTTTGGCTTCCAGCTTCGCAACGACAACAATCTTCCTGCCCGGCAGGCGATGTTCAGTCTCCTGGGTGAAGCGTTCACGAACAACTTCACCGTGATCGCCGACTACCTGATCGAACCGGGCAAGGTAAACGGAACAGCTATCCGTGTGGCGCTGATCCGTGACGCCGTTCCGGGTGCCCAGCAGTTCCTCGCGCAGGCTCGCGCGGATGCAGGAGCGTCTCGACAAGCGGCCTGAAGCCCGCCAGCAGGATCGCGCGCGCCGTGCTCAACCCTCCCGTGCAAGGAGCAGCCGATTCCTCTCGGAACGGAATCTTCGCCGTGAAACGCGTTCTCATCCCGCATGGACACTCTCAGCCGGGAACACCAGCCTTCTGAGATCCCCGTCAACGCCCCAGCAGATCCTCCACCCGGTACACCACCCAGCGCCCACACCATGTAATCCGGTGCTGGGTCATCGCCAGGGCATGCAACACAGGCTCTGCCCGGGTGCCAAATACCCGCAACACCGCCGTTCCAAACGCTTCTTCGGCGTACGCGCCCACCGTGGCGAGCCGTCTGCGTCCGGGTGTCGGCGCGGCCTGCACTCGCCACGCCAAACCCGTCTTCTCCAGCAGCACCGCCGCGCGCGGCAGGTGTTCCCCCGTGCTGATCACCTCAACGCTGTGCCATCCATTCGCTTCCAAAAGCCGCGATGTGTTGGCCACATTCTGAATCGTGGTCTTGGAGTCGCGCTCCTCAAAAATCGCCGCACTCGGAATTCCCTGCGTCTGCGCGTAGGCCGCCATCACGTCGGCTTCAACGAATTGGTTTGCCGCAGGACCGCCGCTGAAGACAATACGCGGTGCCTTCCCCGCACGGAACTCCCGCAGGGCCTCATCCACGCGCCAGCCCTGCATCTCGGTCAGGTGCCCGTGCCGGTTCGCCGGCGTACCCAGCACAACCAGTGCGTCCACCGGTCCGGTTCCTTCATTGCCCTTTGGCACTGTGAGATACAGGCTCGTCACAACGGCGGCGCCTGCGCAGGCAACCATCCCTGCGACAAACCTTGGGCGTCTCCGTGCTGCCACGCGCTCCGCGACCTCGACCTGCTCCATCACTGCCATCACGTCACGTGTTCCGTATCAACTGCCGGGCCAATCGCACGTACAGCTCCACCGCTTCCAGCAACTCGGCCTTGGCGATCCGCTCATCCGGCGTGTGCGCCGTGTGGATACTTCCCGGTCCCAGCAAAAACGGCTCGCCCCACTTCGTCAGGCTGGGGATGTCCGTCGTAAACTTCGCCACCATCGTTTCAAATCCATCCACGGCCCGCATCTGCACAAACGGCAGCTCGAGCGAAAACTCCACCTCGCATCGACCCGCCGCAGCCTTCACAATGGCGGCACGGATTCCTTCGGCGGGTCCTACCAGGCGCACCAGCAGGTGGGCCTCGGCAGCATCTGCTATGACATTGGGCGCTCGGCCGCCAGAGATCAATCCCACGTTCAGGGTCGTATCGCCAATTCCCTCGACGGTCGGCAGGTCCAACGCCTGCACATCCCTCAAGGCGGCCAGCAGCTTATCAATCGCCGACTCGCCCAGCTCAGGATAGGCCGAATGGGCCATCTTCCCGTGCGCCCGGAGCTCCACGCGCAGCGCGCCCTTCGACGCCAGGGCCAGGCGATTGTCCGTCGGCTCGCCGTTGATCAGGAAACGTGAACTCCGCGGCTGCTGGTTGGCTACCGCGGCCCCGGCCGAATCTCGCTCCTCGCCCACGAGGAACAGCAGGCCGACCGGCACCCCTTCGGCCCGCAGTTGTTCCCCTGCCGCAATCTGTGCAGCAAGGATGCCCTTCGCGTCACACACGCCTCGCCCGTACAGATAGGTACCGTCGTCACGCGCAGGCCCCAGAAAGGGTGGGACGGTATCCATGTGCGTCGAGAGAACCACCTCAGCCCCAACGCCCGGGGACGTCGCATACACGTTGAAGCGCTCGCCCGTACCGCCCCCCGGCGTCCGCGCGAGCTCTGGCTGCTCGACCGCCATCCGCTCCACCGCCCACCCCCCGGCGACCAGCAATGACTCCAGGAATCTGCCGCACGCACCCTCGTGGTACGTCGTCGAGTCAATGGCCACCATCTGCTTCGTAAGCTCTATCGGGTCTACAGGCATGCCTCTCCAGCATACCGTTCGCCTTCCGCTGCCCTTCGACAGATCCTTGCGCAACGCTTGCATGCATTTAGGGTGAACTTGCCTACAATGGACATACACGCGTGGGTGCAATGTTGGCCATCAGCCTCCGCCGTCTTTTTACCAGCTCCCGAACGGGGATCCTGCTCTGCCAGCGAGCGTTGATCTGGACCTAAGTTCGCTGTTTAGAAGATTTTGCACAATAAAAGGGGGTGGGTACCCCCCCCCTCCCCGGAGCTCCGACCGCATGTCCACCTTCCGCTCCCACGTCCAGACCATCGAAGACCTCCGCGGTCCTGCCGGCCGCCTCGAAGCCCTGCTGAACACAGGCGCGCCAAACGCCCCCTACGCGGCCCTGGTAGCCCACCCCCATCCCCTCGGCGGCGGCACAATGCACAACAAGGTCGTCTACCACGCGGCCAAAACCTTTTCTTCGTTCGGGCTGCCGGTCCTGCGCTTCAACTTCCGCGGCACCGGCCTCAGTGAAGGCGCCCACGACGACGGAGAGGGCGAGGTACACGACATCCACGCCGCGCTGGACTGGCTCGCGGCCCGCTACCCTGACCTGCCGCTGCTCTTCGCCGGCTTCAGCTTCGGCTCAAACGTCGGCCTGCGCGCCTGCTGCGGTGACCCGCGCATCGCTGGCCTGGTTGGCATCGGCCTGCCCGTGCGCGCCGCCGGTCGCACCTACACCTATGGCTTCCTGGGCGGCTGCGGTGCGGTACCCAAGCTCTTCCTGTCCGGTGACACCGACGAGTTCAGTCCGCGCGGTGTCCTGGAAAGCTTCCTCGTCGCCGCCCCCGAGCCGAAACGGCTCGTCTGGATCCCCGGCGCGGACCACTTCTTCGCCGGCACACCCGCCTCACCCGCGTCCAAGCTCGACCTCTTCGCCGCCGAGCTTCGCGCTTGGCTGGCCGAGACCTTCCATCTGTCGCGCTAAGCGGCATTCGGAACAGGTACCGCGGTGTGATCGCCGCCCCGGATTCAGCAGCGTGGGCCGCTCTGACTACGCTGTAGCCGCGACGAACTGCCTTTCGGGTGCGGGCTCCTCCGCCGCTGGGCTGTCCTCAAGCAGCTCAGACAGTAGGTCGCAGACCTC
>CAZZXY010000023.1:34038-40213 GCA_964658105.1 Verrucomicrobia bacterium Tous-C9LFEB | reverse complement strand
ACGCGCGCAAGGAGATCCTCCTCCTCCACGACGGCCAGGAACTCCAGGCCTAGACGGCAGAGGAACGGGCTTCCGCCCAGCGTGCTCCCATGCTTGGCCAGACCGAAAGAGTGAAACAGGTCTTCGTTGACCAGAAGAGCGCTGAGGGGCAGCCCGCCGCCCAGCGGCTTGCCAAGCAGGAGCATGTCCGGCTTCACGCCGCTTTCCTCGAACGCAAACCAGTCACCCGTTCGGCCCAGGCCGCACTGGATCTCGTCAAAAATCAACAAGGCTCCGTGTTCGTCCGCTAGCCGCCGCGCCTCGCGCAGGTACTCGGGCGACAGCACATGGACGCCGCCCTCGCCCAACACAGGTTCCAGCAGGATGGCCGCGGTGTGTGGCCCAACTGCTGCCCTCAGCTTCACAGCATCGTTGCGTTCAACAAAGGTCACGTGCGGAATACCGGGACCGAAGTCGATGCGGTACTTGTCCTGCCCTGTCACGGACAACGCGCCGTAGCTGCGGCCGTGGTAACTCTGGCGCAGGGCCACGATGTCCCGCTTGTCCGGGCTGTAGTTCTTGCGCGCATGGGTGTGCGCCAGCTTCAGCGCTCCCTCCACGGCCTCCGTGCCCCCGGTAGAGAAGAAGGCTCCGCGCATGCCCGCCAGGTCGCACAGGCGCTCTGCCAGCTCGCCCGGGTACCGGTTGGAGTACTGGGGAGAGAGGTGCACAAGCCGGGAGGCCTGTTCGGTCATCGCCGCCAGCAGCCGCGGATGTCCATGACCCAAAGCGTTTACTCCCAGCCCGGCCATGAGATCCAGGTAGCGGTTGCCCGAGCTGTCCCACAGGTACACGCCCTCGCCGCGCTCCATCACTACCGGAAACCGGGCGTACACTGGCACCAGAACCTCAGCATCATGGGCGAGGATGGCGCGTGCTTCGGCGTTCTGCCGAAATGTATCCGTCATTGAAACAGTTCACAGGAGATGTTGAACCGGGTCAAGGTTTGTGTCGTACCTGCATTGGGTCAGCTTCCCCCCAATCGGTGGGATTCCTCATCTCCGCAAAATGGTAGAGGGGTATGAAAGCAGGAACCCCGGACACCGTTGCGGCTCGTGATGCCTAGTCTGGCTGAAGAGAGCCTTTGGCCCTTGACGTGCATACTGCTTTGGTAACCTCACCACGCGCTCGGATGAAACGCCTCTTCCAAACACGACTCTTTGCCGTCCTGCTGGCCGTGCTGACGCTCGCCGCCATCGGACTCGCCGTCGGCAACTTCGTGCAGGAAAACGCCTACGACGCTCCCACGGACGGGGTCTCGTGGACCGAAGTGCCAGGTGGCCTGCGAGCCTATCGCGTGCCTTCCGATACGCCTGCAGACCGGGCGGGCATACGGAAGGGCGACATCCTGACCGCCATCAGCAATACCCCCGTGCCGGACATCGCCACCCTCCAGCGCAATCTGCCCGGGGTCTGGCAGCATGCGACGTACACCATCCTCCGCGCCACCGGGGTGCACGGTCACCCGGCCCAGGTGGAAATTCCTGTCATCCTTGCCCCGGCGGATCGCAGCGATAATCAGGTGCTCCGGCTCATCGCACTGGTCTACCTCGCGATCGGGCTCTACGTCCTGCTGCGGCGCTGGACCGCACCGCAATCCACGCATTTCTTCGTGTTCTGCCTCACGTCGTTCCTGCTGTACGGGTTCAAGTACACCGGCATCCTCGACGGGCTGGACCTTACCATCCTGATTGGCAACGTGCTGGCGATTGCCCTGCAGCCGGCCCTTTTTGTGCACTTCGCCCTGAGCTTTTCAGGGGCCCGTCAACGCCCGGGCCTGTGGCGGGCACTGTATGCGCTGCTGTATCTGCCCGGAGCCGTGCTGGTGTGGCTTCGCTACATGTCGCTCTTCCACTGGGCGGCAACGGCACGCCTGCAACACCGGCTGGACCAGGTCGACTACAGCTACCTCGCCGCGTATTACCTTCTCGCTGCCGTCGTTTTCTGGGTCCGCTACCGGACCGCCGTCCAGCCGCTGCAGCGTCAGCAGCTCAAGTGGCTCTCCCGCGGCACCCTGCTCACGGTCGTTCCCTTCACCCTGCTGTGGGTTATTCCTTTCCTTGCTGACCTGAACGTTCCCGGGGTCATCACCAAGGTTGCCGTCCTATTCCTGCTGCTGCTGCCGTTGACCTTCAGTTGGGCGATCGTGCGTTTTCGCCTCATGGATGTCGACCTCATCTTCAAGCGCGGCGTCTCCTACACACTCGCCACAGCGGCGCTGGTCGGGATTTATTTCGGCGTGGTTGCGCTGGCCGCCGAGGTCATCCATAACCGCTGGCAGCATCTGGGGGAGTGGGGTCTCATCGGCGCTGTCATCATCACCGGACTCGTCTTTGACCCGTTGAAACGCGCCATTCAGGGCCGCGTCGACCGTGTCTTTGATCAGAAGCGCTTCGACTACCGCGAGACACTGATCGAATTCGGCCGACGCCTGAATGCGCAGACAGATCTTTCAGCCCTGGTGAACTCTGTCGTGGAGCGACTGAACCAGACGCTGTTGGTGACCCGGGTCGCCGTCTTTCTGGCCGATGACGGGTACAGCGTTCGCCAGCCTCGCTTCACCCTTGTTGCCTCGCACGGTCTTTCCGCCAGCCTGAGTGCACTGTCGCTCGACCTCGGTTTCCTCAACTTCGGCCGCTTTGATGAAGAGAATCATCTCTTCTTTGAAACGCCCGAGAATGTCCTTCGCTTGCCGGAGGCGCAGAAAGCGACCGCTGCAGCGCTCGATCTCAACTACTACGTTCCCTGTCGCGCCGCACGGCACACCAGTGGTGGCCAGAGCACTATCGCCGTTCTGGGCCTTGGTCGCACGGGTGAGGGCGATTTCCTGTCCAGTGAAGACATGGAACTCCTGGAATCGCTTGCCGGCTACATCGGGATTGCGATTCAGAATGCCCAGTTGACCTCGCGTCTCGAGCAGAAGATCCTCGATTTCGAGCGCCTGCGCGACTTCAACGAGAACATCGTCGAGTCCATCAATGTCGGCGTTTTCGCGCTCGATCTCGACAACTGCCTGGAGAGTTGGAACGCCCAGATGGAGGTCATGCAGGGGACACCGCGCTCTGAGGTCCTTCGCCGGCCGGCTCGCGAGGTCTTTTCCCCTGAGTTCGCCGAGCAGCTGGAGCAGCTGGAAGGCCAGCACAGCGTTCATACCCTGTACAAGTACCGGCTTGTATTGCCCAATCGCGAAGCTCGCACCGCCAACATCACAATGGCACCGTTGCTGAACCGCGAACTGGAGACGGTAGGCCGTATCGTGATCGTCGACGACATCTCCGAGCGCGTCAGCATGGAGGCGCAGTTGACGCAGGCGGATAAGCTTTCCTCGATCGGCCTGCTTGCGGCAGGGGTGGCGCACGAGGTCAACACGCCCCTGGCGGTCATCTCCAGCTACACACAGATGCTGGGCAAACAGATTCGCATGGACGAGACCAATCAGGCTCGGCTCGGCCCGGTGATCGAAAAGATCACTCAGCAGACCTTTCGCGCCTCCGAGATTGTGAATGGTCTGTTGAACTTCTCACGGATGGGTACCGTCGAGCTGGCGCAGGTGGATCTCAATCAGATCGCCACGGAAACGGTCCAGCTGCTGGAGCACCAGATGCGCGGTTCAGGGGTCGCCGTCAGGACAGATCTTGCTCCCGGCCTCCCGCTAATCTCGGGCAATCGCGGCAAGCTGCAGCAGGTGCTCGTAAACCTGATCCTGAACGCCCGCGATGCCCTGTCCGAGTGCCCCGCGCCGCAGATCACGGTCAGCACGCAGCAGAATGGTGGCGACGCGGAGCTTTGCGTGATCGATAACGGGTCAGGCATGCCGCCCGATGTGCTGCGGAAAATCTACGACCCTTTCTTCACCACAAAGCTCCAGCCCAAGGATGGCCAACGTAAGGGCACCGGCCTGGGACTTGCCGTCTCCTATGGCATTGTTCAGGAACATGGTGGGCACATTGACGCGACCAGCCAGGTTGGCCGCGGCACCACCTTCCGCCTCGTCTTTCCATCGACCGGCGAGGCCGCTGTCTCCGGTTCGAACGGAGCTTCACGCAGCGACACCCATTCCGAAGGACCTACCCACCGAGGGACCGTAGTACATGCCTGACACCGCTGTCGTTGAAAGTTCCTCCTCCTCTATGCAGACTCGGTCCTCCGCTCCTGGCTCACGCATCCTGATCATCGACGACGAAGCGGGTATTCGCGACTCCCTTGAGACCCTGTTGACGCTCGAGGGTTTTCAGGTCGAGATGGCTCCGGATGGGGGGTCCGGCCTTGACCTGCTCACCCGTCATACCTACGACCTGCTCCTGCTTGATCTCGCGCTGCCCGGCGAGACCGGGATTGACCTGCTGCCGCGCATCAAGAGTCTCGCCCCCACCCTGCCGGTCATCATGATCACCGCGTACGGAACCGTGGGCAACGTCGTGGACGCCATTCAGGCGGGTGCCTCGAACTTCGTTCAGAAGCCGTGGGACAACGAGAAACTGCTTGCGGACATGCGCGCCGCCATCGGCCGCAGCCGTGCCGAAGAGGAAGTCCAGCAGCTAAAACGCGTGCTGAAACAGCGCTATTCCTTCGAGAACATCGTCGGCAAAAGCGATCCCATGCTGCAGCTCTTCGAACTGATTGAGCAGGTCGCACCCAGCCGATCCACGGTGCTTATCCAGGGCGAGAGCGGTACCGGCAAAGAGCTCGTCGCCAAAGCGGTGCACGCCAACTCTCCACGGCGTGACAAGCCCTTTATCCCGGTAAATACCGGGGCCGTGCCTTCCGAGCTGCTGGAATCAACGCTGTTCGGTCACGAGCGGGGTGCCTTTACCTCTGCGGTTTCTGCAAAGAAAGGGCTGTTCGAGGTCGCGGACGGCGGCACGCTCTTTCTGGATGAGATCGGCACGATGACCATCGAGATGCAGGCCAAGGTGCTTCGCGTGCTGCAGGACCGCCGCTTCATGCACGTCGGCGGCACGCAGGAAATCCAGGTCGACGTACGCATCATCGCTGCGACCAACGTCAACTTACAGCAGGCTGTGAAGGAGGGTCGCTTTCGGGAGGACCTCTATTACCGCCTGAACGTCATCACCGTGGAACTGCCGCCCCTGCGTCAGCGCCGTACAGACATTCCGCTGCTCGCGGCCCACTACCTGCAGCGATATTCGGAGGAGAACGGCTTCCCCACGCGGGAACTCGGCCCTGACGCCCTACGCGTCATGATGGATTACGAATGGCCGGGAAACGTGCGCGAGCTGGAGAACGCGATGGAGCGGGCCGTCGTGCTCTCGCGAGGCAAAGAGGTCACCTCCGAGCTCTTGCCTGCCCAGCTGCGAGGGCAGAGCTACTCCACGGCGCTCCTGGAAGAAAACAGCCAGGCCTCCCTGTTCGACGTAATGGAAGACATCGAGCGGCGCATCATCGCGGATCGACTGGAGCGCTGCAACTGGAACCAGACAGAGGCTGCCGAGTACTTTCGGATCCCGCTCTCTACGCTGAACCAGAAGATCAAACGCCTGAGCATTGAGGTCAGGCGGCGCCACCGGGACTAAGCGGACGCAACGCTTCAGCGTCCACTTCGCCCCTTGGCAGCGGCTTTCTTTGTACTCTTGGTCGGAACCACTTTCTTTGCCGGTACGGGGGCGTGCCCCTTTGCGGGCTGTTTCTTTGCGGCGATTTTGACGGGTGCAGCCTTCGCCGCCGCTTTCACCGGGGCCGTCTTTTTCGCCGGGGTCTTCTTCACAGCAACCGCGGTTTTCTTTGCCGCAGGCGCCTTGACGGCTACCTTCACAGGCGCAGTCTTCTTCGCGGCCACGGCTTTGGCGGGCTGCACGGCTTTCGCTGCCGACTTGCCGGCCGCCTTTGCAGGGGCGGTGGTTGTCTTGGCGGCAGCCTTTACCTTCTCCGGCGCGGGGGGCGGGACCACAACAATCCTGCCAGGGACCGCCTTTGCGGGCGCTTTGGCGGGTGTCTTGACCGCAGCTGCTCGAGCCGGGGGCTCGACTACCGTTACGGGCTCGGGCTTCAACTCCGGTGCAGGCTTTGCCTCTTCGGCTTTGGCGACGGGCTTGGGCTTCTTCGCGGCAGCGGGCGTCCGGGGTCGAGCAGGCTCGTCCTCTTCGGCGTCGTCGTCCTCGTCCTCGGAGTCGCTGTC
>CAZZXY010000023.1:0-33938 GCA_964658105.1 Verrucomicrobia bacterium Tous-C9LFEB | reverse complement strand
TTTGCCGGGCGTCGCCGCACCGTGACCTGGGGCGGCGCCGGAGGCGAGTAGGGCTCCAGAAACGCGCGCGTCGCTTCGGCAGTGTCGAGCTTGCCGTCGATCAGGGCAAAAAAGAGATCGTCGACCAGCTTGTCATACTCCGAAAGATCCGGTGTGATGCGCATCTCCTGCATCAGCGCGTACGGAATTTTCTGACGCATCTGCGGCCAGTCCTTCAGGAACGCTTTGATCTTGGTCTGCACCGCACCGCTCCGGGAGTGGTACGCCAGGTGAAGAATGACCTCAGGGTCCGCCTTCATCACTAGTCGCCAGGCGTCAGAGGGTTGATTGGCTGCCTTGGAAGTCAGCTGGGTGGCAAGTTCCTTGCCTCGCGCCTCCAACGTCTCAATCTGGCGAACAAAGCCCTGCCGCGCAAAGGCCGACTTCAGGGCCGCGCGGTTCTCCTCGCTCATCTTCGCCGTAACCAGCGGAAAGAAAACGGCAGACAGGTCCGGATGCAGGCCCTGGCCTTCAAGCTGTGCCGCGAGTTCGCGGACCTCGTCCATGGCAGCCCGATCGCCATCGCCGATCGGCAGGTTCGGCAGCAGCACGTCGCGCCATCCCTCGGCAGCGAGGTGCTCAAGAATGCTCAGAGGGTCTTCTTCGTGGAAGACCTCTTCGAGTTCGTACCGTCGGTCGGCGTCCGGCAGTGCCTCGATATGGCCTTCCTCTTTGCTGTTGTCGTAGCGGCCCTGGGTACGCTCCTCCAGGGACCACCCCAGACGTTCGCTGAGGCGCGCTGCACGGAGCAGCAGGGCGGGTTGCTCAATGAATCCGTAGGCGGAAACGAGACGAAGCTCGCGATTCTCGATATCCGCGATGCCATTCAGGGGATCAAGCAGCAATCCATAGGAGCCCTCATTCAGGGAGACAGCCATGGCATTGGCGGTGAAGTCCCGCCGCCGCAGGTCATCCAGGATGACGGCTGACTGGGTCTCCGGCTTGCCGGGTTTCGGGTACGAGACGCTGAGCGTCGGCGCAACCTCGGCACGGACGCCTCCCCGGAAAGTGAGGTAAATCGAGGCGAGAACGTCATTCTCACCCGCAAGCAGAGCGCCTTTGCCCTCAAGATCAGCAACCAGCGCGCGTGCGTCGCCCTGAACGGCGAAGTCGAGATCTCGCACGGGGGAGCCTGTCGTAAGGTCACGAACAGCACCCCCCACCAGGAAAACCGGCATGCCTTGCGCCCGCGCTGCCTCGCGCACTGCTTCCAGTGCACGCCACTGTGCCGGCGTTAAACGATTCTGCAAAAGATAGATGTAGTCGGCCATATGGACGCTGCGGCCTGTGCCGCCGAAAGGGGAAACGCTTCAGAATCATGCGCTTACACTTTCGCAGCGGTCCAGTCCGACACCCGATTTTACATCAGCCTGACCCTGCATAGCTCCGCAGTGCACAATTTTTGTTGCTCTCCCGATTCCAGCGCCGGAGAGGGGCCCCCAGGCCCGTACAGCGCTAGCCTCCGCTACAATCCGATGGCATGACTCTCGGCGAACTGGCCCAGGCCATCGGGGCTGATCTACGGCCAAGCCTCACGGGGCCTGACCCCGCCGGGGAAGCCGTGACCGGTGTTGCCGGTGTCGCCGCCGCCACGTCTACCGAGGTCGCATTCGTCGCCAATCCCAAATACGCTGCTGCTGCCCGGAGCACACGCGCCGCTGCCCTGATCGTGGATCGGGATTTTCCGGAGCTGGAGTTGCCGACGCTGCGAGTAGCGGATGCCAAATACGCCTTCACCCTGGCGGTGGGAGTCTTTCATCGTGCTCCCGCCTACCCCCCGGGCATCCACCCGACGGCTGTGATCGCGTCCTCCGCTCGGCTCGGTGCCCGCGCGCACGTCGGCCCTTATGTCGTTATCGACGAGCACTGCCAGCTTGGTGACGACGCGGTATTGTTGGCCCACGTGGTGCTCTACCCGGGAGTGCATGCCGGGGACCGGTTTTTTGCGCACGCCCACGCCGTAGTACGCGAACATTGCAGGCTCGGGAACGATGTGACGCTGCAAAACGGGGCGGTCATCGGCTCCGATGGCTTTGGCTTCGCCCGGAACCCTGAGGGCCGCTGGATCAAAACGCTCCATCCCGGACCAGCCATTCTGGAAGACGAGGTGGAGGTCCAGGCGAACGCCTGCATCGATCGCGCCATTGTTGGGGAAACGCGCATCGGCCGGGGCACAAAAATCGACAATCTCGTCCAGGTCGGCCACGCATCCACCGTGGGGGAAAACACCCTCCTTTGTGCCCAGGTCGGCCTGGCCGGTTCCACCCATGTGGGCCGAAATGTCACCCTGGCCGGTCAGGTTGGGGTTGCGGGGCACCTCACAATCGGCGATGGGGCCATCGCTACAGCCCAGACCGGAATTCCTTCCGACGTCGCGCCCGGTGCTATCGTCAGCGGGTATCCTGCGATGGAGAATCGCGCATGGCTGCGTATGGTCGCTTCACTGCAACGCGTTCCTGACCTGCTGCGTCGGATGCGCGTGGAGGGCTCTCGATGACGATCCAGCGTGGCTTCACGCATGTGCCTTTCCTGTTCGCAGCGAGTTCCCTTTGCGCGGGCTTGCTGCTGCTGACGGGCTGTCATTCAGCCTTTGTGCAGGCAACGGTGTTCAACCAGTCAGGGAAGCCTATCCATCTCTTTGAGGTCGACTACCCCAATGCCAGCTTCGGCTCCGGTCAACTGGAGGCCGGGGCTGCCTTCCACTATCGGTTCAAGGTGCTTGGCGACGGACAGGCCAAATTGACCTGGACCGATGCGGCGGAGCATGAACATGCCAGCAAGGGACCCGCGCTGCACGAGGGCCTGGAGGGTGCACTCACGATCGCCATTGGCCCTGAAAATGCCACGTGGGACAGCAGCCTGCACGAGGCACACTGAAGCCATAGAAATCTAATGACCTCGGCCTCGGGGGACCTCGAACCCGCTGTGGATCGACTCGATCCATCACGCACCTTCGGGTAGACTCAGCCGTGTGAGCGAGGGCGTATTCATCACCTTTGAGGGCCTGGACGGCTCCGGCAAGTCTACCCAGCTTCGCCTGCTCGCCGCTGCACTGATGCGGCGCGGTCTGGACGTGGTGACCACCCGCAACCCCGGCGGGACGATTCTCGGCGATCGCATCCGTGCCCTTCTGCTCGACTCGCGCACCGACGATGCAGTCGGCGGCATCGCACCCGAGACCGAGATGGCCCTCATGTTCGCGGACCGGGCTCAATCGCTCCATCAGGTGATCCGTCCAGCGATCGCCGCCGGATCAATCGTGCTCTGCGATCGCTATACCGACTCGTCCGAAGCCTACCAGGGTGCGGGTCGCGGCCTTGGTCCGGAGCGCATTTTGGCTATGCACAAGGCGGTGTGCAACAACCAGCAGCCGGATCTTACGATCCTTCTGCTTCCACCCCTCGCCTCTTCCCTGGCCCGGGCCCGCAGGCGGAACCAAAGAAATCTGCACACGCAAGGCACGGACGAGAATCGCTTCGAGCGCGAGGACGACGTTTTCTACACCCGTCTCTATGCCCAGTACGAGGTCATCGCTGCCCGCGAGCCTGACCGCGTCCACGTCTTTCGCGAGGACGCCTCGATCGATCAAATAGCGGCGAGCATTCTTTCGGCGGTGGTGCAGCGGATACCGCAGGCGCTCGCCCTGTCGAACACCGAGGCCAGCCCCACAACCCTTTGATCCTGACGCGGTGATCCCCACCGGCGCAGACGGACTAGTTCCTGTGATCAAGAAAACGAAACGTACCACTGCAAAAAAGCGCCCCGGGTTTCACACCCTGTTTTGAAACCCGGGGCTCTACGCTGCATTAGCCCCACAGCTCTGCAGCGATCTTTTGTCGACACTCAGCTACGCTAAGCGTGTGGCTCTCCCGTCGACCTTCCATGCTTTCCACGGCAATCCCCGCGTTGTGAGCGATCTGCGCGCCGCCATCGCTGCGGGCCGTCTTCCGCACTCCCTGATACTCGCCGGTTCGCGTGGGGCCGGCAAGTACACGCTTGCGCTATTACTTACGTCATGTGTCGCATGCGAACGACAGCCCCGCGAGACCGACGAGACCGGTCGCTCCCTCGCTGCCTTTTGTGGGGTCTGCCGTAACTGCACCCGCATCGCCGAGTCCGCCGACCTCGAGGCGCGGGTCGCTGAAGCCGTGGGCACCCGGGAGGAGATGCGCGACACGGACAAGAAGGAGACTCGCGTTCTCGTCCAGACGCACCCGGACGTCCTGATCGTCCCGCCGGATCCGCCGCAGAACCTCATCAAGGTTGGCCAGATTCGTACCGTGATCGGTCGCGCGCAGTACAGCCCCAGCGAGTCCCCCGCGCGCATCTTCATCCTGACCTCCGCCGCACTGATGAAGGAGGCGGCCAACTCCCTCCTGAAGCTTCTCGAAGAGCCACCGGAGCATGTCCACCTCCTCCTGCTTGCCGAAAACACAGGGGAGCTCCTGCCCACGATCCGCTCGCGCTGCGCCGTTGCCCGGCTGGGCTCGCTGCCGCCGGAGGAGGTGGTGGGCCTTCTCAAGGAACGCCGCCCCGAGCTCCGTGCGGACGAGGCTGAGCTCGTCGCGCGACTGGCGGAAGGGGCCGCCGGGCGTGCTCTGTCACTCGACCTGCCCGCCTACATGGCTGCCCGCAACGACGCCCTCACGTTGCTCGCCTCGGCCGAGCTCACAAACGACCACTCCGCCCTTTTCCGGATGACAGAGACGTATCGCGCCGGGGCCGACGGCCAGGAGAAGACGCTTGCCCTGCTTCGCGCGGCGGCTGGTCTGCTGGAAGATGTGCTGATGCTGCAGCACAGCACGCCGGAGCGCGTCCGCAACATCGATCGTCGCGCCGACCTGCAGCGCCTGGCGGAGGCGCTGGACTTTGCTGCCGTTGAGCGTGCGTTGCGAGGCCTCGACGAGGTGTACGGCGGTATGCGCCGGAATTTGCTGCGCTCTTTGAGTCTCGACGCCTTCGCCGTGAGTCTTACCTGACAAGACCGGCACACACCCGCAAGGATGGGGAACTTCATTTCAGGGACAGGGGTCTGATTCGGTCCCGGCACGGCCTGCATCCAAACGGATATCCCCTGCCTGACGGCCCCGCGCCGAGGTCCGCTCCACGTCCCCCCGGCGTTGAGCGAGTCCGCGGGATTTTGGAGCCTTTGTGAATACTGGTAACGAGCGCAGAGATCAAAACGAATCCTTCGGCGGTGCCCGCAAGCTGATTCGCCCGCTGCTCTCTGCCGTGGCGCGCCGTCGTGCCCCCACGCAGACAGCCGACCCGCTCACGCACGCGCTGGTCTCTGACACCCACGGCGTCCCCGCGACATCCCATGCCGAAACCTTTTACTTCCAGAAACAGATCCAGCAGCAGACAGAGATGACCGTTGTGCTGGAGGATGGCGAAGAGCTCCACGGCATCCTGGAGTGGTACGACCGCTGCGCTGTGAAGCTTCGTTCCGGGCGTCACCGTACCCTGATCTACAAGAGCGCCATCAAGTACCTCTTCAAGACAAGCGAAGCGCATCCTGCCGGGACCATCATGCGCTAGCCAGCTGAACTGAAAGCCGAGGCACAGAAGCCTTCCTTAAACGGGAAGGCTTCCCTGCCTGGACTGGACAAACTAGAAGGTGTCCTCATCGCCAATCGGCATGCCGGGAGGCGCCTCCACGACGGGTGCAGCTGCAAACTGTGCGTCGCCACGCAGGTAGGCTTGCACCCTGGCGACCAGCGCCACATGCTGTGCGCGTTCCTCCGGGCTCGATGGCGTAGAGGCAACCTCGGCCCACTCCGCCAGGCGGCCACGCACCGCGGTCCGGACCTCGTTCGCGGAGGTCGCGTCCGCTGCCAGCGTCAGGAGTGCCTCGAGCGTTCGAGCTTCCACAGCTCGCGCCACTTCTACATCAAGCCCCGTTCCCTGTGGCCTGGCCGCCGCTGCCTTCAGCGCCGCGTCAACCACCTCGCCCAGCCCTGGAACGCTCGCCTCTCGCGCGTGGTATTGCACCAGTCGTGCCGCTCGCTCCCCGTTGAAGAGCACGCGCAGGGTCAGGTCCGCCGCTGCCTCCGCAGCACCCACTGGATCAAACGTCAGCCCCGTCTTGCCCGGCAGCGACTCCCGCGTGCGTGGATAGCCAAAGGCGACGGGAGGCATCTGCCGCAGCAGCTCCTCCGGCAAGGTCAGGGTTTCGGCAGAGAGCGTGCGGAGCACCGCCTGGAGTGCTTTGCGCTGCTCGGCTCCCGGTACGATTTCCGGCAGCGGCTCCGCACCGCCGCGCACGTTGTACCGGTACACCAGGCCGCCAATCTCCTTGGTCGCGGCCTCGGTCTGGTACCGATGGAAGAGGTACAGCGGGGCAAGCGTGCGCTCCATCTCGCTGAGCGGCTCGCCTGTTTTCATCGCGTTGTCTCCGAACTGCTTCAGCGCCGCTGCCCGGACCTCGAGCACCCGGTCCAGTTCTGCCGCGGCGTCCGGTCCGTTATCCCACAGGTGCGCCCGCGGGTGGGCCGAGCCGACCGGCCGTGCGTCCTCGTCGGTGATGAAGTACTCGCCCTTCCGCTCTGCGCTCGTGAGGATCTCGCGGAGTGCGTTTCCTTCATCCACTCCTGCGGCAAAGTCCCGATAGCCATAGTCGATGGCTACCTTGTCCCAGGCGCCGATCCCGACCGCGTAGGCATGGCTCAGCTCCACGCGGCCGTCTTTGCCCAACCTCACGAGGGGGTGTGGGTAGTCCATCACGCTGTCGCTCTGGCTCGTGCTCGAAGCGACGTAGTTGTGCGCGAGGCCCAGGGTGTGGCCGGTCTCATGTGCTGCCAGTTGCCGGATGCGTTGCAGCACCATCGCCAGCATGGGGTCCGGCTGCGGCGTCTTGCCGTCCTTGTACGGGCTCAGCAGAGCCTCCGCGATCAGGTAATCCTGCCGGCCGCGCAGAGAGCCAAGCGTCACATTGCCCTTGAGCACCTCGCCAGTGCGCGGATCGATGACCGACTCGCCGTAGCTCCATCCCCGTGTGTACCGGTGCACCCACTGGATCATGTTGTAGCGCACGTCCATCGGGTCTGCGTTCTCTGGCAGGACATCTACCTTGAACGTCCCCGGGGCCCATCCCGCCGCCTCGAAGGCCCCATCCCACCACCGTGCTCCTTCCACGAGCGCCGACCGTACCGGCTCCGGCGCGCCGCGATCGACGTAGTACTGGATGGGGTTCACAGCCACGCACCGAGCCCGGCAGTTGGCATCCTTTTTCACCAGACGGTGCCGCTCGATCAACCGCTGGTCCAGATCTCCCCCCAGGGGCACGGCGTAGTCCCGATACCCCACATTGAAGTACCCCGACCGCGGATCGAAGCGCCGTGACTTGAAGGTTCCATCCATCGCCGGCAGTTCCACAAAGCCGACCCTTTCGTGCACTGTGACGGCTCGTGGATCCGGAGTGACATCCCGCACAAACCGAGCCTTATCGGCGTCGTCGGTGGTCAAAGTCAACAGCACGCCGATAGCCGAGTTCTTCGGAAAGGCCCCGCTCTCCCCAATCTCCACCGTGCTGCGCGAGGTGTCGACCTTGTACGCGCCCTGCTCCGCTCCACGCAGGACCTCATCCACACCGTGCACATCGTGCAGCACCCAGTCGGTCGCATCCAGCAGCACACCGCCATCTGCGTCTTCGGCCTCCACCTTGAAACCCCAGACGACGCTCTCCGCGAAGCTCTCCCGAACGCTCCGCTGTTCCGCTTCGTCCTTCGCTGAACTGCGAAACATGAGGTTGGGTTGCAGCAGGAGGACCTTCGGCCCGCTGCGCTCAAATCGCACCACTCGCGACGGCGACACACCACCCGAGAGGGGCTCGATCTGCCCTCGGTCGAGGCCGAGATCGTTCGATCCCACGCCGTGCGGGAGGGAGTGCGTCAGCAGGAGATCCTCGCCGAGATGGCGAACTTCCAGGTAGATCCGCCCCGTCTTCGCGTCCCAGTCCAGCGGCACAAAGCCATCCATCCGACGCATGCCGGCTGTTTTGATTGCGATGGTGGTCATCGCGCTGCTCTTCGGGGCCGCCGCTTCGTCCTGCCCCGCCCTGGGCTGCAGCCCATAGGCTCGAACCCCGGTCCCACACAGCGTGGCGACACCCAACGCTGCCGCCGTCAACAAAGAAATCCGCATAGCTTCTTCTACCAGACAGGCTCGTACGCTTCAGCGACGCGAACCTCACGTAGCCGAAACCCCCTAGACTGTTTGCGCCGTTCATTCCGCTCCGCAGCTGCTCTGAAGGTTTCCAGTCACGAGAGTGAGCACCCTGAAAGGTCCATCTGAACATGCAAGACTTCCAGACCCTGCATACCGAGCGCTCTGAAGGCCTCGCCATCCTCACGCTGAACCGTCCCGAAGCCCTCAACGCGATCAACGCGGCCATGCTCAAGGAGCTGGACGGTGCCTTCCGGCAGATGGCGGCAGATCCTTCGGTTCGCGTCATCCTGCTCACGGGCGCCGGTGACCGGGCTTTTGCTGCCGGGGCCGACATTCGCGAGCTTCAGCAGACGGACGCCGTTTCAGGTCAGGCCGTCTCGGAGCAGGGCCAGAGAGTTTTCAGCCAGATCGAGCGCTGCGGCAAACCAGTGATCGCGTGCCTGAACGGCGTCGCCTTCGGCGGGGGTCTGGAACTCGCCCTTGCCTGCACCATGCGGCTGGGGAGCGACAGTACACAGCTGGGCTTGCCGGAAGCAAAGCTCGGCCTCATCCCGGGTTTTGGCGGGGTCGCGCGGCTGGTCAGACAGGTAGGCCGCAGCGCGGCGCTGCGCATGATGCTGACCGCGCAGACGGTGAAGGCCGACGAAGCACTGCGGCTAGGTCTCGTGGACGAGCTTCTGCCCCTTCCTCAGTTAATGTCCCGTGCCCATGAAATCGGGACAGCGATCGCCAGCCTCGCCCCACTTGCGATTGCGGCCTTGCTGTCGCTCGTCTCGGGGGAAGAAAATGTATCGGTTGACAAAGCCTTTTGCCTGGAAGCCAGACTGTTTGGCGAACTGTGTCGAAGCGCGGATAAGCACGAAGGGCTATCGGCGTTTCTCGAAAAACGGCGTCCCATGTGGAGCGGGAAATAAGGCTTCTGCGGTTGTTTGCAGTGCGCCCTAACGTCATGGCCGCCCGAGCGCCATGGCCACGGAGTTTCCACCGCCAAGACAAAGCGCCGCCACTCCCTTCTTCGCATCCCGGCGCACCATCTCGTGCAGCAGCGTCACCAGCACCCGGGCACCACTGGCGCCGATGGGATGCCCGATGGCCACCGCACCGCCGTTCACATTGACCTTGTCCAGCCCGATCCCGAGTTCCCTGGTCACCCCAAGCGCCTGCACGGCAAACGCCTCATTCAACTCGAACAGATCCACCTCGTCGATGTGCCAACCGGCCTTCCGCAGCACCCTTTGCACGCCGGTCACGGGGGCCAGCATCACCCATTGCGGGGCCACACCGCTGGTCGCCTGCGCTTTGATCACCGCCATTGGCGTCAGACCCATCTCCGCAGCGCGCTCGACGGTCATGAGCACCACGGCCGCCGCCGCGTCATTGACCCCGGGAGCGTTCGCCGCCGTGACCGTGCCGCCGCCCTTGAACGCCGGGGTCAGCCGCCCCAGGGTCTCCATCGAGCCATCCGTGCGTACACTTTCGTCCATCGTCACCTCGGTAGCCGGCGCTCCCTTCTTCTTGGGCGGCAATGTCACGGGCACGATCTCGGCTGCAAACCGTCCCTCGCTCCAGGCGGCGGCCGCCCTCCGGTGACTCTCGAGCGCGTAGGCGTCCTGTTGCTCACGCGTGAGCGAGTGCTTCTCAGCCACCAGTTCCGCCGTCATGCCCATGTGCTGGTCATCGCAGGCGCACCACAGCCCATCCTTGACCATGGAATCGACGAGCTTGCCATCGCCCATGCGGTAGCCCTTTCGCGCCTGCGGCAGCAGGTACGGCGCATTGCTCATGGATTCCATGCCGCCCGCCACGGCGATCTCCGAGTCGCCGGTCATGATCGCCTGCGCGGCCAGCGCCACGGCCCGCAAACCACTGCCACACACCATGTTGATCGTCAGCGCAGAGACCGTATCGGCCAGCCCGCCGCGAAGCGCCGCCTGACGAGCCGGGTTCTGTCCCAGTCCTGCCGGCAGCACGCACCCCATGACGCACTCGTCCACAGCGTCCGCGGGGAGGCCCGCCCGCCGTACCGCCTCGCGCACGGCGAGGGCGCCCAACTCCACCGCACTCAGGTCGCTCAGTCCGCCCTGAAACTTGCCCACTGGCGTGCGCACCGCGCTCACGATCGCTACATCCCGCATCCGTCCACCAATCCACCAGTCCCGCCATGCAACGGCCCCGGGACCTGCGGCTCTGAACACTATGTCTTCAGCACTATGATTGTCTACGTAGCTGCCTCGGCGGAGCCCCGACGCAGTATGCGCCATAGTGCGTTCTACCCTGCGCCTTCACGTCCTGAAAGGCGTCGGTTGACAGCGGTCCTTTGAACCATGCACCTTGCTCTTGCTGAAAGAGGAAGCATGAAGATCCTTACCCTGGTTCGCCAGGTGCCCGACGCCGAGAGCAGCCTCCGGATCACCGACAACGCGGTCGATCTCTCCCAGACCCAGCTCGTGATGGACACCATGGATGAGTATGGCGTCGAGCAGGCGCTCCGCCTGCGGGAAACCGGGACCGATGTCGAAGTGATCGCGCTTGCCGTTGGCCCCGCAAAGAACGAAGAGGTTCTCCGTAGTGCGCTGGCCCTGGGTGCGGACCGTGCCATTCACGTGAAGTCGGATGTGGCGCTGGATCCTATCGCGTTGGGCAAGGTCATCGCCGCGATCGCGCAATCGGAGACGATCGACCTGATCCTCTGCGGTGGGCGTCAGTCAGATTGGGACAGCGAAGCCCTGGGTGGCGCAGTGGCCGAGATCCTCCACTGGCCTCAAGTTACCTGGGCGACACGCGTCGAGTTCAGTGCAGGCCAGGTCACAGGGCGCCACGATACCGACGAGGGGAGTGAGGGATTTTCCGTCTCGCTTCCAGCGGTGATCACGACGCAACAGGGCCTGAACGAGCCCCGTTTCGCAACCCTTCCCAACATCGTCAAGGCACGCAGAAAGGAGCTTCGCTCCGATGCGCTGGATCTGTATGGGGCTGTTCCCATGATCAAGGTCCTGAAATCTGAACTGCAACCGCGCGCACGGGTACGCGATATTCGCGTTGCGGACGGTGACACAACGCAGGCTGTTGCCGCACTCGTTGAGGTGTTGCGCAA
Organism: Verrucomicrobia bacterium Tous-C9LFEB; assembly: GCA_964658105.1. Taxonomy (GTDB): domain Bacteria; phylum Acidobacteriota; class Terriglobia; order Terriglobales; family Acidobacteriaceae; genus Granulicella. Next base: position 22,639 of record CAZZXY010000023.1, on the reverse strand, counting down.
CGGGGCCGGGGTGCGCGCTTGATCATCATCGTCGGATCCCATTCCAAAGGTCAGCTCAGCAAGCTCACCTATGAGCTTGTCTCCGTGGCGCGGCAAGTAGGTGGAGACAACCCTGTTGCCATCCTTCTTCTCGGTCACGGGATCGATGCCGTGGTCACCGAAGCGACGCGCCTCGTCGAGCAGGTCCTTGTTGCGGACCGTCCGGAGTTTGCCAGCTACAACCCCGAAACGTGGTCCCAGGGGGTCACGTTCGTAGCGAAGGAAGGGGGCGCTCGCCTGCTCCTTGTTCCCGCCAGCCGCAGTGGACGGGAGTACAGCCCACGCGTGGCCGTACGGCTCGGCGCACCGCTGCTGGAAGACATCGTTGCTCTCTCGCTGGAGGGCGACACCGCGACAGCCCAGCGATACAGCCACCTGTCCCGCATCACGGAAACCATCTCGGGGGAGTCCCCCCTGGTCGTGGCCAGCGTCAAGCCGGGTGCCTTTCCACCAGCCGATCCTTTGCCGCAACCGGGCGAGGCGTTCGAGGTGGACGTGGAGGTTCAGCCCTCACGGCTGCAAACGTTCGACCGACGCTCCGAGACCAGCACCCGTGTGTCGCTCGAGGACGCAGAGATCGTCGTCGCGGGAGGCCGCGGCGTCGGCAGTGCGGAGAGCTTTGAAAAACTTGTCGTTCCCCTGGCCGAAGCTCTTGGCGCGGCTGTAGGCGCAACGCGTGCCGTCGTGGACGCTGGATGGCGGCCCTACTCCGAGCAGGTAGGACAGACAGGCAAAACCGTTCAACCCAGGGTGTATATCGCGGTCGGCATCTCCGGCGCCACACAGCATCTCTCCGGCATGAACAAGAGCAAGCTCGTCATTGCCATCAACAAGGATGGAGATGCGCCCATCTTCAAGGTAGCGGATTACGGTCTGGTCGGAGACATTGCCCGCATTCTCCCGGTCCTGCTGGAGCAGATCCGAAAGTAAGCACGCGTCTCGGAGATCCTCTTGCTGCCGCTAAGCCACCGTATTGCATTCGCCATCTTTACCCTGATCACCCTCACCCTGGGTGCGCGCGGCTTCTATCGGCTCGGCAGGCGCATCGCTCGCGGACGGCGCGACCCCGACAAGCGCACTGACCAACCTGTCCGGCGCCTGGTGTACGCACTGAGAACAACCCTGTTCCAGGAGCGGGTGTTTCGTCGTCGTCGCAGCCTGAGCGTCTTTCACTCCTTCATCTTCTACGCATTCGTTCTCTACATTCTTGTAAACGCAGTGGACGCACTGGATGGGTACGTTCACCTGAATGCGGCTATCGCGCCCACGCTGCTATCCGTCTACAACGCGCTCGCGGACGGGTTCAGCGTTCTGGCTATCATCGGCGTCCTGGCTTTTGTTCTGCGCAGGTTCTTCTTTCGCTCACGCCGGGACTTCGGCTTCAACGAGCGCACCCTGCTTCACGAGAAGGTTCGCCGCGGCTATATCAGGCAGGACTCGATCATCGTCTCGGCCTTCATCCTCTTCCACGTCGGCAGCCGCATCGTCGCCAACGCCGCTCGTCTCGCGGTCGAGGGAACCGACCCCGCGCAGCCCTTCTCCTCCGCTCTGGCCCCGTTGTTCTCCGGCCCACACGCCCTTGCCTGGCGCATTTTCGGCTATTGGGGAGCTCTCGGCAGCGTTCTTCTCTTCATCGCCTACTTCCCGTACACCAAGCACATCCACCTTCTTGCCGCGCCGATCAAGTACTTCTTTGGCCGCCATGTTCCCAGTGGCGAGATGCCCCCATTGGAGCTCGATCTGGATGCCGTGGAGCCCCGCAGCGGCGTCTCGGTGCTCGCCGACCTCTCGCAGCCGCGGCTCCTTGATGCGTACGCGTGCATTCAGTGCAATCGCTGCCAGGACGTCTGCCCTGCCTCCCAAACAGGTAAGGCCCTTAGCCCCTCGGCGCTCGAGATCAACAAGCGTATGGCGCTGAACACGATCACAGAGGAAGTAAGCGTCTTCTCCCTGTGGGGGAGCGCCGCGTTCGAGCGTGGCCTTTCCCCCGGCCCTGCCCTGCTGGAGGCCGTGATCTCGCCGGAAGCCGTCTGGGCCTGCACAACCTGCGGTGCCTGCCTGGAGGTCTGCCCCACGCAGGACGAGCCGATGCTGGATATCCTCGATCTGCGGCGGAATTTGGTGATGCTGCAGGGCGACTTCCCGCCGCAGCTGCAGAACGCTTTTCGCGGTATGGAGCGCGCCAGCAATCCCTGGGCGATCTCACGGGACAAACGCATGGCGTGGGCGGAAGGCCTGAACGTAGCCACGGTCGAGAACAACCCGGACCCCGACGTCCTCTACTGGGTGGGCTGCGCCGCAAGCTACGATCCGGGCGCTCAGAAAACTGCACGGGCCGTCGTTCAACTGCTCGCGGAAGCGCACGTGAACTTCGCTGTGCTCGGCAAGCGCGAGTGCTGTACGGGCGACAGCGCTCGTCGCGCGGGCAATGAGCTGCTCTACCAGCAACTTGCAGGCGAAGCGATTGCTGCCCTCAGCCTTGCGCGGCCCAGATTGGTCCTTGCAAGCTGCCCCCACTGCGTGAACACGATCGCAAATGAATACCCGCAGCTGGGTGGCAACTTCACGGTGATGCACCACACGGAATACCTCGCAGAGCTTGTCGACCAGGGCCAGCTGAAGCCGTTGGCCTCCGAAAGCAAGGTCACCTTCCACGATCCCTGTTATCTGGGGCGACATCGCGGGACCTACGAGCAGCCACGCGCGATTCTGCACGTCCTGACCAACGACTACGTTGAGCTGCCTCGTTCCAAAGACAATGCCTTCTGCTGCGGTGCGGGCGGCGCGCAGTTCTGGAAGGAAGAAGAACCCGGTCGCGAGCGGATCTCGGACAATCGCTTCCGTGAAGTGCAGGCGACCCTGGCCACGGAGGCCGAGCCCAGCGTCCTGGCGGTAGGCTGCCCTTTCTGCAAGAGCATGCTGCAAAGCACCCCGGGCGCGGGCGAGACTCCAGGCATCGCTATCAAGGACGTCGCGGAACTTCTCTGGGAAGGGGTCCAGCGAGCCAAGGGCATTCAGCCTACGCTGCCACCTCTGCAGGACGCAGCGACGCAACAGACGACGGTAGCCAACCTGCCGTCCTTGCCTGAGCTCGCGCCGGCCGTCAGCAATAAGCCTGCGGACTCGCCTGCGCCGAGCCCTCCGCTGAGTACGTTAGAAAAGATTCCCGAGCGTAAAAAGTGGACGCCCAAAGCAGCCGCTACACCGACCAACCCTGAAACGCTTGTTCCTGCGCCGGACCAGGTCCTTGCCGCCGAGGCCGACGGGAACGCTCCACCCGCGACCGCGGCACGTCCTAAGTGGTCGCCAAAGCCAATCACCACTGCAACGACAACGGATTCCGCATCGAAAAATGACCAACCTGCGCCGAGCGAACCGAGCGACACAGGCTCGGCACCCGCTCGCAAGAAGTGGCAGCCCGGAGGTCCTCGTTAGCCAGATGCCCGCAACCACCATCCATACAGGGTCACAAGGACAGCGATTTCGACAGGCTGTCGCGGAAGAAAAGCCATTGCAGATCATCGGCACCGTGAACGCCTACACCGCGCGCATGGCAGAGGCGGTCGGCTACCGAGCGCTGTACCTCTCCGGTGGCGGTGTGGCAGCAAATTCGCTCGGCATGCCGGACCTCGGGATCAGCACGATGGAAGACGTCCTGATCGACGTCCGCCGCATCACGGATGTCACGACGCTGCCCCTGCTCGTCGACATCGACACGGGCTGGGGCGGTGCGTTCAACATCGCTCGCACCATTCGCTCCATGGTGAAGGCTGGTGCCGCGGCAGTTCACATGGAAGACCAGGTGGGCGCCAAGCGCTGCGGGCATCGTCCCGGCAAAACCGTCGTCCCCACAGCCGAGATGGTCGATCGCCTCAAGGCCGCGGTCGACGCGCGAACAGATCCAGGCTTTGTCATCATGGCCCGAACGGACGCATTCGCGAGCGAGGGTCTCTCCTCCGCACTCGACCGGGCGCATGCCTACGTCGAAGCCGGTGCCGACATGATCTTCGCCGAAGCCGTCACGGATCTCTCGATGTACCGGCAGTTCAAGTCCGTGACGGGTGTTCCCATCCTTGCCAACATCACCGAGTTCGGACAGACGCCGCTCTACACGAAGGACGAGCTGAGTTCGGTGGGCGTGGACATGGTTCTCTACTGCTGCTCGGCCTACCGCGCCATGAATGCCGCCGCGCTCAAGGTCTACGAAGTGATTCGCGCAGAGGGTACACAGAAGAACGTCGTCGGCACGATGCAGACACGCGCCGACCTGTACCGGTATCTTGACTACCACGCGTACGAGGACAAATTGGACAAGCTCTTCGCGCGGGAGGAAGAGCCCAGTTGATCCTCTGCCTCAACAAAGCATCACGCCAACTCCGGAGATCCCTGTGAGCCCCCAACCTGAGCAGCCCGCACCAGCATTCAAGCCGAAGAAGTCCGTCGCGCTCTCCGGCACGCCCGCAGGCAACACCGCGCTCTGCACGGTAGGTCGCAGCGGCAACGACCTTCACTACCGGGGCTACGACATCGCAGATCTCGCGCAGTCCTGCGGGTTCGAGGAAGTAGCCTACCTGCTCGTGCACGGCAAATTGCCAACCGAGAGCGAGCTTCACGAGTACAAGGGCAAGCTCATGGGTCTGCGGGGGCTGCCTGCTGCCGCCGCATCAGCCCTTGAACTACTGCCCGCCAGCACACATCCCATGGACGTGCTGAGAACCTATGTCTCCGTGCTCGGCTGCCTGCTTCCGGAAAAGGATGATCGCAAACTCGCCGACGCTCGGGACATCACGGATAGCCTGCTCGCTTCGCTCGGTTCTGCGCTGCTGTACTGGTATCACTTCTCGCACAACGGCCGCCGCATCCAGGTGGAAACGGACGACGACAGTATTGCCGCCCACTTCCTTCACCTGCTGCATGGCCACCCCGCCAGCGACAAGTGGGTTGCGGCGATGCAGACCTCCCTCGTCCTGTACGCCGAGCACGAGTTCAATGCGTCCACCTTTACGGGCCGCGTCATCGCGGGCACAGGCTCCGACATGTACTCCGCCATCACCGGCGCAATCGGCGCATTGAAGGGGCCGAAGCACGGAGGCGCCAACGAGGTCGCCCTGGAGATTCAGAGTCGCTATGCTTCGGTGGACGCTGCGGAAGGGGACATCCGCAAGCGCGTCGAAGCGCGCGAGGTCATCATCGGCTTCGGCCACCCGGTCTATACAGTCAGTGACCCGCGCAATGCCATCATCAAGAAGGTTGCCCACGCTTTGTCCAGCGAAGCTTCCAACACGGCGCTCTATGACATAGCGGAGCGTATCGAGACCGTGATGATGGATACCAAGCGCATGTTTCCCAACCTAGATTGGTTCTCCGCGGTTGCCTTCCACCAGATGCGGATCCCGACGCCGATGTTCACACCGCTCTTCGTCCTCTCGCGTGTCTCAGGTTGGGCGGCACACGTCATGGAGCAGCGTCAGGACGGCAAGATCATCCGCCCCTCCGCCAACTACACAGGCCCGGAGGATCTTCCCTTCGTGCCCCTGGCCGATCGCCGCTGACACCTGTAGCAGAGCAGTCCTGGAGGCAGTTTGTCGCACGCCGCATCCACCCATCGTCCCGCACCCGATCGCGTCCTCACCGACATCGCGGACTACGTCTTTCACCACGAAGTCACCAGCACGCTCGCCTATGAGACCGCACGTTACTGCCTCATGGATACCCTTGGCTGCGGCCTCGAAGCGCTCGAATACCCGGCCTGCACACGCCTCCTCGGTCCGACCGTCCCCGGCACCATCGTCCCCCATGGCGCAAAGGTCCCTGGCACCAACTTTCAGCTCGGGCCGATAGAGGCCGCCTTCAACATCGGCGCCATGATCCGCTGGCTGGACTTCAATGACACATGGCTCGCAGCGGAGTGGGGCCATCCCTCGGACAACCTGGGTGGCATCCTCGCCGTGGCAGACTGGCTTTCACGCACCGCTCTGTCCGGGGCAGCTCCGGCGCCCACCATGCGCCAGGTACTCACCGCGATGATCAAGGCGCACGAGATCCAGGGCTGTATTGCACTCGAGAACTCGTTTAATCGCGTCGGCCTTGATCACGTGGTGCTGGTGAAGATCGCTTCCACCGCTGTGATCAGTCACATGCTTGATCTCAGCTACGACCAGACCGTAGCTGCGCTTTCGCTGGCCTGGGTGGATGGACAGGCCCTTCGTACCTATCGTCACGCGCCAAACACCGGTCCTCGCAAGAGCTGGGCCGCAGGGGATGCGACCAGCCGCGCCGTTCGCCTCGCCCTCCTCGCCAAGACCGGAGAACCCGGCTATCCCTCCGCGCTCACGGCAAAAACCTGGGGCTTCTATGACGTCTCGTTCGGTGGCAAAGCATTCAGCTTTGCACGTCCCTACGGCAGTTACGTGATGGAACACATCCTCTTCAAGATCAGTTTTCCGGCTGAGTTCCATGCTCAGACCGCGATTGAAGCCGCCATCACGCTCCGTGGACGACTCATCGCGATGGGCAAGGATCCGAGCGATGTGGAGAAGGTCACGGTCCATACGCACGAGGCCTGTCTGCGCATCATCGATAAGCAGGGTCCCCTCGCAAATCCTGCGGATCGTGACCACTGCGTCCAGTACATGGTTGGCGTAGCGTTGCTGTACGGTCGGCTGACAGCAGCCGACTACGAAGACCACGTCGCCGCAGACATCCGTATCGATGCCCTCCGCGCAAGGATTCACTGCGTCGAAAACCAGGCGTTCACGGCCGACTATCTCGACCCGGGGAAGCGCTCCATCGCAAACACAGTGGTGCTGCAATTCCATGACGGGACAACCATCGAAGAGACAGTGGAATACCCCCTTGGTCACAAGCGCCGACGTGCGGAGGGCCTGCCTCTCCTTGTAGCGAAATTTCGTACCAATCTCGCGCGACGCTATGCGCCTGAGCAGCAACAAATCATCCTTGACGCGTGCGAAGATCAGGCTGCTCTTGAAGCCATGCCGGTGCATCGCTTCGTCGACCTTTTTGTGACCGAAGATCTGCCACCGTCCTTCCAAACCCGCGGGTAGGCCACATCACTGGGAAAGAAAGAATTCCAATGTCGGAGCAGCACACCATCTCGCAATTCACCCTCACAGCCGAACAGAGAGCCATCCAGGAGCTCGCCGTTTCTTTCGCTGACGAGCGCATCGCTCCGCATGCCATCACGTGGGATGAGCAGAGGCACTTCCCCGTCGATGTCATCAAGAGCAGCGCCGGGATCGGCCTCGGCGGCATCTGCATCGCGGAGGACGTGGGCGGCAGCAATCTCAGCCGTCTGGACGCTGTCCTCATCTATGACGGCCTCGCGCGGGCCTGCCCCTCGCTTGCCGGCTACTTCTCCGTCCACAACATGGTTGCGCTGATCATCGACCGCAACGGTACGCCTGAGCAACGCCAGCGCTGGCTTCCCCGGCTCTGCACCTTCGACCTCCTTGGAGCCTACTGTCTCTCGGAGCCCGCCACCGGTTCTGACGCCTCCATGCTCACCACGCGCGCCGTCAAGGAGGGCGAAAGCTACACCCTGAACGGCGTCAAGCAGTTCATCTCGGGAGCCGGTGCAGCCGACCTCTACATCGTCATGGCCCGCACCGGGGACAACGGCTCGCAGGGCATCTCGGCGTTCGTCGTCGAGAAGGACACACCGGGCCTCTCCTTCGGTCCCTGCGAGAAAAAAATGGGCTGGCATAACCAGCCCACACGCCAGGTGATCTTCGACAACGTCCAGATACCGGCAGATCATCTGCTCAGCAGCGAAGGCACCGGCTTCAAGATCGCCATGTCTGCCCTCGACGGCGGTCGCCTCAACATCGCCGCCTGTTCTCTTGGCGGCGCCCAGTCGGCCTACGACAAGGCCCTCACCTACATGGCGGAGCGACAGGCGTTCGGCAAACGTCTGACCGATTTCCAGGCGCTTCAATTCCGCATTGCGGATATGGCCACCGATCTTGAAGTGGCACGGACTTTCCTCTACCGCGCAGCGGCGGCTCTGGAAAGCAAGGATGCCGATGCACGCACACTCTGCGCTATGGCAAAGCGCTACGTCACGGATACGGGCTTCCATGTCGCGAACGAAGCCCTTCAGATGCTTGGCGGCTACGGCTACCTCACCGACTATGGCATCGAGAAGATCGTCCGCGACCTCCGCGTCCACCAGATCCTCGAGGGCACCAACGAGATCATGCGAGTGATCATCTCCAGAAGCTGCATCCCACAGCCGCCCCTAGGGGCCGCATAGCGCGCCATGAGGCCTGCATGAACATCGAAGGCAAGACTTTCCTCGTCACCGGGGCCTCGTCAGGGCTCGGCGCCGCAACGTCGCGCATGCTCGTAACGCGTGGGGCCTCTGTGGTCCTCGCCGACGTCAATCCAGCCGGGGAGACGCTTGCGGAGGAACTCGGCGTAAGAGCCCTCTATGTCCGCACAGATGTCACGCAGGAGAGGGACGGCAAGCACGCAGTCGCCACCGCAACGGAGAGATTTGGTGCGCTGCACGGCCTCGTGAACTGCGCCGGCGTCGCTCCCAGCGAACGCATCGCGGGCAAGACAGGGCCCCACTCTCTCGAAACGTTCTCCCGGGCAATTTCTATCAACCTGATCGGCACGTTCAACATGCTGCGTCTCGCAGCCGTCGCCATGGCGGCGAACGAGCCCATGACCGACGGCGAACGCGGCGTCGTCATCAACACTGCCTCGATCGCCGCCTACGAAGGTCAAATCGGCCAGGCCGCCTATGCCGCCTCAAAGGCCGGGGTGGTCGGCCTGACCCTTCCAGCCGCACGCGAGCTGGCGCGCAGTGGCATCCGCGTGGTCACGATAGCGCCCGGGATTTTCATGACGCCGATGATGTCCGGCTTCTCACAGGAGATCCAGGACTCCCTTGCCCAGTCAGTGCCCTTTCCGGCACGCCTCGGGATGCCGGAAGAGTATGCCCAACTCGTTGCCACCATCTGCGAACTGACCATGCTGAACGGCGAAGTCATCCGTCTTGACGGAGCCTTGCGCATGCCACCTCGATAGGCTCATACTGCGACGGCAGTCCCGTCACGCACGCATGAACAAGCTCTACCCCGACGCAATGGCAGCACTGGCCGACATCGTCCTCGATGGCATGACTCTCGCCGTTGGCGGGTTCGGTCTTTGCGGTATACCCGAAGCACTGATCCTTGCGCTTCGTGATGGCGGCAAGACAGGCCTTACGATCGCCAGCAACAACGCGGGCGTGGATGACTGGGGACTTGGTCTTCTTCTGCAAACGCGGCAGGTGCGCAAGATGATCTCCAGCTACGTGGGTGAAAACGCGGAGTTTGAACGGCAGTTTCTCTCCGGTGAACTCGAGGTAGAGTTCTGCCCGCAAGGCACCCTTGCCGAACGCATGCGCGCCGGTGGTGCCGGCATCCCGGCCTTCTACACAAAGACGGGCGTAGGCACGGTGGTGGCTGACGGCAAAGAAGTGCGCGACTTCGATGGCAGCACCTACATCCTGGAACGCGGCATCCGCGCCGATGTCTCCCTTGTGAAAGCCTGGAAGGCCGACACCGCCGGCAACCTTGTCTACCGCAGGACGGCGCGCAACTTCAATCCCGCCGCCGCCACCTGTGGCCGTGTCACCGTTGCGGAAGCGGAACTCATCGTTGCGGCGGGCGAACTTGACCCCGACCAGGTCCACACGCCCGGCATCTACGTGCAACGCATCGTCTGCAATCCCTCGCCAGAAAAGCGCATCGAGCGCCGCACCCTTCGGAGTTAACCCATGCCTTGGTCTCGTCAGGAGATGGCGCGCCGTGCGGCGCGGGAAATCGAACCGGACACCTACGTCAATCTCGGCATCGGCATCCCCACGCTTGTGGCCAACTACATCCCCGGCGATCTGCACGTTATTCTCCAGTCAGAGAACGGTCTGCTCGGCATGGGCCCGTACCCTGCGGAAGACGAAGTCGACCCTGATCTCATCAACGCCGGCAAGGAAACGGTGACCGCGATGCCTGGAGCCAGCTTCTTTTCAAGCGCCGACTCCTTTGCCATGATCCGCGGTGGCCATATTGACCTGGCCATCCTCGGCGCAATGCAGGTGTCCGAACGCGGCGATCTTGCCAACTGGACCATCCCCGGCAAGATGGTGAAAGGCATGGGCGGGGCCATGGATCTCGTCGCCGGCGTGCGCCGCCTCGTCATCCTCATGGAGCACACCTCGAAGCACGGTGAACCCAAGATCCTTCAGGACTGCACGCTTCCGCTCACCGGGGCCGCGGTCGTCCACCGCATCATCACGGACCTGTGTGTGCTGGATGTAACTCCGGGGGGCCTTCGCGTCCTCGAACTCGCTCGGGGAGTCGATTTCTCAGAAGTTCAACAGAAAACCGGCTGCAAGCTACTGCAGTAGGATCCCTGGCGAACGAAGCGTCTGCCTCCTGGCTTTCAATCGGTCCATCACCTTGGACCAAGTGCCTGAGCCACCTTCGACTGGCTCTTGCGTCCCAGTTCTCCGCAGAGTAACGTGCCCGCGGCCAGCAGCATGTCCATGCTGATACCGGTCTGCATCCCCATCCCCTCCAGCATGTACAGCAGGTCTTCGGTTGCGACGTTGCCCAGCGCCCCCGGCGCATAAGGACATCCGCCCAAGCCACTCACCGAGGCATCAAATACCCTCACGCCAGACTCCAGCGAGGCATACACGTTGGCCAGCGCCTGGCCATAGGTGTCATGGAAATGCCCGGCCAGACTGGCCATCGGCACGTGTTCTGAGACCACCCGCAACAGCTCGACCGTCTTGCCTGGCGTGCCCACGCCGATCGTGTCCCCCAGCGAGATCTCAAAACACCCGGCCTCGAACAGCCTGCGCGCGACCTCACGGACTCGCTGTGGCGCCACTGCGCCTTCATAAGGACATCCCAGCACGCACGAGACATAGCCTCGCACCCGCAACCCGGCCTCCGTCGCCGCTTCCAACACGGGCGCGAATCGCTCGATGCTCTCTTCAATGGAGCAGTGGATGTTCCGCTGCGAGAACGTCTCCGACGCTGCCGCAAACACCGCGACCTCCATAACGCCGGCTGCAACCGCGGCTTGAAATCCCTGCAGATTGGGTGTCAATGCCGAGTACGTCACACCCGGGACGCGGCGAATGCCCCGCATCACCTCCGCATGATCAGCCATCTGCGGAATCCTTTTTGGGGAGACAAACGCGGTTGCCTCAATCGACCGGAGTCCCGCCCTGGCAAGCCGGTCGATCAACGCAATCTTGACTTCCGTAGACACCAGCCGAGCCTCGTTCTGCAAGCCGTCCCGCGGTGAGACCTCCACAATACGTACGAAATCACCAGGGCTCATCGGCTTAGCTCCCCGCCTCGGCTTCGCTCTCAAAACGCAGCAACTGGGTGCCCTCCGGCACCTGGTCGCCGGCTTCGAAGAAGAACTCGCCGACCCTTCCCGCACTGGGCGCTTGGATGGTGTACTCCATCTTCATCGCCTCCAGTGTCAACAGCGGCGAACCCTTCTCCACGCGCACACCTGGCTCCACCATCAGCTTGCTTAACAGCCCCGGCATAGGCGAAAGCAGGCTGCTGGCTTCATTCTCGTCTCTGTGCTCCTGTGCAAGAGGATCGACGAAGCGAAGGTCCCATCGGTGCGCCGGCTCGAAGAGGGTGTAGACGTTCCCAAACACCACAACTCGGTGGCGCACGGAGATCTCATCAATCGACGCCACGAGCGTGCCCCCGTTCTGCAGTTCGCCGCGAACGGAGAAGGCCTGCCCCTCCACGCTCATCCGGTAAGCCTCACCTGCATACTCCACTTCGACCGGGACCTCGACATCCTGCACACGAAAGCGTAACAATCGCCGCAACGTGCCCGCCGGCCGCCATCCATCGCGCACATCCCATGGCGACGTACTCGCTCCCCCGGCATTGCGATCTCGTAGCAGAAGACACAGTGCGGCTACGACAAAGACCCTGCCCGGCGGCCGCGCTTGCGCCGCAAACAACCGTTCCCTCTCGCGCTCGATCAGCCCGGTGTCCAGCCGCGCTTCGACAAGGGAAGGCGTCTCGGTGAGCCGTTGCAGAAACGCAAGATTCGTCTTCACCCCTACGATCTCGAACGCTGCCAACGCGCGTCCCATCGTCCGCAGAGCCGCGTCCCGCGTCGCCTCCCACACAATCAGCTTGGCGATCATGGGGTCATAAAACGAAGTGATTTCGTCGCCCTGCTGCACACCCGCATCCACCCGCACATGCGCCGAATTTGGAGGCTCCCTGAAGTGCAACAGCTTCCCTGTAGAAGGAAGAAAAAGGCTGCTGGCATCCTCCGCATACACCCGCGCTTCGATAGCGTGTCCCTCGATGCGCAGCTGATCCTGCCCCAACGGCAGGCGCTCTCCCGACGCCACACGCAGCTGCCACTCCACCAGGTCCAGCCCCGTAACCATCTCCGTGACCGGGTGCTCCACCTGCAGCCGCGTGTTCATCTCCATGAAGTAGAAGTTGCCGTCCCTGTCCGCGATGAACTCCACCGTCCCCGCACCCACATACCCCACGGCGAGCGCGGCATCACATGCAGCTTTGCCCATCTGCGCGCGCCGTTTTGCCGTCATGCCCGGTGCCGGTGCCTCCTCAAGCACCTTCTGGTGGCGCCGCTGCACAGAGCAGTCCCGCTCAAACACGCTCACCACGTTGCCGTGGCTATCCCCGAAGATCTGGATCTCGATATGCCGCGGTGTGAGGACGTAGGTCTCGATCAGCACACGATCATCGCCAAACGAAGCCGCCGCTTCGTGCTTGCAGGACAGCAGCGCCGCGGGGAAATCCTTCGCCGTCTCCACGCGCCGCATGCCTTTGCCTCCGCCGCCCGCACTGGCCTTGATCAGCACCGGGTACCCGATCGCATCGGCCTGCGCCTGCAGGTACTCCGGCGCCTGCTCCGCACCGTGGTATCCCGGTGTCAACGGCACCCCCGCAGCCCCCATCAGCAACTTCGCCGCAGACTTCGATCCCATCGCGCGAATCGCGTCCGCGGGTGGACCAATGAACACGATCCCCGCTGCGGCACAGGCCTCCGCAAAGTCCGCGTTCTCCGAAAGAAATCCATACCCGGGATGGATCGCCTCCGCACCCGTCTCCTTTGCTGCCGCAAGGATCTTCTCGATGGCGAGGTAGCTCTCCCCCGCCTGCGATCCTCCCAGGTGCACCGCTTCGTCCGCCGTACGCACATGCAGCGCCCCCGCATCCGCGTCGGAGTACACAGCAACCGTGCGGATGCCAAGCCGCGTGCAGGTGCGCATCACCCTGCACGCAATCTCCCCTCGGTTTGCGATCAGGACTTTATGAAACAGGGTAGTCATGGTTGTCGCGCCCACGCGGCAGGTTGCTTTTCAACGAACGCACGCAGACCCTCACGGGCCTCGTCATCCGCTCGTCTCTTCGCAATCCTGTCCGCCGTGTCCTCAATCAAACGCACCTCGATCGGTCTTCCGCCCACAGCAGCAATCAATTCCTTCGCTTCTCTCTGCGCCTTCGGTCCTCCTGCCAATAACGCGTTCACGGTCTGCCGCACCTGCTCATCCAGCTGTTCAGCTTCGACCACAATATGCAACAGCCCAATCCTCAGCGCAGTCGCTGCGTCAATGCGTTCACCTGTCTGGAAGAGCCATCGCGCTTGCCGCTCACCAATCGCCCGGAGGACATAGGGCGCAATGGTCGCGGGGATCAGCCCCAGCCGCACCTCTGTCGTCCCAAACGCAGCCGCACTGGCCCCGATCGCCACATCGCATGCACACACCAGACCCACACCGCCGCCCAGCGCCGCTCCATGCACACGGGCAACGGTGGGCTTTGGCAACGCCGACAGGGTCTGAAACAGCTCCGCCAGAACCTGTGCGTCAGCCTTGTTCTCTTCGAGCGATGCTGCACCCTGCTGCTGCATCCACTGCACATCTGCGCCTGCGGAAAAGCTGCGGCCACGTCCCGCCAACACCACCACCCGCACGTCCTCTGCCTGCCCGAGTGCGCGCAGCGTCTCTGTCAGCTCCGCAATCAGTGCCGCATCGAAGGCGTTGTGCACCGCGGGCCGGTTGAGCCACAACCAGGCCACCCCACCGAGCCTCTCCACCTCCACTGCGCGTTCGCTCACCGGCTCCCCCTCACATCCTGAAGACGCCAAAGTTCGTCTTCTCCACGGGCGCGTTCATCGCCACGGCAAGCCCCAGCCCCAGGGCACGCCGTGTCTGCGCCGGGTCCAGAATGCCGTCGTCCCACAGTCTCGCCGTCGCGTAGTAAGGGTTCCCTTGCGTCTCATACTGCTCGCGGATCGGCGCCTTGAAGTCTTCTTCCTCCTGCAGGCTCCACGACTGCCCTTTCGCCTCAAAACCGTCACGCCGCACACGCGCCAGCACACTGGCAGCCTGTTCTCCGCCCATCACGGAGATCCGCGAATTCGGCCAGCTCCACAGAAATCTCGGTCCGTACGCTCGTCCGCACATCCCGTAATTGCCCGCACCATAGCTTCCGCCAATCAGCACGGTGAACTTCGGCACACGGGCACACGCCACCGCCATCACCATCTTGGCGCCGTCCTTGGCAATGCCGCCATGCTCATACTTGCGCCCGATCATGAAGCCGGTAATGTTCTGCAGAAACAACAGTGGAATGCCTCGCTGCGCGCACAGCTCAATGAAGTGCGCGCCCTTCTGCGCACTCTCTGAAAACAGCACACCATTGTTGGCCAGGATCCCCACCGGGTAGCCATACACGTGCGCAAACCCCGTCACCAGCGTGTTGCCATACCGCGGCTTGAACTGGTCCAGCCGGCTTCCGTCCACCAGCCGCGCAATTACCTCGCGGACGTCATACGGCTTCCTCACATCACTCGGCAGAACACCATAGATTTCTTCCGCCGCGTATATCGGCTCCTCTGGCGTCGTTCGGTCGGCAGCTGATGTTTTCCGATTCAGATTTGCCACGATGCGCCGTACCAGCGCGAGCGCATGCACATCATTCTCCGCCAGGTGGTCCGCCACGCCGGAGATGCGCGTGTGCACATCGCCTCCGCCCAGTTCTTCCGCTGAGATCTCCTCGCCGGTGGCCGCCTTCACCAGCGGTGGCCCACCCAGAAAGATCGTGCCCTGGTTCCTGACGATGATCGCTTCATCCGCCATCGCCGGGATATACGCGCCGCCCGCCGTGCACGACCCCATCACACAGGCAATCTGCGCAATGCCTTTCGCCGACAGGTTCGCCTGGTTATGGAAGATGGCACCAAAATGATCCCTGTCTGGAAACACCTCATCCTGCAACGGCAGATACGCCCCACCCGAATCCACCAGGTACACACAGGGCAAATGGTTCTCCAGGGCAATCTGCTGCGCGCGCAGGTGCTTCTTCACGGTCATCGGGTAATAGGTTCCGCCCTTCACCGTCGCATCATTGCCGAACAGGACGCACTCCACCCCTTCGATTCGTCCAATGCCCGTGACCAGTCCTGCACTGGCGACCTCATCGCCATACAGCCCGTTGGCCGCCAGTGGAGACAGCTCCAGAAAGGGTGTACCCGCATCCAGGGCGAGATCGATCCGGTCCCTTACCAGGAGCTTCCCTCTGTCCTGGTACTTCTTGCGAGCCGCTTCGGATCCGCCCAGCGCGACCCTGGCCGTCTTGTCACGCAGCTCTCCCACAAGGGCATGCATCCGCTCCGCATTCGCGCGGAACTCCTCGCTTCGGGTACGCACCGTGGATTGCAGAACACTCATCGCGCGCTCAGTCAGCTCCGAACGGAGCGTTCTCCTTGAAGAGCTCGCGCCCGATCAACATGCGCCGGATCTCCGACGTGCCCGCCCCGATCTCAAACAGCTTCGCATCCCGCCACAGGCGCCCGGTCGAGTACTCGTTCATATACCCGTTCCCACCCAGCGCCTGGATCGCCTGCCCCGCCATCCACGTCGCCTTCTCCGCGGAATACAGAATGGCCCCTGCAGCATCCTTACGCGTCGCCTCGCCACGATCGCACGCCTGCGCCACCGCATACACATAGGCCCGGCACACATTGAAGCCCACGTACATATCTGCAAGCTTGCCCTGCATCAGCTGGAACTCACCGATAGCTTTCCCAAACTGCTTGCGCTGGTGCACATACGGGATCACCACGTCCAGGCACGCAGCCATGATGCCGAGCGGCCCGCCGCACAGCACCAACCGTTCATAGTCGAGCCCCGACATCAACACGCGCGCTCCGCCGTTCACGCGTCCCAGCACGTTCTCCTCCGGCACCTCGCAATCCTGAAAGATCAACTCGCACGTGTTGGATCCACGCATGCCCAGCTTGTCCAGCTTGGGTGCCGTCGAGTAGCCTCCCGCGCCCTTCTCGACAAGGAATGCCGTAATGCCTCGCGACGCCGCGGCCACCTCGGTCTTCGCATACACGATCAGCACATCCGCATCGGGACCATTCGTAATCCACATCTTGTTGCCATTCAGCACAAAGCTGCTCCCGCGCTTGTCCGCGCGCAGCCGCATGCTCACCACATCCGACCCCGCCTCCACCTCGCTCATCGCCAGCGCCCCTACATGCTCGCCGCTGATGAGCTTCGGCAGAAACCGCTGCTTCTGTTCCCTGGTCCCGTTCTTGCGCAGCTGGTTCACACAAAGGTTCGAGTGCGCCCCATACGACAGGCCTACCGACGCCGAAGCCCGGGAGATCTCCTCCATGGCCACTACATGCGCCAGGTATCCCAGATCAACCCCGCCGTACTCCTCTTCAGCCGTGATGCCCAGCAATCCAAGATCGCCCAGTTTTCGCCACAGAGTGCTCGGAGCCACGTTGTCCCGGTCGATCTGTGCAGCGATCGGCGCAATCTCGCGCTCCGCAAACTTCTTCACGCTGTCTCGGAGCATGTCGATCGACTCTCCAAGCGCGAAGTTCATTCCCAACATGCGAATCCCTCAAACTCGCGCCGGCCACGCGGCCAAAACCCGAGCCCTCGCACCTTACAGAACTGCCCATGGGTTCGTCCAGAGCACCGTCCCGAGCCCGAGAAAACCACGTCAGGACGCGCCGAAAATCGCCCGCACGAAGTCAGACTGGCTTCGTGAACAGCTGCTGATCGCCCTGGGTGCGCGGCAAGGTGTCATATCGCGCAATGCGAAACTCCGCCCAGAACCCCACCCATCGCGGATCCGATTGCAGCTGCGTGGCCATCAGGCGAACCATCTCCTCCCTGGTCTGCGAGTGGTCCGGGTCATGGATCAAATTCACAGCGTCAGGTGACTGCAGGTCGTACAGTTCGTCGTTCGCCGAGCTGCAGTTGTAGGCGTACAGAAAGTGCCTTCCATCAGCCGTTCGGTGCTCCACCCCGCAGGCAAAGTTCACCCCAACGTGCCACCCTCCGAAGAACAGCAGGGGTGGCCGGGCGGGCAGCGGTTGACCGCGCAGGGCAGGCATCAGCGAGATGCCATCCTGTTTCGCTTCTGCCTCGATACCCGCAGCCTCCAGAAGCGTTCGCGACACATCCAGCAGGGACACCGTATCTCCCACAACCTTGCCCTTTGTGCTGCCGGGCGGCTTGATCACAAGCGGCACCCGAAGCACATCAGGGTACAGGTAAACGCCTTTATCCACGGTCGCCCGCCGCCCGTTCATCTCACCGTGATCGCTCATGAAGACGATGATCGCGTCGTCATACAGGCCAAGACTCCGTATCTCCCCCAGCAGTAAACCAACCGCGCGGTCGACAACCTCCATCTGCAATGCATACGCAACGCGGTAGTCCAGCAGCGTCTCCGGCTTGTAAATGCCCCAGTATCTCCGGTACACGTCCAGGATTTCGGGCTCCTCCGGTCCTCGCACGAAGTCTCGCTTCCGCACCGCTTCGTACGAGTCGGGCAACGTCATCCCACGGCGCAGCTCCCGCTCACGCTGTTCGTAGCCGGCGGGGATGGAAAACGGCTGATGCGGATCAAAGATGTCCATCTGTAGATAAATCGGGTGTTTACCCGCGTTCTCCACCTGCACCAGATCCCGCAGTGTGTTCACGGCACGGTTGGCCAGATAGCAGGAGTAATGCGCCTCAAAGGGAAAAGGCCTCCCGTCTTCCTGGGTAATCCACCCACCCGCTGAATTGCCCGGCGTCTTGCGATCCTGCTGCAGAAATACGATCTCCCGCGAGTACTTCTGTGGCTTCACGCCGAGCCGTCGTTGGTAATCCAGGAATCCTTCGTCGTCAAAAACAGGCGGGGACCATCGATCCCAGGGCTGGTCGTTCTCGCCAAAAGCATCAAGAAACTTCTTCGTGCCCACATGCCCCTTGCCGGCCTGTCGCGACAGGTACCCGGCCGCCTTCAGATACTCCGGAAAGATCGTATCCGTCGGTCGGAGTTGTGTTTCCAATCCCTCCGGGGCTCGCTCGCCATTGCCCTGGATATAGCTATACCGTCCAGTCAGATAGGAAGCCCGCGACGGCGCACACAGGGGAACCGTGCAGAAGGCATTGGCAAAGAAGGTGCCCTCCTCCATCAGCTTCCTGATGTTCGGTATGTGCACACTGCGAGAAAACGGACGATCCGGGTGGTAAAGATCCGGGCTCACCATATCGGCAGTGATCACGAAGATGTGCGGCTGCTTCCCGCTGCCGACCCGGCGATAAGGACCGGCACCCGTTCGCGGCTGCGTGAACCGCGCGCTCTCTGCCGTCGATGATGGTTGCTGTGAACCGGCCGCCCCGACGCCGGAGCTCAACACCGACCCGGCCGCAACGCCAAGAAATTTTCGACGATCCATAGCGAGTAAGGCCCAAGGTACGCCGCCGGTCAAAGCGAAGTAAAGCGGGGGGAGGTAAGAAGTCTTCTGGTTCTTTGCGCAGGACGCTGCATCAGATGGGCGTTCCTCTATGCTCTACTGGACTTCGCTCAAGCCTATGATTGATCAGCGCAAATCCTGCCTGCCCTCCGGGGAGGGCTCGCTTCCTGCCTCGGGTGCAACCAGGGCGGAGCACGCTGTCTCGCGTTCGCCTGCAGCCTTTGCGCGCCTCTCTGCAGGCCTCAACAGGTGTTGTCGCCGCGCGCAATAAGCTGAAGCGCAATGCTCAGGCTGGTACACGTGAACACCGCCAGCTCAAAGTCATGGAACAGAACGGAACGCGCCACGCCGAAGGCGCTCCTGTGAGGATCGCAATGCCCCGTACAAAATGGTTTCTATCCCAAACTCTTTGCGCCCTGGTGCTTGCCAGCAGCACTCTCTCCGCCCCGGCGCAGAGCGGCAGCTCCTCCATCGGGGGCACCGTGGCCGATTCTTCCGGCGCCGTCATCCAGGGCGCAACGGTCGTCCTCACCAATGCTGCCACCGGTGTCGTTCTGAACTCCACCTCCGATCCCTCCGGACAATACTCCTTCCCTTCCATTCCGCCGGGCGTCTACTCCATCGAGGTCTCCAAGGGCAGCTTCGCCCAGTTCAGGGTCTCCCAGCTCAACGTCATCGTCGGCCAGCACGCCACGGAGGACGCCAAACTCAACCCTGCCTCCTCCGCCACCGTGGAAGTCGACGCCAGCGGCCTGTCCAACCTCATCGATCCGCAATCCAACGACCTCGGCACCGTCATCGGCCCCAGAAGCGTAGAACAGCTTCCCCTGAACGGAAGAAACTTCCTCCAGCTGGGCCTGCTCTCCGGTGCCGCGCAGGTCAACGCCGGCGCGGCCAATGGCTCGATCGCCCAGACCGGCCACCCGTCCCTGTCCCTCAACATCGCCGGCAACGAGCCCGACTACACCATGTACGTCGTCAACGGCCTGCAGACCCTCGGCAGTCGCGCCGGCAACACCTCACTCAACCTCTCCACCGGCGCCATCGATCAATTCGAGGTCCACTACGGCTTCTTCATGCCGGACCTCGGCCCCAACCCCGGCATCGTCGATGTCGTCACCAAGGGCGGCACCAATCGCTTCCACGGCGAAGCCTACGAATTCGTCCGCACCAACCAGACCTCCGCGCGCAACTACTTCTCGCTCACGGGCGCAGGCGTCCCCATCCCTCCCGGCCCCTACCACCAGAATCAGTTCGGCTTCGAGGTCGGCGGGCCCATCCTGAAGGACAAGCTCTTCTTCTTCGCCAACTACGAGGGCTATCGCCAGTCCCAGTCGGCGATCGTCACCGGCTACACACCCACCGCGGCCATGTTTAACGGCGACTTCTCCTCCGTAGCCACGCCCATCTACGACCCATCCACCTTCAACCCCGCCACGGGGCAGCGCACGCAGTTCGCAGGCAACATCATCCCCACGCCTCGTCTGAACAGCGCGTCGAAAGCGCTGCTGGCCTACTACCTGCCCGGCTCCAGCCTCGCGGCGACGCCCAACAACGTCAGTGGCACACCCCGCACCACCCTCAACTCCGATCAGTTCACCGGCCGCATCGACTTCAACCCAAACCCGCATCATCAGGTCTTCTTCCAGGGCAACTGGCTCAACTCGCCCGCAAACAACCTCGGCCTTTTCCCAGGCCAGGGCACCGCCTTTCCGCTGGATACGGAACTGGTCAACATCGGCTGGAACTGGACGCTGGGCCCGACCAAGGTCAACGAACTGCGCATCGGCGGCATCCGCGACTCCGTCTACGACGAAGGCTTCCCCGTCAGTGGCCTGGAGAACAGCCTGGGCATCACCGGCACCGGCGACACCAATGGCGTTCCCGGCATCAACATCACCGGCTTCTCGGGCTTCGGCACCTCCACCGGCCTGATCGGCAATCTCGACAACATCTACCAGATCCACGACAGCTTCAACTGGCTGCTCGGCAACCACCAGCTCAAATTCGGTGCCGAGATCGCCTACCTGCGCACCATTCAATCCAGCGCCAACGCCAATGCCCGTGGCGTCTTCAACTTCAATGACACCTACACGGCGCAGCTCGCACCCAGCGGTGGTGGCGGCTATTCCGCCGTCGCCAACACCGGCAACGCCTTTGCGGACTACCTCCTCGGCGACCTCACCACCGGCCAGTCCATCGCCATGCCGCGCACCCACGTCCGCTGGACCACGGCCTACCCCTACGTCCAGGACACCTGGAAGATCAAGCCAAACCTCACAGCCAACCTCGGCCTCGCCTGGTTCGGCAACACCACACCCAATCCAAGCGGTCCGGATAAGAACCTCTTCCACAGCTTTGACTTCACGGCAGGCAAACCCGTCTTCGCCGCCCTCGGTCAGACCAACCCGGAGGTCTATCCCATGACGATGACCAACTGGGCACCACGGGTGGGCATCAGCTACCAGCCCGGTTCACGCACCGATACCGTCATCCGCGCCGGTTGGGGCTTGTATTACACCACCCAGCAGGCGGTAAACATCCAGTACGCCGTCGTCTCGCAGTACATCACCATCAACAACGCCGTTTCGAGCGTCCAGCCCAACCCGGCCTACATCCTCGGGCAGAATGTTCTGCCATCCGTCACCGTGGGCCAGATCACGCAGGCCCAGGCCGACGCCATCACCGGTCCCATTCAGTACCTCTCGAAGAACTACCGGTCGCCCTACATCTCGCAATGGAATCTCGACATCCAGCACACCTTCGCCTCGAAGTACCTGGTGGATGTCGCCTACATCGGCAATGCAGGCCGTCGGCTGCCGCTGAACTACAACCCCTTCGACTGCTCCGCGCCGGGCTCCAACCTCTGCCGTGATTCCAACAACCCCTACAACGGCAAGTACACCTACATGCAGGACGTCGATACCATCGGGTTCGGCAACTACAATTCCCTGCTGATCAAGTTCCAGCGCCAGTTCTCCAACGGCCTCAGCATCCTGGCCAACTACAACTACTCCAAAGCGCTGTCCGCCTCCCAGGAGGGCAGCAACGGCACGCTCAACCAACGGCGCAGCTGCCTGCCCTATTGCGACTACGGCCTCGCCACCTATGATGTGCCGCAGTCCTTCGTGCTGAGTGCCGTTTGGGAGCTGCCCGTCGGTCGTGGCAGGCACTTCGCCGGTCACCTCAACCCCGTGCTCGATGCCGTGGTCGGCGGCTGGGATGTCGACGCCATCACCACCATGCAAAGGGGCAATCCCATCAACCTCACCGCCCCGAACAACACCGCATGGTCGCCAGGAGTCATCCGCGTCAACACCTACTGCAACGGCCGCACGCTGCTGGCCAACAAGGACATCCGCGCCAACGGCCACTACTGGCTGAAGCCGCAACATGCAGGCCAGACCCAGGCCCAGGGCAACTGCTACGTCGACCCAAGTCTCGACCCCGTCAATCGCACCGGGCCCAACAACACGCTACCCACCGGCGCCCGCGCCGCCTTTGGCACCACCAGCTTCGACAGCATCATCGGCCCCGGCATCAACAACTGGGACATGGGCGTTCACAAGGTCTTCTCCCTGTACCGGGAGACGCAGTTCACGCTCCGTGGAGAGTTCTTCAACGCCTGGAACCACGCCCAGTTCGCCAACCCCGTCTCCGCCGTAGCCGCCAACAACTTCGGTCAGGTCACCAGCACACAGCACGACGCCCGCGAAATCCAGATCGGTGTCACCATCTCCTTCTAGAGCCCGCCATGCCCTCCCGACCACCCAACCATCACCCCGAC
>CAZZXY010000022.1:9408-49120 GCA_964658105.1 Verrucomicrobia bacterium Tous-C9LFEB | reverse complement strand
GAACAAGACCACCGCAAAGAAGAGCGCAGCAAAGAAGCCAACAGCGAAGAAGAGCGCGGCGAAGAAGACCAGTGGCCGCAAGTACGGAGCACGCGCCAGTGAAGACGTCCGTGAAGAAATGCACGAGATGAAGCGCGGGCAGCTTCGTATGGGCCGCTCGGGCAAGAAGGTCACTGACCCGAAGCAGGCAATCGCGATTGGCTTGTCAAAGGCTCGCCGCGAGGGCGGCAAGGTTCCACCGAACCCCCGAACGGGGCGTTAAGCCGAAGGAAGTTGCTCCTCTGCTGCGGCGAGGACCGCATCGGCGACGGCGGCGGCTTCACGTGTTGCTTGCAGGTCGTGTACACGCAGGATGTGTGCACCGGCAAGCACAGCCGCCACGTTGCCGGCGAGAGTTGCGTCGCGACGCGTGCTTCGTGGGGGTTCCTGAAGCTGCGAGGGTGTCTGCACCTCCCGTACGGCTTCGCCAAGAAAGCCTTTGCGCGACAAGCCCACCAGCAACGGACGTCCGAGCTGGTGCAACGCCCCTAAGTCGGCGAGGAGGGCGAAATTCTCAGCTCCAAATTTGCCGAACGCGAAGCCAGGGTCCACCACGATGGACTGAGTCGGGATGCCACTCATCTCCGCCAACGCAAGACCTTCAATCAGACCGCTGAAAACATGGCGCAGCATAGCCTCGGAGCCCTGACGGGCAAGGTGCTGCCACTCCGGCGGTCGGCCTCGTGTGTGCATCAGCACCAGGCCACAGCCAGTCCGTTGCACGGCTCTGGCCATCTCGCCATCCCACTGCAGACCTGACACATCATTGATGATTTCAGCACCGCGTTCAGCAGCGGCAAGCGCTGTGCCTGCATGGTAGCTGTCAATGGAGACCAAAGCCTCAGGTCGCTCGCGAAGCAGCGCTTCGAGTACAGGCAGCAGACGGGCCTGCTCCTCCTCTGCAGTGATCGGCTCCGCACCGGGTCGGGTTGATTCTGCACCCAGATCGAGGATGTCCGCACCACCATCGAGATAACGGCAAGCTACCTGCACCGCTGCCTCGACGCCGCGTTCGGCCAAGCCATCTCCGGAAAAGCTATCCGGTGTCAGATTCACGATTGCCATGATCTGCGTTCGCTCACCGAGAGGTAGCGTGCGACTCCGAAGCTTCCAATTGAAGCGCGGCCTTGGGAGAGATGCCATGGGCTTATGACGCCAAGCGAGCGCTGCGCGAATCAACAAAGAGTGGGGTAGACTGCGCCCATGCCGGGAAGTCCTTTCGCCTTCGCGCTTACGCTCACGCTGGGCATCTTTACTGGAGCGAACGCCGTATCCCAGACTCCGACCCTCAAGGATCATTCGGCGGCTTTTCGGGGTGTGCGGAACTCGCCGCTTAGTCGGCGGGTCAAGGAACTTCTCCGCGAGCCAGGCGTTCTCCGCGCTCATTGGGGCATCGCTGTGACCACGCTGGAGGGCGTTCCTGTGCTGGGTATAGATGAAGGCAAATTGTTCCGGCCCGCGTCCACCGCCAAGCTCTTCACCACCGCGGCAGCCTTTGCGCTGCTGGGCCCCGACACCCGCTTTGCTACTCGCGTGTACGGTGACCTGGACTCCTCCACAGGCACAGTCCGCGGGGATCTGTTGCTGCTCGGCGGTGGTGATCCGAGCTTCGGTACCAATGACCTCCCTTACCATCGCGAGGACTCCAGCCACCCGCAGACTCCCGAGGCGGCTGGCGAGGACAGCCTGGCCAGGCTGGCGGACAAGCTTGTAGAAGCCGGGGTAAAGCGGGTCGCCGGCCAGGTGGTCGGCAGTGATGTGCTCTTCGGACCCGCGGCGCCGCCGGCCGGCTGGGCTGCAGAGGACCTCCTCTGGGGGTACGGCACGCTCCCCAGTGCCCTGTCCATGAACGACAACCAGCTACGCGTTACGGTCGAGCCATCAACAGGAGCCGCCGGTGACCTGCACGCCGTTGGAGACGAATCCATTACAAGCGTCGATCAGCTCTTCCCCTACCTGCGAGTCACGAATGATGTCCGGATCGTGCAAGGAGAGAAGAGCCTCATTGATGCCCAGGAGGCGCCCGGAACACCGCAGGCAGTGCGGGTCTACGGCAGGATGGCGCCTGGTGCGCCGGCCGTGATGGAGCACATCGCCCTGCGTGATCCGGCTCTGTATGCTGCCGGAGCTCTTCGTGCGTTGTTGATCCAGAGAGGGACTACCATCTCCGCCGACACGCAGGCTCTGCACAGGTCACCACCGAGCGAGCCCGTTCCCTTCCTGGAAGACCTGCGTACACCGGGGTGCGAGGCGAGTCTCTGGGGTGAAGGCCCCGCGTGCAACTCCCCTTGCCCTGAGGTGGCACCTGTCACCCGCCCGCTTGCCGAGCACCTGTCGCACACCCTGGCAGAAGACGTCACGTTCACCCTGAAAACCTCTGCCAATCTGCATGCCGAGGTGCTGCTCCACCATCTAGGGCTGAAAGCCTCCTGTTCTGGCGGAACTACGCTGGGCGGAGCACGCGTGCTCCGTGCGTGGCTACTCCACAACGGGTTGGGGGATGGCGATTTCGTGCTCTATGACGGCTCGGGCCTGAGCGCCAAGGATCTCGTCACGCCGCGGGCCGAGGCTCAATTGTTGGCCTACGCCGCCGCCCAGCCATGGTCATCGCAGTGGATTGCGGCTCTTCCTGTGGGTGGCGTGGATGGAACTCTTTCGTCACGCTTTACCGATCCGCCTTTGAAAGAACACGTCTTCGCAAAGACAGGGACACTTGGGGAAACGCGCTCCCTGGCCGGTTATGTGCAGTGTGCCAGCGGAAAGCGAATGATCTTTTCCATCCTGGTCGACAATCACGAACCGGGCAGCACGGCAGACCGTGTCGTGATGGATGAAATCGTCTCTGCGATCGCAAAGTTCAACTGACACGGCCGGCTACACCCACTAGGGGGTGTGGGCCTTGATGTAGTCCCGAAGGGTGCTGTTCTGCTCGAGCGCCTTGTTCACGCCGGAGTCCAGCATGCGCAGCCATTCCGCCGCCGGCTCCTTCAGTTCCGCCATGGAAAGCAGATAGCTGGTCTGCACGATCACCTCCAGCGAATTCGACAACTCGTGCGCGATGCGCCGGATCTCCAGCGCCACTTCCTCGGGGATCTTCGCATTGGAAACGGGAAACGAGGAGAAAGGATCACTCATGCGCGCGTTCTGCTCCATGGGGTTAATACGTGCCTTGACCGGGCCCGGGTGCGATATGCTTCGCTCTGCCCAGTGTATCCGTCGCACTCTCAGTTTGACAGCGAGGGTCCGGTTTGGGAGACTAAGTTGTCACGACGCGGATGCTTAGGCATCGGCGGGTGAGCCGAAGTGGCGGAATTGGCAGACGCGCATGGTTCAGGTCCATGTACTCGCAAGGGTGTGAAGGTTCGAGTCCTTTCTTCGGCACCAAAGATTAAGAAATACACACAAGGTGATTGAGTTGCTGGAGCCGGTTGTCATCGACTCTGCCCTCTTGTGTGTCCGGAATCCTGCCAGGCTGTCCCCGGCCGCATTGCCTGACTCCAATCCTTCTCGCTGCATCTGATGACGTATGGCTCAGGGCCGGACGGCCGGGGCAAGAGGATTGCTTTATGGCAGAGAAGCTTGCAGTAGTAACGGGTGCCTCCAGCGGCATCGGATTTAACCTGGCCAAGGTCTTCGCCGAAAATGGTTACGATCTGGTCATTGGCGCCGAGGACAGCGGCATTCAGGCCGCCGCGACAGAACTCAAGGCCATCGGGGTCAATGTGACGCCAGTGCAGACGGACCTTGCCACCTTCGACGGTTGCAAGCAGTTCTGGCAACAGGTTGAGGCTACGGGCCGCAAACTCGATGCCATCGCCATCAACGCCGGTGTTGGCGTTGGCGGGCTATTCGCAGAGACAGATCTTCAGAAAGAAGTAACGCTGGTCCGTCTGAACTGCGAAAGCACGGTACATGTCGCCAAGTACGCAGTCCAGAAGATGGTCGCTCAAGGTGAGGGCAAGATCCTCATCACATCCTCCATCGCAGCCGAGATGGTCGCTCCCAAAGAGGCGGTCTACGCAGCTTCCAAGGCCTTCGACCTGTCGTTTGCCAAGAGCCTCCGATACGAACTCAAGGAGACAGGCGTTACCGTCACGGCGTTGCAACCTGGTCCCACGGATACCAACTTCTTCGAACGTGCTGACCTGGGCGACAGCAAGGCGGGTACTGAAGGCAAGAAGGATTCCGAGCCGTATGACGTGGCCAAACAGGGCTTCAAGGCCCTGATGGACGGTGATGAGCACGTGTACTCGGCCAGCCTGGGCACCAAGATCCAGGGTGCCCTGGCAGGGCTTGCACCGGAAAGTCTGGTCGCCAAAATGCACGAGAAGATGACTGAGCCGGCTAACAAGTAGCCGACATACCGAGACACCAGGCAAAGAGGCCGGCTCCCAAAAGGACCCGGCCTCTTCGTCTTGCTCATCGTAAAGCGCTTACTCAGTCTCTCCGGTGATCAGCTTGGGGTTGATCTTGACCGGATTGCGGTTGTAAGGCCTTGGCTTGGCAAGCGCCTCTTCAAGCTCCTTGTCGTAGCCGTAGATGTCGTTGAAAAAGTGCATCGTCCCATCCTCATCCGCGTTGGCGGTGAGGTAGGTGATCACAACCGGCAGCTGCGTCTTCAGGTTGACCTGCTTGTTGTCTTTCACCTGATCGCTGGTGGAGGTCGGTCCTGACTCCGGATCTCCGCCTGATGCCTTCTGTGCGTCCGTGCTGGCGTCCGCATCGTCACCCTGCAACGGCTGACCAAACATGGCTTCGTGGATCTTGTTTGCATCCCAGTCGCCCTGCCCACTCAGCACCCAGTTGGCCATCTTTTCGGCATCATTCAGGCGCACACACCCGTGGGAGCGGTCACGCCGTGTCAGGTTGAAGAGGTTGATCTCAGGTGTGGAATGCAGGTAGATGTCGTACTCGTTCGGGAACATGAACTTCACGAGACCGAGTGAGTTCTTCGGGCCTGGCTTCTGCCGCACCAGGTAGCGCGAGTGCTCGAGATCGTTTGCACTCCAACCGGACACCGGCTGTCCACTGGTGTTTACCACCTCGTAGCCGTGCGCCTCCAGATAGCTGTTGCCGCCGCCAAGGTGCCTCATCAATTCCTTCTTGACGATGGACACTGGCAGATTCCAATAGGGCCGGAAGATGAGGTACTTCATCGTCCTTACAAAGACTGGCGTGTCGTGTCCCTTGGCCTCGCCATCGATGACCTTCATCTTGAAGGCCAGATCCCCGCCGGGGTCATAGGCGCGTACGTAGAATTCAGGCAGATTCACCAGTACCCTGGGCTTCACATACCCATCCGGTAACCAGCGCCACTTCTCAAGCGCATCGTTGATCTGCTGCACCCGTACACTCATGGGCACGTTCAGCGCATCCACGGTGCCCTTTGACAGCTTGCCGTCCGGATTCAAGCCCACGCGCGACTGGAAGTGCTGCACAGCCTGTGCGACATCAGGCGTGTACTGGGTCCCGTTCGCCTGGGGCGTGCCATCCCCTTCCAGGGCCAGGCGCTGCACCAATGGACCGATTGCGGGATAGCTGCCGCCGGGCGATACAGGCTTGTCCGGTGCGGGCAGGTCCGACGGGGGCTGTGAACTCACTTTTTCAGCCAGCTCCAGATAGTGCGGCAAGGCATTCTCGGTCGCCTTGTACATCGGGTTCTGCGGTTCTACCCCGTCCACGACGCTTGCGACGTCGTCTGCATCCACAAGTTGATCGTTCATCAGGGTCGCTACGTCGAAACCTGCGCGCCTGGCAGGAACGTCAATGTCAAAGTTCAGCGATTGAGGATTGATTCGCCCGAGGTGGAGGTCGCTCAGGAAGCGGATTGCCGTAACGGTCATTGCGACATCGAACTGCGCGACGGTGTTCTCATCCTTAGGCGCTGCGGCCACCGCGCGAAGGTGCTCCTGCCAGTGCTGACCGTCGTAGTCGTCAGGCCGCAGCCCCTTCTTGTCAGCGTCGGTAAACATCTGGATCAGCGCTGTCGCCGTCTTGGTCGGCTTGCCGTCGCGCGTCCAGGCAAGCTCCCACTCCCGATCTTCGTAGAACTTCCCGACGATCGGTTGGTCCTCCGAGTAGTTGCTGAATTTTAGCAGCGCACTCTGCGGTGATCCCACGGCCTGCTGCAGGTTGTCGCTGTACTCATCGCTATTCGCCTTTGACTTCGCGCGGCGATGGTGAAAGAGGCTGGAGAGCCTGTGGCTCTTGCATCCGGCGACAGGAAAGAGCACGCAGGTGCCGAGCAGGGCGGCGGCAATGGAACGGCGAAGCCGAAGGGCTGAGGCTTGAGAGGGAGGAGGGCACAGCGTTATCACGGAGGTTCAAGGGCCTTGTCTGCTCGGGGATGCTAGAGCGATTCGTACTTATTTTGGATGCAAAAGCATGACACGAGCCGGATCATCGGCCTACGCCTTTCGTACCATCAGCACCACAGCTGATCCGTTCGCGATGTCGACCCGGGCTACACGGATTACGCCGCAACCATCGTGCGTAAGGCCATCCAGCACAGCGCTGCCTGCGCCAGGACCGCTGCCCCGGTAAGCAGCAGAAACACCCTGCGCTGTCTCGACTCCAGCACATCGGCAAAGACCCCGCCCACAAACGTAAACAGAAAGGGGAGTGCCCAGAGCCACGGGGCAGAGATCACCTGGGTCGTGTACAGCGGCAGAAGAACCAGGACCATCAGCAGCGGGGTCGTATTCCCGAAGTACCGCGACCGCCTCACTGAGGCATACACGACGACCGAAACGGCGGTCACCACCAGAATGGGCGCGTTCACCAGTTGGTGCGTAAAGTGCCGTATCGCCTCCAGCGAGAACCAGAAACGCGCTCCTCCCCCGGTGAACACATAGCTGAAGGCTGCCGGGCGGAACGAAAAGCTCGCGAAGAGGATCAGGAACGCGCCCAGACCTGCATAGATCATGATCTGGGCGACATAGGCACGCCTACGCTCCGCGAGATAGTAGAAGAATGCCACGCCGGCGAAAAAGCCCACCAGAGCCGCCAGCAGATGCGCGGCGGCTGTTAGTCCCAGAGCAACCGTCAGCAGGATGATCCTGGGCTTCCACTTGCGGCGGGGCCCCTGCAAGGCATGCGCCACGCCGATCGCCGTAAACACCAGGCCGTACAGGCCCCAGAGGGCCAGGATCTCGTTGTTTGGTGTCGTGGCATAGCCCACAATGGCGGGACAGAAAACGTAGAGGGACAGCGCCAAAGCGCCGCCTTCGTTTCCGTACAGTCGACGGGCCACCCACCACAAACCACCGCCCAACCACACCGCGAAGAACACAAAAGGCAGACGAATCAGCCACTGGACGTAGCTCAACTCATGGCGTGCCTCCCAGGTTGACCCGTTCAGCGAACCGCCGGCGTATTCGCGGTTTTCCGGCTTGCGCAGATGGTCCACGCCCAGCAGCACCCAGCGCTGCAATGTGAGCGGCAGACCGGCCACGCGGTAGGCCAGGGTGCCATCGCCGTTCAGGTTGCCGCACGTGGTGAAGTAGCCCTGCAGCGGCGACGGCCGCTCCCACATCTCGCGCCCACAGCGCGCATAGCGGTAGTCATCCGAGTTCAGCGGCTGGTGGGCGATCGTCCAGAGGCACTCACCCAGCAAGACCAGCAGCAGCACCGCCGCAACCCTCTGGGCAGGGCCAATCAAAAAGCCGTTCCAACGCATCTAGGACAGGGTACCGGAACCCCTCAGGATCTGCCGCCATGCTTTGCGTCCCGGCAACAGGACGGCTCAGAAGCGGTAAATCCTCGCCTCCCAGGGTCGCAGGTGCAGGGTCGAGCTGTTCGACTCCGAGGTGGGGAGGTTACCCAGTTCCAGCGCACCTGCCCTGGTCCCTTCCGGTAATGGGTAGGTGACGTCGTGCCCCGTGTAGTTCAGCGCGGTCAGGAAGCGCTCTCCGCCCAGCGTTCGCGTGTAGGCGAAGACCTGCGCACCCTGCGGATCGAGGTCATGGTAGTCGCCATACACAAACGCCTTATGCGCGTGCCGGAAGGCAATCAGCTTCTGCGTGAAGTGGTACACGGAATCGGGGTCCGCCAGCTCCGCCGCCGCATTGATGGTCTTGTAATTCGGATTTACGGCGAGCCACGGTGTGGCCTTGTCTGTGGTGAAGCCGCCGTTCGAGGTGCCATCCCATTGCATCGGGGTCCGTGCGTTGTCGCGGCCGAAACGCTGCGACTCCGCAATGAACTGCGACTCAGAGATCTCCTTCGTCTGCACCCGGGCCTTGTAGGCGTTTTTTACTTCGATGTCATTGAACTGCTCCAGCTTCTCGAAAGGATAGTTCGTCATCCCCAGTTCGTCGCCCTGGTAGAGGAACGTCGTTCCGCGCAACGTAAGCAGCATTGTCTCCAACATCTTGGCGGAGACGGCGCGGAACTGCGGCGAGTCATCCCCAAAGTTGGAGACGAGCCGGGGATTGTCATGGTTGGAAAGAAACACTGTATCCCAGCTCTCCTTGCCAAGAGTGCTGGCATGGTTGTCATAAATCGCCTTCAACTCTGGAAGCGTCCACTTGCGTTCCGTGTACCCCGAGCCGCGATTGACCCGTATCGCGTCGAAGTTGAAGACCATGTTCAGTTCGTGCCGATCAGTCGCAACAATCTTTGGCTCCTCCGAAAGAGTGATGCCGAGCGCCTCGCCGACGGTCATGTCGTCGTAGCGGCTGAGCACCTCACGATTCATCTCCTGCAGGTACTCATCACGATGCGGCCCGTTCGCAAAGGTGCGGATGTAGGCACCGGTCTTCAGCTCCTCTGGCGTGAGGTCAGGAAGGCCCGGCTGCTTGGAGATCAGCGGAATGACATCCATGCGGAAACCATCCACGCCCTTGTCCAGCCAGAAGCGCATCAGCGCATACACTTCCTTCCTGACCTGCGGGTTGTCCCAGTTCAGATCCGGCTGCTTCACCGCGAAGAGATGCAGGTAGAACTGCTTCGTTGTTTGGTCGAACTGCCACGCAGACCCGGAGAAGAAGCTCGGATAGTTGTTCGGGGGATCGTAACCACCCGGTGCAGATGGGTCCGGTTTGCCGTCCCGCCATATGTAGAAATCACGATAGGGGTCCGTTTTCGAGGACCGGGATTGGGCAAACCACTGATGCTCATCAGAGCTGTGGTTGACCACCAGGTCGACGATCAGGCGCATATTGCGCTTCTTGACACCGGCCAGCAACCGGTCAAAATCCGCCATGCTCCCGAACTCCGTCATGACCTTGCGGTAATCGCGGATGTCGTAGCCGTTATCTGCGTTCGGCGAGTCATAGTGCGGGCTGAGCCAGATCACGTTGATGCCCAGCTGCTGGAGGTAGTCGAGCTTCTCCGTGACGCCATTCAGGTCGCCAATGCCATCGCCATTCGAATCCTTGAACGAGCGCGGATAGACCTGGTAGACGACCGCTTCCTTCCACCACTTCGGCTCGTATCCATTGATCCGGGCCGGGGACGCGAGCGGAGCACTTCCCTGCGCCAGGCTCGCGACCACCGTCAACCCAAGCATGCTGAGACACAGCACGACACTGCACAACCGGCTTCGCTTCATGACACTCCCGTAAGCTCAGAACAACGAACGGCAAAGTGTAGCAAATGCGCTCGAAGCCTGCGTGGAGACCTCAATACGCGTCGCCGCCGCCAAAATCATCACCGGTTGCCAGGTTTTCAAACCGCGTGAAATCGCTCAGGTACGCCATCTGCACAGAACCTGTCGGCCCGTTGCGCTGCTTGGCGATGATGATCTCCGCCTTGCCTTTCACGTCCTCATTTTCGCGGTCGTAGTACTCCTCGCGATGAATAAACGCGACCACGTCGGCATCCTGTTCGATGGAACCTGATTCGCGCAGATCGGAGAGCAGCGGCTTCTTATCGCCGGTACGCTGTTCGGATCCACGGGAGAGCTGGGAAAGCGCAATCACCGGCACACGCAGTTCCTTCGCCAGCGCTTTCAGTCCACGTGAAATGGACGCGACTTCCTGGGTTCGGCTCTCGAAGCCGCCCTTCTTGCCCCCGCTGCTGCTGCCGGTCATGAGTTGCAGATAGTCAATGATGACCAGGTCGAGCCCGCTTTCCTGCTGCATCAGGCGGCGGCACTTGGCGCGCATCTCGGCAAGCGTGATGCCCGGCGTGTCGTCCACGAACATCTTGGAATTCATCAGGCGATCGAGCGCTGCAATCAGCTTGCCCTTGTCCTCGCGAGGGATGAAGCCGGTCTGCAGCTTACGGCTGCCAACCATCGCCTCGGATGCCAGCATGCGGCGCAGCAGGCTTTCCTTCGACATTTCCAGAGAGAAGATGGCGACTACCTTGCCGTCACGCACGGCACAGTTCTGCCCGATGTTGATAGCCCAGGCCGTTTTACCCATCGAGGGGCGTGCCGCAATAATGATCAGCTCGCTATCCTGCAAGCCCGAAGTCATCTTGTCGAATTCGATGTAGTGCGTCGCGAGTCCTGTGACCTCGCGTCCCTGCTCGTAGAGGGCATCAATCGAGCCGAAGGAACTGGCGACGATGTCAGGGATGTTGGAGAAGCCGCGCTGAATCGCAGAATCCGCTACTTCGGCGAGCTTGACCTCAACGTCGTTGAGGACCTGCGTCGCATCTTCGCTCTGGTCTGAAGCCGCCGCCATGCCCTCATTGAAGATCCCGAGAAGCTGCCGCAGGAGGCTCTTGTCCTTGACGATCCGGACGTAGCTCTCAATATTGGGATTCCGCGGGATGCCTTCCGTCAGGTAGGCAAGGTAGGCTGCCCCACCGATCGCGTCCAGCTCCTTGCGGCGGCTGAGGGCGTCCATCACCGTGATCAGATCGACAGCATGGCCCTGGGCCATCAGATCCGTCATGACGCGGTAAATGCGCTGATGCGAGTCCAGGGCGAAATCCTCGGAACGCAGCTTGGCCGTGGCATCGGTAATGGCGACCGCGTCGAGGAGCATCGCGCCAAGAACGGTCACTTCGGTCTGAACCGAGGAGGGCAGCCCATCCGTGGATGGGAGCGGCATTGAGAGTACAGCCATGTCTGCCTAGGTTAAGCCGACCAACCCCCCTTCGCATCCAGCGCCTGTGCATGACGGTGGATAAGCAGGAAAACTAGCCCGGCGACCGGTTTGACGTTCTGCTACCGCGTGTCAGGCAGGTGTCCCATCCCAGCGCCTGGGAGTGTGTGTCTGCGCGGCAAAACGGAGCGGGCTTCCTATTCATGGAGTCTGGCCCACTCCCAGGTGCAGCGGCAACGTTCGCGGACACTTCGCCGTTCCTCTGCGGCCAGAAACACCTGGCCCTTCTAACCGCTCCGCCAAGTTCCGATCCTTAGAAGGCAACTCCGGATTGCGCATACGCCAGCAAAGGCCAGGTAGGCTGCGCCAGACCGAAATGTTGCACCAGGTAAGCGCTACCGCCGACGTTCGGGGCGGCGTACCACATGGTGCCGGAGCTATCGATGGCCATGCCCGCCAGATTACTTGCGTAGGTGCACGACGTTGCACCGCCGAGATAGCAAGGATAGAAGTACGTGGGGGTGCCGGCCAGCGTTCCTCCGGTGGTCGTCACGTTGGTCTCAGCCCCCAGATAGCTGTAGAGACGTCCCGCTGTCCCCGACCAGAAAAGGTTTCCGTAACCATCCAGGGCTGCCGCACTTGGAATCGATTCGGTGGTCATGCTGCCCGCATAATTGTTGATGGTTGTCGTGGCCGTCCAGCATCTTTGGGTCCCCTGCTGCGTAACGTTTGCGGTGGACAGCTCCTTGTTGATGGGCAGGAACGTGTTGTAGACGCTGGCCGTGTTATCGATTGCGAGGGCAAACCCGCCTTTTGCATCCAGCGTCACCGAACTCTCTGCATATCCGGTCTTACACGGATACGGCGCGAAGCTCAGGAACGTCGTGTCACCGACAGCTTTAAAGGTGCCGTATGAATCCACCTGTGCTCGCAGCAGGGTGGCTCCGCTGAGCGTCCCTGCCTGGGTATAGGTGGTTCTGCCGCTGCCGTAGAAATAATCGTTGATGTTGGCGTCAGTTGCATCCCTCGTGATGAAGGCCTCTCCTTGCGCGTCAAACGCGATCCCAGACGCCTTGCCGTGAGGAACGGTGTATGTCTTGTACGGTTGGCCTACTGCATTGCCGGTAGAGGTGACGCTTGTCGTGAAGCCGAAGACATTTCCTGCGTTGGTTGGCGCAGCGCTGGGAGAATCGTCGGCAACCCAAACGTACCCGGTTGGGTCAATCGCAAGAGTGCCCGGATTTGTGAGGTTCGTCGCAACCAGGGGCTTGACTCCGGAGAATACCTGGTTTCCGGTGGCGCTCAGCTCTGCAACAGCTCCGTTGCTGCCCTGGGAATACGCCACATAGACGTTGTCCTGGGCGTCCAGCGCCACGTCAACCGGCGCTGTGAACGTGGTGTCTCCGATGGCCGCCGCCGGGTAGAAGATCGCCAGACTGAAGGCGGTAGGCGCTGCAGACATCATCGGACTAAAGGGTGAATTCGCAGACTGCAGGCTGTACAACGTCGTCACGTTGGACGTGGGGCTGGCGGCAATATTCAACGCCACCTGCAGCGTGTTCGTCGGGGCCGTGCCCGCCCCGTTCGCCGGGGAATAGCCAAGCAGGGTCTTGCATGTCGAGCTCGGGGACGCCACCGTGGAAGGGCCGGAGTCTACGCACGACTGCAACACGTTTCCCAACGTATTCACCATGGCCTGGGGCGCAACGGCCTTTTTGTTTTGCGGCAACGCCGCCCGCGCTGCCCCGGATGGGAACGAGCCGTCAAATGTCACGAAATCAACAAGGTTGATTGCATTTGCGAAGCCGTGCGCCAGGCCCGCCGCCGTGCACGTCATCACTCCGTTTACGACAGGGCACGCACCCGTAGCCGTATTGTTTGCAGGCGCAGCGATATTGACCCTCTGCAGATTCGTGGTCGGGTCCGTGTCAATGGAGATGAAGTTGCCCAGGGTATACGCGGCCGCAACCGTACTCGTCTCAGAAAGAAACACATTGACGTTGTTGAAGTAGGCGGCCTGGCTCGCCGTTGCTGGGCACTGGCCTATCACGGCGACCTGGACTACGTTACTGTTCGTCATCGTTGGGATCGTTCCACCACCCGTGGTGGTGAGGTACACGTAGTTTCCTGCCGTGCAGGTCAGTGTCTGCGTCCCGAAGTCAAAGTAACCTGGCGCTCTGCCGCTGCTGTCCCCGGCCTTGGCGGAGGTCGTGGAGGCGATGAAACCCGTATTCGTCGCGGTCGATCCGTAGAATGACGGCGCATAGCTGCTAATGGCCTTCTTCCACGTACCGACGCTGCTCTGCCAGAGCTCAATGTTCGCTCCCTGGATGGGGTAGACACCGCCGTGCACCTGGCCGTGAATATGCGCGCCGGAGATCGACATCGCTTCCGGAACGCCATCCGCTGTTCCTGTCACAGCTCCCAATCCGCATCCCGTAAGTACGGCGATCCCGGAACTCAACAGCAGCGCTGCACCTAGAACTGACAGCTTACGCAAACAAACAATCGACATAGCATCACCCTCAAAGTGAGCCGAACCTGACGACATCAGGTAATTCCCGGAGAACTCCGGTCTGGCCATCCAGCAGCTTCCTTGCCTGCTCTCGTTGCCGGCCAAACCTTCTGTTCGCTTTCGCTCCGTTCTCCGGTTTTTAAGCTCCAGACCGTTATCGGTCAGTGAGGAAAGAAAACAAATCCCACCCCGACACCGTGCCCATTGCCGTTCTGGTTACCGCTTGGTGCAACCTTCGTGCACAGGGCTGGCTTGCACAGGTTCCGTGATGGCCAGGTCGATTCATTACCTTAGATTTCGGACGCTCCTACCACCCGGCGGCAAAGACACAGCCTGGCAAGCAGAATGACGCTCTGCTTACCAGGCTCTGACTTCGACCGCTATGTCCGCTTACTGGATGATCACGCCACCACGTGCATAGGACAGCAAAGGATAGGTTGGGGCAGCCATGCCAAGCGTCTGGATCACGGCGCCCGTCGTGCTGTCGCCCAGATACCACATCGCCCCGGTACTATCCAGAGCCATTCCGCGCAGATAGGATGCGGCGCTGCTATAGCATTGCCCATTCAGCGGGTAGCAAGGAAAGAAGGACATCAAATTCCCCGAGGAGACGGAAGACGAATCGGAGGGCTGCATCCAGAAGATCTGACCGGCGCTTTCGAAGTCGGACCAGAAGAGGTTGCCGGCTCCGTCCATCGCTACGCCCATCGGGGAGGTGTAGGTCGAGTTCGTGCTGGACTGATTGCTAAACGAACCCGCCCCATTTGCAGCCATCTGTCCGTTGTTGTAGCCCGTCTCAGTGTCGAGTTCCTGACTCACGGGCACATACGCCACGTCAGCGTTGCTCATCGCCAGGCCATAGGCATTACCGGCGTTCAAGGTCACCGCGTGTAGCACCGCATTGGCGCCAGAGGCTGCGTAGGGAAAGAGAAATACCTGAGCCGCATCCAATTGGAGCAGCGCCCCCAGAAAGTTGGTGCTGCTGGTCACGCCGAGAACGTTCTGCCTGTAATCGACGAAGAGGCGTTTGGAACTCGCTCCGAGGACGGGCGGCACCGTAAGCGGATCTGCCGCATAGCCGTTCGCTGCATTGAAGCGGAAGAGCGACTGATTCGCCGCGGAGTCCCTTCCAACCCACACGTTGTTGGCCATATCTGTAGCGACGCCTGCGGCATAGCCGTTCGGGACCGTCAACTTCGTCCCCAGGGCGCCGTACGTTCCACCCGATCCGGGAGTCTTGATCTGGTACACGTTCCCATTCGTTCCCAGGTCGTTGGAAAGCCAGGCGTTCCCGTTGGCATCGAGTGCGAGCGAACCCGGGTTGGCGATCGTTGCCTGGTGAGCGCCTGCAAACACGCCCGTTCCATCGGGCCCGAACTCATCCACGGCACCGTAGGTGTTGCCTTTGTTACTGCCGCTGTAAGCCACGTACGCGTTATCGTTCTCGTCCAGCGCGATATCTACCGGGTACGGCATACCTGCGTCGTTCGGCAGCCCCGTGCCGACGTAGAAGATAGACAGGGTATACGACATCAGCTTCGTGTTGTCTGAACTAAGCGTGTCATACACCATGTCCGGAGTGAAAAACACGGCACGCGGCTGCAGCTTGAACAGGGCATCCACGTTGTTAGTGGGGTAACGCGCCATGTTCAGCGCCACCTGCAGCGTGTTTGTAGGGGCTGTGGTTCCGCCGGGCGGCGTGGCCCAATAAAACAGGTCTCCGCATCGGGTGGCGCTGCTTCCTCCCGGGACATAGCTCGAGAGATCCGAGACCGCTCCGCCGCCTGAATCAACACAGCTCTGCAGGATGTTGCCGATCGTATTGATCAGTGCCTGAGGCACCGAAGCCTGCTTGTTGTTCGGCAGAACGCTGCGGGCGGCACCTGTTGGAAACTGACTGGCGCCATAGGTCACCTGGTCAACCAGGTTGTAGGCATTTTGGAAAGCGTGCGCCAGTCCAGCATGCACACAGGTTAGGGGGTTCGTCCCCGTGAGACCCGATCCTGTGCAGCCCGGTGTCGCGCTGTTGTTGCTCGCGGGCGCTGTGATATTCACGATCTGCTGGCCGGTGGATGCGTTGGTGCTGTCGATCGAGATGAAATTACCCAGCGCATAGGCCGCAGCGACCGTGCTCAGCTCGGAGATATAGACATTGACGTTATCGATCTCCGTCTTGTTCGCCAGATCTGTCGAGCATCCACCGATTACGCCGACCTGCACCACGTTGTAGTTGTTCGTGGTCGCCGTATGCCCACCCGAGACAGTGATGTAGGCATACTGCCCGCCGTCGCACGTCCAGCCAGTGTCAGGGAAGGTGAAATATCCACTCGCGTTGGAGGTCGTTTGCAGGAGTTGCTTGGCAGCCCCGCTGTAGCTGTTGGTGGTCGTGCTCCAGGCGCCGTTCGATTGCGTCTCCATGAGACGAATGGTTGCGCCCTGGATGGGCCAGGCCCCCCCGTGCACGTTGCCCTTGATTTTGAAGCCGGCAGTGGCAGATGGACCCGCCAGCGAACCGGCGCCGCAACCAGTCAACAAAAGCATCCCGGCCGCGCAGAAAGCTCCGCAAGCTTTGACAGCTGTAGCGCGCAGACGAAAAAACATGAAGAATACCTCTCACGGCCAGAAGCGATTCGCTCAGGCGCAGGTAGGCGCGCGCGCCGGGGGACCGGCTGCCGCAACCACCCTGTCGTTCTTGCTTCTCCCTCCGAATGCGCGGAGGGAGCTCACTCAGGCTCCAGCAAGTTATCGTTCATCTCGACGCACGGAAGAATCCCACGGGAATACCGATGGTCATCTCGTTACGGTTACCCTGTGCTGCAACCTTCAGGTTGGCTCTACATCACAAGGCAAAAAGGCAGACCCGAAGGTCTGCCTTTCTTAACCGGTGAAGGACGCGTGGGCGCCCGAGGTGTTAGCGGCTGTCGCGCTCCGCAAAGATCTCCTGCGCTGCGGATAGACCGGTGCCAAACTTCACACCCAGTTGTGGAGTGCTCTTTACGAGGACCTGCTCGAGCGCTGCGATCAACGCAATCGTGTCCATGTAGTCAAAGAAGCCGAGATGCGCGATGCGAAAGATCTTCCCCTGCATCTCACCCTGACCATTGGTGATGATTGCGCCAAAACGACTCTTCAGCGCTTTGCAGATCACGCCAGAATCAACGCCCTCGGGAGCGTTCACCGCAGTCGCCGCCGCACCTGCCGCCTGCGAGAACAGCGTCAGGCCCATGCGCAGCACGGCCGCCCGGGTCATGGCGGCAATCAGCTCCGCGTTGTCGACCAGCTTGCGACGCCCTTCGGCAAGGTCGCCTTCGGGCTTTTCCGGCGTGGCAGCCTGGGCGGCGATCCAGTCCAGCGATGCCCCCAACGCGGCGATCAAGGCCACCGCAGGGGTATACGCGCTTTCGCCATTCCGGGCGTTCTTGCGCTCTTTGCGAAGATCAAAGTAGTACCGCGGGTTCTGCGTGGATTCCATGCGATTCCAGGCGCGTTCGCTCACCGCGAGGTAGCTCAACCCGGGCGGAATCATCACTGCCTTTTGCGAGCCGCCAATCAGTACGTCCACGCCCCAGGCATCCATGTCGAGGTGTGTCGTACCCAGACCGGTGATCCCATCGACGACCAGCAGGGCCTCGGAGTGCTCATCCTTCAGCAATTGCCCGATCGCCTGAATGTCGTGCCGTGTACCGGTGGAGGTCTCATTTGCCTGCACAAACACGGCGCGCGTCTCCGGCCGTAGCTCACTCTTGATATCTTCGGCCGTGAAGGTGTCGCCATAGGGCTTCGTCACGACATCGACGTGGCAGCCAAAGGCTTTTGCCAACGACACCCAACGCTCGCCGAACTTGCCAGCGGAGAGAACCAGAACCCGGTCACCCGGCGAGGTCAGGTTGGAGACGGCGGCTTCCATGGCTCCCGTTCCCGAGCTCGACAGGACAACCACGTCATTCTGCGTGCCGACAAAGACCTTGAGCTGCTCCAGGACGCGCTTAAAAAGGGCGCGGAACTCAGGGGTCCGGTGGTGGATATCGGCCGCAGCCATGGCGAACTGCGCGGCTGGAAGCAGGGGGGTGGGGCCAGGCGTGAAGAGACGCGTCTTGCGGATCATATTCCCCTATTCTATTTGCTTTCTTTTTGCCATTCCTGAAGGTTATCTGCGCCCTGCCGAGTCCTAGGGGCAAACAGTCCTGACGCGCACGCGGTACTCTGTCAGTGACAGGAGCCTCACCATGCCCACCATCGCGGAACGCCTGAACGCCGACATCATCACCGCCATGAAGGGCCGTTCTGAAGCCAAACTGACCACGCTGCGGATGGTGAAGTCTGCGCTCAGATCCAGGGAGATCGACAAGCGCGAGTCGCTGAGCGAGGCCGAAGAGCAGTCCATTCTGAAGACGCTCGTGAAACAGCGCCGTGACTCGGTCGAACAGTTCACCAAGGGCGGCCGCCCAGAGCTCGCCGAGAAGGAACGGACCGAGATCGGGTACATCGAAGAGTACCTGCCGCAACAGGCCAAGGAAGAGGATATTCGTCCCATTGTTTTAGGTGCGATCGAACACGTCGCGGCCGGCAACGGAGGACAACGACCCGGCCCCAAGGACATGGGTCCGACCATGCGCGTGGTGCAACAACGCATTCTTGCGAGTGGACTCTTTGTGGATTCGAAGACTGTCAGCGAATTGGTAAAGAAGGAGCTCGCCGGCGGACGGCCCCTCACCGAAGAGGAAGCGAATGCCGATGGCGGTTACGGCGGCTGACGGCCTCCGATGCGACCTCCTGCGTTCCCGGGCACCTATCCGCTCCATCCGAAGAGATCCAGGGTGTATCGGTTCGCCGACGCTGTGCTAGGGAGCAGGCTACTCTTCTATCTCCGACGCAGCGTAATACCCCAACTCCCCCATTGCACGAGCGCTCTCTTCCTGCTCTGGCTGTCACCTCTCAGAGGCCAGGCATTACCGGCCGCGCCGCTGCCGCAGTCTCCATCGATGGCAGCGCCGCAACGCGTTGGCGGATGTCGTTTGACTGGCGAGGTGCTCAGCAATGGCGCCATGGTCTCGGGTGCGCAGCTTCGGCTTTCCTCAGCGGGCGAAACGTTGCAGACCAAATCGGATGACAGTGGCCGGTTCACCTTCCTCGGGCTGGACCCAGCGCCTTACACGTTGACCGCTACGCTCCCGGGGTTCACCACGGTCACGCAGCATGTGGAACTGCAGCCCGGCGAAACGTTGGACCTCCCGCCGATCGAGCTCACGCTGT
Organism: Verrucomicrobia bacterium Tous-C9LFEB; assembly: GCA_964658105.1. Classification (GTDB taxonomy): domain Bacteria; phylum Acidobacteriota; class Terriglobia; order Terriglobales; family Acidobacteriaceae; genus Granulicella. Next base: position 30,313 of record CAZZXY010000022.1, on the reverse strand, counting down.
CCACAGTGAGCATCACCGTGGATGCGTTGACGCCGGAGCAGTTGGCTCTGGAACAGCTGCACACGGAGGAGCATCAGCGTCTCGTGGGCGTCCTGCCCAATTTCTTTGTCAGCTACAACTGGACAGCCCCACCGCTCACCGCGGGGCAGAAGTTTCGTCTCTCTACCCGGAACGCCCTTGATCCGGGAAATCTTGCCCTGGTAGGCACGGTTGCCGGTGTACAGCAGGCAGCGAATGCGTTTCCCGGTTATGGGCAGGGTGCTGCGGGATACGGACGACGGTATGGAGCCGACCTCGGCAATCTGGTGATCGGCACCTACATGGGAGGTGCGGTCCTGCCTTCTCTTTTCCATCAGGATCCCCGCTATTTTTACAAGGGAACAGGAACCAAGCGATCACGTGTCCTCTACGCTCTCTCCCGGGCGGTCATCACGCGCGGAGACAACGGGCATGACCAGCCTAACTTCGCAGGAGTTCTCGGCGACCTCTCTGCGGGTGCCATCTCCAACCTCTACTACCCTGCCTCCGATCGCCAGGGAGCCACGATCTTTCTGGAGAACAGCATTCTCGCCATTGCCGGAGATGCGATGAATGATCTGGTCCAGGAGTTCTTCTTTAGCCGCTTCACCTCAGACACGAGGAACAAGAAAAGCAAGCAGCATCCCTGAAAGCCAAGTCATATCAGCCTTCAACAGGACTGCGGTGCAGCGCCCCTCGGGAGCCGCAAAGGGTTGCGGCCGTGGCCAAAGCGCTGTTCGCCTCGTCCTGATCCGGCTCCTCGCTGGCGTCATTCCATCCAGTTCCGTCACCCTGAGCCCCCCATTGCACCACCGTCCCATCCGCCCGCGGAACGAGGTTAAGATCACCCCAGATCAGACTGTAGGGCAGGTTCGGTTGCGGCGGCAGCCAGGCAATTTGACCACGTATCGGAATCAAGGACTCATCCCCGAACAAAGCGCGCGCACCGTACCCTGTGCATTGAACGATGGCTGTCTGGCGCAGGGCGAGCAGGTCCGCGGCAGTGTGGAATTCAGCCCTTCGCAACTCGCCCCCACGCTCGCGAAACTCCGTCTCCAGATACCTGGAATACGTCGCAATGTTGAAACGGTAAGCCGGGGTCTTGCGGCAATAGCCTGGAGAGAAAGGGTGTTCGCCCGGACCGAAGTCGACCGGGGCAGGGTACAGGTCCGCGATGCGCTGTTCCAGCCGCGCAAACCCGATGGGGTCTTCGCGAAGCTTCTTGGCCCATGCCTCCTCCGGCGGGAGATCGGAGAGCACAAAACGATCGTGCACCTCCACCGGCCGGTCCGGCAGGTCGAGCAACTCCTGGTAGGCCTCGAAAGAACACCGGGCGATGCTCTCCCAACGCGCCGCAAAGGAGGCATCGACACGGTCCCGCAAAGCGACCCGCGCATCGGGCGTCCATGTGCCCGTTGCCCGTGCTGACCGCGTCGTCGCAGGCAGGTCACGGGCATAGATCGTCACGCGCGCGCCCGCACGTTGCAGCGCGATCGCCGAGGTAAGCCCCATGGCACCGCAGCCGATCACCGCGATGTCGCGAGCTCCCGCGGCCAGCGCCATGGGCACAACCAGCGCCGCAGAGCCCCAGCTGAGCGACCACCCGGAACCGCCATGCCCATAGTTGTGCACCAGGAGCTTGTTTCCCACGCGCTCCGCCTCAATACGCGGGCCTGCGCCACGGAAAGGGCGCGTGCACACCGTGATCTTGGCCAACTGAGATGGATCGACGCAGATTGGCTCGATCCGAAGCAACGTGGACCCGGACTCCCTACCGTCTGGCGCAAAGGTTGCGATAAGCTGCTCCTCTCCGCATTATCGCAAGCCGGATCTCAGGCCAGCCTGGGATGCTGAAGCTGAAATCCGGTCTTTTCCTGGTACGCATGCGCCAGGGCACACGCCTTGGCCTCCCCGTATAGCGGCGAGAGGAACGTCAGCGACACGGGCGTGCCCGGTCCTCCGCTGTTCGCGTAGTTGTTCAGGTCGGTTGTGGGGGGCGGTGGCGCGTCAGCGCCACGGAACCCGTTGGGAACGATCACCGCCGGCTGTCCGCACAGGTTGGTCGCCGTCAGTTGCGGCCCCCCGCTGGGCGTCACAACAACATCGAACTGCCGGAAGAACGCGCCAACCTGCTCCATCGCCAGCCGCCGCGCCCGCGATGCGTTGATGTAGTCCACCGCAGGATAGAACCGTGCTGTACGGAAGCTATTCGGCCAGTCATAAGGCTCCTGCCCTGCCAGCAGCGCGTCCCGCCCCGAACGGGTCAGTTCATCAAAAGCGGCTGCGGCCTCGGCCTCCAGCATCGGCACGATCGCCCCGTAGTTAAACTTCGGGAACTCAACCGGTTGCAGGTTCACGCCCATGCCGCGCAGCACCTCAAGCGCCTTGGCAGCGAACTGAACGTCGTACACCTGCTGCGCAAAGCTGGCCTTCCGTCCGGCAACCCGGCGGTTGTACGCCTCCAGCTCCTTGCCTGCAAGGGTCTCGCTCGGCGGTTTAATCTCCTCCATCGTTGGCTGGTCGAAGGCGCTTTTTAGGTAGCCCACCCGGAGCTTGCGCACGTCCATCGTCATATCCACATTGAAGGCTGCCGGCTGCACACTTGGATCCTGCCCATCGGGCCCGTAGATTGCCTCCAGCACCAGTGCCGCGTCCTCCACACTGCGCGCGATGGGTCCTATCTTGTCCATCGACCAGCTCAGCGCCATGGCGCCGGTACGCGGCACCAGCCCGAAGCTTGGTCGCAGCCCGGTGCATCCGCAGCGCGTGCTTGGCGACGAAATCGACCCCAGCGTCTCTGTGCCGATACCAAAACCCACACAGCCGGCAGCCACCGCGCTCGCTACACCCGCCGACGATCCGCTCGACCCCTGGTTCAGGTTCCAGGGATTGCGCGTCCGCACGCCCGGCTTCGGCCCCCAAAGGTCGCCCTGCGCCAGCGCGCCCAGCGTCAGTTTCGCAACCAGAACCGCGCCAGCTGAATCCAGGCGCTTGACCACCTCCGCATCGTAGTCAAAGCTCTGCGTCATGAACGGACCCGCACCCCAGGTCGTCGGGTACCCTTTCACAGCCAGCAGATCTTTTGCGCCCCATGGAATGCCGTGCAGGGGTCCGCGAGCCTTATCAGCCGCCATCTCCCGATCCGCAGCAGCAGCCTGGTCGAGAGCACGTCTCTCCGTCAGCGTGATGACAAAATGCAGCTGCGGGTCATACCGCCGCAGGCGCGCAAGGTACATCTTCGTCAGCTCGACGGAAGTTGTCTTCTTTGTCCGTAGCAGTGTCCCAAGCTGCCGTACCGTGGCGAAGGCCACCTGCTCCTCCTGACTCGCTGAGATCTCCGCCACCGAAGAAATGCGCCCCAGCCTGGCCGCTTTCTTTTCCGTTTCCATCACGGTGCCCGGCAGCACCGGATCCTGTACCAACGAAGGAGGAACGCTGTTGGGCAGCATTATCTTGCGAATCTCTGCCACGTCGTCGCGCTGTGCGTTGAGACCCTCCAGCATCGTCTTTCTCTGCTCAGCCGAAAAGTTCACTCCCGCAATAGTTGCGGCGGCTTCGACCATTGCCTCTGTGATCTTCGGAAGAGAGCCTTCCGTGTCCTCGGCCTGCGCCTCTGTAACTTCCGTGGTCAGCGCCAGCAGAACGCCCGGGAAGAGCGTCGATCCCAGCCCAAGGGTGGTCGACACAGCAAGGAACCGACGCCGTGTTGCGTCAGCAACATGGCAGGCAGATTGTTTTGAGCTCATGACGGATGATTCTATTGCACAAAGCTGCGTAGTCTTCCTGCCAGGAAGTCTCGTCCATGTCTCTAGAGGGTGAGATCGCGCGTACGGTTGATGTCTCCTGAGGGCCGCGGACGTGCCTCTCCCCCTCCGTTGTTCGGTTGCCCTTCCTTTGGGCTGAAGGAAGGGCAATGCTTTTTGCCGAAGGCATCTCCGGTCAGCTCTTCACGGCAGCCTTAATTACTGGTAAGTCGGACACCCCAGCCTTCAACGGACCTTCCGTGTGGAGACCCTGCACCAGCGCCTCCGCGATTTTCTGGTCTACCTCGGCTGCATGGTCGATCTCCACCGGGAACAACACCGCAAACTGCAAACCTCCGTCCGCCAGTTGCAGTCGCGACTCCACCTGGGGCTCCGGCAAAGCCGTGCCCATCCAGGACTCCACCTGCTGGTGCTGCTTCTGGATCGTTGCGCTATACGTCGCATAGACATCATTGACGACCTTCAGCACCGCTCCGGAAGCTGCCCGCGGGTCCGCTCCAGGATTGAGCTTCGCGGTGAGTTCATGCCAGGCATACTCCGTTCCTGGCATCTGCTTGTAGATCGGCGTTCCGCTTTGGAAAAGTACGGAGTTGGCGAACACAGCAACGCGCCCTGTAGAGTGCAGCTCCGTGCCCGTCCCAACAAGCTCGATCATGTAAAACCGCACCAGGCCGACCTCGATCACCTCGCCCGTCACGCCGGCCACCGTCACGCGATCTCCGACCCGGATGCCGTACCTGCCAACGATGAAAAAGTACGCCGCCACGCTGAGCAGAATGCTCTGCAGACCAACGGCAATGCCCGCCGTAATAAAGCCCGCGAACGTTGCAAGGGAACTGAATTGGGTAACGAATCCGAAGATCAAGACTAGGCCGGTCAGAAATCCGATGATGATGCGCCGAATCAGCAGCAGCTGACGTCGCCGCCGCAGGTCGCTGACGTAGCGCACGGCGGCCTGGTTCAAGGCGCGGTTAACAAGCGCCAGGAACCCCAGGGCAACGGCGATCACGGCCACGCGGATGAGCAGGCTCCGGAGAACAGTCCTGTACTCCGCATCCACGGTTGCATCCCAGGTCGTCAGCGTGCCGCGGGCGTTCTCGAGCAGCACGCCTTCCTGACTCAGCGGCAGTGTTGCGCTTGCCAGCACCTGAAAGGTCGACGTCAGAGTGTCAAACTGCTTGCGCGTATTTACCAGATCCTGTGCGTTGGTTGTCGGAGTCGCCTGCAGGTCAATGCTCTGCTGCGTCAGCGCCTGCCCCTGCTGAATCGTCGTACGGAGAACCTTGATGAAGGGTGTGCGCAGGTCCGTCGCCTGTTTGCTGAGCTGGTCGATCGCTTTCGTCTGCTGGTCGATGGTCCGCAACGTGCCCATCAACTGAAACAGCACGCTCGCCTGCGTCGAAACACCGGCATCATGTGCTGCAGCCAGACTTTGCAGAACGGGAGGAACGGGCGTCTTTACCGGTTTGCTCAGCAGTTCCGGGGCGGATTTCTGCAGGTGGTCAATGTCGCCTGCCAGACCCGTCTTTGCCTGGGCCACGGAGAAGGTGCTGATGCGGCCCAGCGCCTCGACCATGGCCTGCTGCAGTTCTATCCCACCTTCCACCTGTTCCTGCTGCTGCAGAAGCGTGGCTCGCTGGTTGCCCCGTGCCTTCGCGAGCTGTCCATTGATGTCGGTTTCTTGCGCCTGCAACGCCGCAAGCCGCTGCAGGGCTTGCGTGCGAACAGCCGCGATGCGATCCGCTTGGCTCTGGCCGTTCTCGCTTGTTGCCCCCTGCGCGCCGGAGGCTCCCGCCATGCCCTTCACATTGGTTGCGCCCGGAACCCGGTTCAGCAAGGCCGCTTCGTTCTTTGCCGCCTGAAAGGCCAGCTGGGCGATTTGCGTCGCTTCGGCCTGGCTTTGCTCCGCATAAAGCACGTCACTCGGCTCACCCACCGTCTGCACGGGCACCATGGCCGTGCGGTAGAACCGCAGGATGGCATTCAAATGGGTGCGTACATCGGCGCTTCGCTTGGCCACGTTGATGTCCGTACCCACAAGCGGGGGTAGGCGCGCAATCTGGGCCAGCAGCGCCGCGCTGGCGTCTGCCCCCTTCAACGAGGCTGTGGCGTTCTCAAGGGTGGCGCCGCCCGGCTTGGCTGCCGCGGTTGCGGAGGCTGCCAGCGCTCCAGAGGGCCCGGTATTCCCCGATGCGCCTGGCGTCCCAGGGCTCACCTGAACGCTACCGGTCGCGCCGACAGTGCCTGTTCCTGCAGGATCGACTGGCACTGCAACTGCCTGCATCGCTGGTCCGTAAGCGGAGGAAAGCTCCGGCACGCCACCAATCCCCACCAACCCGACAACCACCATCACGGCACCGCGCCACCGGAGCCTGCTCAAAACGCCTTGCGCCAAACCTTATACCTCAATCAGTAACGTCAACTACTTAATCCTAAGACGTCAGGGGCGACGGCGGGGTGCCTCCCTCAGACCATCTGCAAGGTCTCGATCCGGATACTCAGCTCCGCCGCTGCCGTAACACGTCGCTGTTGCGAGGCTTCCAGAGCCTGCTTCAACCCAGCGAGCGTATCTTCCTGCGCGTTCAACTCGCCCGTGTACCGTTTTGCCAGCGCTCGCTCTTCAGCAGATCCCTTCAAGGCCGCCAGGTTCTCCCGCACGCGCCTCTGGTCTTCGCCGATCGCGTTGATCTTGCTCTTGATCTCGGCAATCTGCCGGTCCAGATCGGTCAAGCGCCGACGTGCTTCAAACAGGGGCTGGAGCTGCTGAATCACCTTGGGATCAGCCCGGTTTTCGCGCAGGTACACCGTCAACTGCTCTTCCGTGTTGTCGACGAGACGGAACTCCTCATTGACCGTGGTGCGCTGCGTCACAGCCAGCGATGCCGAACCATGCGCCGCCACCGAAACTCGAAATCTGTGAAGCCCCGGCGTCGTCTCTGCCGGCTTCACCTCCGAGTCAAGCGTCCACCCGGGCCGTCGCGCCTCCTCCAAAACTACCGTCCGCCTATCAGGCGCTGCGTTGGAGACCTTGTACCGAGCCTCTGCCACCTCTGTTGTCGTCGCCCGCAGCACACCCTTGGAGAGGAACACACTGCTGATGTGCCGTGTGTTGATGTCGGTGTCCGGCGTCACCCGTACGGCCTGGTCCACCGCGTACGAAAGTAGCCGCCGCTCGCCCGGATGCACCGAGTCCACCAGTCCTTCGCCGGCAAATGCACCGTTCTCGACGATTGAGAACGATCCGCGATCCAGCGTCAGCCCGGAGCTGTTGGTCACCCAGAGTGCACGTAAGGGTGTCGGCTCATTGCGCGACCACAGCGTCACGCTCTCCACCGGTAGGCGCGTCTGAAGGGTCGGAACCAGCGCCGACCCATTTCGCGGAATCGTCACCGGTTCGGTGAGGTTGTAAGCAAAGAAGTCGTCGAACGCCGCCGTGGTCGCCTTCGCTTCTGTGGAACGGGCAGCACTCATCTCGTAAAGTTCGGGGGACGTGGCGGGCATGGCTGCAGCCATAGGCGTGGGCGGCGGTCCCGTGTCCTTCATTATGTTCATACTTCTTGGGATCCTGCTGTTTGCCACCATAGGCCCTCCCATGGTGCCAGACCCCGTTCCAGTAGGCGACCCGAACAGCGACCCCGGACTACCCGCCGAGCCGCTCGTCAGGTCCGCCGGTGCGCTTCCCTGCGCCGGCGCATTCCCTTCGCTCGACTCATGCGTCTGCGGCGTGGTCTGCGCGTTCTCCGCAATGGGCACCTCTGGCCGGCGGTTATAGATGGGCTGCGAGATCGGCTGCAGAAAGCTCTGCGGACTACCTGCAATCAACGAGAGCTGGACATGGTTCCAGTCCTCGCCCGTCGTGTTGTCCACCACAGAGAAGCCCTGCACCGTGGCCTTGCCCTCGCCCCCAGCACCGTCCTGTGTGCCGGTGGTCAGCAGCACGCGGTACGTCGACTTCCACACCGGAACCTCCGACAAAAACGACACGCGCAGCTCCCGCGCGCCAATCCCCTGGTCGCGCAGGAGCAGGTGACGGATGCCCTCGGTACGGTTTCTGCCGAGCAGCTCCATGTAGGTGTTCAGGTCGGCCCGCAAACCCGCATCCAGAAAGCGCACGATGGTGTTCGGTCCCAGTTCCACAGTCCGCGTCGCTCCCGAATCCGCCACGACCGTCAGAAAGCGGCGCTCCGGTGCAGGCGTGCTCTGTTCGCCACTTGGCGCCGGTGCGGAGGAACGTATCTCCAACGACAGCAGGCGTCCCGTAAACACTGCGCCCGACCCGGTCACCTCTACACGAGCGCCTCGAAGCGCAGCGTATAGCTCCTCTTGTGAGGGCTGCTCGCCCAGACTCAACGGCAGCGTCCGTAACTGCTGGTCCAGTGGTGTCGTTGAGTTATAGTTCGCACCTGCGATGTGCCCGCCACCCAGGTCTACTGCCGTCAAACTCTGCAACACGTCATTCAACTGCGCCGCGGTGAGATGCAAGCTGACCGAAGCGTCCCCGGTGACCTTGCCTGCATGTTCGAAGAAGCCGACGCCGTTCTTGTACAGCGACACATGCGTGACTTGTAGGGCAGCTGGGTCGAGGTTCCCTGCCTCTCCCATGATCTTTTTACCTGGGTGTTGCTGGTCTCGCATGGATTGAGCCGAAGCCGACAGAGCCAAAGGAAACAAAACGCAAGCATGGATGACGGACCGCATGGGATGCCCCCGAACGCTGCGCCTATAGACCCCTTACTCCTTGCTTTTGTTCCCGGGCGGATGGCAAGAACGCCCAATTTGCTCCCCGTGACTTCATCTCCTACTGTGGTCACAAGGAGCACCATGCCAGCGTCGATCTCTACAGACCGCCATAAGCCAGTGCTGATCTGGCTGCGCTGTCTTCCGCTCCTTCTCTTTGTGGCGATCGGGACGGCTTACTTCTGGAACGCGCAGGGAGACGATCTCGCATCCTCCTACATGGGCTGCCGCTTGGTCGCCACGGGCAGCGGCGCCTCGCTCTACAGCTACGATCCCGTCAATTTCGCGGCCATCTCCGACGCGGATCCTCTTTGGCCTCGGTTGGCAGCACAGGGCGGCTACCGAGGTTCGCTGCACCCTTATGTACAGACGCCGCTCTGGGCATGGTTGCTGCAGCCCGTCTGCGCTCACACGCAGTGGCCGGCGTTTAAGCATCTGTTTCTGGCGCTGTCGCTACTCTCGATCGCAGGTTGCCTTTGGCTGGTTGCACGCTACTGGACGCCGGGACTCTGGTCCCCTGCTGCGCTTACCGTGATCCTTGTCGCGCTCTTCTTCTCAGAGCCGTTTCTGTTTGCGATGGAGCTCGTGCAGACCCATGCCCTGCTGTTATTCCTGACGATCGCAGGCATTGTGCTCGCGCAACGTAATCGGCCACTCACGGCTGGCTTTTGCGTAGCCTGCGCCGCAGCAGTCAAGATCACGCCCGGCGTGCTGGTCGTCTACTGGCTTGTGACCCGTCGATGGCGTGCCGCGCTGAGTCTCGTGGGCTGGTCCGCACTGCTGATGGGCTTCACGCGTCTCGCTGTCGGGGCCTCGCTCTTTCATGCTTTCCTGGACAATATGCATCGCGTTTCGGGTGTGCTGCTTGTCTCCGAGAACAACCAATCGCTTGCCGCCTGGTACATGGAGCGCTTCTTCTTGCCCGACGAGGTGTTCGATGTAAACGCCTTTGCCTTGCCGTCGCTGCTGCGTCTTCTTTCCATTACCTGCATGATCGCCTGCGCTGCTCTTGGCGGACTGCTCGACAGCACCTTTGCATTCGACGATTCCACGCGCACAGAGACGCCGGATGCGATTCCTTTCGGTGCCGGCATCGCCCTGGTTGCCATGACCGTCTTCGCCCCGATTGCCTGGACGCACTACTTCATCGTGCTCGCCATCCCGCTCATGATGCTGGCGGAGGCGGCTTTTGCTCTTCGCCCGCAACGTGTCTCGTGGACCGTCTGGATCGCGGTGTTTGCGATCGGAGCCCTTCTCTACCGCCCGCTCGCCCCCGACGTCATTCGCATGGACCTCAGCGACTACGCTGTGCTGCGAGGTGTCTTCTACGCCGGTGTGCTCTGTACCGCGACGCTGGCCGGCATCGGTTGGCGCATGCGCGCGCGGGAGACTGCTATCGGGGCGAGCAGCGCTTGAGGCCTTTCCCTGGTCCATCTAGCGGCCGAACAGCAAAAGGCCCGGTGTCAGTTTCAAGACGCTGCAATGGCACCGGGCTTCCGTTATTGCTACAGGAACTAGATGTCCAGGTTCTTCACGTCCAGAGCGTTTTCTTCGATGAACCGTCGACGTGACTCGACATCTTCGCCCATCAGCGTGGTGAAGATCTCTTCTGTCGCTGCGATGTCCTCAAGCCTGACCTGCAGCAGTGTGCGCTTGGCCGGATCCATCGTCGTTTCCCAGAGCTGTGGCGCGGTCATCTCGCCCAGACCCTTGTAACGTTGCACCTGGTACTCCTTGCGGCCCTGCTCGATGACGTATTCGAAGACCTCGCGAACCGTCGTCTTCTCGACTGGATCCTGCGTCCCCTTGGTCTGGCGCTTGCCGGGCCTGGCCTCATCCTTGGTACCAGGGGCAGCGGCGATCGTCTCATTCACGCCCTCTTCCTGTTCCACCTCGTCAGCCTCGTCCAACTCCTCCTGGGAAGGAGTGGCGCTCACCACGGTGTCATCCTTCTTGGCATCACGCTTTTGCGCATACTCGATATGGAAGGGACCCTTCAGCGCCTCGCCTAGCAGCGCCTGTTTGCTCAACAGCTGCCGCGACTCTGGCGCACTGGCCAGGGTCCAATCGATCTTGCGCGGTGCGCCCTGTGCATCCGTGTAGGTCACCGAATACATCCGGTGCTCCTCGTCGAACTCCACATCGCTGACAGCCTTGAACTGCCAGTGACGCTCCAGGTCTTTCAACTGCTTGCGCATGGCTTCGAGCTTGTCCTTGCTTTCGAAGTCGGTCCGCTTCGCCGGCTCCTTCCCTTCGTTCGCGAAGATCTCCGCGAATGCGCGGACAACCTCGTCGTTGCGCAGCCGCTTATTCACCTTGTCGAAGAAGCCAAGATAGTCATCCAGCTGCCCCATGAACTTCGCAAGGTCCTTGCCTTCCAGCCGGGCGCCTGCATCCCCGTAGCGAAGCACCATGCCGTCCGAAGCGCGCTTGACCATCACCTGCACGTACTCGCGGTCGTCTTTGATGTACTGCTCGAATTTGCCCTTCTTGATGCGATACAGCGGCGGCTGCGCGATGTACACGTTGCCCCGCTTGATCAACTCACCCATGTGGCGGAAGAAGAAGGTGAGCAGCAGCGTGCGGATGTGCGATCCGTCGACGTCGGCATCGGTCATCAGGATCAGCTTGCCGTAGCGCAGCTTTGCAATGTCAAAATCATCCTTGCCAATGCCCGTGCCCAACGCCGTGATCATGGCGCGGATTTCCTCATGGCCCAGCATCTTGTCGTAGCGTGCCTTTTCGACGTTCAGGATCTTGCCCTTGAGCGGGAGGATGGCCTGAAACTTCCGGTCACGGCCCTGCTTGGCTGTACCACCGGCGCTCTCACCCTCGACGAGGTAGAGTTCGCACATCTCGGGACGACGCTCAGAACAGTCGGCCAGCTTGCCTGGAAGGCCACCACCGTCGAGCGCACCCTTACGGCGGGTAAGGTCGCGGGCCTTGCGCGCGGCCTCGCGAGCCCGGGCGGCATCGATGGCCTTGCCAATGATCTTCTTGGCCACCTGCGGATTCTGGTCGAGATAGGCGCCCAGACGGTCATTCACCACCTGCTGCACCTCCCCGGCGACATCCGAGTTCAGCTTGCCCTTGGTCTGACCTTCAAACTGGGGCTGCGGCAACTTCACACTGACAACAGCAACCAGGCCTTCGCGGACGTCATCCCCGGTCAGACCTTCAGTGTCATTCTTAAACAAACCAAGCTTTTTGCCCTGCGCGTTGATAGTCCGGGTCAGCGCGGTACGGAAGCCGGAGAGATGGGTGCCGCCATCGACCGTGTTGATGTTATTGGCGAAGCTGAAGACGGTATCGGCGTAGCTGTCGTTGTACTGAAACGCGATCTCCATGACCAGCGAGCCCTTTTCGGCCTCCATGTAGATCGGCTTCTCGTGCAGCACCTGCTTGCCCTTATTCAGGTGCTTGATGAACCCCGCAATACCATCGTTGAACTTGAAGGTCTGCGTCTTCGGCTCGCCGGTCTTGGCGTCTGCGATGCGCTCGTCGGTCAGCGTGATCTCGATGCCCTTGTTCAAAAACGCGAGCTGGCGAAGGCGGCTTTGCAGCGTATCGAAGTTGTACTCGGAGACCGTGAAGATGGAGCGGTCCGGCAGGAAATGCACCTTGGTGCCGCGGCGCTTGGACGGACCCATCTTGCGCAGTTCACTGATCGGATCACCCTTGGAGTAATCCATCTCCCACGCGAAGCCGTCACGCCAGATCTCGACGTCGAACTCTTCACTCAGCGCATTCACGCAGCTCACACCGACGCCGTGTAGACCACCCGAAACCTTGTAGTTCGACGCATCGAACTTGCCGCCCGCATGGAGCATGGTGAGCACCACCTGCACCGCCGGCATGACCTCGCCTGTGGGCAGGGTTTTGTTGTCTACCGGGATACCGCGGCCGTCATCCACCACCGTGACGGAGTTGTCGACGTGCACCGTAACGTCGATCCGGGTCGCGTAACCTGCCAATGCTTCGTCGACCGAGTTGTCCACGACCTCGTAGACAAGGTGGTGAAGGCCCTGCTCACCCGTGGATCCGATATACATCGCGGGGCGCAGGCGAACGGCCGCCAAACCCTCGAGAATGGTGATGTTTTCGCCACTATAGCTGCCCGCATCGGCAGGGGTGGGTTGTTGCGGATCAGGAAGCGGGGTATGAGTGGCCAATCGAACTCCAGACGGCGGCGCAAGTGACTCACAAGACAGAGCGAAACTGCCTGAAAATACTGGGGAAACGCCGCTTCAAGTTATGTGTTCCCTACGCTTATTTTATCACGCAATGGGCTCGACTCAGACCCTGTTCAGGCTGCCTTGCGGTCCCTGTGGATGCACCAGAATCAGTGCAACAGCGCCTAGCTGCAGCGTCACCGCCGCCGCGACTTCCTCGACCGTGCCGATCCCGTTGCCCAGAGCACACAGGCCGCCGTGCACCAGCATCAGGGCACCGCACCAAAGCAGGCGCGCACGCGTTTTCTCGTCTCCGGGACCTCTCCATAGCCCGGCTGCCCCTGACAGCCGTGGCACAGCCACCAGGGGCAACGGCCACGCGTACCCCACCAGGCGCACATACCAGGTTCCCAGAGCCGGTGCCAGCAGGAGCGAAATGCCCCCATACAGCAGACAGAAAGGAAGAAGCAGGTCGCCATGGGGGAACGTGTCTCTCGGTCGTCGCCGGGGCGCTATCAGCAGCATGGGAAGGACGCCGAAGCTTGTCAGGATGGCCCAAATCGCCTGCATTGGCGCTGAAATCTCCCAGGAACACACGCCCACCGTTTCTACGCCGCCCAACCGCAGCCTCATCTGCCAGGCGGGGGCGTTGCACAGGTACGGATAGACGTTGCTCCACGGAACCACTCCCAGGCTGCGCAGGGAGTTCGACATGATCTTCCCAAACATATAGGTGCCACCGGACAGGTGCTCCGGATTGGGCAGCCCCCCGGCACTGAAATGCTTCACCAGCGCCGCTCCCGTGATAGCAGCTCCAATAGCCAGCGCACTGCCTCCCCAGCGCAGCCGTCGCCCACAGACCGCCAACAGACAAAGCAGGACAAGCACTGTTGATTCACGCGCCAGCATCAGCGGAAGCATCAGACCAGCGGCTACGTAGACCCACCCTGTCTCGAGCGCCACAAGCAACGCGGCCAACAAGGCCGTGTAGAGGGGATCTGGCAGGCCGGCAAAGCTCAGCAGTTGCGGCCAGAATGGCACGATGGCCACGGCCAGGATCATCCAGCGTGGCGCCTTTGATCGCGACAACAGCCAGAACACCGCGAGCAGAGCCGTGAACAAGGACACATACGCGAGTGCTTCAAAGCCATCTTCCACCCGGCAATGCGCCAGGTTCGCGATGGACCTGGCCAGCAATGGCGCGAGGGGACGCGAACTAAAAGGTTGCGGCACCAGGTCATAGCGGCCATGTGCCATGGCTACGTAGAACTGCACATCCGGCAGCCCCCAGGCCGCCAGAAGACCACCATTGCGCAGAGCGCACCACGCGAGAACGAGCACCGGGCACGCCGCGATCATCCAGCGTCGACTTCTGCCGGAGAGAGTCCCCACCGGATCGAGCAACCAGCTCCCCCTGGAGGGTCTCTGCAGAGTTTTTTGCTGCTCCAAGCCGTTGATCATCCGCCCTGCTGCGTCTCGTCCCTAGTCACTGTACCGCCGCCCACGTTGATCGCTGCATAGCCCGTTGCCGCGACCTGGGGAACTTTCGAGGCAATCGGACCGAAAACCGGCGCTCCCGACCCACGCGCCTCAGCGCCCTGTGGATCCAAAACCGCGTGTCCCCCGCGGCGCCTCGGCCAGCTCGTCGGTCTCCGCAAAGACAGCCTGGATCCGTTCCACGACGCGCAGCTGCGCGATGCGATGCCCTGGCGCGACCATCTGCGGTTCCGTGGAGAGATTGGTCAGGATCACCTTCAACTCTCCGCGATAGCCGGAATCAATCACGCCGGCCAGAGTCGTGATTCCCCGGGCAGCCAGGCCCGACCGGTCCTCTACCAGCGCTCCATGCGTCTCCGGGAACTCCATGGCCAGCCCGGTACTCACAGCGCGTGTTGCCCCTGCCTTGCCCACCGGCGCGAGCGTCACGGCCTCTGCTGCGAACAGATCTGCGGCCAGATCCCCATAAGGTCCCATGTGGGCGTAGCGGGGGAGTTGGGCTGCGGGATGAAGAAGCTGTACGAGAACAGTAGGCTGCGTGCGGGCGTCAGGCATGGTGAAGCCACCAGTTTCGCATGGCGTGAAGGGTCCTACTTGCCGCCGGAGATTACAAACGGGCGACAAACCTCAGTCTCACGGGAACAATTCTCTGCCGCTTCATCCAGGGCGGTCCGAATCCTGCGTCTACGTGAAGTATGTTGTCTGCTAAATACGCGACGCTTCCGGCCAGGGTTGGGGGTCGAAGCGGTCCCTTGCTCGTCATGCTGCACTGGTTGGGCGGTGGCGCCCATACGTGGAACGAAGTAGGTCACGGCCTGGCCGCACGTGGCGTTCGCTTTGCTGCCCTTGACCTCCCCGGCTTCGGAGATGCTGCCACCCGGCCCGCGACGGACGTCTCGGCCGCTGCCGGTGCTGTGATGGAGACCATTCGCGAGCTGCGCGCCTCCTCTCCCGACCAGCCCTGGATGATCGGCGGCCATTCGATGGGCGGCAAACTCGCCGCCGTCGTGGCACGCCGCGCGTTGAACGGCGAAGTCGGGTTGGAGCAGCTGCGGGGGTTGGTGCTGATCTCGCCTTCCCCGACCAGCCCCGAGCCCATCGAGGAGTCCCGCCGAGAGGAGCACCTGAAAACCTTCGGCGAGAGCGCCCCTGACCCGCTGGCTCAGCGAAAGGCAGCGGAGCGCTGGGTGGACAGAAACACCGGCAAACTTCCGCTCCCGGCAGTTGTGCGCGAACGCGCCATCGAAGGCGTGCTGAACAACAATCAACGGGCCTACAGAGCGTGGTTTCTCACCGGCAGCAAAGAAGACTGGTCCGAGCGGTTTGGCTCCCTCCCTATACCTGCCGTGGTCATGGTTGGGACCGAAGAGACCTCCCTGGGCGAAGACGTACAGCGCAAGGACACACTACCCCACCTGCCTCGCGCGAACCTCATCGTCTTAGAGGGAATGAAGCATCTCGCTCCCTTGGAGCGCCCAGGGGAGGTGATGGAACACATCACCGAGTTTCTGGTCGAAAACGGCCTCGAGCTGAAGACCCCTGAATCCGGGTCTGGCACGGCTACAGACTTCCTGATGCGCTCGGACCGCACCGCCCCACAAACCCTGGACATCATGACGAAGCGGTTGGATGAGGGCCAGAACTGGAACCGTACGCCGGAGCTCTTCACTCGTGCCGAATTCCGCACGCTGCGCGCCCTTGCCGGCTGCGTCGTTCCCGACGCTGGCTTTGATCTGGCGGCCTGCATCGATGTACAGCTTGCGTCCAACAAGGGCGACGGCTGGCGATTCGCAAAGCTTCCCCCTGACCCGGAAGCCTGGCGCCGCGGCCTTCTCTCGCTTGACCTCGCTGCTCACCGCGCGCACGGAGTTCGCTTTGTAGCTCTTTATCCCGATCAGCAGGAAGCGCTCCTCCAACAGGTCGCTTCAGGTGAGGTTGGCCGCGGCATCCTGGCTACCCTCCACTTAGGCGAGGCTGCAAAGGCCCTGCCCGCTGCTGAACTGAAGCAGTGGTTCGGAGACGTATGCGCCGAATTCACACGCTTCTACATGGCCGACCCCCGCACCATGGACCGCATTGGCTATACCGGCTTCGCCGACGATCTCGGCTTTGCGAACATTCAGCTGGGCCAGCAAGAGGAGTTTGAACGTTGATCCCCGCGACCTTCCCCGAACGTCAGTCTCACCTCGGCAAGAATGAACTTGGCCGCCTCCGTCCGGCGATGCGGCAACATTCGGCGAACGAAGAACTTGATGCCGTCATCATCGGCACAGGTGCGGGGGGCTCTCCGCTTCTGGCGAAGCTCGCTGCCGCGGGCCTGAAGGTCGTGGCGCTCGAAGCCGGTCACTGGTTCGAATCACCCGCCGAGGAGTTTCCTACCGACGAGCTTGGTGCCGGGAAGATCTACTGGCCTGGTGAAAGTCTCTCCACGGGCGACACCGCGCAGGTACTTGGCGGCAATACTTCCGGCTCCGGTGTTGGCGGGTCCATGCTGCATTGGGGCGCCTTCTGTCCCCGTCCAGACGCACGCGATTTTCACCTGCAAACCGAGACCGGCAAGGGCATCGATTGGCCACTGGACTACAAGGACCTTCTGCCCTTCTATGAGGAGATTGAGGCCTTTCTCGGCGTGTCCGGACCCAATCCCTATCCCTGGGATCCGACCCGCCGCTACCCTACGGGGCCCGTGCCCATCAACGGACCCGGCCAGCTCATGCTGCGTGGGTACGAACAGCTCGGCATGCGCGCCTCGGCCGCACCTATCGCCGCCCTCAGCCAGAGCTACACCCGGCCTGAGTACGGCACGCGACACAGCTGTGTCAATCGTGGCTTCTGTCACCAGGGCTGCCGCAACGGAGCCAAGGGCTCCATGGACGTCACTTATCTTCCCTGGGCCGTTCGCTCCGGCGCAGAAATCCGTCCGAACAGCTTCGTCACCGGCTTCGAACGGGACGCCACCGGCCGGCTCACGGCAGTGATCTATCTCGACACCACCGAAGCTGGGCACACAGTTGAGCGCAGGCAGCGCACCCGCAACGTGTTCCTCTGCGCCGGCGGCATCGAATCGCCGCGCCTGCTGCTCCACACGGGCCTGGCAAACGGTTCAGGTCAGGTCGGAAGGAACTACATGGGGCATGTCTCACCACAGGTCTGGGGGACCTTTGATGAGCCTGTCCGCATGAACAAGGGCTTCCCGGCAACCGTCATTTCTGAAGACACGGTGCGTCCTAAGGACGCCAACTTCGTGGGCGGCTACCTTGTCCAGAGCCTTGGCGTTGTCCCTGTAACCTGGGCCACCGGGGTGGCACGCGGTCGCGGTCTCTTCGGTCCTCGGCTCACCCGTTACCTGGCCGACTACAACTTCGTAGCCGGGCTAGGCGCGCACGGCGAAGCCCTTCCATCAGACGAGAACTTCATTTCGCTCTCAAACGAACTGGACGAACACGGCGTTCCCAAACCCGTGGTCCATCTCTCCTACGGGGAGAATGAGCTCAGGATACAGGCGCATGCCATCGGCCTTATGACCGAGGCCTGGAAGGCGGCCGGAGCGCGGGATATCTGGTCGATGCCCCGCACCGCGCACACCGTCGGCGCTTGCCGCATGGGCACCGACCCGGAAACATCGGTGGTAGACCCTTATGGGCGTTCGCACGAGATCCCCAACCTCTGGATCGCCGACAATTCTGTATTCCCCAGCACGCTCAGCGCCAACCCGGCCATCACCATCATGGCGCTTTCCCTGCGCACAGCGGAATCCTTCCTGAAAGGCCAATGAACGTCGTGCGTCAATCCGCGGAGGGCATCGTTGTTTTAGAGAGGGACGATGAATCCTTTGCGCGTACCTGGCCAGCTTGTTCTCCAGGGCGTCGGTCTCTGTAGTACAACCGGCAGCCGCACATTCTGCAGGTCCAGGGGTAACGGCCGAAGCGAAACATGAGCGAGTCAATCAGGCCGTTGCGGCCTCGCCGCTCCACCCTTGGATGATTGCATCCCAATTTGCCGTTCTTGGACACGCACGAAGAGTATCACCGGACCGTGCTCCCTGACATACTTCAATGAGAGATCCGCAGCACCTTTTGTGCCAGCTTCCAGAGGGTTCATGGACTGTCTCTTTCCTCCCCTCGGTTCGGCCTTCGGCAAGACTTAAACCACCACTCGAACCGAGCGTTTACTTATCTGGTTCCACCCCGTCACGCATCGCTCGCACGGTGCTCCGCGTCCAATACCTGTGACCGCATCCCAACTGCTGAACGGCTTTCTCTCCCTTGCCGTCGCAGCACTGATTCTCTTCTTCGGGCTGCGGTTCTGGAGGCATATGGCCATCGCAAGCGCACGTAAGGAGCCCATCCCGGCTCCTGTCCATGACATTACCGCCCCCGCCAGCGGCTGGGACGCTGACCAGCGCGAAACTGCGGTCTTCGCCGGCGGCTGTTTCTGGGGCGTCCAATCCGTCTTTCAGCGCGTCAAGGGCGTACTGGAGACCTACGTCGGCTACACCGGCGGCAGCCCCGAAACTGCTGACTACCGCACCGTCAGTACCTATGACACAGGGCACGCAGAAGCCATCGAGGTCATCTATGACCCCGCACAGGTCAGCTACGGCTCTCTGCTACGCATCTTCTTCTCGGTCGTCCACGACCCCACACAGAAGAATCGCCAGGGTGGCGATGTAGGCACGCAGTATCGCTCCGGCATCTTTTACACCAGCGAAGGTCAGCGGGATGCAGCGCAGGCCTACGTCCAACAGCTTGATGCAGCACACATCTTCCCTAGGCCAATCGTTACGGAGGTCAGCCCGTTGGAGAAGTTCTACCGCGGCGAAGACTACCACCAGGACTATGCGCTGAAGAATCCACATAATCCCTATATCCAGGTGTGCGACATCCCCAAGATCGCCTCGCTCGGACAACAATTCCCCGAACTCTTCCAGGAGTACACACTGCGCACGTAATCACTGGGTCACTCAACCTAGAGGGTCGCCATTGGCGGCCCTTTATCACTGCTTCCTTATTATTTCTATGGCTATCCCGTTCGCTGGTCTGGTCCATGCGTGGCAGATCGCGCGGGGTGAACCTCGAGCATTACGTCTTTCGAGAGACTGGCGTGAGCTCGGGTCAGCCGATCTGCCCAGAAAGTCGTAATCCCCTGACAGCTCTGGTCTCGTTTTCCATCCATCCGGTCTCGTTCTCTTCGCGTCCAAGACACTGAACCACCATTCACCAGGCCAGGCCACTCTGCGCAGGATGGAAGTAAACAGTTGCCGAAACACCTTCTCTCGATCCCTTCCACCACACTGCTGCTTGCTGGATGCCTGTCTTGCCTCTCGGACCTTGCCTCGTACGGCCAGACACCCGGAAATACGGCTGCCCCGATCGTCCAGAGCCAGGGGGCTGCCCAGGGTCAAGGGGATAAGCCTCAGCAGGGTACCGGTCTGCCGGGTGCCATGGGCTCCAAGGATGCTTCGGGCGGAAAGCAGCAGAGCGGCAAGGACACAACGTCTGAATCCAAGCCCGCCGGTGCCGCAGAGAACGCGGCCTCGACCACCAAGCTGCGCCTGGCCCCTACAGATGTATCGGTCGCACCGACCGACCTGCCCAAAACCCGTCCCGTCATTGGGCTTGCCCTGGGCGGCGGGGCAGCCATCGCCATGAGCGAGATCGGGACGATCGAGTGGATGGAACAGCACCATATCCCGGTCGATGTCATCGCTGGTACCTCGATGGGCTCCATTCTTTCCGCGCTGTACTCCACGGGCCACACACCGCAGCAGATGCGGCACATCCTCACCGGCGACGAGGTGAACCGTGTCTTCCGCATCGGCGCCAACTACAGCGCTCTGAGCTACCGGCGCCGCGAAGAAGGCCGTGATCTCCCGAATGGCATTGCTGTCGGCCTCAAGCATGGTGTATCGCTTCGCAACAGCCTGCTGACCGACAACGGGCTGAACGAGCTGCTCGACAAAGAGTTCCTCAGCTATAACGACCAGACGGACTTCAACAATCTGCCCATCC
The DNA here is from genome assembly GCA_964658105.1 of Verrucomicrobia bacterium Tous-C9LFEB. Taxonomy (GTDB): domain Bacteria; phylum Acidobacteriota; class Terriglobia; order Terriglobales; family Acidobacteriaceae; genus Granulicella. The sequence continues at coordinate 10,114 of CAZZXY010000022.1, read as the reverse complement.
CGTTCCGCTGCCAGGCTACCGACCTCACTTCGGCCAAAACGGTCACCTTCGCTCGCGGATCGCTGCCCGATGCCGTCCGCGCATCCGCCTCCATCCCGGGCATCTTCCGCCCCTTCGAGCTGGGCGGTCACGAGTATGTCGACGGCGCCATCCTCGAGAACCTGCCCACGGCGCAGGTCCACGCGATGAAAGCCGACGTCGTGATCGCCGTCAGCCTCCCTCTGGAGCCGGTCGGCAAGGGGGACCTCGATTCGATTCTGGGCGTCCTGCAGCGCGCTTTCGCGGTCGGAATTGAATCCAACGAGGTCCAGGCACGCAAGCTCGCGAATGTCGTCATCATGCCGGAAGTGAAAGGCTTCACAGCAAACGACTATCTGAAAGTGGATGTACTTGCTGAACGTGGATATGCTGCCGCCGAAGCCCACAAGGCCGAGCTGATGCAATACGCGTTGAGCGATACGGACTGGAATAGCTACCTCGCTCACCGCCGCTCCAAAGAGCGGTCCCCGGCAGGGAATGTCCTGGCCGTCAAAGTAGAGAGCCCGAATCCGGATCTCACCGCGTACGTCCAGCACATCTTCCAACCGATCGTGAATCAGCCCGTAGACACAGCAAAGGTCGAGGGACTGCTCGCCGACATCCGCTCGGATGGCCGTTACGACGCCGATTACACGGTGGGCTACGACGGTGTTATCTCCAACCGTCC
>CAZZXY010000022.1:0-9308 GCA_964658105.1 Verrucomicrobia bacterium Tous-C9LFEB | reverse complement strand
TTCTTCCTGGCTCCACGTGCCAACATCACCCGGCAGCCCTTCTATATCTATGAGGGCAACTACCGGGCTTCTGAGCGGCAAAGTCAGTTCTTCGGGGTCGCTGGCGATGCGGGCTGGAGCGACGGCAAGTTCCAGGAGTGGCGCGCAGGCTGGAGTTTGCAGCACGTCAGCTGGTTCACCACCACCGGTACTGACAACCTGCCGAATTACTACGGGAACTCGCAAACTGCGCGCGTTCGCTTTGTGTACGACAACCAGAACCGCGCGCTTGTTCCTCGTTTCGGTATCCGTTCCGCGACCTCGATCGGGTATCTCTTCGATACTCCCGGGAACCCCACGGCCCCTCAGGTGCAAAGCCAGTTTGCCTTTGCACATGAACTAGGCAGAGGTTCGGAAAAGATTCAATCCGACGTCTTCCTCTTCAACGCGGAAGGGGGCACCATGTTCAACCGTGACGTGGCTCAACCGTTCCGTTTCACGCTTGGCGGCCCGCTACGCATCGGTGCTCTGGCCATTGATCAGCTGCGGGGGACGGATTACTTCCTCGTCACTCCTGGCTACCTGCACCGCCTCGCCACTCTGCCTGCCCCCCTCGGGCAAAGCATCTATTTCGGCCTCGCCTACGAGGCCGGGCAGATGCGCGCGCCCGATATGCGCACCGTCACGCGTCAGGACGTCTATTTCGGACTGGTTGCCGAAACACCACTCGGCGTCATCACCATTGCTCCCGCGATTGGCGATGCAGGACAGCACAAATTCGTCTTCACCCTGGGTCGGTTCTTCTCCATCCCGGGCTCGTTACGATGACGATTTCTCACCCAAAAGCAAGACCCCGGCCTGGGCCGGGGTCTTCGGGGTGGGACAGGTTCTAGAGGCGAGAGAAACGACGGCGAGCTACGCCGGCAACACCAAGAAGCCCGGTGCCGAGCAGCGCAATCGAAGAGGGCTCCGGTGTTACTGACGCTGGTGGCGCAAAGGAAAGATCAAAGATGGCGGTCTGCCCCGTGGTGGCGGATGATCCATTTGGTTGCGGACCGAGGTTGATGTTCACCATGTCAGAGGTGAAGCTGACGTCCGCGCCGGTAAAGGTCGACGCAGGATCCAGAGTGACGCCCGTGATCCCAGGGTCCTTGCTGATATCCGTAAACTCGAGGCCGTTCAAGGCGCTGGGCAGGAAAATCTGATCAGTGGAGCTTGTCAGGATGATCTGATTGCCCGAAATCTGAAATGTGGCGTTGATCGCGACATTGCCTGCCGCTGGAACCACGTAAGTGCCCAGATCCGAGAGAACCGTGCTCTGGTCTGGGTAGTTGTAGGTCACGTGGATCGTGTCGTTCATGAGGTCCGCGTGAGCGGACAAGGGAAGCGCCAAAAGGCCGGCCGTAAGAGCAACAACAGTGAAACGCATGGAAGTCTCCGTAAACGATTGCAGGAGAAGGCTACTAAATTCCAACGGCCTGTTGCGGATGGTTTCTAGACAAAATAGTAACGTTATCTCATCACCAAAGGTGCTACCAACGAGGAACCGCCGGGTATGCTGCTATCGGCCGGTCTCCAGCCTCGCTGCCAATCGCTCGGGCAGACCTGCATTCCGAATGGCTGCCTGCGCGCCCAACACGTCGTAAAACACGCGCCGGAACAGAACGGCCCCGGTCTCGCTGTCATAGAGAGCAAACGCCGCGCGTGGATCATGGTCGCGCGGCTGTCCGACGGAACCCGGGTTCACGAGCAATCGCGCTCCTTCCGACAGGACGACGCCGCAGCTCCCATCCTCCGCACAAGCGGGATGCACTTCCTCCCACTCTGCGCCATTCTGCAGAAAGGCTCCCTGGACATGCGTGTGCCCGAAGAATGTCAACGGTGTGCCCATGCGCTGCAAGGGTGTCCAGGCGTCGCGCATGGACAGGATGTAGTGATCCTCGTCGAGCGGCGATCCGTGAACAGCGGTCGCCAGTTCACTCGCGTGGACAGGGCCTTTCGGCACACTTTGCAGCCAGCGCAGATTCTCGGCGGAAAGCGCAGCCTGCGTCCACGCGGCAGCCTGCGCCGCCACGGGGTTAAAGCCGTGGGAACTCGTGAGCCCCGCACAGACGCGATCATGATTGCCGCGGACGTTCACCGAGGCGAGCCTTCTCAGAATTTCGACAACTTCATTGGGATTTCCGCCGTAACCCACAGCGTCACCCAGGTTCCACAACTGGTCGAAGCCTCCCGCAGCTTCAAGCGCCGCCTCGAAAGCCTGCAGATTCCCGTGGATATCAGAAACGACCAGCGCGCGCATTGACGAGGCCCAGTCTACTCCTGATCCGGCCGGACCGTAATCCGGCCAGATCGCTCCCGGACGCCATCATCCCGTCGTTACGTTCAGCCCTTCCACGACGATCTTGGTTCGTTCACCCCGCGTGTCAGCCTCGCTCACCTCTGTGGTCAAACTGCGCGACTCTCCCGGCATCAGCGCAAAGTAGCCGTCTTCAAAGATCGCCGGCAGGACCCGGTCGCCGCTCTGCTCGCGTACTGCCTTGAGGCGGACAAACAGCGCGGGTACCGCGGACGTATTCTTGAGCGAAGTCGTCATCATCCAGGCGTTTCCACGCCTTTCAGACTTCGTCTCCGCCGAGACCGTTGCTTTCCCCAGCGTTCGGATTCCGGTGTAGTCCCCTGCCTGCGTACCGCGCAGATAGAAATTCGTCGACCGAACTGTCGCGCCTTGCATCAACCTGAGCCGCAGCAGTTGCACACTGCCGGTGGTGGTTGTCGGGTACCGGATCGCGAACGCTGATGTGGTGCTGTCCTCCCCCGACTTCACCACCGCTTCCGACTGCTTCGCCACACTCTTGCCGTTCAGGTCGAAGATCTCCAACTCGGCCGTGAGACCCGTTACGGTGCCAGCGCTGTAGTTCACGACTTCCACAGCATCCGACACGGGATTCCACTGGATATGCAGAGGTTCAGCGCCCTTTTTGCACGCGAAATACGAAGAGGTCGGCGCGAAGTAGAAGTCATATGTCTGCCAGACGAACGACGGCCAGCAGGAGTGACTCATCCACAGCAGCACGCCCATCCGGTGCACGCTCTGCGCCTCAAACATGGCACGGTATGCCTCATAGCTGACGATCTCGCCCAGCTTGATCCACTCCTCGCCGTCTGTCGCGCCGCCGTACGCCTCGTTCACCAGCGTCAGGAACGCCTCACCACCCTGCGCGCCATCCAGCGTGAAGTCATGCAGGCCCCAATCCAGACCCAGCGGCCACAGGGCGTGCTCGGGCATCATCGCCCGTACGCTCTCCACGGGTGGAATAGCCGGTGCGCCGATCTCGGAGTGCAGCTTGGTGTCTGCCTGGCGGAAATACTCCGCGATCGGCAGCGCCCGGTACGGTCCGTGGCCGCTCACCGGACCATCAGCCGAGCTGCCGATGTAATGAATGTCCGGGTGCAGTTCGCTAAGAATCTGGCGGAGGCCCGCTTCCAGCGGCGCGGGCGGAAACCACTCATTGCGCCCGCAGTAGAGCCCTACCGATGCGTGGTTGCGGATGCGGGCGACGTAATCGCGCGCGTTCGCCAGAAACATCGTGTTGTCGTCAGGAATGGGGCCGTCCCAGGGGTTGGCCAGCCAGAAGTCCTGCCAGATCACAATGCCGTGCCGGTCGCAGGCCTCATACAGCGCCTCATCGCCGATCTGCCCCACCCAGTTGCGGATCATGGTGAAGTTCATCTCGCGGTGGTAGCGCACCGCAACGTCATACTCGCGCGCCCGGAAGCGCAGCATGGACTCCCCAAAGCCCCAGTTGCCACCCTTCGCGATAAAGCGCCGGCCATTAATGAACATCCGCAGCGCGCCGCCATCCTCGTTGGCGGTCATCTGCCGGATGCCGGCCTTGAAGGCCTTGCGATCCGAAACGCTGCCACGTTCCTCGAGCCTTAACTCGACGTCGTACAGATGCGGGTCGCCGTACCCCGCAGGCCACCAGAGCTGTGGTTTTTCCATACGCAGCTGCTTGTGCGTCGCGGGCGACAGCGTCACCTTCTTACGCTCGTTCGCGCCAAGCTCCACCCGCTGCTCAAACGCGACCTCACCAAACTTTCCGTGCAAAACACCCACGAAAGGCTTCGCCGAATGGTTCACCGCAAACACCTCGACGCTTACGTCTGCACGGCTCACATCCGGCAACGGCAGCACGCTGGTCACCAGCGGATCTTCCAACGTCGCCGCACCGGTGGTCTGGAGGTACACCTCGCCCCACACGCCCGTATTGCGACCACGGATCGTGGAGATCCAATCCCATCCTGCGGAGGCGTGGTACGTCGGGTTATCGGCCCCGAGACCTCCGCCGTTCTTGCTGGCCTTCTCATAGGTCTTTTGCTTGCAGCTGCCCGGTGTGTCGTTCTTGATCACGCGGATCGCCAACGCATTGGCGCCCGGCTTCAGCTTGCCCGTAACGTCAAAGCGGCCACGCGTGAACGCCCCGTCGATGTGGCCGAGCTTCGCCCCGTTCAGAAAGACGTCAGCCTTCCAGTTGATGCCGTCCAGCTTCAGCCATTGCACCTCACCGGGCTTTGCAGCCGGGGCATCGAATTCCGTCCGGTACCAGAAGTCTGCGTAGAAAAAGGAGTCAGACACATGCAGCTGGTTCTGCCCATAGTTGGGATCCGGAATCGCGCCAAGGTTGAGATACGACGTCAGGGTCGTCCCGGGCACCGTCGCCACGACCCAGTCCGCGTCCTTGAACCCCGTCGCGGAGATCGCTTCGCCAACGGCCGCTACCTGTGGCCCACGCTGCAGCTTCCACGCACCGCCAGCCAGGTTCATGTGTCCAGGTCCAGTGCTCCCGGCCATGGCGGGAGCATGCGGCTTCGCCGTGAAACCCCCACGGCCCCATACCTCGAACTCGCTCAGGATGTAGCCGTGCGCCGTCGCGGGCCGCGTCATCAGCACCCGCACATACCGTCCCTCGGCCGGGGCGCTGAGCTTGATTTCGTCCACGGTCCCCGCACTGCCCGGCAGCGTTTGCAGATCACGCCACTGCTGCCCGTCCTCTGACACCTGCAGGCGGCCTTCCGCTGCACGTGCGATCCAGTGCAGCTTCACCGAATCGAACGAGAACTTCCCGCCCAGGTCCACGTGGACCCACTCTTCGCCCAGCCCAGCGCTCTTCCATGCGCTGGTGAAACTGTACGGCCCGCCAAGCTGGACACGTTGCTGTCCGTGGTAGAAGAAGACCTGCCCCAGGCGGAAAGTTGAGGTGAAGGCGGAGTGAGGCCCGCTTTCCCCTGACGACAACTCCACGCGGTAGTAGCGGCTGCGGTGTGCCCCATCCAGCTGGATCGATGGCTTGAGCACATGACTTCCACGCACCATGTCCGGGGGATAATCGGCCGGATCCACTGGCTCCGATGCAGCCCCCGTGCCCGCCTTCTGCCAAACGTGCCCATCCTCTGAAACTGAAGCCGTAAAGCTCAGCGATGCCGGGTTCACGTTCTGGGGCACAACGACAAACAGCACCAGCCGATCAATCTCCGGTTGCTCCTCGCCGCCGCCCAGATGCAGTTCCACCACGGGCTTCGATCCGGCCAGCTCCGAAAGGATCACCGGTTCGTGCGAGGTCAACAACTCGCGATCAGGCTTTGGCAGCACCTGCCCATTCACGACAGCGGCAATCCAGTCGGGCATCCGAGTTTCTGCAATGCCATCCGTCACCAGCTGCGCTGTCAGGTTGTAGTCGTAGCTTGACGAAGCGAACGCCGGCCGCAGCAGCGCTAAATTGCGATAGGTGCCGCTCGTATCAGGCAGCATCTCCGGCCCAAAGAACTCATCCGCTGCGCCCGGATACATCCCCACACCCCGAGTGAAGGCCGGCGAGGACTCCGCCCCCGGAACAGCGTCAAACCCCACCGCGCCAGAAATGGGCAAACCGCCATTCTCACCAAATGCCAGACGTGGTCGCGCTGCTATACCCGCTCCCGCCAACAAGCCCGTCTTCAAGAACCCACGCCGCGTTGCAGCCATCGTCTTCCTTGCTCCCTGTCTTATTGCGCTACGGTGGCGTAGCTCACAAAGCCCACCTTGCTGCTGTCTGGCGACCATGACGGCACGTTCATCGTGCCCTGCCCGCCGAAGAGCTTCGCCAAAGTAATTTGTTTGTTGTTGAGCAACGATACCAGTCGAAGCTCCACATCCTGGTTCGCCGGATGCCCCTTCACGCCGGGTGCATAGGACACGAACACCAGCCATTTGCCATCGGGGGAAAGGTGCGGAAACCAGTCGTTTCTATCCTCGTGCAGCACCTGTTCCTGCCCGCTGCCATCGGGGTGCATGCGCCAGATCTGCATGACGCCCGTGCGTTCCGAATTGAAGTAAATCCACTGCCCGTCCGGCGAGTACTCGGGCCCATCATCCAGACCCGGCGCCGTGGTCAACCGCGTCTCCGCGCCGCCCTCGACCGGGACGGTGTAGATGTCGAACTCGCCGCCACGCTGCCCTGTAAATGCCAGCGTCTTGCCGTCCGGCGACCATCCATGCCAGTAGGAAGGTCCTTTCGGCGTAATGAGCCGCGGTGTCCCGCCCGTCAGCGGCAGCACATACACACGCGATGTGCCCTCAGGCCCTGAGCTGTCGCTGATGGCGATCTGCGTTCCATCCGGCGACAACCCGTGATCGTTGTTGCATTTGGTCTGCGCTCCGGTCGCGATCGGGGTCGCCGCTGTCTGCAGGGGCAACGTGCGGTCGTTCGGGTGCACACCGTCATCCAGCGTCCACCGGTGCAGCCCGCCGTCCTGGTTGAAGACCAGCGCTGCCCCATCGCGCGTCCAGTTCGGCGCTTCGAAGTGCTCCGGCGCGGTGTAGCGCACGCGGCGGTCGGTGGAGGCCACAATCACCGTCTCCAGCGTGCTGTACAGCACCGGCTTCGCCGTCGCCGGCGGGAGGTGACCCAGCTTCACGTCGGAGAAGATCGCGGTCTCCGTTACGTCCTTGTCATGCGCAGAGACGGCTAATCCCACGTAAAACTCGCCGCTCAGGTCCACGCGCATCGCAGCGCCCGAAAACTTCAGCGGCCCGCTCCCATCCCCTGCGTAAACGTACGCGTAGCTCCCCAGGCGCTCAATGCGCACACGCCGGGGTCCCACCGAGGCAATCTCCACTTCATGCGTCTCCGCCCCCTGCGCATCGCGGTACTGCAGGGAGGTCAGGCCGTCCCCGTGTCGCGCGACATCCACATAAGCCGAGCCGGGATCCAGCGACTGCCGCAGCATCAACGCCGCCTTGCGGTGCGCATTGCCCTTGCTGCCGACGAACTGAATCGTGGCCGTCAGGGCCACATCCCCACTCACCTTCGTCCAGACATACCGGAAGTCATCATGCGTCGCCCAGATGTTCGCGCCGCTGCTCGCAACCGTGTACGTACCCTGCGCCGAATCGAATTGCGTGCGTCCCTCATGCAACACAGTGCCGACATCACCATCACCCACAAAGAGGCCAAGCTTGCCCTGCGCTCCTGCGAGAGGCACACCAAACGTCGCAAACATGAGCCACACGGACAACAGACAAAGAATTCGGCTACGCATCAGCTTTCCCATCGAAGAACGGCCATTTGGTGACTGCGCTCTCCCTTGAGCGGCAATGACGTAGGCGCAAAGAGGATATGCGGTACCTGTCAGCCGGGATCCCGCTGACAGGGCACGATGGCGATAGAGGAGGGTTTCCAATCGCGTCGAATTATCCCGGTGCGGCATAAGAAGAGTCAAGCGATTGCTGTAATGTTAACGGTAACAAGACAGGCGCCAACATTCCCGAATCGGGAAAAGGTGGGCCTTCATCCACCAAAATCACCAGCCTCGGCGTTCATTTGACAGAGCTAATTTGCCCGGTCGGCGTTCTGCCACTTCTCGCTTAACCGATGCAGATGCTCCATGACCTCGTTCATGTCGGCCGTCCTGGTCGTCTGGCTGTACGTCACCTCGGGGTTTTTCCCGTTCACCACGGTGCGCCGCACAAAACCTTCACTCTCCAGGGAGCGCAATCGCAGCGTCAGCAGCCGCGCGGAAATGCCCTCCACGCTGCGCCGAAGCGCGCCAAAGCGCATCGGCCCGTTGGCGCTGAGCTGCCAAAGGATGTGCAGCGTCCAGGGCCGGGTCAACATCTCCAGAAAAGCGGCCATGGGACATCCGACCGCTTGTCTCTTTGCGGCCTGCGATGACTCCGGCGAGACGTACGGAACTGTCGATTCATTCGCCATGATTCAACCCCCAAGTCACTCCCACGGCCCGCACTTACGCCTACGCTCAGCCGGTTACTGCAAAGTGCCTACTCGCGCCTTGTCGACCACTTACTTATAGTAACTTCTAGGGCTTGAGTGCAGCGATGCCAACAACTCTCGCCCTGAGAGGAACCTCCCACATATGAAGATCCTGCACCTCGACTCCAGCGTTACCGGTGAAAAGTCCGTCAGCCGCCCCCTCACGCAGGCCGCGGCCGAAAAGCTGAAGTCTGCCAACCCCGGCGCGGAATACATCTATCGCGACCTCGTCAAGGACACCCTCCGGCATTACACCGCCGTTCTCCGTAACTATGGCGATGACGTCGCCCAGATCACCGATCAGCAAAAGGCAGAGCTCAAGACCGGCGAAGAGATCCTGAACGAGTTCCTTTCCGCCGACACGGTCCTGATCGGCTCCCCGATGTACAACTTCTCCGTTCCTTCACAGCTCAAGGCCTGGATCGACCTTGTCTGTGTCGCCGGCAAGACCTTCCGCTACGGCGCAAATGGTCCTGAAGGCCTCTGCGGGGGCAAAAAGGTGCTCATCATCTCTTCGCGCGGCGGTCTCTACGGTCCCGGGTCGCCCACCGAGACCTTCGACCACCAGGAGAAGTACCTGCGCGATGTCTTCGGGTTCCTCGGAGTCACCGACATCACCGTCATTACGGCGGAGGGCGTCGCGTACGGGCCGGAAAAGGCCGCCGAGGCTGTTGCCGCTGCTAAACAGAAGATCGAACAGCTCGCCTGACATCCCGAACCGCCCGCATGCGCGGGATGCTGCCGCCGGGTCTGCTCTGCAGGCCCGGCTGTTTCTTTGTAGGGACAAAAGTAACGTCCACGGGAGCACGTCTCGGGTTACCCTTCCCACATGCGCCCCCTTGTTCTCCTGGGACTTCTTGCCCTCTGCTCGGCTCTGCCCACCGTCGCGCAGACTGCCTGTTCTCCCGCTGAGCTTGGCAGTGCAGCCAGAGTCGTTGCCGTTACCCGGCAGAAACTGCATGGGCAGGCCGTCCCAGAGTCCGACCCTGTCGTCCCGGCTGTCGTGGGTGAACAGCT
>CAZZXY010000021.1:0-49413 GCA_964658105.1 Verrucomicrobia bacterium Tous-C9LFEB | reverse complement strand
CTGTAACAAAGCGTTCTGTAGTTGATGTCGTAGGGGAGAAACAATGACTCCGATGAAGATCTTCTGGATTGTGTTGGCCGTTGTTGTTCTGGGGCTGGCGATCAACTCGCTGGTGATGTATCTGCTGCAAAAGCGCCGTCAGCAGCGGGCGGAAAAGGACGGTGTTGTGCTGTACGCAACGATTGTCTCTGCCGATGCCCTGGGCGGCCTGATGAAGTATGCCGACATGAAAAAGGTCGTCATGCGCATCCAGGATCCAGGCACCAAGGTCGCCCGGGAGGTATCCCTGCGCACCCGCCTGCCGGCAGGCCAGACGATCACGCCGGGGATGAAGATCCCGGTGGTCGTCGACCCAACCAATAACAAGCGGGTCTACCCGGCAACGCCTGAGTCGGCAAAACGCGCTGTGGTTACCGGGTCCCGGCTGGAGCGTCGCCACATGCGGGTCGGGGCGACGGGGCAGGGACAACAACCGCAGCGCGATGCCATTCCGTATCCCAGGAACATGAACCGCCGTTAAGCGCACTGAAAAGCAACAGAAGGAAGCGATGAAGATCCTGAAGACATTCGGCGAACAGGCTGGCGCGGCCGAAAGTGCCATCAAGCAGATTGAGCAGCGCGGCGCCGTAAACACCGCCAAGGTTGACGCCACAGTGCGCACCATCCTCGCCGATGTGCGCCACGGCGGCGACGAAGCTGTGCGGGAGTACGCAGGGCGTTTTGACGACCTGGCGACCGACGCGCCGTTGCTGGTGAGCCGCGAGGAGATGGAAGCGGCCTGGAATGAAACCTCCGAGGAATTGCGTGCGGCCATGCGGCTTGCCCAGGCCAACATCCGCGCCTTTGCCGAGAAGCAACTGCCCCGCGCCTGGAGCTTTCGTCCGCAGGAGGGCATGGAGGTTGGCCAGATCGTGCGGCCTCTGGATTCCGTCGGCTGCTATGTGCCGGGCGGGCGCTATCCTCTGCCCTCTACCCTGCTGATGACGGCGACGCCGGCGCAGGTTGCGGGCGTGGAACGTATCGTTGTGTGCTCGCCAAAGCCGGCACGTGAGACGCTTGCAGCCGGGTATCTCGCAGGCATTACCGAGTTCTATCGGATCGGCGGAGCGCAGGCCGTGGCCGCGATGGCCTATGGTACGGACACGATTGCGTCGGTCACCAAGATCGTCGGTCCGGGCAACCTGTACGTCACTGCGGCCAAGGTTGCCGTCTCGTTTGAGACGGGCATCGACATGCCAGCTGGCCCGACAGAGATCGTGGTGACCAGCGAGGGCGGCGATGCCACCGGCATTGCTGCCGATCTGGTCGCCCAGGCCGAACACGATCCCGAGGCGCTGGCGATTCTGATCACCAGCAACCCCGATCTGGCAGAAGAGGTGGCGCTTGAGGCGAAGCGGCAGGCTCGGGGCAACGAGATTGCGCAGCAATCGTTGACTGCACAGGGGTATGCCTTTGTTACGGCATCGGTGGAAGAGGCGCGTGAGCTGACGAATCGTCTCGCCCCGGAACACCTGACGGTGGACGCAGGCAGCGACCTGCGCTGGGTCAAGAACGCCGGTTCTGTTTTTGTTGGCCATCACACGCCGCAATCCATGGGCGACTACATCTCCGGCCCGAACCATGTGCTGCCTACGGGCCGCAGTGGGCGGGTCCGTGGTGGCTTGAGTGTGCTGGATTTTGTGAAGGTGATCACCGTACAGCAGTACACCAAGGATGCCCTGCGGGAGGTCGGACCGCACACGATTGCGCTTGCAAACGCCGAGGGTCTTACGGGGCATGCCGAGAGTGTGCGCGTGCGCATGCGGTAGGTGTCTTGGTTCTCCGTGCCGCAATTGATATGCGGGTTTCCTGGCCAACGCGGGTTGAGGTGAATATGCATCCAGTACTTGAAGCCGAGACGCAGACGGCGCAAACCGTAACGCTTCCGCAGCCGCGCGCCCGTGTGCTCACGATGCCCGAATACCACCCGCCGCTCGCGAGTCGTCAGGCTCTGCGGCTGGACTTCAATGAGAACACCCTGGCACCCAGTCCGCGTGTTCTGTCCAGACTTCGGGAGCTCACCGCGGAAGGCCTGACCATCTACCCGGAACGCGAACCGGTGGAGCGTGTTGTTGCCCAGCATCTGGGGCTCGCGAGTAATCAGGTGCTGTTAACCAATGGCGTGGATGAGGCGATTCACCTGATGGCGTGCGCCTTCCTGGACGAAGGCGACGAAGCGCTGATCTGCACGCCGACATTTTTCATGTATGACGTGTCGGTCAGCATGATGACTTCGAAGCTCGTGCGCGTTCAGACGGACGACACACTGGCCTTTCCGTTTGAGCGGTTCCTCGCAGCCATCACGCCACGCACCAAGCTGATCATCGTGGCATCGCCCAACAATCCGACGGGGAGCGTGGTGAGCCGCGAGCATCTGCTGGCCATTGCAAAGGCCGCTCCCCGGGCTGTGCTGATGGTCGACGAAGCGTATTTCCACTTCTTTGGCGATTCCATGCTGGGCGACATCGCGAGCGTGCCAAACCTGATCGTGGCGCGGACCTTTTCCAAGGCGTACGGGCTGGCGAGTCTTCGCATCGGCATGCTCGCCGGCGATGCACGTCTGATCGGCTTCCTGCGGAAAGTGAGTTCGCCCTACAACGTGAACGGTGTGGCTCTGGCTGTTCTTCCTGACGCGCTCGCGGATACCGACTACCTTGACTGGTACACGGCACAGGTTCACGGGGGGCGAGAGCGCGTGCAGCAGGCGTTGCGCGAGTCTGGCGTGCGGACCTGGCCGAGCGCCGCCAATTTCGTGTTGATGGACATCGGCCCTCGGCACAAGGAATTCTGCGCCGTCATGCGTGAGCGCGGCGTGCTGCTGCGCGACCGCTCGTCGGATCCCGGTTGCGAGGGGTACGTTCGCATCACGATCGGTCCGGAAGAACATGTGACGCGCGGGATCGAGGCGTTAAACGCTTCTTTGCGGGACATGCACTGGACACCGTCCGAGGGTATGCATGCGCGCAACACGGGAACCGAAGCGCGTGAATACGAATAGCTTCCGCGCACATCTAAAGTGTGTGTTGAGGAGTTGCTATGAATCTTCGTGAACGCCGTTCAATGCAGCGCAGAGGGTGGATGGGGTTTCTTGCCCTGACCTCCCTCCCGATTGCCGGGGTGACCCTGCTCAGCGGGCGCCTGAGCCTGTTTTTTGTTGCCGCGGTTGCGGCTATGCTGTGTGCGCTCTTTGCTGTCGGGTTTACCTTGCTGTACACCGATCTGCGGGCACGGGCGAAGACTCGACAACTCGTCCCAGCAAACAAGCTCGTATAAAGCTTTCCCCGTAAAATAGTAGTCACCATGCGCAGCCGTCGCAGCCGCCCGATGTTCGTTGCTCCGCTCATTCCCTTCATTGGGATTGTTGGAATCTTTGGGGTGGAACAATTCCACGGCACACGGTATCTCAATGCTTTTGTGGTGATCTGGTGCCTGGTGCTTGCCGCCCTCTTCACCTACGTTCTCCAGCGGGTGTTGGAGGCAAAGCGCGCCAGGAAAGGCAAGCGATGAGCGACGTACTGCAGGAACTCGGCACGGGGCTTGTGCCATCGGAAGCGCCGCGCGTGGGCACCGTCGAGCGCAACACCCTGGAGACAAAGATTTCCCTTCGGCTTCTTGTCGATGGGACCGGCCAATACCACGTGTCCACAGGGATCCGCTTCTTCGACCACATGCTGGAGAGCTTCACAAAGCATGGTGGATTCGATCTCGATCTCACGTGCAAGGGTGACCTGGATGTCGACCAACACCATACGGTGGAAGATGTCGGCATCGCGCTCGGTGAGGCTTTTGGCGAGGCGCTGGGCGACAAGCGCGGCATCCTGCGGGCGGGCTACTTCGTGATGGCGATGGATGAGACCCTGGCCGTAGCCGCTGTCGACCTGTCAGGACGCGTGAGTTGCGTGGTCAGCGACGATCTGACGCAGCCGCTGGTGGGCGATTTTCAGACCGAGCTGGTGCCCGACTTCTTCGACGGCTTCGCGCGTGGGGCCAAGGCGAACATCCACGTGAAGACGATGTATGGCCGCTCCAATCACCACAAGATCGAGGCGATCTTTAAGGCGTTTGCGCGTGCGATGCGGGGTGCCTGCTCGCGGGATGAGCGGATGCGGGACCTGCTGCCAAGTACAAAGGGGCTGCTGTGAGCGTCGAGATCGCCAGGGAGAAGCGCAAGGACGCAATCCTCTCGCTGCAGCAATATTTCGAGCGTAATATGCCTGAACCGGTGGGCGATCTTGCGGCAGGGCTTCTGCTGGACTTCTTTCTCCAGGAAATCGGACCGTTGATCTACAACGGGGCGATCGCTGATGCGCAATCCCGCATGACGCAGCGCCTTACCGAGCTTGACGCCGAATTGTATGAGGAGCCGTTCACGTACTGGAAGAAGACCGGGGCGAGGCGCGGGCGATGATTGCGGTGATCGACTACAAGGCCGGAAATCTTACCAGCGTGGTCAAGGCGCTTCGTTATCTCGGCGCGGACGACATCCTCGTCACGCAGGAGGTGAGCGATGTGCAACGGGCAAAGAAGATCGTGCTCCCCGGTGTGGGGCATTTTCGCTCGACGGAACTCCTGCACCAGCTGGGGCTGACGCCGGCGGTTCGTGAGGCGGTTGCGAACGGCACACCGTTCCTGGGGATCTGCGTCGGCTTGCAGTGGCTGTATGAGGGATCGACCGAGGCCCCGGGGACCACGGGCCTGGCGCATTTCGCAGGGGAGTGTCAGCACTTCCCTGCCGTCCACGACGGGGCTGCGTTGAAATCGCCTCACGTGGGTTGGAATTCGCTCGAGAACGTTCGCCCGGACTCACGGCTGCTGGCCGGCGTTGCACCCGGTGCGTTCGTGTACTACACGCACTCGTGGCGTGCGCCAGTCTCGCAGGATACGGTCGCAACGACGCTGTATGGCGGCGCTTTTACGGGCGCGGTGGAACGGGACAATGTGATGGGTGTGCAGTTCCACCCCGAGAAATCCGGCGACACGGGGTTGCAGCTTCTGCACAATTTCCTGGCGCTTTAGCATCACAAGAAGCGGAGACCTGCGATGAGCACAGCGACCGATCTAAACGATAGTGAGATGGACCTGAGCGTGACCGACGTGACGACGGGTGTGACCGCCGAGGAGCCGCACATCTCGGCTTTGGCCGTGCCGCTGGTCAAGCTGGACCAGATCAACAACTGGACGGGCGTGAACGAACTGCCCTTTGATCCGATCGCGGAACGTCTGTTGGAGATCGCGGCGCATGATGAACAGGGCGAGATGCAACAGGGTGCGCTCTCGGTGGTGATTGCGCGGCCGTTGCTGATTGAAGGCAAGGGCTGGGCCTGCCTGTACAAGCTGAGTGCGATGGGCCGCGAACACATCTCGCCAGCGCGAGGTATTGATGCCGTGGATGCGCTGCAACAGGCATTCACCATGGTGGATCGCCAGCTTCAGGGCATGGGACGCAGGCACAGGATCACGTTCGGTGGCGGTGAGGACCTCGGGTTTGCGCCAGCGGGCAGTGACGCGACGGCCAAGGGCCAGGGCTGCCCAGTGATGAACGGATCCTTAAGCGTTTAGCGATGGGCAAAGCAGTTCCCCTTGGGGATTACAGAAGAGTGGAAGAGCAAACGTGTTAACGAAGCGGGTGATTGCCTGCCTGGATGTACGGGGCGGGCGGGTGGTGAAGGGCGTGCAGTTCGTGGACATCGTCGACGCTGGCGATCCGGCCGAGCTCGCTCACCGTCATGCCGCCGGGGGTGCGGACGAGATCGTTTTGCTCGACATCACAGCGACGCATGAGGGTCGGGGTACGCTGCTCGATACCGTGAAGCGGACGGCC
Source organism: Verrucomicrobia bacterium Tous-C9LFEB (assembly GCA_964658105.1). Lineage (GTDB taxonomy): Bacteria > Acidobacteriota > Terriglobia > Terriglobales > Acidobacteriaceae > Granulicella. The sequence goes on along the minus strand of CAZZXY010000021.1, from coordinate 43,553 downwards.
CAAGCCTTGTTTGTGCCCTTTACAGTGGGCGGTGGCATCCGGTCCGCGGAGGACGCTGCAGCGGTGTTCGACGCAGGGGCTGACAAGGTCTCGATCAATTCATCGGCGATTGCGCGGCCGGAGCTGATCGGAGAGATCGGCGCGAGCTTCGGGGCGCAGGCGGTCATTGTGGCCATGGATGCCCGGCGTGCGGCGGACAGCGATGATCCGGTGGGTGAGGCCGAGGTCTACGTCAACGGCGGCCGAAAGCCGACAGGCCGGCGGCTCGTAGACTGGGCTCGCGAGGCAGAGCAGCGCGGCGCCGGTGAAATTCTGCTCACGTCCATGGATGCGGATGGAACGCGAGCCGGCTTCGACTGCGAGCTGACGGCGCGGGTTTCCGAAGCCGTACAGATCCCGGTCATCGCCTCCGGCGGGGCAGGCTCTGCAGCTCACTTTTCCGAGGTGTTCACTCGTGGGAAGGCCGATGCTGCCCTTGCGGCGAGCATCTTTCACTTTGGCGTGACGGATTGCCGAATACTGAAACGGGCAGTGGCGCTGAGTGGCGTGGGGATGCGACTGCCCTGCTGACCCCGTCCTCTCTACTCCCAGAGGAAGCGCTGGCTGCGTGATGGATGCAGAAAGGCCCGGCAACGTGAGTCACCGGGCCTGGATAGCGATGAGCGTCTCTGCTTAGTGAGGCGTCGTGTCGTTGATCTTCTGCTTTTCCTGATTCGTCTTGTCCTTGGTGTCGATTTTGGCTTCCTTCGCCTTGTCCTTCGCGACGGTTGCCTTTTCGTCTCTGGCGCCGAAAAGCTTCTTGGTGCCTTCCTTGGTCTTGTCGTAGGCCTTGACGGTGCCTTCCTTGGTCTTGTCGGCCGCTACCGTGGTGCCTTCCTTGGTCTTGTCAGCGGCTGTGGCGGTGCCACTCTTGGTCTTGTGATAGGCCTTCTTGGTGGTCTTCTTTGTCGCGTGGCCGGTATCGACAGCGGCATTCTTGGTGTCCTGACCGGCATTGTGAACATCCTGACCGGCAGTCTGGGCATGGGTGAGCGCTGGTGCCAGGAGGTTGGACGCCAGCATGAGGGTTGCGACGGCTGTGGCGATACGGTTGGTAGTCATATAGTCTAAGGTTCCGTTTCTGCCGGGAGGGTTGTCAACCTTTTCGCAGAAAAGGATCCCTGCCAGCAACTTTTTGAACCCTGCATTCGTCCGCGGGTTGCGGTGTGCGTCTTCTGCATAGGCAAGCTCGTCTGGTAGGGAAACATCCAGAGTTCCCCGAGGTATCTGTGCGCCTTCGATCTGCGGCCTGTGCCGCTCTGTTGTGCTCGTTTCCTTTCCTGCCCCTCGACCCGGTGTGGGCACAACATCTGCCAGCACCGCGGCCTTCGCTATCGCAACCGGCGATCTCTCCGGATGGCAGGGAGATTGCCTTTGTCTCCGGAAGCGACATCTGGACCGTACCGGCTGCAGGTGGCGAGGCGCACCTGCTGATCTCGGATCCGGCAGAGGAGTCGCGGCCGTTGTACTCGCCGGATGGGACAAAGCTCGCCTTTATGTCGACACGGACGGGCGGCGGAGACATCTATGTGCTGACGTTTGCTACAGGCCAGCTACAGAGGATCACCTACTCGGATTCGCCCTCGAACCTGGATGGCTGGTCACGCGACGGAGAGTGGCTGTATTTCACCTCTTCGACGACCGATGTTGCCGGGCAAGGCGACATTCAGCGTGTGCGGGCGACGGGCGGAACGCCTTTGGAGGTCTCGCACGAGCGTTACCTGAACGAATTTGAAAGTGCGCCTTCGCCGGACGGCAAGCAGGTTGCCTTTGTGGCGAAGGGTATCTCCAGCACGCAGTGGTGGCGCGACGGACACGCCCATATCGACGAGACAGAGATCTGGCTGAAGCCGGTGGCCGGTGAGGGCGGCTACCGCAAGCTGGTGGCGGCCGACGCCAAGCATGCATGGCCGATGTGGTCGAAGGATGGGAGATCTCTCCTATTCATGGGCGACGCAAGCGCGGACGGCGGACCGGGGCACGAGAACCTGTATGAGGCCGAGACGACGAGCGGTGCGCCCAGGCAGCTTACGCATTTCAAGGACGGTCGGCTGCTGTGGCCGACGATCAGCTATGACGGCAGCACCGTCGTGTTCGAACGCAACTTCGGCATCTGGCGCGCGGACGCGCATAGCGGAAAGGCTGAGGAGGTGAAGGTTACTTTGCGCGGCCTCCCCTCAGGCCCCGGCGTTACGCATACGGCCGTGACGGGCTGGAGAGATCTTGCGCTCTCGCCCGACGGGAAGAAGATTGCGATAGCTGGGCATGGCGAGATCTTCGCTTCGGGAGCAAAGGATGGCGGCGAGGCGCAGCGGCTGACGCACACGGGCGCGGAGGAGGCGGAGCCTCGGTGGAATGCTGACTCCAATGAAGTCGTGTACCGGTCAGAGCGCGATGGCGGATCGCAACTCTATGGCTACAGCTTCGTGACGAATGCGGAGCGGCCCATTGCCCACAGCGCCAGGCCGTCGACCGACCTCGACGTTGCGCCAACCTACTCGCCCGATGGCAAGCTGCTTGCGTTTCTGCGCAATCGCAAAGAGCTGCATGTCGTGACGATGGCGACGATGGCGGACAAGGTGGTGGTCACGGGAGACCTGGACGATACGGCGCTGGCGTGGTCGCCGGATTCGCATTGGCTGGTGTACGTACCTACAGGAACGAACGGCTTCACAAATCTGTGGGCTGTACCGGCCGATGGCTCGGCAGCTGGACGCGAGCTTACCTTTCTGGCGAACGGGCAGAATGCGAGTCACATAGCCTGGTCGCCGGACGGCAAGTACATCCTGTTCGACACCTCGCAGCGTGCCGAGACACCGCAGCTGGCGCGTGTGGACCTGACAGCGCATGTGCCGCTGTTCCGCGAGGATCAGTTTCGGGATCTGTTTCGAAAGCAGACCACGCCGGGCGCTCCGGATACGCCGAGTGAGCCGGGGCGACCGAGCACACCGGAAGACCATACGCCGCCTACGGGCGATGTCGCCAGCCTGGACGGAGCGCAGGAGCCCGTGGTGCCCGAGGCGGGCGCGCATGCCGGGGTTGGAAAGCCCGGGGCTGCCAAAAAACCCGTGGAGCCCACAAAAATCGTGTTTGAGGGCATTCGCGAGCGGCTGACGTTGCTGCCGCTGGGCGATCTTGGCGTGCGTTATCCAGTGATCAGCCCGGATGGCAAAACGCTTGCATTCCTGGCTGAAACAGCGGGCGAGCAGAACATCTACGTCTACTCGCTGGACGAGCAGGCTGCGGAACCGGCCTCACCAAAGCAGCTAACGTCGACACACGGCGCGAAGAGCGACATTGCGTTCTCGCCTGATTCGAAGACGGTGTTCTTTATGGAGGGCAGCGGCGGACGTCCAGGGGCGTCGGGTGGGAGCGAAGGGTCCGGGGTTCGCTCCGTATCGGTGGAGAGCCGCGTGGTGAAGCCACTGACTCTCACGGCGAGCATGGATGTGGACTTCGATCAGGAAAAGGTCGTGGTTTTTGATGAAGCGTGGTCGACGCTGGACCATCGCTTCTTCCGGGGTGACTTCAACGGGCGTGACTGGACGGCGTTGAAAACCGAGTGGACGCCGTACATCGAAGGTGCAAAGACGGGTGGCGAACTGCGCCGCGATATCAACCTTTTGATCGGTGAGTTGGACGCGTCCCACTCCGGCATCAGCAAACCGAGTGTGCCGGCAGTGCGGACGGGGCGGTTGGGTGTGCGCTTTCAGCGAGCGGCCTTTGAAGACGGCGGGGCGCTGGTGATTCGTGAGATTGTGCCGCTAGGGCCCGTGGCGCTGGAGGGTTCAGTGCATGTCGGGGATCATCTTCTGGCCGTGAATGGGACGCCGATTACGCCGGCCACGAACCTCGATCAGTTGCTCGAGGACGCCCCTGGCCGGCGCGTGGTGCTGAGCGTGGCACCGGGCGGCGATGCCGCGAAAAAGCACGACGCCGTGGTACGGCCCGTCACGCTCCAGGTGGAGTCCGGATTGCTGTATCGGGCCTGGGTGGAGAGCCGGCGGGCGTATGTGGACAAGATCTCCGGGGGCAAGCTGGGGTATGTGCATATTGCCGCGATGGGTGATGCTGATCTGGCGCAACTCTATGTGGACCTGGACGTGGTGAACCAATCCAAAAAGGGCGTTGTGGTGGATGTGCGCAACAACAACGGCGGCTACGTGAATGGGCGCGTGATCGACGTGTTTACCCGCAAGAACTACCTGATTGGCACGCCACGGGACGGGTCAGCGATGCCGATGCGGCAGGCCCTGGGACAGCGCGCGCTGGGGCTGCCCACGGTGCTGGTTACGAACGAATCGACGTTGTCGGACGGTGAGGATTTCACTGAGGGCTATCGCACCCTGGGGCTGGGCAAGGTTGTCGGGGCACCGACGGCCGGGTGGATCATCTTCACCGGGTCGCAGCGACTGATCGATGGGTCCGCTGTGCGCGTCCCTGGGGATCGCATCAAGGACACACGCGGGCAGGATATGGAAATGCATCCGCGACCGGTGGATGTGGAGCAGTTGCGGCCACTGGGCGAGACTGAGACCGGAGCGGACGTGCAGTTAGAAAAGGCTGTGCAGACGCTGATGGGAGAGATGAAGTAAATCGTCAGCGTTCGCGGCAACCGTAAGCCTCCGCTATGCTTCAGGCGGAGGCTTATGTGTCTGTACAGGGCGTATTTGACGCAACGGCAGCAACCTACGATGCAGCCCGCCGCAAGCTGATCCCCCCGTTCGACCGCTTCTACGCGGCGGCCGTTGAGTTGCTACCTGCGGAAGCGACACAGGTGTTGGAACTCGGCGCGGGGACGGGCTTATTTTCTGCCGCCCTGCGGCAACGCATGCCGGGGGCGCGACTGCACCTCATCGACATCTCGGAGCCGATGCTGGCGCAGGCGCGCAAGCGGTTGAGAGAAGATGGGCGCGTGAGGCTTCAGGTTGGCGACTACTCCGCTGTGCCGCTGCCGTCAGGGCAGGATGTCGTCGCTTCAGCACTGTCGATCCACCATCTGGACCATGCGGCAAAATGCGAGCTCTTTGCGCGAATCTGTGAGGCGCTGCATCCGGGCGGTCTCTTTGTGAACGCCGATCAGGTGGCCGGCCCTACGGGAGCACTGGAAGCGGAGTACGTGGAGCGTTGGCTCGAGGCGGTTCGGGCGGGTGGGGCTTCTGAGCAGCAGATCGAGGAGTCGTTGTATCGACAACGCGAGGACCGCCGGGCATCTGTGGAGGAGCAACTCCTCTGGCTGCGCCAGGCGGGTTTTGCGGATGTTGATTGCTGGTTCAAGGATGGGGCCTTCGCTGTATTCGCAGCGCGGCGTCCGTAGGCGCTACCTCGTCGTTTATGGCACGTGGAAAGCCGCGTCTTTCCGCCCCATGTGGCTGAATCAGCGTTCCTGGTCTGCGACTTCCGCAGGCCGGAACGGTCTAATCTGTACATAGAGGGCCAGAGACGCATGAAGCTCACGCGCTACACAAAATTCACGGGCGACCTTTCCACGAGCTTCGATCTCGAGGATTTGATGGAAGCCCTGAGCGACTTCTTTCTGGACTCGGGCTTCCAGGACCCTTATTCCCAGTTCCAGAATTCGGGCGACAACTCCATGGAGGACCTGCGCGAGGCCGTGCGACAGGCGCTGGATGCGGGTGACCTGCTGGATGAGGACGCGCAGGAAAAGTACGAGGAGCTGCCCGAAGAAGGCAAGCAGGAACTTGTAGAGAAGATCATTCAACGCATGAAGGACGAAGCGTTCCTGAATGCCGAGGAGCCGGGCGAGGGTCAAGGGAATCAGGGCGACGGACAGTCTGAAGAAGCGCGCTTTGAGGTGACCGACAAAGGCATGGACTTTCTCGGGTTCAAGGCTCTGCGCGACCTGCTGGGGCCGCTGGGCAAGAGCTCACTGGGCCGCCATGACACGTTGTACGAGGCAGCCGGGGTGGAGACGAATGGGTCTTCCAAGCAGTACGAGTTCGGCGATTCGCTGAACCTTGACATCGGCCAGACCCTGAACTCGGTCTTTGCGCGCGAAGGTGCACCGGATGGGTCAGGGACGCTCAACCTGGAATATGGCGACCTTCACGTGCAACAGGCCGACTACCAGAGCTCGTGCGCGACGGTGGTGCTGCTCGATTGTTCCCATTCGATGATCCTGTATGGAGAAGACCGGTTTACGCCGGCCAAGCGCGTGGCCATGGCGCTGGCGCACCTGATCCGGACACAGTATCCGGGCGATCAGATCAACCTCGTGCTGTTTCATGACTCGGCGGAGGAGATCCCCCTCTCGCAGCTGCCCCGCGTGAAAGTGGGACCGCATTACACCAACACGCGCGAAGGTCTGCGGATCGCGCAAAGGATCCTGCGGTCGTCCGGCAAAGACATGAAACAGATTGTGATGATCACGGACGGCAAGCCTTCGGCACTGACGATGGAAGACGGACGCATCTACAAGAACGCCTTCGGGCTTGATCCACTGGTGATTTCCGAGACGTTGGAAGAAGTTGGGCGCTGCAAGCGGGCCGGCGTGATGATCAACACATTCATGCTTGCCGACGATTTCCAACTGGTGCAATTCGTGCAGAAGATGAGCGCGATGTGCCGCGGAAAGGCCTACTTCACCACGCCCGAAACGCTTGGCAACTACCTGCTGCAGGACTACATGACGCGGCGCTCGAAGATGGTGAACTAGGGCGCTCGATGAAGCAGCCTCGGGCGTTGTTCCACGGCATCTCAGGTAAGGATGGCTGATCGTCACGCTTACATGCGCCGTGCGCGGCATTGGATTGCAAACCGCGGTTGGCGTGGCTTCGCTGAGGAACTCTGGTATCGCGGCAAGCTGATCGCACAGGGCAAACCCGTGCCAGGCCGGGAAAACGGCAGCGCGGCGCCGTATCCATTTGATGTGCAGTACGGCGTGGACACAGCCGGGCTGGTCTGGGGAGAGTCTCTGGACAGACCCAGCAGCGAAGAGGCTGCCTACTGGGCGACGGGCTACTACGGCATCTCTCCCTCGGCCTTCACGGCGGCCCTTGAGTGTCTTCGCCTGGACTGGTCGCGCTTCACCTTCGTCGACGTGGGGTGCGGCAAGGGACGAGCCTTGCTGCTGGCGCTGCGCTTCCCCTTTCGGCGAGCACTGGGGATTGAGCTTTCCCCTGCCCTCGCCTCCATCGCGCAGAGCAACCTGAATAGATTCGCAGCTCCGTGGCGACAAACAACAGTGCCCGCCGAGGCCATCACAGGCGACGCGACCTTGTCGCCTGTCCCGGAAGGACCCGTGGTGTTCTTTCTCTATCACCCGTTTGCCGCGCCAGTGATGAAGCGTTTTCTGGCGCACGTGGTGGAAGCGGCGGAGGACCACGCTCGTGAGATCTATCTGCTGTATGCGAATCCTGAACTTGCGGCCCTGGTGGCGAGTACGCCGGGCGTAGAGTGGCTCTGGAAGCAGACCTTTGCGCTGACGCCGGAGGAAGGAGCTGCGGATCGCTTCGGATCGCATGGTGAGCAGTTCGGTGCGTACCGGGTTGTTGCTTCGCACGAGTAGCCAGAGGCGGGCATTCGTTGCTTCCGCAGACCGATCAGGGTTGCCGGTCACGCCAGACGCGGTAAAGGCCCCACGCTGCAGCGGTACAGTTGTCCATGATGCGGCCATCCAGAAGCATGCTCTCAAAATCCGAAACGGAGACGCGGTGAACTGTCATGTCGTCCTCCTCTGGATCGCGATGGTGCTCTCCCTGGGTAAGACCTTCTGCCAAGTAGGTATGGTGAAGCTGATGCATGACGCCATACCCGATCCAGAGCTTGCCAAGGGGCGTCATGCGGTCTGCGCGAAGGCCTGTCTCTTCGCTGAGTTCCCCGCGAGCCATCTCTTCCGGATCAACGTCCGCTTGCTCCCAGCCACCTTGCGGCAGCTCGAAATACGTTCCGCTCACCGTGTACCGATACTGGCGCACCAGCCAGAGGAAGTCACCTTGGCTTGTCCGCTCCAGCGGAATGATGATCGTCGCGGGGTCTTTCTCAACTACACCGTACAGCCCACGTGCGCCGTTCGCGCGTTCGATGATGTCTTCGCGCACACGGGTCCATGGGTTGCGGTACACCTCACGGCTGCTGATGGTTTTGATCGGCACATTAGCTCCCTGCGCCAATGCTATCGAAAGGATTCCTCATCGCGTAAGGATCGCCAGACTCATCTTCGGTAGTACGACCTGACCGCCGTTCTCCTTCACGTCGACGTGAGATGAGAGCCGGAGGCTTTCACCTTCCAGCAGCGGAGATTCCATCGAATCCTCGCCAAGATACATCAGCACCCGCACGGAGCCACGCCGCATGGTGAAGCCCTTGCCGTCCGCGGTACAGTTCACTTCCAAATGGCTGAAGTCACCATCGTTCAGGTCGACGCTGCTGCGGCGGAGTTGAATCAGGTCCTTCACCCACTGCAGCATCTCCGCATGCTGCCCCTTGTCCACCTCGCTCCAGTTCAGCTTGGAGCTTGTGAATGTCTCCACTGCGTCAGGATCGGGGATCTGCGACTCATCCCAGCCGAATGCTGCAAAGTCGCGCTTGCGGCCTTCTGAGACCAGCTTGCGCATCTCTTCCTCTTCGTGATCGGCGAAGTATAGAAACGGATTGGAGGAGGCGAACTCCTCTCCCATCCACAGCATGGGGATGAAGGGTGCCGTGAGGACCAGGCCGAGCGCGACCTTGGACGCTTCCATGCCGACGAGGTGCTCCAGACGCTCACCGGTAGCGCGATTTCCTACCTGGTCATGATTCTGAATGTAGCCCAGGAAGTGATGTGCAGAGAGCCCTTCGACGCGCCTGCCATGCGTGTGATGACGAAACCGGGAATATTTGCCGTCGTAGACGAACGCGCCTTGGATGGACTTTACGAGATCATCCATTGAGCCAAAGTCGTCGTAGTATCCGCGGCCTGGATCACTCCAGAGCAGCGTGAAGAGAGCGTGGTGGAAGTCATCGCTCCACTGCGCGTCCATGCCGTAACCATGGGCCTCGATGGGTCGGACGAACTTGGGGTCGTTCAGGTCGCTTTCGGCAATAAGAACGAATTTCTTCCCCAACAGTGTGCCGAGTCGCTGCACCTCCGAGGCAAGCTGCTCCATGAAGTGCACTGCGGAGCGATCGATGTACTCATGCGTCGCATCGAGACGAAGACCATCGCAGTGGTAGTCCCTTAACCACATCAGGGCATTGTCTATAAAGAAGCGACGCACCTCATCGCTACCACCCTCATTGAAGTTCACCGCGGCGCCCCAAGGGGTGTGATATTTGTCGGTGAGGTAAGGGCCGAAGCGATTGGTGTAATTGCCTACTGGGCCAAAGTGGTTGTAGACCACGTCAAGGATGACCGCGAGGTTCTTCGCATGGCACGCATCGACGAAACGCTTGAAGCCGTCAGGACCGCCATAGGGCTCGAACACGGCAAACAGGAAGACACCGTCGTAGCCCCAGCCTCGATCGCCTGCAAATTCATTAATCGGCATCACCTCAACGTGAGTGATACCCAAGTCGACGAGGTGATCGAGGTACGGGATCGCGCTGTCAAAGGTGCCTTCCGGGCTGAACGTGCCGATGTGCAGCTCGTAGATGATGCCGCTGGAAAGTGGCGGTGTGTGCCAGTGCTTGTCATTCCAGGTAAAGCCGCCCTGATCGTATACGCGGGAGATTCCATGGACGCCTTTCGGCTGCCAGTCACTGCGCGGGTCAGGGTACGCCGTGACGTCGTCATCGAGGAAATAGGAATAGTCGGTCCCTGGACCGGCTTCCTCAACGCAAAGCTTCCACCATCCGTGGTCATCGGACACCTGCATGGGTTGCGGCTCACCGCCGTTGATCTGTAGCCGCGCCCTGTGCGCTCGCGGCGCCCATACCTTGAACTCGTGCATTACTCAACCTCTAAGCATTGTTGGCACATCTGCTTTCGCAGTGCGCTATTTGGACCGGGTCAGAAGCGCCACGGGAAAACTCTTCAACAGCGTCTGCGCGTTCTGCTGTCCAGCAGGATACTGTTCGGTCGTAAGGACGTTCGTCCACTTGCCCTCAGGCAGCTTGAGCGAAGCATCAGGTAAACCATCCTGCTGCATCCAGCGTGGGACGATCGTAATGAGGTCTTTACCACGCCGGAAGGCAACGAGGCGCTCCGCCTCCGGGCCGGTGACTTCGATCGGGGTGTAACCGGCATCCTTTCCGAACCACTCGGGATGCTCCTTGCGCAGATTGAGCGCCTTGTGAACGAGCCACAACTTCGGTAGACCTTCCTCCATGCGTGCAATAATCTGTGCGGTGTCGAGTGTCTCGAGCTCATCCAGAAGCTTCGAGCGAAGGGTGTAGTCCACGGGGCGACGATTGTCAGGGTCAACCAGCGACAGATCCCACAGCTCCCCGCCCTGGTACAGGTCCGGCACGCCCGGGGAAGTTTGCTTCAGCAGAGTCTGGGCTAGCGAATTTACGCGTCCCGCATAGGTGATCCTTGCCACGAACTCTTCCAGGTCAGCGGTAAAGGTTGCGTCTTTGAGCAGCTTCTCCTGGTAGGCATTCAGCGCATCCTCATACTCGGCATTGTTGCTGGTCCAGGTAGTGCGGACCTTGGCTTCACGCATTGCCTTCTGCATGTAGTCCTTCAAGCGCTCGATGGTGATGGGCCAAGCCCCCACAAGCGTCTGAAAGAGAAACCACTCCGTACCTGCATCGACCGCGTCCTCACGGTAAGCGGCCGTGATCTCATGCCAATGCGCGGCCTTTGCAGCGAACTGATCAGGGATCTCACTCAGAACCGACAGCCGCGCACGCACATCGTCAGCGCGCTTGGTGTCATGCGTGCTCAGCGTGAGCATTGTGTAAGGAAATGTCCGCTGGATGGTGCTGTTGTAGTTGTGAAAATCTTCAGGCGTGAAGCCGCTGCAGGCTGGATTGCCGCCGACTTCGTTCAGAGCGGTCAGTCGGTTGTAGCAGTAGAAGGCGGTATCTTCCACACCTTTGGCCATGACGGGGCTTGTGAACTGCTGGAAGCGATAGAGGAACTCCGCTTCCTTCTCCCCAAGGACGTTGCCCAGGAGCACTTCGCCCATGAAGTCGAAGAGTTGGCCATCAATGTCGGTGCGGTTGTTCTTGGCACACTCCGCAGCTGCCGTGATGATTTTGCGGTCCTCGTCGGTGATCTCTCTGCGTTGGGGCACAACGTAGGTTCGATAAATGGAAAAGCAGGATGCAAACTCACGAATAGCGCGCCGAATCTCAGCGCGGGTGAAATCGCGGTAGTCGCGATTGTCCTCGCAGATCTCGACAAAGAGGCTTGCCAGCCGGTTCACGTCGGAACCAAGAGCCTCCTGGGTGACGTTGAGCTTTTTATCATGCGCTGTGACCGGGAAGGTCGTTTCGTCACCCGTGAAGTGGCAGTAGTGCTCGCCCAGCTTGATCAGTCCCTCGGGCTGAACAAAGAGACCAAGCACCTGGTTCATGAAGTCGTAGCCGCTGGTGCCCTCGATGGGCCAGTTCTCGCGCAGCCACTCGCCTGGTTCCAGGATCTTCTCGCCGATGATCCAGGCATCCGGGGCGGCCTTGCGGAGACGCTCGAAGTATTGCAGCGGATCACGTAGACCATCCGGGTGATCCACACGAAGACCGTCGATGACGCCTTCTTTGACCCATTTCAGTATGAGTTCGTGCGTCTCTTCAAAGACGTATTCGCGCTCCATCCTCACCCCAATCAACGTGTTTACGTCGAAGAAGCGTCGGTATCCGAGTTGCTGATCTGCGGTCTTCCAGTAGGAAAGGCGGTAGCTCTGCTGCTGCAGCAGTTCGTCCAGCGCGTCCGGGCTGGCGTTCATCTCTTCTACGACATTGTCGATCTCGCGGCAGGTCGCCCCCTCTTCCAGGCACACGCGGTTTAACAGGCTGAACAGGACGCGCTTGTCGCGATCCCGGGCGTTCAGCTTCCAGCGATCCCACTCCTCCGCGGACGGCAGGCGGCCGAAGCTGGCCGACAGAAAACGAAGCGTATCGCTGCCCACGCGGTCCGCCGCCTTGAACAGGATTAGCGGCAACGTTGTGGGTGAGATCGGCAGGGACTGCTCGGAAACCTCAACGGTAAAGGTTGATCCCTGGCGCTTGATCTTGACACCGCCAGAGCGCAGCACGCGGCCGTACTGGTCGCCCAAAATGGGAACAAGGACCTTGTCGCGCAAGCGTTCCTCATTGGGCTGCCAGTCGATGTCAAAGAAGCCCGCGTATCGGCTGTTGATGCCGTTTTCGAGGACATCCCACCAGTAGCGATTTTGCCTGCCCAGGCTCATGTGGTTGGGCACAATATCGAGCACCTGACCAAGGCCGATATCGCCCAGTACCTTGCAGAAGCGCTCGTGCGCGGGCGTACCACCCAGCTCTTCGTTCACCCTGCGATGATCCACAACGTCATAGCCGTGTCGGCTATGGGGAGCGGCTTGCAGGTACGGAGAGCTGTAGACGTGCGTGATGCCTAACTTCTTCAGATACGGCGCAATGTCCGCAGCCATATCGAAACCAAACTCTTCATGCAGCTGCAACCGGTAGGTTGAGCCTGGGATACGCGCCATCGTGATCGCTCCTGTTCGACGAATGCGGAGGGGTCAAGGGCGCAAAGCCAGACGCGAGTGCGCGCCCGCCTCAAATTGCCCACATCTGGGGTGATAGAGCAGGAACCCGAAGCCCCGGGTTGTATTGGCCGACGCTTACGACGGGTTGAAGGGCTCAGGGGTCCACTGATCGGAGAGCGTAAATGCGGCGTGAACCAGCCCGAGATGGGACAGTGCCTGGGGGAAATTGCCCACAAGCCGTTTGGATTCCGTGTCGTACTCCTCACTCAGGAGCCCGACATCGTTGCGCAGGGCCAGCAAACGCTCGAAGAGTTCACGGGCTTCGTCCTTGCGGCCGATCAGGTGGAGGCAGATGACCAGCCAGAAGCTGCAGGCCAGAAAGGTGCCCTCTTCCCCTTGCAGCCCGTCGTTCGTCTTTTCAGTGTCATATCGGCGCACGAGGCCATTCCGCATCAGGTGCTTCTGGATCGCGTCTACGGTGCCGATCATGCGTGGGTCATCGGGCGGCAGGAAGCCGGCAAGCACCATGCGCAGGCAGGACGCATCCAGCGCTTCTGACCCATAGCTTTGCACGAAGGAGTTCAGTTCTTTACTGAAGCCCTTCTCACAGATCTCGGCGTGGAGCAGGTCGCGATTTGTCCGCCAGCGATCAACATCGGCCTTCCCGTCAAATTGCTCGTGTTGCTTGATCGCACGGTCGAGCGCGACCCAGGCCATTGCCTTGCTGTGCACAAAATGCTGTCGTCCGTCCCGGGTTTCCCAGATGCCCTCGTCGGGCTGGTCCCATATCTTGCAGAGGTGATCGGTGAGGGCGAACTGCAGCTGGGTCGAGGGCGCCCGCAGGTCGTCTTCGGCATCCGGTGTCCGGGCCAGTGCAGCGGCGACTTCGCCGAAAACATCGAGCTGGAACTGTTCGGAGGCGGCATTGCCAATCCGCACGGGACTGGAGTGCTCATAGCCGGGCAGCCAGTCGGCCGTCCATTCCACCAGGCGGCGCTCGCCGTTGATGCCGTACATCGTCTGTAACTGGTCCGGCGCTCCGGCGATGGCGCGGAGGAGCCACACTCGCCAGCTGACTGCCTCTTCGGTATATCCCGCCAGAATCAGGATAAGCAGCGTGAATGCCGCATCGCGCAGCCAGCAATAACGGTAGTCCCAGTTGCGTTCCCCGCCCAGGGACTCCGGCAGGCCGGCAGTGGGGGCGGCAACCAGCCCGCCCGTGGGCCGGTAACTCAGGCTTTTCAGTGTGAGGAGGCTGCGCAGCACGGCCTCTCCGTAGGGCCCTTTGTACGCCGATTTGCCCGACCAGTCCTTCCAGAAAGCCTCTGTGTCCCTGAGCGCGGCTCCGACGTCAGCCGGCCCGGGCACATCCTCGTTGGAGGCCCCGTACGTAAGAATGAAGCAGATTTCCTGGCCTGCTTCCAGCGTGAACTCCGCGACTGTCGTCAGGTCCTCGCCCTGCAGGCGGGGTTGTTCACCTGTCAGACACTGGCTGCGGAGCACCACCAGATTGGGCCCAGCGACGGCGCGCAGTTCATGGTCCTCCCGCGTGACCCAGGGAATCGTCAACCCGTAATCGAAGCGCAGAACGAACTCCATACGCAGGTCGACCTTTCCGCGCACACCGCGGACCATTCGAATCAGGTTCGAATGCTTACCCCGAATGGGCATGAAATCAGTCAGGAGCACCTCACCCGCGTCGCTCTCAAAGCCGGTCTCCAGGATCATCGTGCCTTCCCGGTAATCACGCCTGCAGGAACGGACGTCCCCGCTGGGCTTGATGCGCCAGTACCCATTCCCTGCCGTGCCGAGCAGGCTGGCAAAACAGGCCGGCGAAGAGAAGGTGGGCCAGCAAAGCCAGTCGATGGATCCGTCGCGGCTCACCAGGGCGGCGGATTCGAGATCTCCGATCAGCGCGTACTCTTCTATGCGGGCCCCATGGAGAGGCGCCTCGTTTGAGGGTTCAGAGGTCTCAGGCAAACGGTGCGCCTCCTTGCGACGCATGTTCCTCCGCGAATCCGACAACCAGCCCAACGCAGAGAGCATCACCCTCTCTTGTGCATCGGCTACGCAGTTCCACGAGCTTGTTAGAGATTCAGATGCCGGGTTTGCCCCGACGCTGCGCCGTGTCTCTCTCGGCCACCAAAGTTCATCAGGAAAGGATTTCACCAGCATGAAACCGAGCGAAGGACGCAAGCGGGTCGTCATTGAAGAGGTGCAGCCGGAGGTCAACGGGGGCCGGTATCCTGCGAAACGGGTCATCGGCGACCAGGTCACGGTCACGGCAGCCATCTTTTCCGATGGGCACGACCATGTGGCCGCGCGACTGCTCTATCGGCACAGCTCGGAAAAGCAGTTCACGGGTGTAGCCTTTTCGGCGCTCCCCAATGATCTTTGGACAGCGCAGTTCCAGGTCGACCGGCTCGGGACCTGGCATTTCACGATCGAGGGCTGGGTCGATCACTTCGACACCTGGATCAGCGATCTGGGCAAGCGCCTTGCGGCACAGCCTGACCCGAAGCAGCCGACCCAGCAGGTGGAACCGCAGGACATTCCACTGCAGCTCGAGATCGGTGCTCGCCTGATCGACGAGGCGGGGAGTCGGGCCAAGGGCGGTGATGCCGCAAAGCTGCAGGCGGCCGCCGCTGACCTTCGGGCATTGGCGGCCAAGGGCCTCCCGCGCTACGACGATCCCCTGACACCGGGCCTGATCGAGCTCGTGGCCCGCTACCCCGACCTCAGCTATGCGACCCGCTACTCCACCGAAGTGCCCGTGTGGGTCGACCGGGAGCGGGCGCGGTTCTCAGCCTGGTATGAGCTGTTTCCGCGCTCCCTGGGCGCCTCCGAGGAGGTACATGGAACACTGCGCGATGTGATCCCGCAAATACCGGAGATCGCCGCAATGGGCTTTGACGTGCTCTATATGCCGCCCATTCACCCCATCGGGGTCCAGTTTCGCAAGGGCAAAAACAACAACGTCAAAGCCGAGCCGGGCGACGTCGGCAGCCCTTGGGCGATCGGCGCGGCCGAGGGCGGCCACACAGCATTGCACCCCGACCTGGGAACCTTCGCCGACTTTGACGCCCTGGTCGAAGCAGCGGAGGGCTATGGCATCGACATCGCGCTGGACATTGCCTTTCAGTGCGCACCCGATCACCCCTGGGTGACGGAGCACCCCGACTGGTTCAAGAGCCGGCCGGACGGGACGATCCAGTACGCGGAAAACCCGCCCAAGAAATACCAGGACATCTATCCAATCAACTTCGAATCAGGCGATTGGCGGGCGCTCTGGGACGCGCTCTACGGTGTTTTCAAATTCTGGGTGGACCGCGGCGTACGCGTGTTCCGCGTAGACAACCCGCACACCAAGGCCCTTCCCTTCTGGGAATGGTGCATTGCCGAAGTGCTCAAGGACACGCCGGAGGCGCTGTTTTTAGCCGAAGCTTTCACACGCCCCCACGTCATGTACTCACTGGCCAAGGGCGGCTACACCCAGGGATACACCTACTTCACCTGGCGCAACACCAAGAAAGATCTCGAGGAGTACTTCACGGAAATTTCCAATCCGCCCATCTCGGACTTCTTCCGGCCTAACGTGTGGCCCAATACGCCTGACATCCTCCACGAGCAGTTCCAGGTCGCGGATCCGGCGGCCCGTCGTTCGATCTTTATGCAGCGGGCAATCCTGGCCGCAACCCTGAGCGCCAATTGGGGCATTTACGGGCCGGCCTACGAACTCTGTGAGGGCCGCGCCGCCAAGCCTGCCGCGGGTAAAAAGGGTTCGGAGGAGTATCTGGACAGCGAAAAGTACCAGATCCGCAACTGGGACCGTACCGATCCGATCTCGATCGCGCCCCTGCTCACGCAACTGAACAGGATCAGGCATGAGAACGTAGCTTTGCAGAGGAACGAGCGATTGCACTTCCACCAAACCGAGAACGACCAGATCATGTGCTACTCAAAGTCAAGCGAGGACGGCACCAACGTCGTCCTCACGGTCGTAAGCCTGGACACAGAGGCTGAGCAGACTGCCTGGATTCGCCTTGGGCTGAGTCATCTGGGTGTACCGTGGGACGCCGCGTTTGAGGTGGAAGATCTGCTCACCGGTGCCCGGTATGACTGGAAGGAATGGTGCTATGTCGCACTGAAGCCTGGCCAGCCTGCACATATTCTCCGGGTGGTGCCGCCGGTGGTGCCCGTCACAACGACCACACTTTCCGCGTAAGGCTGCATCCAACACGACCTATAGTAGGCCGAGCGGGATGACGGTTTCATCTGGCTTCGCAGACGGTCTAGTTCACCGTAAAGAAAGGTTCAAGCACGCGTGAAGAAGGTTTCAAGCGCCACCGACCCGCTCTGGTACAAGGACGCCATCATTTATGAGCTCCATGTGCGCGCATTTGCTGACTCGAACGGCGATGGCATTGGAGACTTTCAGGGCCTGATCTCAAAGCTCGACTACCTGCAGGATCTGGGCGTGACCTGCATCTGGCTGCTGCCGTTCTTTCCTTCACCACTGAAGGACGACGGCTACGACATCGCGGACTACCTGGACGTCAATCCGAGCTACGGCACGATCGCGGACTTCAAAGAGTTCATGGACGCGACCCATGCCCGCGGCATGCAGGTCATGATTGAGTTGGTCATCAATCACACATCGGATCAGCATCCGTGGTTTCAAGCGGCACGTAAGTCACCCAAGGGCTCGCCTGAACGCGAGATGTACGTCTGGAGCGACACGGATAAGCTCTACGACGGCGTCCGCATCATCTTCACCGACACCGAGAAGTCCAACTGGACGTGGGATGAAGAGGCCGGCCAGTACTACTGGCACCGCTTCTTCTCGCACCAACCCGATCTGAACTTCGACAACCCGCGCGTGATGGATGAAGTACTCGACGCGATGCGGTTCTGGATGGACATGGGAGTCGATGGCCTGAGACTCGACGCCATTCCCTATCTTGTGGAGCGCGACGGTACCAGCTGCGAGAACGTGCCCGAGACGCACGTCAAGATCAAGGAAGTCCGCAGAATCATCGATCAGGAGTATGAAAATCGATTGATCCTGGCCGAGGCCAACATGTGGCCGGAAGACGTGCGGCCCTACTTCGGTGATGGCGACGAGTGCCACATGGCCTTCCATTTCCCGCTGATGCCGCGCATCTACATGGCGATACGGCAGGAAGACCGTCTTCCCATCACCGACATCATGGCGCAGACGCCGGATATCCCGGAAAACTGCCAGTGGGGCCTGTTCCTCCGCAACCACGACGAATTAACACTGGAGATGGTGACGGACGAAGAGCGCGATTACATGTACATGGCCTACTCGGCCGATCCGCGCATGCGTATCAATGTCGGTATTCGCCGCCGGCTGGCCCCTTTGCTGGACAACAATCGCCGCCGCATTGAGCTGTTGAACTCGCTGCTGTTCAGCTTTCCCGGCACGCCGATCATGTACTACGGCGACGAGATCGGGATGGGTGACAACATCTACCTCGGCGACCGCAATGGCGTACGCACGCCCATGCAGTGGAACTCCGATCGCAATGCGGGCTTCTCGAAAGCGGTGCCCGCAAAGCTCTATTTCCCGGTGATTATGGACCCGATCTGGGGCTACCAGGCGATCAACGTGGAGGCGCAGCAGTCGGATCCCTCCAGCCTGCTGCACTGGAGCCGCAACATGATCGCGCTCCGCAAGCTGTTCCGCGTCTTTGGCCGCGGCAGCCTGCAGTTCCTGCACCCGTCTAATCGCAAGATCCTCGCCTACATTCGCAGCTATGAGTTCGAGGATGGACACTGCGAGACGGTGCTCTGCGTGGCGAACCTTTCACGCTTCGCCCAGCCTGTGCAGCTGGATCTCAACAAGTATGTCGGACGGCAACCAGTAGAGATGCTTGGCTACGTGCCCTTCCCCGTTGTGGAGAAGTCCCCCTACGCTCTCACGCTCGCCCCCTACAGCTTTCTCTGGCTCGAGTTGCAGGAAGGCGCTGCCATCCCGGAGGCACCCGTGGTCGAAGAACCCGCCGTTGCACTTTCTGAACGCGTAGGGCAGATGGCCTCCATGCCTGCCAGCACCCTGGGCGTCCTCTTGAACGAAAGCAGCGGGGCATTGCTGGAGCAGGTGCTGCCGCAGTACATCGCGCAGCGCCGCTGGTTTGGTGGCAAGTCGCGCACCATCCGCTCAACCCAGCTGGCTTCCGTCACGCCGATCCCGGGCACCAATGCCGCGCTCTCGTCAGTCAACATCTTCTACGAGGACGGCACCTCCGACCTATACCAGCTGCCGCTGGCGATGGCCACGGATGGTGAAGCGGAGACGCTTCGCGAGAAGTCTCCCGGTGCGGTCATCGCCACACTGAACCGCGAGAATGGGCCGGTCACGCTGTTTGACGCCACAGCCAGCGCGGAGTTCCGGATGGCGCTGCTGCAGCTCATCGTCAAAGGGTCTGAGATCGCCCTGGAACTCGGGACCTCCGCAGCGTCTTTCGCCGCAACCAAGTCGAAAACACTGGATGGGCGCGAGTTGCTGGACCTCCCCTCCAGCGTCGGCTCCGCAGAGCAGAGCAACACCTCGATCCTCTTCGGCGAGCAGGCCATTCTGAAGCTCTTCCGCCGACTGCGCGCCGGGGAAAATCCTGACGTAGAGATCACGCGCTTCCTCACCGAGGTCGCAAACTACGGCAATATCCCGGCCTACCTCGGGGATCTGCACCGCACGGACGACGGCACCACCCTTGCCTTCCTGCAGGTATTCGCTCCCAACGAGGGCGATGGGTGGGGTTGGACGCTTGAGGAGCTGAGCCGGTACTTCGAGTCCGTCGCGAATTGCCCGCCGCCGTCTTCGGTCGGCAAGCCCGCGGAACTTGGCGCACCAAATGAAATCCCCGCGGAGGCTCGGGAGCACGCCGGCATCTACCTCGAAGCGGCGCAGCTACTGGGCCGCCGCACGGGCGAGCTTCACGTGGCTCTCGCCACCCCGACCGACAATCAGGCGTTTTCAGCCGAGCGATTCACCATGCATGAGCTTGCAGGCGAGCATGAGCGGATCGTCGCCCAGGCCGAGGCTGCGCTGGAAACCCTTGCTTCGGGGATGGAGCGCGTGCCCGCCGAGCTTCGCGAGGACGCTTCAAAGCTCCTGCAGGCCCGTTCGTCGCTGGACCGTCTGCTCGAGGGACTCGATGGCGATCCGGCACGCTTCGGACAGCGCATCCGCATTCACGGGGACTACCACCTGGGGCAGACGCTGCGCTCGCGGTCCGACTTCCTCCTGGTCGACTTCGAGGGAGAGCCCGCACGCACACTGGAGGAGCGCCGCCAGAAACAGTCGCCCCTCCGCGATGTTGCAGGTATGTTGCGTAGCTTCAGCTATGCGGCCCAGTCCGCACTGCAGCGCGCGACCCAGCGGCGCCCCGACACGTTGGACACGCTGCGCCCCTGGGCAACGCTGTGGGAAAACGCGAGCTCCGCGGCCTTCCTCGAAGGCTATGCTGAAGCGGTGAAGGCCAAAGCAGAGCTCATGCCTCAGCATGTGGAAGGAAGAGCGCTTCTTTCTTCCTTGCTGCTGGAAAAGGCCTTTTACGAACTCATGTATGAATTGAACAATCGGCCCGCCTGGCTTTCCATTCCGCTTACAGGCCTGTTGTTGTTGCTGCAATCCGCAGATAAGGCGAAAGACACGGGAGCGAACTGATGTCGACTCTTCCTACGGCCGATCCACAAAGTGCACCAGAGAGCGCCCACCCCGACGCAGGTGTGGGCACTCGGGGTGCCCCGCTGGCCATCTGCCTTCCCTCCATGCCGTCCGACGCCCTCCGTGCAATGATCGAGCGTCTGCAGCTGATCTTTCCGTCCGAACCCCTTTTGATCGCCTCCCCGGATCAGGCCGAGGAACAACAGGTGGGGGACGGCGCTGTGCATCTCGTGCCCTACCCTGTGCACCGCACGGAGAGCGAGTGGGTTCTGAGTGCTGCCGATTACATTGCAGCGGCACGCTTGGTAGAGAGCCGCGGAACCGCAGGCGTCCTGCTCCTCGGGACCGACTCCGCCACGATTGATCCCCATGCTGTCGCCGATCTGCGCCAGACCCTGGCCGGTGGGATCGATCTGGTCGTACCCAAGTACCGTGTAGGCCCGCAAGAGGGTCTTGTGAACTCTGCCCTGCTCTACCCCCTGACACGTGCGCTGTTTGGTGTGGACGTGCGGTTTCCCCTGCCCCTGGACGCGGCACTCTCAACGCGCATGCTGAACCGGCTCGCCATGGTCGCCTCGCGTTCGGGCACCTCCTCCGACGAAGGCCTGGTATGGCCCGTGGCGGAGGCTTCCATCTCCGGCTTCAGCGTACGGCAGATCGACGATGTGGACCGGTCCCTTCCGCGTCCTCAGGAAGCAGACCTGAGCGTGCTGTTTCCGGCGGTCACGTCCTCTCTGTTTGCCGATATAGAAGGAAAAGCCACGTACTGGCAGCGCGCCCGCACCTTGCCGGCCGGCCGGCCCGTGCCCCCCACGGCACAGGTTCCCGGCAGCATGGATATCGAGGAGCTCCGGTCACTCGTGGAGAACTTTCGTCTGGCTTTCTTCAACCTTCGCGAGATCTGGGCTCTGGTGCTTCCGCCGCAGACATTGCTGGCATTAAAGAAACTCTCGTTGACCCCTGCGGAAAACTTCTTCTTCCCGGCCAGTCTCTGGGCTCGTGTCGTCTACGACTTTGCCCTGGCGTTTCACCTGCGCACACTCAACCGAGGGCATCTGCTCGGCGCAATGACGCCGCTCTATCTAGCATGGGTTGCCAGCCTGCTACGCGAAACGGGCGGCAGTGGCGGAACCTCTCAGCTGGAAAGTACCGCTTCGGCTTTTGAACTTGAAAAGCCCTATCTGGTCTCCCGCTGGCGCTGGCCGGACCGCTTCAACCCCTAGTCTCTGCGGCCCCTTCGGCCCGCTACGCCTCGCGCCCCTCGCAGAAAGGAATTGTATGGGACCCCAGATCGAGTCTGCTCTTCGCCAGTCCACACACCGCGTGATCGCCGTCCTTGTGGCTTTCCTGCCCGGACTCCTAGTCTTCCTGTTGGCCATCATCGTCCTCACCCTGCTGGGTTGGGGTCTGGCAGCTCTTTGCCGGGCGGTATTGGTACGCCTGCGTTTTGATGAGCGCGTGTCCGCATGGCGGATGCCTGGTGCAGTGACCACTCTCGGCGACTGGTCCCCTACGCATTCGCCCAGCGCCCTGGCAGCGCGAACCGTCCTCTGGATCTTTATCCTCGTCGGGATCGCTGTCGGAATCACCGGCTTTGACGCGGCATACCAGGCAAATTCGCAGGTTGAGATGTTTGTCCTGCCCTATCTCACTCATCTGGTCGGGGCCATCCTGCTGCTCTTCGTCGGTGGTCTGATCGCCCGCTTCCTGTCCCGTTCCGTGCTGATCAGCGCTGTGAATGCGCAACTCCAGTACGCGCGCGTGCTTTCGCTGGGTGTGAAGTGGCTGGTTCTGGTTCTCACGGCAGCCATGGCGATCGACCATCTCGGCATCGGCGGCACCATCGTCGAGCTTGCCTTCGGGATCCTGTTTGGTGGAATTGTGTTTGCTCTTTCGCTGGCTGTTGGGCTCGGATCGCGCGACCTTGTCACCCGATCCATCGAACGCATCGAGCGTCCTCTGGTGGTCCCGCCGCCTGAGGCGGTTCGGCCCGCGGTAGACGAACCCTCCAGACAGAAGCTTCGCCACTTCTAGGCCTTCGCTTCCGCCCTGTATTGATCGCCGCAGGGTGGGTGAGTGACGTGCGAGGGTGTTTCGGCTATGCTCTTCCGAAACACCGCACGCAAAAAGGCGCACCCACGATGGCTGATCTGACAGCACCGGTCCTGGGCACCTCGCCGCTCCGCAAGGAGGGTCGGGCGAAGGTTCTGGGTGCTGCCCAGTATGTCGACGACCTGGTGCTGCCCGGCATGTGGCACGGCGCTACGGTGCGCTCGTCCGTAGCGCGCGGTACCATCCGGAGCGTTCACTTTTCTCCGGACGTGCCCTGGACCGAGTACGCCATCGTGCGCGCTTGCGACATCCCGGGGAAGAACACGATTGTTCACCTGATCCAGGATCATCCCTGCCTTGCCGAGGCATCGGTCAATCATCCGGAAGAGCCAATCCTCTTACTCGCACACCCGGACAGGACGGCGCTCCTGAAGGCCGTAGCCGGAATTACCATCACGTACGATCAGCTGCCCGGTGTGTTCACCATAGAGGACAGCGAAGCCGCCGTCGCGCAGAACGACCTCAGCCGCGTGATCTGGAACGGTGCCGATTGGGGCGGATCCGACAACTGCTTCAAGACCTACACGATGTACACCGCGGAAGCCGAGAACACGGAACACGGGCTGGCTCGCGCGTTCGAGCAGGCTGACTTCATCGTGGAAGGCGAGTACACGACAGGCGCACAGGAGCAGCTGTACATCGAGCCAAACGGCGTCATCGCCGAGTGCTTCCGCAACGTGGATGGCACGGTCGAGAGCGTCTGTGTGCGCGGCTCCATGCAGTGCCCCTTCTATCTGGTGCACGCGCTGTCGCTGGTTTTTGACTTACCCGCGGAGCAGTGCCGCGTGATGCAGACCGAGACCGGCGGCGCCTTTGGCGGCAAGGAGGACTTTCCTTCCGTCATCGGTTCGCATGCTGCGTTGCTGGCCATGAAGAGCGGCCATCCCGTAAAGCTGGTGTACGACCGTGCGGAAGACATGGTGGCCACCACCAAGCGGCACCCATCCCGCACACGACATCGTACGGCGGTCCGCAAAGACGGCAAGCTGCTGGGCGGAACGATCGAGTTTGCCATTGATGGCGGAGCTTACTCCACGCTGTCACCCGTCGTTCTGTCGCGCGGAACGATCCATGCGCCCGGACCCTACAAGTGGCCGCATCTCCGGGTGCGCTCCAAGGCCATGGCGACCAATGTGCCGCCGCATGGTGCCTTTCGCGGCTTCGGCGCGCCCCAGTCGCTCTTCGCGCTGGAACGTCACATGGATAAGATTGCCCGCGTCGTGGGTCTGTCGCCTGAAGAGCTGCGCCGACGCAACTTCCTGGCCACGGGCGACTGCACGGCCACCGGTCAACCTCTCACCTCGCACGTGCCCATGCAGGAGCTGTTGACGGAGGCGCTGGAGCAACACGGCTATCACGAGAAGCTCGCCCGCTTTAGGGAAGAGAACCGCGACAGCCCCATCAAGCGCGGTGTTGGTTTTGCCTGCTTCATGCACGGTGCCGGCTTCACCGGATCGGGCGAGCGACGTCTCAACTCCGAGGTCCGCATCGAGATCGATGCAGTGACCTTGCAGCCGCGCCTTCTCATCTCTTCCACAGAATTCGGACAGGGCACGAACACGATCCTCTGCCAGGTAGCCGCAGATGCTCTGTGCCTGCCGTACGAGGAGATCACGATCGATCTGCCAGATACCCAGCGCGTTCCAAATTCAGGACCAACCGTTGCAAGCCGCACCGCGATGATCGTCGGCAAGCTTGTAGAGCGCGCCTCACATAAGCTGCTCGCGACCCTGCGCGGCTTCGCCGACCTCGGCTCGACCTATACCCTTGCCGACTTTCAAGACGCTGCCGCACACTACATCGACGAGCACGGTGCGTTGAGCAGCAGTGTTCGCTATGAACCAGTAAAGCCTGTTCACTGGGATGACGACCTCTATCGCGGCGACGCATACCCCGACTACGGCTGGGCCGTGTACGTGGCCGAGGTCGCCGTCGACCTCACCACTTTCAGCGCCACGGTCACCCGCTTCGATGCCTTGCAGGAGGTCGGCAAGGTTATGCATCCGGTGCTCGCCAAGGGTCAGATCGAAGGCGGCGTCGCCCAGGGGATCGGGTACGCGCTCTACGAGCGTTGCGAGTACAAAGATGGCCGCATGATGAACAACCAGATGACCAACTACATCATGCCCACGAGCGCCGATCTGCCGATGATCCACGTGCACTTCGCCGAGATCCCCAGCGTGCACGGTCCGGGTGGCGCCAAGGGCATCGGCGAGCTGCCCATGGATGGTCCCGCGCCTGCCATCCTTAATGCCATCGAGAACGCAACGGGCGTCTCCTTCTCCAACATCCCGCTCCTACCGGAGGACATTTTCGAGCGTTTCACCGCCTTCACCTACCCGACCCGTGGGGGCACAGAGGACCTCGTCCCTGACGTCGACCGCGACACGCGCACCGAGGTGCTCGCATGAGCGCCGTACGATTCACCGTCAACGGCAGAGACGTCACCGTCGATGTACCGCCCATGAAGCGGCTACTCGATGTGCTGCGCCATGACCTTGCGCTCACCGGCACAAAAGAGGGCTGCGGCGAGGGCGAGTGCGGTGCATGCGCTGTGCTCGTCAACGGGGATCTTGTGAACTCATGCCTGGTGCCCGCTCTCCAGGCCCACGGCGCACGCATCTGCACGATCGAGGGTCTCGGCTCTGAAGCGCATCTCGATCCAATTCAGCAATGCTTCCTCGAACGTGGTGGAGCGCAGTGCGGCATCTGTACCCCGGGCATGGTGCTTGCCACCAAACATCTTCTCGATCGCTGCCCCACGCCGAACCTGGAGCAGATACGCGAAGGGCTCGCCGGCAATCTGTGTCGCTGCACCGGGTACATGCGCATCTTCGAGGCCGTGGGGGAAGCCAGCGCACGGATGGCACCCACCAACGATGACAGTGCAGGGCGCCGCTGATGCGCTCCGACGAGGCAGACTACCAGTTGATTCCGGCAGCATCGCTTGCCTCGCTGCTGCAAACCATGGCCGAGCAGCCCGGCCGCTACACCCCCATGGCCGGCGGCACGGAGCTGATGGTCGCCTTCAACACAGGGCGCCTGCAAGCAACTTCCTTCGTCTCCATCCAGCACTTATCGGAGCTCCGCTTCATACACGTCGCGCCGGAGGCGATCGAGATCGGCGCGGGCACCACCTACACCGACATACGCCGCAACACGGCCATCACCAGCGATCTTCCGTTGCTGGAGCGCGCCGCCTCGTGGACCGGCTCCATCGCCAATCAGAACCGTGGCACCATCGGCGGCAATCTCTGCAACGCCTCGCCTGCGGCGGACACACCGCCTGCCCTGCTGGCCTATGACGCCGACGTGAAACTCATCAGCGCACAAGGCACGCGTGTGCTTCCCTACCGCGACTTCCATCTCGGTTACAAGAAGACGGCACTGCGCGCAGATGAGCTGCTTCACTCCATCCTCGTCAAGCGCAGTTTTGGGGGCTGGCGGGACTACATCCGCAAGGTAGGCACGCGTAACGCGCAGGCCATCTCAAAAACAGCCGTCGCAGGCATCGCACAGCTGGACGGAAAGCGCATCGCGGACATCCGACTCGGTGCGGCCTCCCTTGCCGATCGGCCCTTGCGACTCCTCGCCACAGAAGCCGTCCTGGCAGGCGCGTCGATCGAGCCAGACGCGATTGAATCAACGGTACGCCAGGCGCGCGCCGCACTCGCCTCTGAAGCTCGTCCCATCGACGACATCCGCTCCAATGCACGCTATCGCACAGCCGTCGCCGCCAATTTGGTGGAAGAGTTCATCCGCGCGCTGGCCATGTAGCGCCCTTTTACGTCATCTCGACCGAAGCGCAGCGCAGTGGAAAGACTTGTAGTTTGCCCGGCGCTTTAAGCGACGCTCATAGCTGTAGCTCTAGCCCAGTGCAAAGCGACTCTCCGCTCGGCGGAGATCATCCTCAGTGTCAATATCCAGCGCAAGATCTTCGTCAGCAATCGCCTCCGCCCCACGCAGCAGCTCACGGGCGCCCTGGTCTCCTTGCAGCGCCATCAACGCAGGGAAAGTCGCCGCCGGAAAGAACGCCGGCACGCCAACACGCCCCGCATACGCCGATCCCGTGACACGTGCAGGCTCCGCGCAGAGCGTCCGCAGGTGCTCAACGCGAAGCAGCGGCTGGTCACACGTCATGATGATGACGCCACGCACGTCAGCTTGACCCAGCGCAGCGAGGCCTCTTCGCACAGAGCTGGCCATGCCCTCACCCGCCTCGTCATTGAGCACCACATGAGCGCCACCTGGCTCCAGCACACCGGCACAACGTGCCTCACGCACGACAGCAATCACCGGAGATAGCCCAGCAGCAGACGCCGTACGAACAGCCCGCTCCAGCAACATCTCTCCCCCGAAGGAAACATCCTGCTTCGGTCGTCCAAGCCGTCGTGAAAAGCCAGCCGCCAGCACCACCGCGGCAACGCTCACAGCGCGCACTGCGCCTGCAGGTAGCGCGATGCGCCCCCGCGGGCAATCTGTTCCGAGATCACGTCCGGCGTCAGTCGCCGGGAGTGGCCGATCTTACCCTGCACGCAGGCCTGGATCTCCGCAATCGCACTCAGGGCGATCGCCTCGGCACCATCACCCCCAAGGTCCAGTCCGACAGGCGAAAACAGGCGGTCACAGGCTCGCTCCAGGGGCCAGTCCAGCGTCTTCGCGGCCTCGGCCACCAGCAACGCACTGCGGTGCCGCGAGCCGAGCAGGCCCAGGTAGCGCGGCGCCAGGGGCAGCACCTGCTCCAGCCACGAGCGGTCCTGCTCATAGCTGTGCGTCATCAGCACCACCGCGTCTTCCGGCGTGATGCGCAGGTCACGGAGATCATGCGCTGCAACGACGCGCTCCGCCTCGGGGAACCGGCCGGAGCGAGCCCACTGCGGCCGCCCATCAACCACCTCGACCGTCCAGCCCAGCAACGCCGCCATCCGCACCAGCGGCTGCGCATCATCGCCTGCACCAAAGACAAACAGCCGTTGTGGCGGATCGATCCCTTCCGAGAAGCCCGACTCTGCGGAGGTCAACTGCAGGCCCTCACTGCGAAACAAGCCTCTCCCATCCAGCGCATCGATCTCTCGCCGCAAGCGCCGACCACCCGCAGGAATCCACGTGGTCACGCGACGAGCCTGTCCCTGCAGCGAATCGGCAAGCGCCGTCATCAAGGCGTCGAACTCAGGCGTGGTGGTCGGCTCAATAAGGACGTCCACGGTGCCCCCACAGCCAAGTCCATACGGGATCTCCGCCGTGTCATCAAACAGCGTCGAGTACTGCTCTACACGGGCACCATCGCGCACGTACCACTCCGCTTTGCGAACAATCTCCGCTTCAAGGCATCCGCCGGAGACCGACCCCACATATGAGCCATCACGGCCAATCAGCAACCGTGCGCCCGTCGCGCGATAGCTCGATCCTTCCACGCGAATCAGCGTCGCCAACGCAACCGCCTGGCCGCTCCGCCACATCTCCACGATTCTGCGCCGCTCGATCAACGTCTATGCCTTCTCGCTGAAAGTATGGATGCCGCACTCCTGCTTCTTGCCGCCCCAGCGTCCGCTTCGCGGGTCCGCACCGGCCTCCGGAACCGCCGTGCAAGGCTCGCAGCCAATCGACGTGTATCCCTGGTCATACAGCGAGAGCCGCGGGATACCGTGCTCGCGCGCATACTCCTCCACCCGCGCCCAATCCCAGTCCGCCAGCACACTGACCTTTTTCAGCATCTTGCCTGTCGGCAGCTTGTGGTCCTCCACCTTGCGCAGGTTCGCGCGCGTGGGGGACTGCTCCCGCCGTAACCCGGTAAACCACCAGCGATACGGTTCAAGCGACCGCATCAGCGGCTCAACCTTGCGAATCTGGCAGCAACTCGTCGGCTGCACAATGTGCAGCAGGCCATGCATCGCCTCATGCTCTTCCAACGTGGTAACTGGCAGCGCATTGATCAAATTCAGGCCCCATTCCTGAGCGAGCCGATCGCGATACGCCACCAGCGCCGGGAAGTGATACCCGGTCTCAAGGAAGATCACCGGCACATCGGGCAGGTGTTTGCGCAGCAGGTGAAGCACCACCATATCCTCTGTCTGAAAGCTGCTGGTGAGGCACACATCGCGTCCGCGGGACGCCGCGATGACGGCTTCTACCAAACTCTCTGCAGAGAACGCCTCAGGATCAAGGAGAGTCGGAGCAAACGAAGCCGTCTCCAGGTGCAACTCCGTCAGGAAGTCTTCCGAGGTATTCATTGCTCCTCCCCCGGCTCCCTAACCGCTGCTGTCCTGCTCACGAAGCCTTCACCGGCAATACTCCGCAGCGCGTCCAGGACTTCCGGCCGAAGGTCCTGCCTTGCCGAAAGCGCAACCACGTCCGCCAGTTGCAGGGCGCGTACCGCCCCCGGCAGCGAGGCATCGGGAATCAACGCATCGTCGACATTCACCGCCCTGCGCCCCTGGGCATGCAGCGTCCCCGCCAGCCTTTCCAGACCAGCCGTATCCCCCGGCAGCCATACGAATGCCATGGACTGCTCAGGCCGTTCCGCGACGCGCTCCTCGGCCACCGGCCCAATCAGCATGCCCGCACCCAGCGTCGCATTGCTGAGAGGATCGATCAGGATGAACGCACCCATCGACCGGTTCTCCGCATAAGGATCAAAGAACAGCGGTAGGTTGGTTTCCAGCTCTACCTCGCCGATGTCGTTCATGCCGAGCTCATCGGCATGGAGGTGTTCGGTCGAGTTCACATCCACCCGGTAGCCCAGCCCACGCACCGTCGCCCGTACCGTGCGCGTGGTGTGCTTCAGCAGGTAGGTCGCGCCAACCGCCAGAGGCGTCTCGTGCATCCACACGGCCATCGCCCGCACCCGTGTGCTGATCAGCGGCGCTGCCTGCCCTTCAGCTACCAGCATCTCGCCGCGGCTCAGGTCGATCTCGTCTTCCAGCTCCACCGTGAGGCTCTGCGGGCTGTGTGCACGCTTTAACTCGCCGTCATAGGTCACCAGCGACCGCACACGTGTCGTGCGCCCACTCGGCAGCGCGCGCACATGGAGCCCAGGCCGAAGCTCGCCCCGCTCTACACGGCCGGCAAAGCCGCGGAAGTTCGCGTCCGGCCGCACCACCAGCTGCACCGGAAAACGCAACGGCCCGGCGCTGTCCTCGGTTCCCTGCAGGGGCACCGTCTCCAGGTAGTCCAGCAGCGTGGGCCCGCTGTACCAGGGCATGTTGGTGCTCGCATCGACCACATTGTCGCCGGCCAGCGCACTCACCGGAATCATCTCCACCGAGCGCAGATTCAGCCGCTCCGCAAGTTCCAGAAACTCGCGCCGGATTGTCTCGAAGACCTCGGCGCTGTAGCCGACAAGGTCCATCTTGTTCACCGCCGCAACGATGTGTGGAATCCGCAGCAGGCTGGCGATATACGTGTGCCGTCGGGACTGCGGCAGCAGACGCCCCAGCTTCACAAACGCATTGGCATCGATCAGCACCACCGCCACGTCGGCAGTCGAAGCACCCGTCGCCATGTTGCGCGTGTACTGCTCATGCCCCGGCGTATCCGCGATGATGAACTTGCGCTTCGATGTCGAAAAGTATCGATACGCCACATCGATGGTGATGCCCTGCTCGCGCTCCGCACGCAGGCCATCCGTCAGCAGCGAGAGGTCTACCGTTCCATTCCCAGAGCGATTCACGCGGCTCGCACGGATGCTCGCCAGCTGATCCTCGTAGACGCTCTTGGTGTCATGCAGCAGGCGGCCGATCAGCGTGCTCTTGCCGTCATCCACGGAGCCCGCCGTCGTGAACCGCAGCAGCTCCTGGTCAAGGTGGGCATCCAGAAACGTGCGGAAGCGCACCTCGCGCGCGGCCTCGTTCGTATCCGGGGTCAGATGAAGCTCCGTCAGGTCCATCAGAAGTACCCCTCGCGCTTCTTCATCTCCATGGAGCCCTCTTCGTCATGATCAATCGCGCGGTTCTCACGTTCCGAACGCCGGAACGTAATCAGTTCCTCAATAATCCTTGGCAGCGTGTCCGCCTCTGATCGGATCGCACCCGTACACGGCAGGCAGCCGAGCGACCGCATCCGCACCCGCATGCTCTTCGGCTGCTCATGGGGCAGCAGCTTGATCATCGGATGGACCATCTGCAGCGTGTTGCCGCGTTCAACGACCTGGCGATCGTTCGCGAAGTACAGCGGCACAATCGGGATCTGCTCCGCATACAGGTACAGCCAGATATCCAGCTCGGTCCAGTTCGACAGCGGAAACACCCGGATCGACTCGCCCTTGCGCAGGCGCGAGTTGTACAGGCTCCAAAGCTCCGGCCGCTGGTTCTTCGGGTCCCACTGCCCGGCCGTGTCGCGAAAGCTGTACACGCGCTCCTTGGCACGGCTCTTTTCCTCATCGCGCCGTGCACCGCCAAAGGCCGCGTCGAAGCCGCCCTCTTCCAGCCCGTCCAGCAGCGACCGCGTTTTCAGCGCACCGCAACAATTCTGCGTGCCCATGCCCCACGGACTCATGCCGTCCGCAATCGCCTCTTCATTACGGTGAACGATCAACTCCGCGCCGACCTCGCGCACGTACGCGTCGCGAAACGCGATCATCTCCGGAAATTTGTACCCGGTATCCACATGCAACAGCGGGAACGGGATCTTGCCCGGAAAGAACGCCTTCTGCGCCAGGCGCAGCATCACGCTCGAATCCTTCCCGATGGAGTACAGCATCACGGGCCGGGCGAACTCAGCCACCGCCTCCCGCAGGATGTACATGCTCTCGGCTTCGAGCGCCTGGAGGTGGTTCAGCCTCTCGGCGTGAAGGGTGGTGACGTGCTCGGAAGCGGTGGGGGTCGCTGACAAGAGATCTCCGTGATCCTGAATCGGGGGAGGCGAACGCAAGGGGCGTCGCTTCCTATCAGATGTGAAAGTGAGGGAACGGTCGCGCGGAGGCGAGGGCAGCCGGGGGCGCTAACAACAACGACAAGGAGGCCGTATGGCCCAAACGTGGTAGTGTGCGCCGCGCCGCATGCTGGTTCAGTGTAGAACAGGGCTCCCCGGAATCCCTCAGGTGAACCGCAGCTGAGTACTGATTCCCGGAAACGTGATTACAAAAGAACTATAAAGCCCGTAAACTGCCCAAGATAACACTGCAAACCACGATCCCACTGCGCACCACCACCCAAGGAGCCGTTTCCATGCGTTCCAGTTCGAAGTCGCCTGCGGTTCTACCTTTGATCCTGGCCGCCAGCGCGCTGATCTCCCCTTTCGCTGCTCGGGGGCAGGCCGGTGGAGGCGGAACGGAGCACCCAGACTCACGCACGGAGATCTACGCCGGTTATGGCTACTTTCACCCGGTAAACAGTGGCATTCATGGCTTCCAGTACGGGGACGTCTACAACCCCAACGTCACCGCAAGCCTCAGCGGCTTCTTCAACCGCTACGTCGGCCTCCAGCTCGAGGGCGGCTACTTCTCCGGCAACAACGAGCACAAGCCCTATTTCCCGAACTGCACGGGATCGGAATGCGATCAGGTGATCTACACGGCGCAGGCTGGCCCTGTGTTGCGGCTGCCGCTCGGATCCTGGGTTCCTTTTGCTCATTTCCTGGGTGGCGGCTCCCGCTACAACGGCCCGGTAACCCAGTCGCTCAAGTGGGGTTGGGGCGTCACGGGCGGCCTCGGCATTGACTACGTCGTTCCCGGACTCAACAATCACCTTGCCCTCCGTCCCATCCAGGCAGACTTCCAGTACTCCCAGAATGTCTACGGTCCGCTGGTGCTGCCCTCCGGCACCCAGGGCGGCTTTGGCGAGATCGACGCCTTGAAGCTCTCCGGCGGTCTGGTCGTTCGATTCGGCGACTACAAGGCCCCTCACGCCGTGGAACTCGGCTGCTCCGCTCAACCCACGCTGGTGCACCCGGGCGAGTCACTCACCGTTACCGGCAGCACCCTCTACCTCAATCCGGCCGTCAAGCCCGTCTGGCACTGGGAGACCAGCGGCGGCACCGCCAAGCCCGACGCGGGCAACGTCGCTATCGACACCACCGGCCTGGCCCCAGGTGAGTACACCGTCGTCGGCCACGTCACGGACGGTCGCCGCGCCCGCAACCAGGCGGCCTGCACCGTTCCCTTCGAAGTCAAGGCCTACGATCCGCCGTCGATCAACTGCGTCGCCAGCCCGGTTTCCGTCATCTCGGGCGCAGACGTTCAGATCATTAGCACCGGCAACAGCCCTCAGAACCGCCCCCTCACCTACTCCTTCGCGGCAAGCGCCGGCGTGCTCACCCCGACAGGCCCCCTGGCGAAGCTCTCCACGGCGGGCCTTGGCAACACCTCCATCGACATCACCTGCAACGTGGTGGATGACCTCGGCCAGAAGGCAAGCTTTGCCACCCAGGTGACCGTCACCAAGCCGGTCGAGCCCGTCATTCCGCAGGTCCAGGAGTTGTGCAATCTCAGCTTCACCCGCGACGCGCGACGCCCGGTGCGCGTGGACAACGAAGCCAAGGGCTGCCTCGATGACATCGCCCTCACCCTGACGCAGCAGACCGATGCCCGCCTCGTCATGATCGGCAATGCGTCTCCGGACGAGAAGCCCGAGGCCGCCGCGCAGCGTGTTCTGAATGCCCGGCAATACCTTACCGATGAAAAGGGTATCGAGCGCTCGCGCATCGACGTTCGGGTCGGCGAGACCTCAGGCCGCAACGTGCGCGACGTCTTCGTCCCCTCGGGTGCAAGCTTCAGCGAACCCGCAACCCAGCCGTTTGAGGAGCGATCCATCGCCGGCCGCGGTGAAGCCTACGGCACGCGCCGGCTGCGGCACCCGCACATCGCCCAACCTGCCGCGGTGATACCCGGTCCCACCCAGACGGGTCCCGCCCCGGCCGCGAAACCGCATCCCTAGGCCCGGGCGGAGCCACGCGATTTCTGCTACACTCTGTGAGTCGGCGAGCAATCGGCTCCGCCCCGTTTCACTGGGGTTTGTGTGGCTGCGAACTCACCCGAGTGCCGACTTTCGCAACAAGCAACGGTTCGGGGCGTAGCGCAGCCTGGTAGCGCACCTGCTTCGGGAGCAGGGGGTCGGAGGTTCGAATCCTCTCGCCCCGACCATCTGACTTGTCGATATCGCTGTCCCCTTTCATCCCTCACACGCAATCCCTGCTCCTTCCCCTGCCACGCAGCAGGCCCTCGCAGGGGGGCCGTACACTGGGAAGATGTACAACGTGTGCCTGGAGAACGAACGGCAGGTGGATCTCGCGTCCGAGCGAGACCTTCTGGTCGGGCGCGCGGAACGGGTCGCCGACGACATATTCCTTGAAGCGGACCTTGCCTCCCGGGAGCTGCCCGTCCCTGGCCTCCGCCGGCTCCACGAAGACGGCTTCCTGACTGCTCCCCTTCCCGCCGAATATGGCGGCCTGGGATTGGGCACCACGCGGGGTGGCCACAGGTCCCTTCTCCGTTGCCTTGCAGCGATCGGTGGCGCCGATCTCGCGCTTGGGCGCCTTTACGAAGGTCACGTCAACGCCCTGATCCTCATCCATGCCTACGGCACAGCGGAACAGACACAACGTGCCGCCGACGACGCCCGGGACGGCAAGCTCTTCGGCGTGTGGAACACCGGCGATCGCACACCCATGCGCCTGGAATCGCAAGGTGCCGACCTTCTGCTGCAAGGCTGCAAGACCTTCGCCACGGGTGCAGGATTTGTCGACCGGCCCATCGTCACCGCGGAACGAAACGGCTGGCAGATGACCCTGCCCCGCATGGAAAGCCCCGCGGTGGCCTCCCAGGTGCGCCTGGATCGCGACGCCTGGAAGCCCCTCGGTATGGAATCTTCGCAAAGCCTGACCATCGACTTCGGAGGTGCCCGCATCGATGCCGATGACCTGATCGGAAGGGCCGGCGATTTGTATCGCGAGCCCCTCTTCCGTGGGGGAGCCATCCGTTTCGCAGCGGTTCAGGCCGGCGCCGTTCTCCGTCTGGCTGATCTTTTTTCCGATTGGCTGACAGCTCGCGACCGTGGCGGCGACCCGTACCAGATCGCGCGGCTGGGCGAGGTCGAACTTCTCGCCCAGGGCGCGGCGTTATGGGTAGACCGAGCAGCAGACCTCGCTGAAGAGTGCCTCTGGCCCGGTACCCTGGAGCCGGCTTCCAACGATCGCATGATCCAGTGCGGCAACATGACGCGCCTGGCTATCGAACGTGCGGCAACAGCGACCATGTCTCACGTCATCGCTGGCGTGGGCGCGCACGGTTTGCTGCAGCCCGCTCGCTTCGAGCGCATCCTGCGCGATCTGACCATGTATCTTCGCCAGCCCAGTCCTGACGCCACCCTGGCCGACGTTGGCCGCAGTACCCTGATGCATCCGCCCCTGCGCTACCGGAGCGACCCCGACAGCACCGGGATCGCGAGCGACGCTTCGTCGTCGTAGCTGCTCGCCTCCAGTTGGGGCTGAACGCTTTCCTTCAGCTCAGGGCAGAAGCCTTCAAGAAGCCCTTCAAGCTCCGCAATCGCGCCTTGAATCGGCTGCTCCCGCTCCCCTCGGAACCCCTCATCGATCAGGACGTCGCAATAAACCGCCCCCAGAAACCCGGGGGTGGTCGCTTCACCACGCAGCGCGTCGGCAAAGGTATCCCGCCACCACTTCGTGGGTAGAATGAGGTCCCCGACATGCTTCGTCTCAAAGACGCATCGCAGCTGACGCAGGGTGCGAAACCGATGTTCAAGAAGCGCTGCGGACGGGACCAGGTGAGCCGCCTCGCAGGGTAGTTCATGCCACATCCGCAGTTGGCCGGCCATGCCGACCTTGGCCCGGCCGTGCAGGCGAGCCGACGTGAACACATGGACGTCAGGATCGTGTCGCAGGCGGCAATTTGCACGCCGGAGGCAGTCCACAAAGGCCTCATCTTCCAGCGGATTCACTGCCGGTATGCCACCAGCGGCAGCGTAGGCCTCCGGTGTGCAGGCCAGCGAAGCCCCAAAGTGATCCAGATGCCGTGGGTGACGATCCCCGGGCCGCGGATCCAAAGCATCCTCCAGCCGGGCTACGAGGGACGCATAGCGGCGATCGCGTGCGTAACAGAGCCGGACGGCCGGCGGAAGACTCGCCAGATCCTCCTGCAGCAGCGACACCCTGCCACCCACCGCATCCGCTCCCTCATCCAGGGCACGCAGGTTCTGGGCGATCCAGTCGGGAGCCACGACGCTGTCCGAATCCGTCGCAAGGATTGCCACCGGCTGCAGCTTTGTCTCCCGCAGGCGCCACCATGCCGTGTCCATCAGCCATCGGCGCGCCGTGCCCACGTGCGCCTCATCTGCCGAAAATGTCCGCTCCATCACGTGCAACACCAGCGAAGGATGCTCCTCCTGCCACTCGCGAGCTACCTGCGGGGTGCGATCCGTGCAGTTGTTCAGCAGCACGAGCACTTCGAAACTCGCATGCGGCAAGGGCTTTCCCTCCAGGTCCACCTGCCCGTGCAGAGCCTGCAGACAGCGCGCCAGGGACGCCTCCTCGTTACGCGCCGGGATCGTCACGCACGCTCGGCACGGCTCGCCGGCGAGGTCCGGAAGAAGCGGTGGGCGAGGGAGGAAGATTGATGCGCTGTCGCTCAACCCTGGTTCTCCTCGGAGACCAGGAGGCCGGAAGCCCGCCATGCGGCATCCGCCCAAAGGCGCTCCCGTCCCCCATACCGACCGGCAAACTCCGCCATGGACCGGATCGCCTCGGAATCGACCTGCGAGTCATAGCACTCCGCAATGCGGGTCTTGCGGCGCATCGCGTCCTCCAACCCAGCGGGTTCCCCCAGAGCAAAGCCTGCAAAGAGGTCCGGCCATGTCTCGGCAGCCCGCAACGCAGGATCCTCCGCTCCATCCAAGCGCGCCGCGTACGGCAGATCTTCATAGAAGGCCACCGGCATCGGCGTTGCTCCCAGCGCATTTAGCGCAGCCTGACGCACAATGCGATGGTCGATATGCCCGCCCATGGCAAGGGGTACAGCCACGAAAACACCATTGGCCTGGGCCTTGCGCGCAAGCTTGGCAACTGCGCCTTC
Source organism: Verrucomicrobia bacterium Tous-C9LFEB (assembly GCA_964658105.1). Lineage (GTDB taxonomy): Bacteria > Acidobacteriota > Terriglobia > Terriglobales > Acidobacteriaceae > Granulicella. Next base: position 7,114 of record CAZZXY010000021.1, on the reverse strand, counting down.
GGTGCGCGCCAGGGCACGATCGCCCGGCCGCATCTCCACCGTCAGCACCTCGTCGACAGCGCAGGCCACGCGCAGCGGTGCGTCCAGGAGATCAAGATCGTGGAAGCTCAGTCGATTCGTTGCTAGTTTGTTCCACGCGTTGTCTTCACGCCGTCTTAGGGCAGAGACAAAGGACACCCGATCATTGGCATGAAGTGCCTCCACGTCGGAGTACGGCGCGTAGGTGCTCTGCGTAAAGCAGTTCAGCACGGACACGGTATGACCCTGCGCCAGCCACGCGTCGATGGAGAGGCCAAGAGAAAACGCCGCGTCATCACGATGCGGGGACAGCACGACAATGGTCACTACGGAACTCCGGCGTGCTTCAACAGCAGAACCCTGCTACACCGGCGCGGTCCTGGACCGACGCCGGATCCAACTCAGCTGGCGCCCGTGAGACTCTCTGACTTCGGCGCAGCTACCTCCACGGCAGCACGCGGCCGCACGACGGAAGACACACTCGCACCGGCTCGTTTGGGCAGCAGGATCGCCGCCGACTTCTCGTCTTCTGCAATGTTCCGGTACATGTGCAGCGCCTGTGCCACGACCTGGTCCATATTGAAGTACTTGTAGTTCGCCAGGCGCCCACAGAAGTACACGCCCTGCTTCGCGTCTGCCAGCTCACGATAAAGCTCATAAAGCTTCGCATTCTCAGGGCGCGGGATCGGGTAATACGGATCGCCCTCAGCCTGCGGATACTCGTACACGATGCTGGTCTGCGGATGCACCTGCCCTGTCAGGTGTTTGAACTCCGTCACACGCGTGTACTTATGGTCGTTGGGATAGTTCACTACCCCGACGGTTTGGTACTGCTCCTGGTTGTGCGTCTCATGCTCGAAGCGAAGCGATCTATACGGCAGCTTACCCAGGCGATAGTCAAAGAACTCATCGATAGGGCCGGTGTACACCGTCTTGATGTTCGGGTAGCTGTCCATGATCTCGCGGTAATCCTTGGAGAGCATGACCGTGATCTTCGGATGCGAGAGCATACGCTCAAACATCTGCGTGTACCCTTGCAGCGGCATCGCCTGGAATGTGTCGGAAAAGTACCGATCATCCCGATCGAGCCGCACCGGGATCCGGCCCGCAACGCTGCTGTCCAGCTCCGAGGGATCGACTCCCCACTGCTTGCGCGTGTAGTTCTTGAAAAACTTCTCGTAGAGTTCCCGTCCAACCTTGGAGACAACGATGTCTTCCGACGTCCGGATCTCGTCGCGCTTTTCGGCGCGCTCGGCGAGAAACTTCTCCATGCCCGCAGCGTCCAGGTCGAGCCCGTACAGCCCATTGATCGTGTCGAGATTGATCGGGATCGGCACCATCTTGCCATCCACCGAGGCCAGCACCTTGTGCTCGTAAGGACGCCAGTCCGTGAACTGCGACAGGTAATCAAACACCTTCTCGGACTGTGTGTGGAAGATGTGCGGGCCGTACAAGTGCACCAGCAGACCCTGCTCGTTGTAATAGTCGTAGGCGTTACCCGCGATGTGCGGACGCTTGTCGATCACAAGCACCCGCTTCCCCATACCGGCGGCGAGTCGCTCCGCAATGACAGCACCCGCAAACCCTGCCCCTACAACGAGGTAATCGTAGCTCTCACGTTTCACTATTGGCACCCGCATACTGACGACCTCCAGGGATGAGCCGTTTTTCAGCCCGTTGGCGTTCCTCGCCAGGCGAGCGCGATCCATCTCTGCGCTCATGGCTGCCCAGGTGGAATCCCACGAGCTGGAGGCCAGTTTCGCTTCCACTGCGCGCCGCCATTTCGGATCCTCTGGTGCCTCCAGGGCGCGATCCAGAGCTTCCGCAAATTGCTGCGGTGTCCCGGCAATCTCCACCAGACCTGGATCACCGTAATCATGAACAACATCCCGGATCGGCGTGGAGATGACGCGCTTGCCGGCGGCAAGATACTCGGGGGTTTTTGTCGGCGAAATAAAGCGAGTCGCGTCATTCAGCGCAAACGGCAGCATCGCCGCGTCCCAGCCGGACAGGTACGTAGGCAGCTCTTTGTAACTCTTGCCCCCGAGATAATGCAGGTTTGCTGCCTGCGGCAAGGAAGCCTCTTCAATCTTCACCACCGGCCCGAGCATGACAAAGTGAACTTCCGGCCGGAGACGCGCCACCTCCGCGAGCAGATCGCTATCAAACCGCTCGTCCAGCACACCGTAAAAGCCCACACGCGGGTGAGGAATGCCTGCCTGGTCCGTCGGATCGGGCTGCGTTTTCAGCGCCTTGGCGAAGTGTCCTGCCTCGATGGAGCTCGGGAAAGCGAAGACATTGTGGTGTTGTGTGCGCTTGTGTTCGTAAAGCGAACGTCCCCCGGTGAAGACAACGTGCGCCTTGCGAAAGAGGTCCCGCTCGCGCTGCAACAGCTTCGCCGGCGCTCCCGCAAAGGCGGACAGCTCATCCATAGCGTCAAAAACCGTGACCTCCGGCTTGAGGTGCGCGGCGAAGCCGAGGGCCATCGGCGTGTAAAACCAGACGTCCAGCCGCGGTTGATCCCGCTCCGCCAAGAACCGGTCCAGGAGTCGCCTTTGCGCTGCCTCCAGGTCGTCGCTCGCGCGCAGGTGGGGTCTCAAAACGATGACGTTCGGTGACTCCTCTACCTCGATGAGCTCCAGGCGTCCCTCTGCCGGCAGATCCGCCGGAATCTGCCAGGTCTCGTACGCATAGGGCTCTTCCCAAAAGAAGACTGGGCGCGTCGCCGAAGCGCGCGTGAGCAGATGCTGTGGTCGTTGGGTAACGAAGTGCCAACGGAGGTGAGAGAAAACAAGCAGAGCAGGGGCGTTCGTGCCGCTGTTCTTAAAAGCTGAAAGAGCCCTGAGTTCGTCCAATTCCACTCCAAGCGCGCAGGGGCGCAGGTAAAGGGCCTTTTACGTACGGGCCAGAGCAAGAAGCATGTGGGGACAAGCGGTTTTGCACGCGTGCTCTACCGCGCTGCCAGTCACACACCTTGTAGTGCTAAGTACTTAGAGGCGCGCAGCACCCCGGAGGGTTGTCGCAGACCTTCTACTTGGCTTTGCGCAGCCTTCAAAGATGGCGGCAAAACACCGTGTCGTGAGCGGTAACAGGGAACCTGCGGCAGAACGCGACGGGTCGTAACTAGTTCAAAAACATCGTTCTATACAGCGTATCCCGTTGGGCCGGCTTGAAGCCAGCGTCCCGGATGATTCGGCGCAATTCCTCTTCCGTGGTGCTGTTGCTTGTGCCTGCCGCTCTCACCACGTTCTCTTCCAGCATCACCGAGCCAACATCGTTGCCGCCGAAGCGCAGCCCCATCTGCAGGACTTTGAGCCCCTGCGTCACCCAGGAGCTCTGCACATTCTGAATGTTATCGAGGTACATACGGCTGATCGCCAGCGTCTTCAGGTACTCCACCGAAGTCGCCTCGTCCCAGCCCCGGCCGCCGAGCGCCGTGTTGTTGGGCTGGAAACTCCAGGGGATGAAAGCCGTAAAGCCGCCTGTCTCCTCCTGCAAACGACGCACCACTTCGAAGTGGTTGACCCGATGCTCCATCGCCTCGCCCACACCAAACATCATGGTGGCCGTCGTCCGCATGCCAAGCTGGTGCGCCGTGCGGTGCACGCTGACCCAGTCCTCGGTGCGGCATTTCAGGCGGGCGATCTTGTGCCGCACCTCGTCGTCGAGGATCTCCGCCCCGCCCCCGGGAATCGAGTCAAGACCGGCGTCGCGTAGACGCGCAATGGTGGTTTTCAAATCAATTTCGCTATATTCCGCGATCGCGAGGATCTCGCTCGCAGACAGGCAATGAAGCCAGATCTGCGGAAATCGCTGCTTAATTCCTGTAAAAAGGCTCTCAAACCAGTCGATCTTCAGATCGGGGTGGATGCCACCCTGCATCAGCACGCCGGTGCCACCCATCTCGACCGTTTCGCGGATCTTGTCGTAGATCGTGTCGAAGTCGAGGATGTAGCCTTCTGCCGCGAGCTTGCCCTTCAACGGCCGGTAAAAGGCGCAGAAAGTGCAATATTCCGTGCAGAAGTTGGTGTAGTTGATGTTGCGGTCAATGATGTAGCTGACCACGCCCTCGGGGTGCAGGCGTCTCCGGACAGCATCGGCTTCCATGCCGATACCGATCAGATCGTCGGAGGCAAAGCAATCGAGCGCCTGCTGGCGTGTAATTCCCATAAACCCAGTTTACGCCTGCTCCTCTGCACGAAAAAGCGCGTCCTTATGCGGCTTTAGCGACATGAAAGGCACCTTTTGTCGCGTTTTGGAGCAGAGTGCGTAAAAGTGGCGTTGTTAACGCGGTTTCGCGACATTCCTGGCGGTGTCTGACCCGTGGTGCCGTGCCCGGCGAAATACAGGGGTCTCTTCACTGCGCTGACCATGTCAGCCGCGGTCAAGATGACGGTCTTTTGCGCGTCGGACTCTGTTAAGAGTCTGGGCCTTCCCTCTTGCGCGTAATCGCAAGGGCGAGGTCGGCATGGAGGGGCGGGACGAGAAAGGCCGTCTTGCCTTCGTGGGATTGCACCGTCTCGCCTAGCAGCTGACCTGAAGCGGTGTCCCAGGTCGAAACCCGGTACCGTCCCGGCTGCAGGCTGGGGACCTGGAGGCAGAGCTGCAGCGGGGCGGCTCGCTTTGCGAGTTGCCCCTTCTTGAGGATCGTGTCACGACGCAGCAGGTAGACCACGGCCTGGTCCCCCGTGGCGCAGCCGAAGCGGGCAAGCTGCTTTTTCGGCACGACCTTGCCCGCCGGGTCGAGTACGCGGATGTCGTCGGTGACGTTGACCCGGGCGAAGCGCGCCCAGTCGATGAGTGGAAGAAAGCCGGCCAGGCCGCGCTGTGCGACGCGCATGCCGTTTGTGAGGATGTGGATGCGGCGGTTGGGCCAGCGCATGCCGCCGCCCGCGCCGCCCGAGGCCAGGTGGGCCCACTGCATGTGGCGGAAGTACTCGTCGTCGAAGGGTTCGGGGAGGGAGCGGCGCTTGTCCTTGAAGGTATGGATGGGGCCGTGTTCGGAGTCGAGAAAGGGGCGGCTGTCGGTGATTTCGCCAATCGACTCCTTCACGATGCGCCCCATGCCGATGGCGGCATCGACCGTGTTCTTCGGATGGTCGATCGTGCCCTGCTCGTAGATGTGGATGGTGGCGAAATCGAGCGTCGGGTGGCGATAAATGGCGGGCTCCATCTCCATCTCGGAACGCCACTTGAGCTCCGGCCCGAAAAGCGAAACGGTCTGCGGGTGCGCGCGGCCGAACGCCCGCATCTCCACGGCGCGCAGGTGGGTACTGAGGTCCTCGATGAATTCGACGAAGGGAGCGGCGCTCATCTCGGCCTGCGCCGGGTGGATCTCGTTCCAGACGTCCCAGGCAAACAGAGCGCCCGAGCCACCCCAGCGCTCGGCGGCGAAGGTCAGGCGAGCTTTGATTGCCTCGCGAGTTTCCCTGCACAGCAGTGCGCGGGAGGGATGGGAGAGCGTGCCGCCCTTTTTAGCGTTGTAGGGGTGGTGTTTGAATTTGAGCCACATCCAGAAGGTGTCGAAGGGCGTGAGGAGCAGGCGGAGACCGTACTTTTCGCAGAGAGCGAAGAGGTCGTCCCAGAACTGGACGACGTTGCGCGACCACTTGCCAGGGGCGGTCTCAAAATAGCGGTGACGGACCTGCGCATACTCGAGCATGAGGCGCAGGACAGTCACGCCGTGCTGCTGCAATTTGAGGAGGTGCGCCTCGACGGCAGGGACGTCCTTGCGGCCGAAGAGCGGGTTGAGCTCGATCCAGCTGATGGCGTCGTTCTGTCCGACTGGATGCCAGGGCTGGCCGTCCTCGGTTTGGAAGTACGGGATGCCGGGGATGACCTGGATCCAGGGGAGGGTTCGGCGCTCAAAGACAGGTTGCACGGGTGCGGCGGGCATCTAGGCGAGGATAAATTGTTTGTGGCTGGGGATGGCGCTGCGCGGTGGCTGGGGATGGCGCTGCGCGGTGGCATTCCGAAAGCAGGTTCCCCGTTCGGGGAATGACAAGCCAAAAAGGCAACGGCAAGGGCAAACAGCAGATTCCTTCGATGCGCTGCGGAATGACAACAAGGGAGGGTAACGCAGGAGCGAAAAGCAGGTTCCCCGTTCGGGGAATGACAAGCCAAAAAGGCAACGGCAAGGGCAAACAGCAGATTCCTGCGCTGCGCTGCGGAATGACAACAAGAGAGGGTGAAGCAGGAGCGAAAAGCAGGTTCCCCGTTCGGGGAATGAGAAATGAGAAAGGCAGAGGAAAAGGCAAAGGCAAAAAGCAGATTTCTTCGCTGCGCTGCGGAATGACAAGCCAGAGCAGCGGAACGAGAAGTGAGAGCTAGGTTGAGCTGATGTTTTTGGCGGCTGCGCGGGCGTCGCGGATGAGGTCGGGGACGCCGACGCCGTGGTAGGCGTTGCCGAGCAGATGGAGGTGGCCGAGGGTGGCGACGCGCTCTTCGAGTTCGTCGATCCGGTCGAGGTGCTCGACGGCGTATTGTGGCAGGCTGCGGGGCCAGCGGCTGACTGTGATGAGCGTTGATTCTGGGTCGGGAAGGGTTGGTAGAACGCGGCGGAGTTCGGTCAGGGCTTCGGCGGCGACGGTTGTGTCGGGCTGGTGTTGCAGGGCTTCGGCGAGGGGGCCGCTGTAGAAGACGCGGATGACCTTTGCGCCTGCCGGGGCGCGGTGTGGGAATTTCTGTGTGGTCAAGGTGCCTGCGAGGAGCTTTGGGGTTGTTGTTGTTGGGTCCTGCGGAGGTGCAAGGCTGCGGGTCCCTCCACCTCTGCTCTGACGGATATCGGTCGAGAGGACCGCTTGTGCGGCTTGAGGGACGAGGAAGCCGAAGCCTGGTGGGAGATCAAAGGCGGCGGCTTGGGCCGGGGGCCAGCAGAAGGTGGCAAGGACGGCGGAGCTGGATTCTGTGGGGAGCAGGGCGGCGGAGGCCGGGTCCCCGGGAGCCAGGAGCGCGGCGGCTTCATGTGCGGGGACGGCGAGGAAGACGTCGTCGAAGGGCACGAAGCCGATGGCGCAGCTGGCACTTCCCTCCCCGGTGAAGCGGACGAGCCACTCGCCTTTGGGGGAGCGGGTGAGCGCGGCGGCGCGGTTTCCGG
>CAZZXY010000020.1:0-50052 GCA_964658105.1 Verrucomicrobia bacterium Tous-C9LFEB | reverse complement strand
TGGGGACGTAGCTCAGTTGGTTAGAGCGCTGCCCTGTCACGGCAGAGGTCGCGGGTTCGAGCCCCGTCGTCCCCGCCACTTATCCGAGAACATCCACTCAGATCAAGTAGCGAATTACCGCTGTAAAGATCGGCATCACCGAATGCCCTTTCGGGCTGATCTGTATTGAGCCGTTACAATGGCCCCAGGTGGGGCGGTTAGCTCAGTTGGTTAGAGCGCCTGCCTTACAAGCAGGATGTCGGGGGTTCGAGTCCCTCACTGCCCACCATTTTTCCTGCACGAAAAACCACTATCTCAGCTGTCCTTCCGCTTCACGATTCCCTTTCCGCACAGAGATCGGTGAAGGAACGCCGTGCTACAAATCCAAAACCTTGAGCTGCCCTGGTGCGCGTAAGCTGCTCTTCAGTTGCCGTCGACGCGGTGGCTGCAAAGCGAGGAGCTTCCTGAACCATGGCCGAGTCGCCAGTTGTTGCTGCTGACAGCATTCCAGCCTGCCTGTTGACGATCTTTGGAGCAACAGGAGACCTGTGCAAGCGTCTTCTCTTGCCCTCGCTCTACAATCTCGCGGCACTCCGGCTATTGCCTGACGGCTTTCGCCTGCTCGGCGTTGCCATGGAAGGCTGGGACGACGCGAGGTTTCGCGAACACATCGCTGGCTCACTGAAGGAGTTCTGGGGATCGGACGCCGACAGCAACGTGGTGGTGTGGTTGCAGCAACGGGCAAGGTACGTGCAAGGCAACTTCGACGATCCTGCATCCTTTGCAGCGGTGCGGAGCGTGGTCCAGGGGATTGAAAAGGCCGGTGGTACGAACGCAAACCGGCTGTTTTATCTTGCGGTCGCTCCAAGCTTCATCGCCCCGGTGACGGCTTTGCTCGTGCAGGCTGACTTGATCTCGGGGGAGAGCCAGGGCTGGCAGCGATTGCTTGTCGAAAAGCCATTCGGCCACGACCTCTCATCCGCCATTGCCCTCAACGCAGAGCTGGGCAAAAGCCTTCGCGAGGACCAGATCTACAGAATCGATCATTTTGCCGGAAAAGATGCCGTCCAGGATCTCACCGTTCTCCGGTTCTCGAACGCTATCTTCGAGCCGCTGTGGAACCGCTCGATGATCGATCACGTGCAGATCACGGCCGCAGAAACCGTCGGAGTCGAAGGCCGTGCAGGCTATTACGAAAAGTCCGGCGCACTACGCGACATGGTTCCGAATCACCTGGCGGAGTTGCTTTCATTGATCGCCATGGAACCTCCCGTGTCCTTTTCAGCAGAGCACATGCGCGACAAACAGGTAGAAGCTCTTGCATCGCTTCGACAGCTTCGGCCTGAGGAGGTTGGCCGCTGCGCCGTGCGTGGTCAGTACGGCGAAGGAGGGCCAGCGTCCGCGCCAATGCCCGGCTACCGCAAAGAGCCCGGCGTCTCCCCCTCATCCAACACAGAGACCTATGTCGCTATGCGCTTGGAGATCGATAACTGGCGATGGGCGGGCGTGCCGTTTTATCTACGCACCGGCAAGCGGCTGTCCCGTGCGCTGACTGAAGTTGTCGTGACGTTCCGAGAACCCCCCGCGCGCCTGTTCCCGCGGACGGCGCCCAGCGATCGTTGTCCGAACCAGCTTGTTCTGACGCTGCAACCGGCCCCGAAGATCGCCCTTACTTTTGGGACCAAGGCTCCAGGACTGAAGACGACCGTTGAGCAGGGCTCGATGGACTTCACCTTCAACGCCGGCTCATTTGGAGAACACGCGAAGGGCTACGAACGCCTGTTTCACGATGCAATGCGAGGCGACCCGACACTCTTCCAGGGAGCCAGGTTTATCGAGGCGGGCTGGCGCATGGTGCAGCCGTTGCTCGATGCATGGCAGCAGCCTCCGTCCGATCCGTTCCCCAACTACCGTGCTGGCTCAACGGGACCGGAAGCAGCGGATCGCCTGTTCGCTGAAACAGGACACAAATGGCACTCCCTCGAGGGTGATTCTTGCGCCCTTCCCTCTTGAACTGAAACGGGTCGCTGCGGGTTGCGCTGCCGTCTCGAGCCTGGATTTGCAGGGCTCCACGTTGAAGCTTCGCGGAGAAGGAGAAGATGTTCGAACAATGTCACGCCGTGCGCCGCTTCTCGCTTTCATGCTCGCCCAGCGCGTACCGTCTGCAGTGCTCCAGGTAGGCTGCTTCATGGAGCGAGGCCAGATCGAGCACGCCGCTCCACAACCAGCGCGGAGCGTCGAGGCCCTTGCCGTGCCGATCACGCAGCTCCTTGGCCCATGAGCGCCGTTCCGCCTCGTCCATCTGACGGCCATGGGCCCGGCCAACAACCCCCGCCATCAGACGAGCTGTCTTGATCGCCTGCTCCTGAGTAAGCCCTTCCAGCTCGAACTTCATATCCTGCGGCCGCAGCTCGCGCACGATGCAATGTTTTCCATGGACCGTTGCGGCGATCATCCGGTTACCCAGATAAGGGGACAGCGCCCGTGCACCCATCACCACACGTTCCGCGTGATTATGCGGCATGCTTCCCTTACCCCGAGGGGCGACCGTGGCGACGGCTTCTTTGATGTCCAGCAGGTGATAATCCGTGTTTTTGCCCTTGCCCACAGCCGCCAGCAGAGCATAGCGCAGTTTGCCCAGGGAGCTGCAGCCCTTCATCCAGTAGGCCGCGTCGAGCAGTTTAATCCTGTGGCGCTCATCGCTCCCGCGAATGTTGCCGATGAGGCTAGCGACGGCCTCCTCCGCGAAGACCTTCTCAATGCCGTCCCGCTCCTCACGGGAGATAGCCCAATACTTCTTTCCGAGAGGTATGCGTGGTGTCACACCATCGATCCTCTCCCGGGCGAGATGCTTCCATTTACGCGCCCGGGCAGACCGCATCACCTTGTCGATCGGACCAATTTCCTCCGGACTGATGTGCGCGGAGTGCCCCGTGAGGCGAGCCAGATACCCGACGATCATCTCTTCGAGCATCAGCGCGGTGGTGATGCCAGGAAGATCGGAGCTGCGTGCTGCCATGGCAAGCGACAGGCCAAGGCGCAGCAGGTCGTGGGCAGGGTTGCCGAGGACTGTCTGGTCCACATCCCGGATCTGTATGTCGAGCTTGCCCTCCGCGCTGGCGACCGGCCCGAGATTCCCGGTGTGACAGTCGCCACAGATCCAAATCTCCGGTCCTTCGGGCAACGTGACCTTGGATTTGTCTTTATCCAGCCACTCGTAAAACTGAAGGGTATTTCCCCGCACATAGGCATGAGCCGACTCCGCCATCTTGGTGACGCGTTGCATCTCGAGCAGCTTGCCGCGTGCCGCACCCTTCGGTCCTTCCATCATCACGATCTCCTGGACAGCAAAGAGGCCGCCGTTGGCGGCCTCCTCACATGACATCCTCACTTCTCAATCAGAGTTCCTGCAAACGGCTTTCGTTGCCTACAGGAGCCAAGCCGCGCGTGCCCCGCGTTTCACAGGATGCAGGCCTTTCTGTCTGGTTGTAAGAGACATGCTTCCGGAAGCAGCAGCTAATCGAGGCGCAGTGCTGCCGTCAGCGCATCCAGCGCGGAGATGAGACTTCCTGTTCCTCCGTCCTGCGGCGGACCGGACCACACAACAGAGAATCGGTTGGTGCCGGTCCTTGCCCGCGTCCATACGCTCTCCGCATTCAGGTCGATAAGCCGCAGGGAGACTGTCCCACGTGACGCTCGTGACAAGAGCACCAGATTGCGCACAAGGATACCCTTAAACTGCACGCCATCGGCACCGCAGTTGGGCTCACATGGATCATGCAGCACCCCGTCCTGATCAGTAAGGTGCTGCTCAACAGCAGAAGCAATCTTTTCAGCAAGGCCCAGCGCAGCGGGATCGCCGGTGAGCTGATGCAACCCGACGAGACCCGTCAGAAGAACACCCTGGTTATACGTCCACGTTTGCCGATGGTTGTTTTGGCAAGAGGAATCCAGTCCATCGTTTACGAGGGAATCGCTGTTGATCATGCCTGAAGCGAGAAACCAGCGCTCCTCTCTCTCCGCCCAACTCACATACTGGGGCCGGGCACTGGTCGCGCTGAGTTGCGCAAGCCGCACGGCTACTGAAAGAAAGAGTTCATTCGCGATGGCGTTCTTGTAGTGTTCGTTCTTCTTCCACCAGATCCCGCCGCCACAGGTATCCGACCAGCCGCCGCTCATATCGGTGAAGATGAATTCTGCCATCCTCAGGTACCGGGGATCGTGACGCAGTTCATACACGTCGAGCCATGCCAGCGCCCACCAGCCCTCGTCGTCGTAGAACTCATTCAGAAAGCCGGGATGCTGATGCTGTGCTGTCGCGAATGTTTTTGCGAAGAGAGTGTCAAATTTGCGCGTGGGCAGCTCACGGCTTGCGTTCGCGAGCGCGGTGATGCCGTTTGCGGAGTTCCACCAACCCGTGCCGCGGAACAGACCCGTTCGGGGATCGTAGGTGTTTCTCAGTGTCGCTGCGGCTGCCTCCACCCGCTGCCCCACTTGCTTTCGGTCTGTCATCTGCGACCTTTGCGCGAGCATGTTGAAAACACAAAATAGCCCAAGCATCAGGGCTCTCACCACGGATAGGAATCGTCTCTCGGTTCGCACCACATGATCATGCAACAACGCCCCTGCCTCATGCACCCGGGAAAAGGCGTGTAGGGTGATGGCAGGAGATCGTCCCGCTCGATGCAACCCACCATCTCTCGCCCCCTCGGCCTGACCCGCCGCACCTTTCTTGGCCACGGACTTTGCTTCACCGCTGCTGCCGCCTCCGGAACTCCCCTTGCTGCATTTGGCGCACCGGCCTGGACAGCGGCATCCGGCCAACGGCCCCTGCCGGGCCAACGACGATTCCGCAGCGAAGCCGTCGAGAGCTACCTTCAGACCACGGCTGCACGCATCTCCGACCCGGTGATGCGTGGCCTGTTTACAAACTGCTTTCCGAACACGCTGGACACCACGGTGGAACCAGGCGAGTTCGAGGGAAAGCCTGACACGGCCGTTATCACCGGCGACATCGCGGCCATGTGGCTCCGCGACTCCTCGGCACAGGTATGGCCCTATCTTCCGTTTGCAGCCAGGGATAAGCCCCTGCAGCGGCTGCTGGAAGGCATCATCCGGCGCCAGACGCGCTGCCTACTGATTGACACTTACGCCAACGCTTTCATGGCCGACCTTTCCGCACCCGCCCTGGAATGGAGTCTCAAGGATGCAACCGAGCTGAAGCAGGGCGTGGCGGAGCGCAAGTACGAGCTCGATTCCCTCTGCTATCCCATCCGCCTGGCCCATGGCTACTGGAAGGCAACGGGCGACACGTCGCCCTTCGACGAGCGCTGGCGAGCGGCCATGCAAGCCGTTCTCAAGACCATGCGTGTGCAGCAACGCCGGGAGGGTGAGGGGCCGTACCGTTTCCAGCGCGAGGCGGCCAATCCTACCGATTCCCTTGTGAATGGCCTCGGCTACCCGGCCAATCCTGTTGGTCTGATCGCTTCCTGTTTTCGTCCGTCCGATGACGCGTGCCTGCTCCCCTTCCTCGTGCCATCGAACCTGTTCGCCGTTGCATCGCTGCGCCAGCTCGCGGAGCTCTCGGCAACCGTGCTCCATGATGCAGGTCTTGCAAAAGGCGCGAACGCGCTGGCTGACGAGGTAGCGACAGCCCTGAAGCAGTATGCCATCGCACATACGCCGCACGGTGATGTCTGGGCCTATGAGGTTGACGGCTTCGGCGGTCAGGTGCTGATGGACGACGCCAACGTACCCAGCCTGCTCGGCCTGCCCTACCTGCAAGCCTCGCCCGACGACGCGCTTTATGCGCGCACGCGGCAATTTGTGTGGAGCAACCGCAATCCCTGGTTCTTTCATGGAGCAGCCGGAGAAGGCATCGGTGGACCGCACATCGGCCGTGGCAGCATCTGGCCCATGTCACAAATCGTCTACGCCCTCACATCCAACTCAGAAGATGAAGTGCGACGCATGCTGCAGATGCTCAAGTTCGGAACGGCCGGCAGCGGGTTCATGCATGAGAGTTACAAGGCCGACGATGCGCGGCAGTTCACGCGCGCCTGGTTCGCCTGGGCAAACACGCTGTTCGGAGAGCTGATCGGCAAGGTCATGGTGCAGTATCCCAACCTGCTCACCTCATGATGCAGGACGCGGAGTCGTGACGCGGAATGCCCGGCGCGGCACGGCTTGGTAAGATGCGCACAGACGGTATGTACGTGCAGTTCTCGGATCCCCGTGCAGCAACACCATGACAAAGATCAGAAGCAAGCATGCCACACTCGGTGAGGTCGCCAAGAAGGCGGGCGTGGGCACCACCACGGTCTCGCGGGTCATCAACGGCGGCCAGAGTGTCGACCCCAAGACGCTGGCCCGTGTTCAGCGTGCCATCGAGTCTCTGGGCTATATGCCGAATCAGGCTGCGCGCATCCTCAAAGGGGATCGTACCCGCACCGTCGGCTTCGTCATCCCAAGCATCGCCGATCCCTTCTTTTCGAGCTGTGCCGAGGCGGCCCAGGCGGTCGCGCACGCTAACGACAGCGTCCTCATTGTGCTGACCACCCAGAACAACACGAGGACAGAGATGGACGCGGTCAACGTGCTCATCCGGCATAGAGTCGACGGCTTCATCATTGCGCCTTCCGAGTCGGACAGTGTGCAGTTGCGAGACCTCGTCCGCAAACTCCACATTCCTGTTGTAGCGCTCGACCGGCCCATTGGTGGCTCGTCTGTACCCGCCGTGGTGGCCGACAACTTTGCAGGCGCAAAACTCGCGACACAACACCTGATCGAGCATGGCTACAAGCGGATTCTCTGTCTCACAGGTGAGACCGGGCTTTACACCATACAGGAGCGCATCCGCGGTTTTCGCGAGGCCATGGCCGAGGCAGGTCTGGAAGGTGTGGTGGATACATCGATCCAGGATCACCATTCTGCTGAACAGGTCTTCGAGCGCTTCTTCCGGGACGGCGCGTCACCCGAAGCGATTTTTACGCTCAAGAACAGGGTCACGATTGACACCTTTGAGGTGCTTCAGAAGCACAGTATCCGGATCCCCGATACCGTCGCTTTGCTCGGCTACGATGATTTCCAGCTGGCCGGAACGGTACGTCCGTCCATCTCTGTGATCGAGCAGCCCATCGACGAGCTCGGTCATGTGGCCGCGGAGATCCTCTTCAAGCGCCTGCTCGAGCCCGACGCACCCCAACGAGACATGGTGCAGCTCAGGACGCGACTGATCCGTCGCTCCTCCTGCGGCTGCTTACCCAGCGGCAACTAAGCCCCATAACGCTCCCAGGAGCCCGGTCTACCCGGGACCCGCGGTGTTTCGCCGGGCGCCAGCCCAGGGGCATCGATGGCGTACGGGCCATCTTCAACACAAAAAGTTTATGAACCCATTGACATTCACGGCGCTCGCGGACAACAATCCAAAACATTCCTTGGTAACGCTACCATGCGACGTTGGAAAGCTTTCCAGCGCGCAGGGCGACAACTCCACATGATTGCGGGCGATAGCCCCCGCGACGAAACACGCTCCTGGTTGGGGAGGCTTGAATGCGCAGAATGAGCTTATGGAACGGGGCCGTATATCTCCCCGCGTTGGCATTGGGTGCGATGACCTGTCAGGCACAGGAATCGCGCGCCACCCTTACCGGACAGATCGCCGACCCTTCCGGTGCGGTGATTGCCAACGCCACGGTGACCGCCGTCAACGTCGACTCGGGTACCACCTATACCGCGAAGACGACCGACAAGGGCGTGTACTACATCAACTACGTCATCCCCGGCAGCTACACGATCACCGCCGAGGCTCAGGGCTTCAAGACGGTCAGACAGGACAAGGTCACAACCTTTGCCGCACAGACGTTCAATCAGAACTTCAAGCTCGCAGTCGGCGGCACGTCGGAGACGGTAGTGGTCGACACAGAGCCGCCACAGCTGGAGACCACGACGGGCTCGGGCGGCACAATCATCACCGGGCGCGAGGTATCGGGAGTTCCTATCAACGGCGGCCAGGTATACGCGCTGATCGGGACAACGGTGGGCAGCCAGATCACCGGAAACAACTACGCCAACAGCGGGTGGGATGTGAACAGCTCGTACAGCCTGGGTGGAGGCATCTCCGGAGGCAATCAGTTCACCCTGAACGGCGCCAACATCACCAGCCAGTTCGGCTTTAACAACCACTCGCCGGGCGAGTGGTCCGCCTCTCCAAATGCTGACACCGTGCAGGAGATCAATGTCCAGATCAACACCTATGACACGCGCTACGGCAGAACCAGCGGCGGCCTGGTGAACACCGTCACCAAGAGCGGCAGCAACCAGTTTCACGGCACAGCGCGTTATGCATACGAGAACACGTTTCTGAATGCGAACACATACCAGAACAAGCTGAACAGCGAACCGCGCAACGGTGTGCTGCAGAATCAGTACTGGATCACTGCGGGCGGCCCCATCCTCAAGGACAAGCTCTTCGCGTTCTTCGGCTGGGAGGGGTACTACCAGAAACTGCCTCTCTCCACCTTCTACAACGTGGCACCGGCCTACCTGAGACCCGGCTACCAAGGCAACTCCGGGGTTAATTTCGGGCTTGTGCAGGCACTGGATTCTGCGGAGTTCCCGAACGGCATCCAGGTTTACCAGCCCGGAACGGCAACCTGCCTGGACGGTGGAGCGGTAACGGCCTGTAACAGCAACCACGTCGCGCAACAGCTCTACGCGAACGACACGATCCCAGGTGCAGCAATCAACCCGACAGCTGCCGCGATTCTGCAATACGTCCCTTTGCCCAATATCCCCGGAGCGGAGAACCTCGCGCGCGGCAACAATTACTTCGCGAATACGCCCGGCACCATCCATTACAACCAGCCTTCGATCCGTGTGGACTACAACCTTTCGGACAAGACGAAGCTATACAGCTACTTCCTCTACTGGAAGGGCAACCAGAACCGCAGCACGAATGGCCTGACCGGTCTGGCCGAGAACGGCAACATTAACTGGACTCACCAAACCTATGTGGCAGTGCAGGACTTTACGCATGTGTTTTCGCCGACGTTGACAGGTGACTTGCGGTTGTCTTACACGCGTTTCTTCGAGAGCAGTCCGGATGGTCAGGGTGCCGCATTGCCTGCCGCCAGCACAATCGGTCTGAACATGCCGCTGCCGGGCACGACATCGACCTCTCTGTTGCCTGAGTTCTCCCTGAGTGACACCTGGGGTACGGGCGTCCTGGGTGGCGCCACGCTGTTTGGCAACCAGACGAACCCGGAAGTCTCAAACAACTATGGGATCAATCTCGACTTCACCAAGACGCATGGGGCACACACCATGGAGTTCGGTGGAGAAATCGACGAGTACCAGTATGGAGGCTTCCCGAGCAGCGGTGGCCACCCGAACGGATCCTTTCACTTCGACTCGGGTTGGACTCAGTTCAATCCGCACAACTCGAATTGCTACCCCGCAACCCCGTCGGGTGGGGACACGAACGGCTGCAACGGTGGTCAGAACCAGTCGCCGCAAGCCAATGGTTCATCCCTGGCCTCCTTCTATCTCGGCCAGCCGGCCAACGGCGGGGTCGATTGGTACACCTCCATCATGGAAGGCTACCCGGTGTTCGGCGGCTACTTCCAGGACGCGTGGCGTACAACACCCAAGCTCACCATGACCTTTGGCCTACGCTACGATGTGCAGCGTGGTTTACGGGAGCGGCATAACGGCTTGAACCGGGGCCTTTGCCTGACATGTGTGAACCCGCTCACCAGTGACGGGACGTACCAGGCCAATATAGCCAATGCCTCCAACACGGCAGCATGGCAGGCCGCCGGCATCGATCCGTCTTCGCTGAAGCAGGTGCTCGGCGGCATCCAGTTCGCCGGAGCCAATGGTCAGAGCCGCGACGCCTATGACACCGATTGGTCCAACGTCGGTCCGCGCTTCAGCTTTGCTTACCAGATCGATCGCAATACCGTGATTCGTGGTGGCTACGGCATCATGTACTCCTTTGGTCTGGAAGGGGGATCCAACGTTGGCGAGGCGCAGACCACGAACTACTCCAGTTCGATCGATGGCGGTAACACGCCTACGAACTACTTCCAATCCGGCAACCCCTACCCGCAGGGCCTGCTGAAGCCTTCAGGCAATAGCCTTGGCCTTCTGACGGACGTCGGCAACGGTGGTGAATCAGTAGACTTCCCAGGTCGGAAGATCCCCATGGAGCAAATTACGTCCCTTGGCTTTCAACGAGAGCTGCCCGGACACATGGTGCTCGACGTTGCGTACGCCGGCAACTTTACCAAGCGGCTGCGCACGTTTCTGTGGATCAACGGCACCGCATCGCTGGCGCAGCAGCAACAGGCCCAGGCCAATCCCGCCTACTTTGACCAGCAGGTGCCCAATCCGTATTACAACGTGCCTGGCATCTCCGGCGCCGGGCAATGCGGCACCGGGACGACTGTGAAGGCAATTGCGCTGTTGACTCCGCTGTCGCAGTACTGCTCACCGGGGGGTGTGGGCCTCGTTGGCGAATACAACGCGCCCATCGGCGGCAACTTCTGGAATGGACTCGAAACGCAGGTGACCAAGCGGGTCTTCGGCTCGGGCGGCAAGGGATTCACCTACAGAATCGCCTATACCTGGTCCAAGAACATCGACGAAGACGGGTACCGCAATGGCTGGCCCTACCAGGATCCGGAACGTACGCACCAGTTGAATTCCAACGACCGGACGCATGTACTGTCTGTCACCAGCGTGTACGATCTGCCGTTCGGCAAAGGCAGACAGCTGCTGAAGGCGGAGCCGGCATTCGTCGACCGGCTTGTCTCCGGTTGGACGCTCAGTGGGGTCTTCAGCGCGCAGAGTGGAACGCCGGTGCAGATTGCAACCAACTGGTATTACACCTGCCCGGGCCAGAGCTTGAAGCCGGCAGGCGGCTCCACGCTGGGACACTGGTTCTCGACGGCGGGCGCGAATCCTGATTCGTGCTGGACGCCCGTTCCAGAGTATGGACTTATGCCGGTCAACAATGACACAGCCCAGGTGCGCAACCCGACCATTCCCAATCTCGATATGTCTCTGCAGAAGAGCACACAGATCTTTGAACGGTTTGGGCTGGACCTGCGTCTAGATGCCTTCAACGCAACCAACTCCGTGCTGTTTGGTGGACCCAACACCAACCCGGGAGCGGGAGCAGCAACCTTCAATCCGGTCTCCGGTTGGAGCGGCTTCGGCACGGTAGGCTTCCAGCAGCAAAATCCCCCACGGGTCCTGCAGCTCATGGGCAAGATCACCTTCTAATTGCTGACAACCCCGGTGCGAGGGCCTTCACGGGCCTTCGCACCTTTCCTTTCGCTGGACCTGGACTTTGGAGTGTGGGATGCATCGCTCGCGCAAGCGCCTATTGTCGGCCCTCGTGGCTTCGACAGCCTTAACCGCTGGAACCAGGGCTCAGTCGGCCGACAAGCCCGACCTGGCGAAGCAACCCACGCTGTACGCCGTAGGCTATGCGCATCTCGACACGGAATGGCGTTGGGAGTATCCGCAGGTCATCGACGAGTATCTACGCCGCACGATGCAGGACAACTTCAACCTCTTCGAGAAGTATCCGCACTACATCTTCAACTTCAGCGGTGCCAATCGCTATCGCCTCATGCAGGAGTACTACCCTGCCGACTTCGAGCGTGTGAAGAAGTACGTCGCACAGGGCCGCTGGTTTCCCGCCGGCTCGTCCATGGAAGAAGGCGATGTTAACGCCCCGAATGCCGAGGCCGTGATCCGGCAGATCCTCTACGGCAACGAATGGTTCCGCAAGACCTTCGGCAAGAACAGTGAAGAGTACATGCTGCCCGACTGCTTCGGCTTCCCCGCCTCCCTGCCAAGCATCCTCGCGCACTCGGGCGTAAAGGGCTTCTCAACACAGAAGCTCAGCTGGGGCTCCTCAGCCAACGTAGGCGGGCCCGAGTCACTCGAGAAGACGCCCGAAGGGACACCGTTCAACGTCGGCGTGTGGGTCGGCCCCGATGGTGCGACCGTGCTCTCCGGCGTGAACCCTGGAGCTTACAGCGGTGGTATCTACACGGATCTCAGTGCCCCGTTACCACCCACACCACCGAACCCGGCTATGGCTGATGTCGAGAAGCGTCTTGCTGCGCTGGAACCGAAGATGCAAGGCTCTGACGGAAAGCGCGACCCCCAGCTGATGCAGGAGTTCTTCGCCCTTCGCGGCGAACAGGCAGCGCTCGAGCGTGAGGCCGAAGAACGCGAACAACAGCGCTTTCAGGGCGACTGGGCCGCACGCGTGATGAACAACGGCAAGGTGACGGGGCTTTTCACCGATTATCACTACTACGGCACTGGCGACATCGGCGGTGCGCCGGATGAGGAGTCCGTCAAGCGGCTCGAAGCGATCGTCACCAAGGGTTCGATCGATCTTCCGCCAGCCGGGGCGATGATCCGCCGCGGGCAGAACCATCCGGAGTGGCCTTCGGTTCCTGTCGGGGCTGGCCCCGTACACGTGATCTCCGCTACGGCAGACCAGATGTTCAAGGACATCACGCCAGCTGAGGAAGCCGCCCTGCCACGGTATACCGGCGAGCTTGAGTTAACCAACCACTCTGCCGGGTCGCTCACATCACAGGCCTATCAGAAGCGCTGGATCCGCAAAGAAGAGCTGCTTGCCGATGCGGCTGAGAAAGCGTCACTCACCGCGCAGTGGCTCGGCGGCCGCACCTATCCACAGCAGCGGCTCAACGATGCGTGGACACTCGCCATGGCCGCTCACTTCCACGATCTAGCGGCGGGCACCGCCACGCCACGTGCCTACGAGTTCGCATGGAATGACGACGTCATCACGATGAACCAGTTTGCCGACGTCCTGAAGAGTGCCACAAGCGCTGTCTCCGGAGCACTGGATACGCAGGCGAAAGGCATTCCCATCGTCGTCTACAACCAGCTCAACATTCCGCGCCAGGACCTCGTGGAAGCCAGTCTCGACTTCGGCGGTACCGCGCCGAAAGCCGTCCACGTCACCGCCCCGGATGGAACGTCTGTTCCCGCTCAGATGCAGGATGGCAAAGTCATCTTCGCGGCTTCGGTTCCCTCGGTCGGCTACGCAGTCTATGACGTGGAACCTGGGGCCGCCACAGAGACAAGCTCCTCAGATCTGCATGTCACCGACAAGTCGCTCGAGAACACGTACTACCGCGCCACGCTGAACGGTGACGGCGATGTCGCAAGCATCTTCGACAAGCAGGCCAATCGCGAACTCCTGTCCGCACCTGCGCGGCTTGCGCTCAGCTACGACAACCCGCAGCAATGGCCTGCATGGAACATGGATTGGACGCAGGAGCAGGCAGCGCCCAAGGAGTACGTCTCCGGCCCGGCAAAGATCCGCATTGTTGAGAACGGCCCGGTGCGTATCGGTCTCGAGGTCACGCGCGAGACGGCCGGCTCGCGCTTCGTCCAGACGATTCGGCTTTCCGCAGGCGACGCGGGCAAGCGTGTCGAGTTTGGCAACGTCATCGACTGGGCAACGCGGGAACGCAATCTCAAGGCCACTTTTCCGCTCGTCGCCACCAATGAGTTGGCGACCTACAACTGGGACATTGGTACGATCCGTCGCCCCAGCGCGGACCCCAAGAAGTTTGAGGTGCCCTCGCATCAGTGGATCGATCTGACCGACCTGAGCGGCAAGTTTGGCACTACGATCCTGACCGATGCGAAGAATGGATCCGACAAGCCAAACGATCACACGCTGCGGCTTACACTTCTCCGCACACCAGGCATCGCCGGTGGCTACGCCGATGAAGCCACGCAGGACATCGGTCATCATGAGTTCACCTATGGCCTCGCCGGGCACAGTGCAGACTGGCGCGACGCGCAGACAGACTGGCAAGGACAGCGCCTGAACGCTCCGCTGCTGGCATTCCAGACACAGAAGCATGCGGGGAGCCTGGGCAAGAGCTTTTCCCTGGTAAAGATCAGCAATCCACGTATCCGCATCCTCGGCATGAAGAAAGCCGAGGAGAGCGATGAGGTCATCGTGCGCCTGGTCGAACTGGACGGCAAGCCCCAACGGGATGTGCACGTCACCTTCGCAGCACCTGTTTCAGCAGCCCGCGAAGTCAACGGGCAGGAGCAGGCGCTGGGCGCAGCCGACGTACAAAGCGGCGAACTTGTAACTTCCTTCAGTGCCTATCAGGCGCGGGCGTTCGCTTTGAAGCTGGGCAGCGCACCGGCGACGATAGAAGCGGTGAAGTCCGCTGCAGTGGACCTCAAGTACGATCTCGCAACCGCGAGCAATGATGGCAATCCATCCAGGGGAGGCTTCACGGCGAAGGGCGATGCCCTGCCTGCGGAGATGCTCCCTGCCCAACTCACCTTCAACGATGTCGTCTTCCATCTCGCACCAGCAAAGACCGGAACCCCGAATGCTGTCGTGGCAAAAGGCCAGCGTCTCGATCTGCCAACAGGCCAGTACAACCGCGTCTATCTGCTCGCTGCCGCAATGGACGGGGATCAGAAGGCAGCCTTCGAAGTTGGCGGCAAGAGCACAGAGCTGAACATCGAAAACTGGGGTGGCTTTGTAGGTCAGTGGGATGACCGTCAGTGGAGCAGCGCCGACACATCGCACGACAACTACGGCGAGATGACCGGCCTCAAGCCGGGCTTCATCAAGCGCGCAGATCTGGCGTGGTACGCAAGCCATCATCACGACGCGGCGGGCAAGAACGTTCCGTACAGCTACTCCTACCTGTTCGCCTATAGCCTCGATCTCCCTCCGGGCGCGAAGACGCTTCGTCTCCCAAAGAACGACAAGATCCGCATACTCGCCATCTCGGTCGCGAACGAAAATGTGGAAGCAAAGCCCGCACAGCCGCTGTACGACATGCTGCCCTCCCCGGACGCCGGTACGCCGGACTTCACCCTGTCTGCCGGTGGTTCGGCATCGCTCTCACAAGGCCACACGGCGGCCTCTCGAATTGTTGTCCTGCCGCGCGGCAGCTTCGCGGGTGGTGTCAAGCTGACTGCCGCCAGCCTGCCACAGGGCGTCACCGCAAACTTCACTCCTGTTTGGTCCTCGGGTTCCAGCGTCATGACGCTCACCGCTAACAAGAGTGCCTCTCCCGCAATCACCACGGTGACGATCTCCGGCATCTGCGGAGGCGTCACTCACACAGCGGACCTCAAGCTGTCGGTCACCCCTATCCTCAAGGGCACCATACCCGTAGATCTTGGCTCCACATACAACGTCACCGGGATCTACAAGAAGGGCTCGAAGTTCGAGCCTGAGCAGAGCCTGGACGCTGGAGGGTACGCCTTTGCTGCCGAGACGCTCGCGCCCGAGCAGGTCGGTGACGAGGTGCTTTTCAAGCTCGGTCCAACCGGCGCGCCCGATGCCGTATCCGGGAAGACCATCACCCTTCCCGTCGGCAAGTTCGCCAGCATTCGCTTACTCGCCACTGCAGTTGAAGGCAGCCAGATGCGGCAGCACTTCACGGTGAACTACGCCGACGGCACCTCAACGCCCTACACGCAGAATCTGAGCGACTGGTCCGGTTCCGGTGGATTTCATGGAGAGTCGCAGGCGGTTCAGATGTCATACCGTCTGAGCGGCGACGGTTCCGTTGACGGCAACCCGTTCTATCTGTGGGCCTATCGCTTCAAGCTGGATCCAAGCAAAGAGGTGCGCAGCATCACCCTGCCCAGCAACCGCAATGTGCTCGTCTTTGGTGTCACTCTCGTACCCTCCGCATCAGAACTCCCCGGGGACCAGGAACGCGGGCAGCAGTAGCGGCTCGGCTGCGCCTTTCGCATACAGCACGGAGATATATGGCGATGACACAAACATCCTCTCTGCAGGTATTGGTTTTCGTATTAGCTAGCGGGTTGAGCATCCCGCTTGTAGCCCAGCAGAACGCGGGCTCTCGCAAGCGTCCGCTCGACTATGTCAACGCCCTTGTCGGAACGGCGCCACTCGACGATCGCAAGCTGATCGGCAATGCTCCTCCCCCCGGCGAACAGCTGTACTCAGGCTTTACCTCGCCCGCCGCAAGGCTTCCGCACAGTTCCACGGAGCTCGGCCCCATCAACGCCAACCTGGACGTGAACTATCCGGCCGGCGTGCGGGCGCCCTACTTCTACCCGAACCGCACCATGTACGGCTTCACCACCGGGGCCGGTGACAGCCCCACGCTCATGCCCGTTGTCGGCGACTGGACTGTGCCGCCGGAACGCACAGGATCCGTCTACGACAAATCACGCGAGAAGGCATCCGCTGGCTACTACAGCGTCTTTCTGGATGACTTCCATACGGAGGTCGAAGCGACTGCAACGACGTGGGCCGGGATCTTTCGGCTGACCTTTCCGAAGTCTGATCGATCCAACGTTCTGCTCGATCTCGGGCGCGACGGAGGCGAAGTCGAGGTAGTCAACGACACAACCGTGCGTGGCACATCACGCGACGGACACACCTTCTTCGTCGCGCAGTTTTCCCACCCCTTCACAGCCTTCGGCACGTTTAAGCAATCACCTCCCCGCAGCGAGCGTGATCCCCTCATCGGGTACGACGATGTCGCTCCCGGAGCACGAACCATTTCAGGTCCATTCGCCGGCAGCTACGTGCAGTTCGTCACAACGGAGGGCGAACAAGTCCTGGTCAAGATTGCATCCGGAACCAGCTATGCGGTTGCCGAGTCTCGTCTGCAAACCGAGGAGCCCGGTTGGGACTTCGACAAGGTGCACGGTGGAGCCGAGCAGGCCTGGGCGCAAAAGCTCAACGCCATCGAAGTCAAGGGCGGCACAGAAAAGCAGCGCACGCTGTTCTACTCCTGCCTCTACCAGTCTCTCTACAGCCCTCACCTGCTGGCGAAAAAAGGTGAGCAGTTCACAGGACGCCACGGTGCTGTCGAGCAAGCCGCATACGACCGGTATGGCCCTGTGCCATTGTGGGATACAGGCCGTAACCAGATCGTCCTGCTGACCCTGCTTGAGCCCGAGACCAAGGTCAACATTCTGCAATCGGAGCTCGACGACGCACGCGAACATGGCTTCATGGAGACCTCCTTTCACGGCGACAACGCCGTCTTCATGTACCTGGGTGACTGGCAGCGTGGACTTACGTTTGATTGGTCCGGCACGTATGAGTACCTGCGCAAGAACGCCATGGATCCAGCTGGTCCCAGGGGGCATCTGGCCGAGTACATGAAGCAGGGCTGGATCTCCGACATCATTCCGCAAGGCAATCCAAGCCCACCCTATGCAGGCGGTAATGCCGGCGCAGCCACCACGCTCGAGTACAGCTGGGACGACTACGCCCTCTCGCTCTACGCAAAGAAGCTGGGCAAGACTGACGACGCCAGCCTCTTCCTTAAGCGCGCACACAATTACGAAAACGTCTTCGACCCAAGTGTCGGCTTTGTTCGTGGCAAAACCGCTGACGGTAAATGGATCTCTCCTTTCGATCCACGCGAGCCCTACTACAACTTCATGATGAAGGAGGGCTCGGGCTGGTCCACGCTGTGGCTGACGCCCTACGACGTGCAAGGCCTCGTGAACGAACTCGGCGGTCGCGACAAGTTCGCCGCCAAGCTGGACGAGTTCTTCTCCACGCCCTACACCGCCAAGGGGATCTGCCGTGATTGCACAGGCGTCATCGGTCAGTATGTCCAGGGCAACCAGCCCGACCAGCAGGCAGCCTACTTCTACAACTGGGCAGGCCAGCCATGGAAGACCCAAGCCATGACGCGCAGGATCCTCGAGCAGATGTACGGCAGCGACCACACTGGTCTGGCCTTTCCGGGCATGGACGACCAGGGCTCCACCTCTTCCTGGTACGTGATGAGCGCGATGGGCTTCTACCCCGTTGATCCGTCCAGTCCCGATTACATCCTTGGCAGCCCGCTCTTCGATGAAGCGACCCTCCACATGGGCAACGGGCATGATCTCACCATCGTGGCGCAGGGCAACTCAGCGCAGAACATGTACATCCAGGGCGCAACACTGAACGGCAAACCATGGAACAAGCCATGGTTCAGCCATGCCGACATCGCGAGTGGTGGCAAGCTCGTGCTCACCATGGGTCCGCAACCGAACAAGAACTGGGGCAGCACTCCCTCCGCCGCGCCTCCATCCATGACGGCTGCCGCGAAGTAAGCTACGGCCCGAACCGAACCCCAGACTCTTCCCAGGTGAAATGAATGAGTTCAACCTATTCGGTTGGCGTGGATCTTGGGGGCACAAATCTTCGCATTGCTGCCTACGCGCACGACCACGGGCTACTGGACACGATTCAACTCACCACGAGGCTGACGGAGGGAAGAGATGCCGTCGTCAGGGACATCGCAGAGTCGGTTCTTGCCCTGATCCACAAACCGTATGGGGACAGGGAGCTGGTCGGCATCGGTCTCGGCACGCCTGGACCGCTCGAACTGCCTGCAGGCATTCTGCGCAACCCACCGAACCTTCGCGATTGGGATGGCTTCAACCTGCGAAAAGCCGTGGAGACGAGCCTTGACCTTGGCATCTGCATGGAAAGTGACGCCAATGCAGCAGCACTCGCCGAAGCTCATCTCGGGGCTGGCCGTACCCATCAGCTCGACTCCTTCAGCATCCTCACGCTGGGCACGGGTGTGGGTAACGGGATCATCCTCGACGGTCGTATCTGGCACGGTTTCACCGGCATGGGCGGCGAGGGTGGACACATCATTGTGAGGGAGCGGAATGGAGCGCCCTGCGGCTGTGGCGGTGCGGGCTGCCTGGAGCAATATGCGTCCGCGACGGCGATCGTGCGTTTGGCCAGAGAGCGCATGGGTGCCAAAGCCCCTCGCACAGCGCACGAGCTCTTCCTCATGGCTGGTAAAGATGATCCTGAAGCCAGGGCGGTCTTCGAAGCCGTAGGTCACTCCCTCGCCATCGCGCTGACTGGACTCGTGAACACCCTGAACCTGCCCGTCTATCTTCTGGCCGGTGGCGTCTGCGAGGCGTGGGACCTGTTCGCCCCGTCCATGTTCCGGGAGCTTCTCTTTCGTAGCTACGTCTATCGGCTAACTGCGCCGGACAATCTGAATCCCAAGGTGCTTGAGCCGGGGAAGACCTACATCCTTCGAGCAGAGCTTGGCCCCGCTGCTGGTCTCCTGGGGGCGTGCCTTCTTCCCTATCAAGGTACCCTCAGCGTGCAGCCGCGTTGGTAGAATCGCTTCGCGCTGCAGCGAAACTTACAAGCGGCACCAGCAGGAGTAGGCATGCCAGACGAAACGACCTTCACCGCGGAGCAGATCGCTCTGGCAGCCCGGGAACTCCGCCAGGCAGCCGGCGCTGACGAGGAACGATTCACCATTGGGCAGGCGCTTTCGATGATGAGCGATGAGATCCGTCTGCTGCGCGAACGAGGTTTCTCAGACGCAAAGATCGCGGACCTCCTCACCGGCTTTGACATCTGTGTCTCAGCTGCTGATGTAGAGCACCAGGGCCCCTCGCCAAGGTTCACTGAATAATCTCCACATCCCTACCTCAGAGCGACTCAATTCCGTACCTCTCCGCGAGAAAGGTTTGCAACGAGCCTGGAAGCCCGCACGCCAGCTCCTGCCAGGTCAGCAGGCGAAACCGGCTGCTCGCCTCCGCCACATGCGCCGCTTGCAGCACACGGAAGCAGATCTCCTGCAGATCGAGACGGCGCGCATCGAGTAGCACAAGGTAGCGACTCTCGCCCTGCAAAGCGGCGATCACACCACGGATGATCTGGTATCCCGTAAACTGCCCACCGGTTCGAGGCAGTTGCTCAACATCGAAGACCTCGGGGACGTGAAGGTAGCGCAACAGTCGCTCACGGCTCGCTTTTCCGAAGCCACCTTCCGTCAATTTGGCTTCCACCAGCACATCTCCAAGCGCCATATCCAACTCTGTGCGGTCAACCTCGCCGTTACGCATCGGCAGATCCGCGCGGACGCCAAAGGCGGGACGCAGGCCATCATCTACGCCCAGGCGGGCACATACGGAACTTCTGCGCAGCACGCCCGGGAAGCAGAAAACGTTCATCAGGAGCGCATCGGAGCTCCCTGCACACTCCAGCTCGCCACGCCAGCGATCGCCGGTGCGCGGCAGCCGTGCGCCACCCGTATAGCTCTTGCGCAACCGTGCAGCCCACACCGGATCTGCCACGATGCGCCGGTAGGAAGCGCGCAGAAAGTTTCCGTGGCCGCCTTCCTCGTCTGCGGCATACAAGACGCTCGGCACGGTCCCAAACGTCACCTCATGCTCAAGCGAGGCGACGCGGGCCAGGTTGCGCGCACCCACTTCGGCGCGCAAACCCTGCGAAGACATCCTGCGAGGACGCGCTCTCTCCATACGTTCAGCCTAAGCGAAGATCCGGCGAAGCTCAACGCCCATCTCAGCTAGGCCTTAGGGCTTGAAGGGCCTCCTCCAGCTGCCTCGTGATCGCCTCAGGCGTCTGCTGCCCAGAAAACACCAGCGGCTGTCCCACGTGCACACCCAGTCCCGGTCGCCGCAACCACCGCCCTTTCCGGTCCGCCGAGGCACCCGCGCCCTGTAGAGCAACCGGCAACACGGGAACCTGTGAGGCTTGCACCAGCAGCCCGATGCCCGGCCGAAACGGCTGCAACTCCCCCGTCCAGCCGCGCCGCCCCTCCGGGAAAACCAGCACCGAGTTCCCTCGATCCAGCGCCTCCCCCGCATGCGCGAAGCTATCGCGGAAACCGCTGGACTTCGGCAGCGGAAACACGTTAAACAGAGCCACGACGAGCCAGTACGCGCCGCGTGCCAGCAGATTCAACACCGCATTCCCCTGCCCACGGCCAAAGCGCAGATCGCTCAACACCTCCGCGGATATCGCGACGGCTACGCTGCGCCGACGGCCATTCGGCAACGCATACAAAAGCAACGGCACGTCATAGGTATTCACATGGTTTGCAATGATCAGCATCGGAGGAAGCCGCGGCACGGCTGCCTCCAGCACAACCCTGGGTTTTGCCAGAAGGCGTACCAACGGCATGGCAACAGCCTCGAGAAACACCGCGCGCAGCCACCGTACCGGCGCACTCCAGGGCCAGCGAGCGTAGTGCAATCGACTTCGCTCCATCGGCGGCACTGCCTGCGCCGGAGAAGCCGTCTGGAATCCATCTGCGGCTTCGTCAGACTTCCCGCGCGAGCCCATGCCTGCCATCCGCCGCAGATCCGCCACCGTATGCGACGCGGCCATCTGCTCATCTGAAAGATCGACGCCGAGCCGCTCCTCCAGAGCGGCTTGCAGCTGCACCCGACCCAGGCTGTCCATGTGCAGGTCTTCCGTCAAGCGACTGGATTCACTCGCCCCTGCGACGCGCTCCCGCGTGACCTCTTCAATCAGCTGCAGCAGAGCGTCCCCACGTCCGCTTGCGTCAACCTGACCTGCCGCCCCACGGAGCTCTGCACACGCCCACTCCGCCACCTGCCGGCGCAGCAACTTGCCGGTCGACGTATGCGGAAACCCAGGCTCCGGCCATCGCAGCAACCGCCGGACCTGCTGATAGGCGATCAGCTCACCGTTGGCATGCAGCAACGCCTCCCGCAACGCGTCCTCGCCACCGTCAAACAGCACCACACCCACCGGCTCCGGACCATTGCCTCCGTCGCATCCCACGGCAACGCAGCCCCTGACCCCGGGCTGCTTCAACAGCGCCGCTTCCACGTCCTGCGGGTAAATGTTCATTCCTGCTGCCGTAACGATGACATCGCCGCGACGGCCCGTGAAGCGCAGGTCTCCGCTTTCATCCTGTTGGGCCAGATCGCCCGTGGCGAGCCACTCGCCTTGGCGCGGCTCAAACTGCCCGCCCCGCCACACGCCGGCTGCAAGCACGTCGCCTCGCACCAGGATCTCGCCGTCGGGACTCAACCGAACCTCGCGGCCGGGCAGTGGCTTGCCCAGCGTGCCCCGGCTCACCTTGAACGGATGATTCAGGGTCACCAGCGCCGCTGTCTCCGTCATGCCATACCCCTGGATCAACACAAACCCGAGGCCGCTCCAGAAGCTTTCGAGTTCCGATGGCAGCGTCGCTCCTCCACAGATAAACGCCCAGAACTTGAGGCCAAACGCCGCATGCACACGCCGAAACTGCCACCAGCGCTTCCACGCCGGCAGCCCCTTGCTGGCCAGCAACGCAGACGGGACCCCAGGATGTCGGCCAACCACATGCGCTCGCAGAAGCTCCAGAACCCGAGGCACGGCGACCAGCAAAGAAATCCGCTCGCGCTTGATGAGCGAAACGAAACGAGCCGGTTCAACGCTTGCCGGCAGGTGCACTTCAGCACCCAGGAGCGCAGGGATCCACAAACCCATGAACTGGCCAAAGACGTGGCTGAACGGCAACGTATGCAGAAAGCGCAGGGGGTGAAACGGGCGTTCATACCGACGGTACCTGCCGATCTCGGTCTCGATCGGACGCAGACTCGCCAGCACATTGCGATGGGTGTGCACCACACCTCTTGGTTCCGAGGTGGTGCCCGAGGTGAACACGATCTGGAACGGTGCGCCTTCCACCACAGATGCGCTCACACCGAAACTCGGCTGACCGGGCAGTGCCCTGTCGAATTGCGTCATCTCCAGTTGAGACTCGGGTCCTCGCAGCTGTGCCAGCAAGGCAGGGTCGCCCACGACCAGCCTCGGACTCGTCTCCGCAATCACCCGCTCGGCAAACGCCACCGACCCCGCTGCGTCCAGCGGCACCGCGAGAACCCCACGCAGCAGGCAACCAAAGAACGCGGCCATCCACTCCGGCGAGTTCTCCCCCCAGACCACGACGCGCTCACCCGCCGCGATGCCTCGCCGTTCTAACTCCGCCGCAAACCGCCCTGCCAGCCGGGCCAGGCCCGCATAGCAAGTGCGAAAGCTGCGATTACCGCGGTGGGTCACCACGGCGGTCCCGCGGTCCAGCTGCCGCCAGTCTTCGACGAGGCTTGCCAGCGTCTCGCGCATCAGTCATCTCCGTCCGCAGTTCCACACGGCGCATTCTTGAGCTCAGCTGCGTCTAGAGGGCTCTTCGGACGGTTCGCACCGTCTCTGCCACGGCATCACGTCCACCGTAGACAACCACCGCGGTAGCCAGCGCCGTTCCTGTGCACCAACTGCACAGCTTACCGAAGCTCACCACCTGGCGCACGGCATTGAATGTCGCCAGGCCCGCATCCCCCAAAAGCTTGGCGCCCAACAGCCGGCGCGCCACCACGCTCCGTCCGGAGAGCAACACCAGCCCCAGTGTTGTCGCATAGCTCGCCAGTCCGGGATAGCTGTCCGGTATGCCGAACGGGTGCGCTGTCCTGGAGGACGTAATCCGCTCCGAGTCGAAAATGCTGCCTGGCGGGTCCGGCAGATGTTTCATCAGGCCGCTCTGGTACAGGGCCACCGGGATCAGCGTGCCGACCGCCGCGCAGCATCCTGCAACTGCAATGGTTCGATCCGCTGGACGCATCATGACCTCCTCCGCGCCGCAAGCACTCCGCCTGCCACCAGCGCCACGGCCCCGAACGCAACCCACTTCCGATGAAAAGACAGAAAGACCTCCACGCTCGTGCGCCGCATTCGGTCGTCGAACTTCCCGCGCGCCGCGTGCGTGCCCGGTACGTACTCATAGAGGTTATCCTTGGCATCCGGATCCCTCGGTTCGTCCTCGAGCTGCTGGCCGCTGTACCCCGTGTTACCCAGATACCGGTCCAGCAGACCCGGAAAGAACTTCTGCCCAACGATGGCAGCAACCGTCGGCGTTCCCACCCAATACTCCCGTCGCGGCGAACGGGCGATGCCAGCCGCAACCACCACCTTCGCGGCCATCTCCGGATCGTAGATCGGCGGCACGGGTTGTGTCTTTTTGGGCAGTCGGTTCTTCACCCAGTCGAACTGCAACGTGTTCATGGCCGGCATGTGCACGGCCGTGATCTTTACGTCGCTTTTGTCGTGATGCAGCTCGCATCGTATCGAATCGGTGAATCCGTTAATCGCATGCTTGCACCCGCAATACGCCGACTGGAGCGGAATCGAGCGGTACGCCAGCGCCGACCCCACTTGCACGATCGTGCCCCGGTTGCGCTCCAGCATCCGGCGCAGCGCCGACAACGTCCCGTGCACGAAGCCCAGGTAGAGCACGTCCGTCACGCGACGGTAGTCCGCCGCCGTCATCTCCTTGGCCGGCGAGAACACGCTGACCATCGCATTGTTGACCCAGATGTCGATGGGTCCCAGCTCCGCCTCGGCTCGGGCCGCTGCCGCTTCCACGGCCTCCGGATCACTGACGTCCGTTGGGATTGCCAGCCCCGAGCCTCCCAGAACCGCACATTCCTCGGCCGCTGCCGCCAGCGCTTCGGGGTTGCGTGCGAGCAGGGCCACCCGCGCGCCCCGTCGTGCAAACTGATGGGCGATCGCCCGCCCAAGTCCGGCTGAGGCCCCGGTCACCACCACCACTGGAGATTCGCCCACGTCACCGCTCCCGAAAACTTTGTTACTTTCTCCTTCCTAGAGCCATCCTGCTGCCGGGTAAGTTGCTCAGAAGAGCAGCGCGAGGATTCTTTTCCGCTTTTCCACCGCTCACCTGAGCTTTGTTCGCGTACAAAGGCAACCTCAGCTTCTACATACCCCTCGAAATGTGTATTATCCAGGGACCGTAGGTTTGTACCCAAGCTGTGTCGCCTGTGAACGTCGGGTTGCGACGCCGGATCATAAGGGAGCACGTCAGCAAGGCTGAACAGACGAGGACAACAAGCAGATGGTCGAAGCGGTAGTGCTCTGGAACGAGCCCAACAATCTCTCTCACTGGAACTTCAAGCTCGATCCCAACTGGGAACGGTTCGCGGATATGGTCAAACAGGCCTCGGCGGCGATTCGCGCGGTCAATCCCGATCTGCCCATCGTGCTCGGCGGCGTCTCCTCCTGCGATATCGATTTCCTGCGCAACATGGCGGCTCAGGGCGTCATGCCCTACGTCGACGCCATTGGCGTCCATGGGTTCCCACTCGATTGGAACCACTGGCAGCTCACCGAATGGCCCGACCGCGTCCGCGAGGCCTCGGCGGTCTCCGGTAAACCCGTGTGGGTCACCGAGGTCGGCGCTTCGTCTTTTGGCGCCGAGGAGGTGCAGGAGTTTGGCCTCGCACGAACGCTGGAGCTCCTCGATGGCCGGGTCGAGCGCATTCACTGGTACTCCCTCTTCGACCTGCCGCCCACCTGGCCCGCCGAAACCCGTCACAAAGAGGCTGAGGGCTCAGCGTATTACCGCCACTACTATCTTGGTTTGATCAAGGCCGACGGGGAACCCAAGCTGGCCGAACGCGTCTTTCCCACCGACGGAAGCGCCGGCCTGTGTCAGTGGTTCCATTTCGAAGATCCTCGCCTGGACGACGCCGTTCGTTGGATGGCCAGCCACCGCGTCGAGTATCTGCGCACTGGTCTCAGCTGGGCCGACAGCTACCGCCCCAATGCCGAGGCGTGGTTTGACCGCCAGATGACGGCTCTCGAGCCCTTCCGCGTTGCCCTGACCCTCTGCTTCACCCCCGGCCATCTCGGTCTGGAAGACCACCACACCAGCCCGCCAAAAAACAATAAGGATTTTGCCGACTTTGCGGCCTGGGCCGTTGAGCGTTACGCCCCCGCGAAGTCCCCGGAAGCCCAACCCGAGCGTGAGGAGACGGCCGTAGGCCTATGAGCAAGCAAATTCTGATCACAGGTGGTGCCGGGTTTGTCGGCTCGCATCTCGCCGATGGCCTTCTCGCAGCGGGTCACCAGGTCCGCATTCTCGATGACCTCACACCGCAGGTCCATTCCAACGGACAACGACCCGCCTATCTCTCCCCGGAGGTGGAACTCATTGTGGGCGATGTGCGTGACCCGAATCGGCTGCGCGAGGTCCTCTCCGGCGTGGATGTGATCTACCACTTCGCCGCGACCGTAGGCGTCGGGCAGTCCATGTACGAGATCGCCCGCTACATGAGCGTCAACACCCAGGGCACCTCGGAGCTTCTGCAGGCCATGCTCGACGCCAAGTTGACCCCGGCGAAGCTCATCGTCGCCAGCTCCATGTCCATTTATGGCGAAGGTCGCTACGTGTGCTCCAGTTGCGGGCAGGCTGCGGCGCCGCCCGTACGCTCCGTCGCCCAGCTCCGCTCGGGCCAATGGGATCTCCCCTGCGACGCTTGCGGCGGCACCCTGAAGCCGGTTCCGACAGATGAGACCAAGCCCTCCGAGATCAACTCCGTCTACGCGCTCTCCAAGCGTGACCAGGAGCAGCTCTGCCTCATCTACGGCCGGAACTACGACCTGCCCGTAACCGCGCTCCGCTTCTTCAACATCTATGGCACACGGCAGGCGCTCTCCAATCCCTACACCGGGGTCGCCGCGGTATTTGCCTCGCGCATGCTGAACGGCAACGCCCCGATGGTCTTCGAGGACGGCGAGCAGATGCGCGACTTCGTCAGCGTCCACGACATCGTCCGAGCCAACATCCTCGCGATGGAACGCCCCGAGTCGAACGGAGAGGTCATCAACATCGGTTGCGGCAAACCCATCACAATCCGGGAGGTCGCGGAGATCCTGGCCCGTGCCCTCGGCAAAGATGTTGCGCCGGTCATCTCGCACAAGTACCGCGCCGGTGATATCCGTCATTGCTACGCCGACATCTCCAAGGCTCGCCGTCTGCTCGGCTACGAACCACAGGTCTCGCATGAGGAGGGCTTTCGCGAGCTCGCTCAGTGGCTCACCGAACAGGAAGCCGCCGAAGTCGACGACAAAGCGGAGACCATGCTCCGCGAACTCTCCACCTACGGACTCACTGCCTGATGCACACGAACATAGGCACCATCTTTGGTGCGGAAAGATCACGGGAACGCGAGGAGCGCATGTCGACCAAGACATCTGGCGGAGCCCAAACTATTCTGATCACCGGCGGAGCGGGCTTTATCGGCTCCAATCTGGCTCAGCGCCTTCTTGCGGAGCCCAACACCCAGGTGCGGATCTTCGACAACCTCTCCCGTCGGGGTGTTGAGCACAATGTTGCTTGGCTCCGTTCTCTGCGCGGTGCGGCAAACCGTTTGGAGATCATCCAGGGCGATGTTCGCAATGCCAAAGCGGTCACCCAGGCCGTCCGGGATGTCTCCGAGATCTATCACCTCGCCGCCCAGGTTGCCGTCACGACCTCTATTGAAGCGCCCGAGACCGACTTCGAGGTCAATGCCCTGGGCACCTTGCGCGTCCTCGAAGCTGCGCGCCTCTCCACGCGGAAACCCTTCCTTCTCTACACCTCCACAAACAAGGTGTACGGTTCCCTGGATGGCGTTCCCGTCCATAGCAACGGATCCCGTTACGAGGCCGACCAGCCCGGTTTCTTAGGCGTAGCCGAAGACGAACCGCTCGACTTCCATTCGCCTTATGGCTGTTCCAAAGGAACGGCCGATCAGTACGTTCGCGACTACGCGCGCATCTACAACCTGCCCACCGTCGTCTTTCGCATGTCCTGCATCGCAGGCCCGCAGCAGTTCGGCAACGAGGATCAGGGCTGGGTTGCGCACTTCCTGTACTGCGCGCTCGCTGGCCGTCCCATCACTGTGTATGGTGATGGCCGCCAGGTGCGGGACGTCCTCCACGTGCATGACCTGATCGACGCGATGTTCGCCGCCCGCGAGCATCGCCGTACCACGCGGGGCCAGATCTACAATCTCGGCGGCGGCCTCCAGCGCGCCACTTCGGTCCTCGAGATGCTGCACTCCATCGAACGGCAGATCGGGCGTCCGCTGGATCTGCATTCCAAAGATGTTCGCCCTGGCGACCAGCCTCTGTATATCTCGGACACCGCGAAGCTCGAGCGCGATACCGGCTGGACTCCGAGTCGCTCGCTGGACCAGACTCTTGCCGATATCCGTGCCTTCTGGACCGATCACGGCGAGGCAATCCGCAGTCTGCAACAGTCTGCGGCACCCGCGCTCGAACTCGTCGCCGAGGAGGTCGCGTGAAGTACGCCCTTGTGAACCCGCACTGGAGCTTTGAAGGGTCAACCTACTTCGGTTGCCCAGACCCTCACTTCCCCCTCGAACTGCTCGCCGCCCGGGAATTCCTGCGCTACGCAGGCCATGAAGTCCTTCTGGTCGACGCCCTCATGGAAGACCTCTCGGTCGACCAGGTCCGGGCGCGGCTGAACAGCTTTGGCGAGGACTTCCTCGTCATCCCGACCGCGCCCTCCTATCTCTTCTGGCGGTGTCCTCAGCCTGAGTTGCGCATCCCCCGGCAGTGGATCGCGCAACTGAACCGCCGCAGCAAGGTCGTCGTCATTGGCCCCCACGGCTCCGCAACCCCGCTGGCCACCCTGGAGAAGACCGGCGCCGATATTGTCCTGCGCGGCGAGCCCGATCAGACGCTCCCCCAACTCGCCTCTACGCCCTGGGAGATGATCGCCGGCTGTACCTGGCGCGACCCCAACGGCGCCGTACACGCGAGCCCCGGTCTTGGCGCTACGGACATGCGCGCGCTCGGTCCGCTGGACTACTCCGACTACCCCGTCGAGCGACACATCCACAAGCACCACATCTTCCCCGGCAATGGCGCCGATCACCTCCAACTCGGGGCCGAGGTCGAATTTGCGCGCGGCTGTCCATGGGCCTGTTCCTTCTGCAACAAAACGCTCTTCCGCAATAAGTACCGCGAACGCGAACTCAGCAACGTGCTCGCCGAAATCGATCAACTGATCGCCCGCGGCGTCGATTACATCTACTTCATCGACGAGATCTTCGGTGTAGGCAAGCAGGTCAAGACGCTCCTCGAAGAGCTCGCCAAACGCCCCGTCTCCATTGGTTTTCAGTCCCGGATCGACCTCTGGGACGAAGCCGGCATGGACCTCCTGGCCAACGCGCATACTGTCAGCTTCGAGTGCGGTGTCGAATCCATCACCGCTGAGGGGCGTGACGAGCTCAACAAGAACTGCCGCATGTCCACCGACCGCATCGGCGACCTCCTGATCTACGCCAAGCAGCGTATCCCTTGGGTTCAGGCCAACCTCATCAAGACCCAGCACGATGACCCCGCGCTCGTCGCTGCTTGGCAGACCAAGATGAAAGCCAACGGGGTCTGGGTCTCCGAGCCCGTACCCATGTTCCCCTTCCCGGGCAGCCCGCAATACGTCGAAACCTTTGGCGCACAGCCCGATGAAACGGCCTGGGAGCGCGCTCACGCCTTCTATCTCAACATCTTCGCCGAGAAGGGCTTTTCCGATATCCAGTCCGACAAGCCGCTGTCACTGCACGAACTCGAACAGACGGATCTCGCGTGCGTCTCCTGATCACCACCGACACCGTCGGCGGCGTCTGGACCTTCACAAGCGAACTCACTCAGCAACTCCTTGGGCGCGGTCACGCCGTTCATCTCGTCAGCTTCGGCCGCCAACCCTCAGCCGCGCAGCAATCCTGGGCCGACACGCACTCCCTCTGCGCCCGTCATCCTGAGCGAAGCGAAGGATCCCTGTCTTTTGCCAGCGGAACATACGCATCTTCGGGCAGCCGTCCCCTCCAGCCATCCTTCACCTACACAGCCTCCAATATCCCCCTGGAGTGGATGCAATACAACGAGCGCGCCTTCGAAGATGGCCAGGAACTGCTGCTCCAGCAAGCCCAGGCATTCGACCCCGACCTCATCTTGTCCAATCAGTTCTGTTTCGGTCATCTGCACACCCCGACGCCTCGCATCGTCGTCGCTCACAGCGACGTTCTGAGCTGGGCCGCAGCCTGCCGCCCCAGCGCCCTCGAACCCACGCCGTGGCTCAACCGCTACACCTCTATAGTGCAGGCCGGCTTACTGGCTGCCTCAACCGTAATCGCCCCTACAGCCTGGATGGGCTCGGCCTTGAAGGCCAATTTCTCCCTGCCGGGAAGTTACCTCGTGATCCCGAACGGCACGAACGTCGCCAGCGAAGGAGAACCGGTCCCCCTTCGCAAGCTCCAGGCCATCACCGCCGGCCGGCTGTGGGATGAAGCCAAGGGCCTCGACACCCTGCAGGATCTCAACTCGCCCATACCGCTTCTTGTCGCCGGCGACAATACCTTCGGCGCGGCAGACCAGCCGGCAGCATGGCCCGCACATCTCCGTAATCTGGGCTCCTTGGGGCAACGCGAACTCCACCACCACTTCCGTGAGAGCGCCATCTATCTCTGCGCCTCCCGCTACGAGCCTTTCGGCTTGGCGCCGTTGGAAGCCGCGCTCTGCGGCTGCGCCATTGTGGCACGCGACCTCCCCAGCCTGCGCGAGGTCTGGGGAGACGGTGCCTTGTATTTCACGAGCACCTCCTCCCTGCACCAGCTCCTGCAGTCCTTGACCGCTTCACCGGACAGCCTTGCGCAGGCACAACGCCGCGCCCACTTCCGCGCCACGCAGTACACAGCCGAACGCATGACCGATAGCTATCTCCACCTCTTCCAGACCGTCCTCCAGCAACAGCAGGTCACGCAGCATGTCGCGTAAGTTCCGCATCACTTACCTGTCGCACACCCTCCGCTCCGACTGGAACAACGGCAATGCTCACTTCCTCCGGGGCCTGCTGGATAACCTTCGCCTGCTCGGCCACGAGGTCACCTGCCTCGAGCCCGAACACGAGTGGTCCCTCGACAATCTCCGCGCCGAGCCGCTGGGCGAAGCCTCTCTTGTCCAGTTCACCGAGCTCTATCCCGACCTCGACCTCGAGCTCTACCCGGCAGAGCAGGCCACCAGCCACGCCTACTGGCACCAGGTTCTGCGCAACACCGAGATCGTCATCCTTCATGAGTGGAACCCACCCGCCCTCGCGCACCTCCTGCTCGCTCTTCGCGACGACCTTGGGTTTAAGCTCCTCTTCCACGACACCCACCACCGCGCCTCCTCCAGTCCCGAAGCCATCGCCGGGTTCGGCACCGACCGCTTCGACGGCATCCTTGCCTTTGGCGAATCCCTTACGCGCATCTACCGCGATCGCTTCAACATCACCGCTGTCTGGACCCTGCACGAAGCTGCCGACACCCGTCTCTTCCACCCGCTCCCCGGCACGCCCCGGCAGCAGGACATCGTCTGGATCGGCAACTGGGGAGACAACGAACGCTCCGCCGAAATCCGTGATTACCTCCTCACCCCCGCCTCGCAGCTCGCACAACACACCGCCACCATCTACGGCGTGCGCTACCCCGAAGAGGGCCTGCAGGCCCTCGCGCATGCCGGCGTACGCTACGGCGGCTACCTGCCCAATCTCCAGGCACCGCACGAATACGCCAGTTCCCGCCTCACGGTGCACATCCCGCGCCAGCAGTACAACGGCGCCATGAAGGGCATTCCCACGATCCGCGTCTTTGAAGCCCTCGCCTGCGGTATTCCGCTGCTCTCCGCCCCTTGGAACGACACCGAGAACCTCTTCCGCGAAGGCGATTTCCTCTTCGTCCGCAACGGCGACGAGATGCGCCAGGCCATGGAAGATCTCCTGAGCCACCCCAAGCTCGCCGAGGATCAGGCCCTGCGCGGCCTCGAGACCGTGCTCGCTCATCACACCTGTCGGCACCGCGCCGAGCAGCTCACTACCATCCTCTCCG
Organism: Verrucomicrobia bacterium Tous-C9LFEB; assembly: GCA_964658105.1. Lineage (GTDB taxonomy): Bacteria > Acidobacteriota > Terriglobia > Terriglobales > Acidobacteriaceae > Granulicella. The sequence goes on along the minus strand of CAZZXY010000020.1, from coordinate 18,516 downwards.
AGGAGCTTTCCCGTTGAAGATCTTTGCCTTCGGCTCCAGCATCGTAAGCTCCTACTGGAACGGTGCAGCCACCTACTATCGCGGCTGCTACAAGTACCTCGCGCGCCTCGGCTACGACATCACCTTCGCCGAGCCGGACGCCTACAGCCGCCAGCAACATCGCGATTCCGACGACTTCAGCTACGTCACCTCGCTCGTCTACCAGCCCCGCGAAAAAGACGGTGGCCATGACCTCGACCGTCTCCTCAAGCAATCTGCCGACTACGACATCGTCGTCAAGCACTCGGGCATCGGCTGCGATGACGCCGAACTCGAAGCCCGTGTCCCCGCCGAGTGTTCTGCCACAGCGATGACGTTCATCTGGGACGTCGACGCCCCCGCTACCATCCACCGCATGCAAGCCAACGCGGACGACGCCCTTGCACAGTCCACTCGGCTCTACGACGCCATCCTCACCTACGGCGGCGGCCCGCTCGCCCGCGACGGCTTCCGCGAGTTCGGGGCCCGGGCGTACTACTCGATGTACAACGGCCTCGACCCCGAAACGCACTTCCCCGTTGCCCCCGACCCTTCGCTCGCCTGCGACGTTGTCTTTCTTGGCAATCGGCTCCCCGACCGCGAGGCTCGGGTTGAGGAACTCTTTCTCCGCGCTGCCACCCTGGCGCCGCACGCGCAATTCATCCTTGGCGGCGAAGGCTGGGGCGATAAGCACCTGCCCCCCAACATCCGCTGGTTAGGCCACGTCCCCACCGCCGATCACAACCGCGTCAACGGCTCCGCCAGCATGGTCCTCAACATCAACCGTGCCTCCATGGCCGAGTTCGGCTTCTCGCCTCCAACCCGTGTCTTCGAGGTAGCCGGTGCCGGCACCTGCCTTCTCTGCGATGACTGGCCTGGCATCGCCGATTGCTTCAATCCCAACGAAGGCCCACAGCAGGAAATCCTCGTCGTCAGAAACGCCGAAGACGTCGTCGCCGCGCTCACCCGTTACGACCTCGGGCAGCGCAAGGAGATCGGCGCAGCCTTCCACACGCGCGGTCTGCTCGACCACACCTACGCCCAACGCGCCGCCCAGGCCGACTACGCATTCCGCGAGTGCCACGCCCGCCGCCAGGGCCTCCTTGGCCCTCAAACCGAGTCGCTATCTACGATGGCCGACTGGCGTCACAAACCCCATTGGCGCCGCGACGCGCAAGGCCAGCTCCTTGACACTCCCCAGGAGGTCCGGGCATGACCTCTCGATGCAGGAGGCACACAAGACACGCCGCCTCACCGCGGCAGTCCCAGAAACGCGAACAGCATAGTCCAATCCCCGCCACAAACCTCGCCATAAACCCCAAGGCACCCAATGAACGCGAAGAGCATGGCCCAAACCTTGCCATAAACCCCAAGGCAGCCAACGAACGGGAAGGGCGGGGCTTCAGCCCCGCCGTAAACCCCGGCTTCACTCGAGCGGCTTTAGCCGCTGAGGTCCACCTGGCACTCTCCGGCAAAACCCATCCACCTATCTTCTCCAAAACGTCATCTCGATCGCACCGTGTAGACCTGCGCTCCCACGCGCCCCTGCTGCTCGCCCAACCAGCAACAGGCCACTCCGCATGAAGATCGTCGTCTACGGCCTGACGCTTACCTCGTCCTGGGGCAATGGCCACGCGACCACCTATCGCTCACTGCTGAAGGCCCTCGCCCGCCGAGGCCACACCCTCACCTTCGTCGAAAAGGACGTCGAGTGGTACCGCAGCAATCGCGACCTGCCCAAACCTGATTTCTGCACCGTCCGTCTGTACGGTGACTGGACTGCCGACCAACAATCCCTCATCGCCGAATCCAAAGACGCCGACGCGGTCGTCATCGGCTCCTACTTCCCCGACGCCATCCCAGCCACCGAGGCCCTGCTCGCCGCCAACTACGGCCCGGTCCTCTTCTACGACATCGACACGCCCATCACCCTCGCCGCCCTACGGGCGAGAGATCGTACCGACTACCTCCGCGCGGACCTCATCCCTCACTACGCCGCCTATCTCAGCTTCACCGGTGGCCCTGCTCTCGACGAGCTCGAACGCCGCTTCGGCTCCCCACGAGCAGTTCCCTTCTACTGCTCCGTCGACCCCGACCTCTATCACCCCACGCCCATAAACCCTGACTTCCGTTGCGCCCTGAGCTATCTCGGCACATACGCCCGTGATCGCCAGCCGAAGCTCCTCGCCCTGCTCAACGATTCCGCGCTCCTCCAGCCCGAAGCCCGCTTCATCGTAGCCGGTCCTCAATACCCCGGCGATGAACCCTGGGCTCCCAATGTCGAGCGCATCATTCACCTCTCGCCGCCGCGACACCCGGCCTTCTACTCCAGCTCACGCTTCACCCTCAATCTCACCCGTGACGACATGGTTGCCGCCGGCTGGTCGCCCTCGGTGCGCCTCTTCGAAGCCTCCGCCTGCGGTGCCGCCATCCTCTCCGACCCCTGGCCCGGCCTTGAAGACTTCCTGACCCCTGGCAGCGAGATCCTTCTCCCCGCCAACGCCGAAGAGGTTGTAGAAATCCTCCGCAACATCCCTGACTCAGACCGCATCGCCATCGGTCAGCGCGCCCGCGACCGCATCCTCTCGCAACACACGGCCGTTCACCGGGCGACCCAATTCGAGCAGGTTGTCTCAGCCTGTCGCTGACGAAGTGCAACAGTCCCCGACACGCAACGCTCAGTCCGCCCCGACCCCAGCCACACTCCTCCCTTACCGTGAAACACAAGGGGCGAAGGTTTACGCCACTTTCTGCATAGCACTCGCCATCAACCGGCTCACCTGCAGACCGTTGCGCTGTGGGGTAGCGGTTGGCCGGCCCAGAAGATAGCCCTGGAGCTCGTGACATCCCTCACGCTGAAGTATGCGCATCTGCTCATCGGTTTCCACTCCCTCTGCCGTGGTCGCCACGCCCAGGCTGCTGCACAGGCCTGTCACAGCGCGAACAATCGCCAGCGATTCCTGTGTCTTCCCCAGGTCTTGGATAAAGCTTTTGTCGATCTTGATCCGCGTGAAGGGCAACATGCGAAGAAAGCTCAAGGACGAATAGCCCGTGCCGAAATCGTCCATCGCGACCATGATGCCCATCGCGCGCAGTTCCTCCAGGATAGATTTGGCCGCGGCGAGATCACCCATCATGGCCGTCTCCGTAATCTCAAGCTCAAGTCGCCCAGCCGGCAGCCCGGTCATCGCAAGCGCTCCGGCGATTCTCTTCACCAGGTGCTGCGAGCGGAATTGCGCAGGAGATAGATTGACCGATACCGAGAGGTCTCGGGACCACTGAGCAGCTTCGGCGCATGCCGTGCGCAGCACCCAGTCTCCGATCTCCACCATCAATCCGTGCTGCTCGGCAAAGGGGATGAAATCAGCTGGCGAAACTCTGCCCCGCGTAGGACTCTCCCAGCGGATCAGGGCCTCATAACCCGTCACCGTGCCGCTTGTGGCGTGAACCACCGGTTGGTAGTGCAAAGCAAACTCGCTTCGGAGAAGAGCAAGGCGCAAGTCACTCTCGAGGGCCTTGCGTTGCAGAAGAGCAGATTCCATCCCGGCCTCATAACAGCGGTATGTGCCACGCTCCTCCTTCTTGGCCGCGTAGAGAGCGAGATCCGCATTGCGGAGCAACATCTCGGTACTGAGCGACTCCTCACCGGTGAAGGCCATGCCTACACTTACGCCGACTGAGACGCTGAGGTTGTCAATCTGCATCGGCTTCTCGATCTCGGTGATCAGTCGCTGACTGGCCCGCGTGGCATCCCCACCGCTCTGGCAATCCACGAGCAGGACTGCAAATTCATCGCCACCCAATCTTCCCCCTACATCCGCCTTGCGCAGCTGGCCCGCGATACGCTCCGCCACCGCCTGCAACACCTTGTCTCCCACAAGATGGCCCAGGGTATCGTTGATCGGCTTGAAGCGATCCAGGTCTAAATACAGCAGCACGCAGCGTCGTCCCTGGTCCAGCGCCCTCTCGACCGCTTCGCGAAACGACGCGCGATTCAGCAACGCCGTTAGCGCATCGTGGTGTGCCAGATGAGAAACACGGTCTTCAATCCGTTTCTTCTCCGTCACATCACGGGTGATCTTCGCAAAGCCGACCAGGTTACCGTCCTCGTCTCGGATCGGGTCGATCACGACGTGGGCCCAGAACTTTGACCCGTCCTTGCGTAATCTCCAGCCCTCCCCTTCGAACTTCCCTCTCTCAATCGCCGTCGAGAGCGCCCGTTCCGGCAGCCCGATCCGGCGATCTTCCGGCAGATAGAAGCGGGAAAAGTGCTGCCCAACAATCTCGGCCGCGTCGTATCCCTTTGCCCGCTGGGCACCCGCATTCCAATTGCTCACGATCCCTTCGGGAGACAGCATATATATCGCGTAGTCGGTAACACCCTGAACGAGCAGACGAAAGTTTCGTTCCTGTTCAGCTGCCTTGCATTCCCGCTCCTTGTGCACCGTTCTGTCCCGGGTGATTTTGGCGAAGCCGATCGTTGCGCCTGTTTCATCCTGTACAGTCTGCAGCACCACGTGTGCCCAGAAACGCGATCCATCCCGCCGCAACCGCCAGCCTTCCGCTTCAAAGCGGCCCGTCTGAAGAGCGGTATCCAGCGCTTTCTGCGGAAGACCGAGAGAACGATCTGCGTCCGTGTAGAAGACGGAGAAGTGTTGCCCCACGATCTCTTCTGTTCGATAGCCTTTGGCTCGTTCCGCGCCTGCATTCCAGTTGCGCACAACGCCATCCAGGCTGAGCAGGTAAATCGCGTAGTCGGTTACGCTCTGAACGAGCAGTCGGTACAGGGAATCCGTAGTCTGTGTAGACATCACACTCTGTTTATCGTCACGAACTCTGAAAACTTGAGGCCGCCTCAATGCGCCTGCTTCGACAAACGCACCTGCACGAGGCATGCTAAACAGCGAAGCAGTCGGTGACTGCCGGAGCCCTATGTTGCTGACGAATCCCCAGCCCTTTCCGATCCTTGGCAACTCCATCACCGAACGGCTCGCTGGGCGACTGCGCGAGACCACGACCGCCGAAGTGCGCTTTACCCCGGGCGAACGCGCACTCTACGCCTCCGATCTATCGCACTATCGCCAGGTACCCATGGGCGTCGTCGTTCCCAGGACCCACGAGGACGTAATCGCCACCGTGGCCGCCTGCCGCGAGTTCGACGTGCCGCTCTTCGGCCGCGGTGCCGGCACCTCGCTCTCCGGCCAGACCACCAATGCAGCCGTTGTCATCGACTTCTCGAAGTACCTCAACCACCTCGAAGAGCTGAACGCAAGAAAGAAGTACGCCTGGGTCCAGCCCGGTATCATCAACGATGACCTCCGCTCCGCCGCTGAGCGGCACAACCTCACCTTCGCCCCCGACCCTGCCACCCATGCTTACTGCACCGTCGGCGGCATGATCGGCAACAACTCCTGCGGCCCGCACTCCGTGCTCGGCGGCAAGACCAGCGAAAACATCGAAGAGCTCGACATCCTGCTCTATGACGGCACCCGCATGACCGTCGGCGCGACCACTGAACGCGAGCTCAAACAGATCATCCGGCAAGGCGGTCGTAAAGGCGAAATCTACGCCGCTCTGAAGCGCCTGCGCGACGAGTACGGGACGCTCGTCCGCAGGAAGTTCCCGGACATCCCACGCCGCGTTTCCGGCTACAACCTCGACTACCTCCTACCCGAAAACGGCTTCCACGTCGCCCGCGCGCTCGTTGGGTCAGAAGGCACCTGCGTCACAGTGCTGCGCGCCAAAACCCGCCTCATTCAAAGCCCGCAGCATCGCGTCCTGTTGCTCATCGCGTACCCCTCGGTCTTTACAGCGGCCGATCAATCGCCGCACTTGCAGGCGCTCGGCCCTATTGCCATCGAAGGCTTCCAAAAGCGCATCATCGATCAGGCCCGGCTCGCCGGCAAGCACATGCCTGGCCTCAAGCTCTTTCCTGAGGGCGACGCCTGGCTGCTCGTGGAGTTCGGGGCCGACACCCCCAAAGCTGCCATCCACCTGGGCAGGAAAGCCATACGCTGGGCACAGAAGCACGATCGCGATCAGGTTGGCATGCTTCTCCTCGAAGACCCGGGGGAACAGCGTGCTGCCATGGAAGTCCGCGAGCTCGGCCTCGGCGTCTCACGCGTCCCTGGAAAAATGCCGGACACCTGGGGTGGCTGGGACGACGCGGCCGTCGAACCTGCCAGGCTCGGCGCCTACCTACGCGAGTTCTACGCGCTCTGCGAGAAGTTCAACTACTTCGTCGTGCTCTACGGCCACTTCGGCCAGGGCTGCCTCCACACCCACATGAACTACGACCTCCGCACCTCAGAAGGTGTTGAGCACTACCGCGACTTCGTCACCGAAGCCGCGCACCTCGTCGTCAAATACGGCGGCTCGATCTCCGGCGAGCACGGCGATGGCCAGGCCCGCGCCGAGCTCCTCCCCATCATGTTCGGCCCCGAGCTCATCGACGCCTTCCGCAAGTTCAAGCGCATCTGGGACCCCCTCGGCAAGATGAACCCGGGCAAGGTCGTCGACCCCTATCCGCTCGACACGAATCTCCGTACCGGCCCCGACTACAAGCCGCTCGCCCTGCCCACGATCTTCCAATTTCCCAATGACCACGGCAGCATGGCCGAGGCCACCGAGCGCTGCTTCGGCGTCGGCAAGTGTCGCAAGCTCGACGGCGGCACCATGTGCCCCAGCTTTCAGGTCACCCGCGAAGAGAAACACACCACCCGCGGCCGCGCCCGCCTCCTCTTTGAAATGCTCCGCGGCGACTCGATCCCCGACACCTGGCGCAACAAAGAAGTCAAAGACGCGCTCGACCTCTGCCTCGCCTGCAAGGGCTGCAAAGGCGACTGCCCCGTCTCCGTCGACATCGCCACCTACAAGGCCGAGTTCCTCGCCCACTATTACGAAGGCCGCCTCCGCCCCAGCCACGCCTACGCCATGGGCCTCATCGACAAGTGGGCCGCCATCGGCTCCCGGGTACCCGCCCTTGCCAATCTGGCCACACAAACGCCCCTCCTCAGCGCCCTCGCCAAAAAGCTGGCCGGCGTCACGCAAAAACGCGACATGCCCAGCTTCCCCGACCAAAGCTTCAAGCAATGGCTAGCCTCCCAGGAACACCCGCAAGATGCGTCATCCCGAGCGGAGCGCAGCGAAGCCGAGGGACCCCTGTATTGCACCGCGCGAGGGCCGAAGGCACAAGCCAGTTCGCCACCCACCACTGGCAACGACGTCATCCTTTGGGCCGACACCTTCAACAACTACTTCACCCCACACACCGCGCAGGCCGCCCTCGCCGTCCTCCAGGACGCCGGCTTCCACGTCCACGTCCCCCGCGAACACCTCTGCTGCGGCCGCCCGCTCTACGACTTCGGCATGCTCGACCAGGCCAAGCTGTACCTGCGAAACGTCATGTCCGCTCTCGCCGAAGACATCGCCAAGGGCACACCCATCGTCTGCCTCGAGCCCAGCTGCGCCTCTGTCTTCAAGGACGAGCTCACCAACCTCTTCCCGGATGAAGACGCCGCCCAGCGCCTCAGCAAACAGGTCATCCTCTTCCCTGATTTCCTCGACAAGGTCGGCTACAAGCCCCGTTCGCTCAGCCATCTGACCACCCAGGCCGTCGTCCACGGCCATTGCCATCACAAGGCCCTCTGGTCCATGTCGCCCGAGCAGCGCCTCCTGCAGGCTGCAGGCCTCGAGCCGCAGGTCCTCGACTCCGGTTGCTGCGGCCTCGCCGGCTCCTTCGGCTACGAGGCCGGTCACCACGACATCTCCATGCAGATCGGCAACCGTGTCCTTCTACCCAAAATCCGCGAAGCCGCGCCAGACACCTTCATCGTCGCCGACGGCTTCAGCTGCCGTCAGCAGATCGCCCACGGCTCCCCGCGCAAGGGCATGCACACCGCCGAAGTCCTCGCGGTGGGCCTCCCCGGCCAGCCTGCGCCGAAGCCGGGGAAAAGGCGACCCATCGAGACCGGTCGCACCCAGCCGGAGGGCGCCAATTCGTTCCTTCCCCTGGCCGCCGCCAGCGTGATGGGAGCGGCCCTCTACTTCCTTGCTCGCAATCGCGGCAAGCACCCCGGACAGGACGGCCCGGGCACGCATCCAAAGCCCTGAGCGACTCGCCCATCACGCAAGGAGATGCACCATGGCCAGCAAACAGCAACTTCTCGACTTCTTGGACAAACACGTTTTCCTCCGTATCCTGCACGCCTCCGAGCGCGACCTCGGCACCAAGCAGCGCGAAGATCTCGAAGACCTCAAGAAACGAACCGGGGACGAGATGGGCCGCTTCCATGGCTACGACTCAGCCGAGAAAATCGTCCAGATGTACAAGGACGACCTCACCTCCGCGGCAGCCGTTCCCGTCAACGCCCGCCTCCAGGACCTCGGCCTGCCCCGTCTCGTCGACGTCCGCGAAGACTTCCTCAAACTCGCCGGAGAAGCCTCCTGAACGGCGGGGCACCCCGTCACCTCGGTGCCCGCGCGGCATCTCACTGGAGAAAGGGTGCTCGGCTCCCTTGAGAATCCCGGGGCTCGCTGCGGTAAAGTGAAGAGTTGTACTTAGCCGCGGGGACCTCAGGACCACATGAAGGCGTGTCTCAGGGGCAAAAACTGCGGTTCGGTTCCAAACTTTTCTCCGGCCAGCATCGTCTTCCAATTGGCTACATGGATATCCGTCATAGGCGCTCACATACCGGCGTCGTGTTGTTCACCAAGGGCAGGAAATGATTGACAAGAGACGAGGCGCCGTCCCGGCGACATCCCGTGAGCTGGGCGAGTCCTTCGCAGCAAGCAACTCACCTTCCTACGGCGGCGACCTCGGCGCCGAGTTCGAAGTAAAGAATTCCGTAGATCCCGACCACTACGACCCCATCCACCACCGCATCGATCGCGATGCGCAGCGCAAGCAGCGCCGTCACAAGTGGTACTGGCTGGCCGCCGTCCTTCTTCTCGCGGTCAGTTTCGTTCTGATCCATCGCTTCACCGCCAACAGTGACAACACCAAGGCGGGGGGCGGGCCCGCGGGCGCCAGTGGCAGTACCGGCGCCTCCGGAAGTCGGGGCGCAGCCGGGGCCGGCGGGCGCGGCGGCATGGGCCCAGCTGCCATCACGGTGGGCCAGTCCCACAACGGCAGCATGCCCATCTTCAACAACGCCCTCGGCACCGTCACCCCCGTCTACACCGTCACGGTGTATCCCCAGGTCACGGGCCGCGTGATGGCCGTCCACTACAAGGAAGGTCAGCTCGTCCGCAAAGGTCAGTCCCTCATTGACATCGACCCCCGTCCCTACGAGGCCAATCTTCTCCAGGCACAGGGCTCGCTGAAGCGCGATCAGGGCGTACTTGCCCAGGCGCAGATCGATCTGGCCCGCTACCAGGCCGCCTACGCCCGCAACGCCATAGCCAAGCAACAGCTTGACGACCAGCAGCAAATTGTTGAGCAGGACAAGGGCACCGTGCAGTCCGATCAGGGCACTGTCGACTACGACAAGGTCCAGCTCGCCTACTGCCACATCGTCTCGCCTGTCACCGGCCGCGTTGGCCTGCGCCTGGTGGACCCCGGCAATACCGTGTTCTCCGGCTCGGGCACCACCCTAGTAGTCGTCACGCAGGTGCAGCCCATCACGGTCGTGTTCAACGTGTCTGAAGACGCCCTGCCGCAGATTCAGGGAGAGCTGCACGGGCATCACGCCCTCTCCGTGGACGCCTACGATCGCTCCAACGACAAAAAACTCGCCACCGGCAGCCTCGGCTCCCTCGACAACATCATCGACACCGCCACCGGCACCCTGAAGTTCCGCGCAAACTTCAACAACAAGGACTTCGCCCTCTTTCCCAACCAGTTCGTGAATGCTCGCCTGCTCGTCAAGACGCTGCAAAACGTGGTGCTCGTTCCCTCGGCGGCGGTCCAGCACAATGGCACCGCAGCCTTTGTCTACACGGTCAGCCCCAACAAAACCGTCGCCGTCCAGCCCATCACCGTCCTGGCCAATAACGAGCAGGACTCCGCCGTCACCGGCATTCCCGTCAACGCCAGTCTCGCCACCAGCGGCTTCGATCGTCTGGAGCCCGGTGCGCAGGTCATGGTCCGCGCACAGAGCCAGCGACGTCCAGGGCAGGGGCAGGGCAACAGCAGCAACACCTCCACCGGCGGAGGCAACACCGCTCCATGAACCCGTCGCGTCCGTTTATTCTTCGCCCGGTAGCCACGGCGCTGCTGATGGTCGCGATCTTTCTCGCGGGCGCCGTCGCCTTCTTCCAACTCCCCGTTTCGGCCCTGCCTGAGGTCGCCTACCCCACCATCCAGGTCCTCACCTTCTACCCGGGCGCCAGCCCGGATGTGGTGGCCTCTGCCGTCACAGCCCCGCTGGAACGCCAGTTCGGCGAAATCCAGGGCCTTAGCCAGATGACCTCCACCTCTGCCGGGGGTGTCTCGGTCATCGTCATGCAATTCCAGCTCAGCCTCGACATCGACGTGGCTGAACAGGAGGTCCAGGCCTCTATCAACGCCGGCCAGAGCTACCTGCCAGCGAACCTGCCCGTTCCGCCGATCTACTCGAAGTCCAATCCGGCCGACGCTCCCGTCCTCACCCTGGCCCTGACCTCCGATGTCATCCCGCTTTCACGCGTGGAAGACCTCGCCGACACACGTCTCGCACCCAAAATCTCACAGATTTCCGGTGTCGGGCTCGTGTCGATCTCCGGCGGCCAGAAGCCCGCAGTGCGCATTCAGGCCAACCCCACCGCTCTGGCCTCCTACGGCATCAACCTCGAGGACGTTCGCAACTCCCTCACCGGCAACAGTCTCAACTCCGCCAAGGGCAACTTTGATGGTCCAGCCCAGGACTACACCATCAATGCCAATGACCAGCTTCTGACCTCTGGTGACTACAAGAGTGTCGTGGTCGCCTACCGTAATGGCGCACCGGTCATGCTCACCGACATCGCCAAGGTGGTGGACGGCGTAGAGAACAACAACTTGGCCGCCTGGGTGAACGCAACGCCCTCGGTGATTCTCAATATCCAGCGACAGCCCGGCGCGAACACCATTCAGGTCGTCAACAACATCATCAAGCTCCTGCCTCAGCTCGAAACCGGCCTCCCGCAGGCAGTCCACCTGCAAATCATCTCGGACCGCACCACGGCCATCCGGGCCTCCGTCTCTGACGTCGAGTTCGAACTCGTTCTGGCCATCGGCCTTGTCGTTCTGGTCATCTTTCTGTTCCTGCGCAGTATTCCGGCCACGGTCATTCCTTCGGTCGCCGTTCCGCTCTCCCTCATCGGCACCCTCGCCGTCATGTACCTGGCGGGCTTCAGCCTGAACAACCTCACCATGATGGCGCTCACGATCTCCACCGGCTTTGTCGTCGACGACGCCATCGTCATGATCGAAAACATCTCGCGCTACATCGAGGAAGGCTATCCCCCGCTGCAGGCGGCCCTGATCGGCTCCGAGCAGATCGGCTTCACCATCCTCTCGCTCACGGTGTCGCTCATTGCCGTGCTCATTCCCTTGCTCTTCATGGGCGACGTAGCCGGCCGTCTCTTTCGGCAATTCGCCGTCACGCTCGCCGTGACCATCGTTATCTCGGCCTTTGTCTCTCTCACCCTCACGCCGATGATGTCCGCGCGCCTGCTGAAGTACATCCCGGAAGAGGAGCAAAGCCGTTTCTACCAGGTCTCCGAGCGCTTCTTTGAGCGCGTAATCGCCTTCTACGGCCGCACGTTGCGCTTCGTCCTGCGCTTCCAGGCACTGACCCTGCTCGTGGCCGTAGCCACGATCGTTCTTACCGGCTTCCTCTACGTCTCGATTCCGAAGGGCTTCTTCCCCGTACAGGACACAGGCATCATCCAGGGCATCTCCCAGGCCTCGGCCGATACCTCCTTTGCGTCCATGTCCGAAAAGCAGCAGGAGCTCGCCAAGGTGCTTCTCGCCGACCCTGCCGTGGAAAACATCTCCTCCTTCATCGGTCCGGATGGCACCAACACCACGCTCAACAGCGGTCGCATCCAGATCCAGCTCAAGCCCGTCGAGGAACGCGGGCTTACCGCCACGCAGGTCATTGATCGTCTGCAACCCGAGCTCGCCAGGGTCGCAGGCATCAAGCTCTACATGCAGCCCGTGCAGGATCTCACCGTGGAAGATCGCGTGAGCCGCACCCAGTACCAGTACACGCTCGAGGACCCCAACCAGGCCGAGCTCAACCAGGTATCGAAAGCCTTCGTCAATCGCTTGCAGGGACTGCCGCAGATCTCCGACGTTGTTACCGACCAGTCGCTCGGCGGCATGGCCGAACGGCTCGTGATCGATCGCCCGACGGCCACACGGTTCGGCATCACACCGGCCACAATCGACAACACCCTGTACGACGCCTTTGGTCAACGCCAGGTCAACACGATGTACACGCAGGTCAACCAGTACCACGTCATCCTGGAGACCCTGCCCAGCTTCCAGAGGCACCCTGACAGCCTCAACAACATCTACGTCCAGTCCGCCAACACGACCGGCACTGCGGCCGCTTCCGGCGGCAACTCACAGACTGCCGGCTCATCCTCCGGCGCGGGCTCCGGCGGTGGAGCCTCCTCCGGCAACTCGCTGCTGAACGCCAACTCCAACGCAGGTGTGTCTACAGCCCCTGCATCGAGCTCCGCCCTGAGTGCTACGGGAACTTCCTCGACAGGTTCCAGCCGTTCCAACGCGGCAGGCACCTCTGCGCTGTCCACCTCCGGCACGGCCAGCACCGGGACGACCCTCACCGGCTCCACATCCTCCGGCATCGGCTCCAGCGCGAACACCTCCTCCGGGGGCACCACCCGCGCGGCTACCGGCTCCACCACGGGCGCAACTGCCGGCGGCGGCTCCTCGGGCGCGGGCAACGGCGTGGCTACCGGCAACTCCAACCCCGTTCCGCTGAGTGCCTTTGCACATTTCGAGACCACCAGCGAAGCGCTCTCCATCAATCACCAGGGGCAGTTCCCCTCCGTCACCGTCTCCTTCAATCTCTCGCACGGCTATTCGCTCGGGCAGGCCCTTGAAGCCATCGACAAGGTCGTCAAGGACGCCAACCTCCCCGCCAGCGTCGTTGCCAATTACCAGGGCACCGCCGCCGCCTTTGAAGGATCCCAGTCCAACGAAGGCCTGCTTATCCTCGCCGCCCTCGTCACGGTATACATCGTGCTTGGCGTGCTCTACGAGAGCTACATCCACCCCATCACGATCCTGTCGACACTTCCGTCCGCCGGCGTCGGTGCCCTGCTCGCCCTGGAGCTCTTCCACCTCGACCTCGACATCGTCGCCATCATCGGCATCATTCTGCTCATTGGCATCGTTAAGAAAAACGGCATCATGATCGTCGACTTCGCCCTTGAAGCCGAACGCCATGGCGGCCTCGACGCCACCGAGTCTATCTATCAGGCCTCGCTGCTGCGTTTCCGCCCCATCATGATGACCACCCTGGCTGCCCTGCTCTCCGGCATCCCCCTGGCCTTCGGCTCCGGCATCGGCTCCGAACTCCGCAAGCCCCTCGGCGTCACCATCGTCGGCGGTCTGCTCTTCAGCCAGGTCCTGACCCTCTACACCACGCCGGTCATCTACATCTTCTTCGACAACCTGGGCGAGCGCCTTGCCGGCCGCAAACCCAACAAGAGCACCATCGAACACCCGGACAACCACCCCACGGGCAAGCGCGAGACGGCCCACGCATGAACCCCTCCCGCATCTTCATCGAGCGTCCGGTCGCCACCACCCTGCTCACGATCGCGGTCGCCATTGCCGGCGCCATCGCCTTTGTCGTCCTGCCTGTCAGCCCGCTTCCCCAGGTCGACTTCCCCACCATCACCGTGGGCGCCTCACTCCCTGGCGCCAGCCCCGACATCATGGCCTCCTCCGTCGCCACGCCGCTTGAGCGCGAGTTCGGCCACATCGCCGGCGTCACGGAGATGACCTCCTCTTCTACCCTCTCCACCACCAGCGTCACCCTGCAGTTCGACCTCTCCCGCGACATCAATGGCGCCGCCCGCGACGTGGAAGCCGGCATCAATGCCGCCCGCTCCTACCTGCCCTCGAACCTGCCCGCCAACCCTACCTATCGCAAGGTCAATCCCGCCGACTCGCCCATCATGGTGCTCGGCATGCAGTCCGACGTCTACGACATCCCCGCCCTGTATGACGAGGCCTCCACCGTCATCATGCAGCGCATCTCGCAGGTCACCGGTGTCGGCCAGGTCCAGGTCGTCGGCGCCTCCCTTCCGGCCGTGCGCATCGACGTCAATCCGGACCAGCTCGCCAGCTTCGGCATCAGCCTACCCCAGGTGCAGACAGCCATCTCCGGGCAGAACTCCAATCTCGCCAAGGGCCAGATCGCCGACGGCAGCACCACCATGGACATCGTCGCCAACGACCAGATCTCCAAGGCCGTGAACTACCGTCCGCTCGTCATCGGCTACCACAACGGTGCCGCCGTCCGCCTGGGGGACATCGCCACCGTTACCGACGGGCAGCAGACCATTCGCCAGGCCGGCTTCCTCAACGGCAAACCCTCCGTGAACCTCATCATCTTCCGCCAGCCCGGTGCCAACATCATCGACACCGTCGATGCGGTGAAGGCCGCGCTCCCCGCCCTGCAGGCCACCATCCCCAGCGGCCAGCACCTCATCACCATTCTTGACCGCACGCTGACCATCCGCGCCTCGGTCAAAGACATCGAACGCACCCTCGTCATTTCGGTTCTTCTGGTCGTCCTGGTTGTCTTTCTCTTTCTGCGCAACCTCCGCGCCACATTGATTCCCGCAGTCGCCGTGCCCGTGTCGCTCATCGGCACCTGCGCCATCATGTACCTGGCCGGCTTCTCGCTCGACAACCTCTCCCTCATGGCCCTCGCCATCGCTTCCGGGTTCGTCGTCGACGACGCCATCGTCGTCATGGAAAACATCTCCCGGCACCTCGAAGAGGGCTACACCGCCATGGAAGCCGCGCTGCTCGGCGCGCAGGAGATCGGCTTTACCGTCTTCTCCATTTCCATCTCCCTCGTCGCCGTCTTCATCCCGCTCCTGCTTATGGGCGGCATCATCGGCCGGCTTTTCCGCGAGTTCGCCATCACGCTCGCCTCGGCCATCTTCGTCTCCATGATCGTCTCGCTCACCACCACGCCCATGATGTGCTCGCGCATCCTGAAGCCCGAGCACGAAATCGAGCACGGCCGCGTCTATCGCTGGAGCGAGCGCATGTTTGAAGCGGTCGTCGGCGGCTACCGCAAGAGCCTCATCTGGGTCCTCGACAACCCGGCCCTGGTCCTGATCCTCTTTTTCGCGACCCTGGTGCTCAATGTCTTCCTGCTCATTCAGGTGCCCAAGGGCTTCTTCCCGCAGCAGGACATCGGCACCATCCAGGGCGGTATGCAAGGTCCCCAGGACACCTCCTTCTACGCCATGCGTACCGCCGTGCAGCAGGCTGTCCGCATCATCAAGAATGACCCCGCCGTCGCCAACGTGATGGCCTTCACCGGCGGTCAGGGTGCCAGCAACGGCGGCTTCACCTTTATCGCTCTCAAGCCGCTCGAAGTACGAAAAACCAATGCCGCCGACATCATCAGCCGGCTCCGTCCCCAGCTTGCCAAGGTCGCGGGGGCGGCGACCTTCCTCCAGGCCGGACAGGACATCCGTATCGGCGGCAGGCAGGGCAATGCTCTCTACCAGTACACGCTGGAAGCGGAAAGCACGGCGGACCTCACGAAATACGGTCCGGACCTGCTCGCCCGCATGAAGAAGACGCCCGGCTTCACCGACGTCAATACCGACCAGCAAAACCGTGGTCTGCAGGCCCTGCTCACCTACGACCGCACCACCGCCGCCCGCCTCGGTCTCACACCACAGATCCTCGACAACACCCTCTACGACGCCTTCGGCCAGGCGGAAGTCTCCACCATCTATACCGAGCTGAACCAGTACTACGTCATCCTCGAAGTCGCTCCCAAGTACTGGCAAACGCCCGCCGGCCTCAACAACACCTACTTCCTCCCGACGCAGGGCGGCGGCGCCGTCCCTCTAAGCTCCGTGATGAAGTACACACCTTCCACGATGCCGCTGGCCGTGAATCACACCGGCCTCTTCCCTTCCACCACCGTCTCCTTCAATCTGGCCCCGGATGTCTCGCTCAGCCAGGCGACGCAGAAAATTCAGGAGCTCCAGGGAGACATGGGCGTGCCGGCTTCCGTGCACGGCCAGTTCTCCGGCACCCTGCAGGCCTTCAAGCAGTCCCTCTCCTCGGAACCCTTTCTTGTAGCCGCAGCCATCGTGGCCGTCTACATCGTGCTCGGTGTTCTCTACGAAAGCCTGATCCATCCGCTGACCATTCTCTCCACGCTCCCGCCCGCCTCCCTGGGCGCGGTTCTGGCGCTGATCATCACCCATACCGACCTCAACGTCATGTCCATCATCGGCATCGTTCTTCTGATCGGCATCGTCAAAAAGAACGGCATCATGGTCATCGACTTTGCCCTCAACGCCGAGCGCACCCAGGGCAAGAACACGCGCGACTCCATCTTTGAAGCGTCCATCCTGCGCTTCCGCCCCATCCTCATGACCACCGTGGCCGCCCTGTTCGGCGCTGTCCCCCTCGCCGCCGGTACGGGGATGGGTTCCGAACTCCGCCGCCCCCTGGGTATCTCCATCATCGGCGGCCTCATCGTCAGCCAGGCACTCACCCTCTACACGACGCCCGTCATCTATCTCTTCATGGATCGTCTCCGCCTGCGGGTGCAGGGCGCTGATCACGGCCCGGTCGCCGACCCAACCGAAGTCCTCGCGTAATCACAAGTCCATCTATGTCTACTTCTCGCATGCGCTTTCTTGGTTGTCCTCCCCGCAGGGGATCTGCTTTCCTTCGGCAGCGGCGGCAGGTCGCGGGGCTCGCCCTCACTGCCCTGACTCTCCTTGCCGGTTGCCGCGTCGGCCCCAAGTACGTCACCCCCACCGCGCCCGCGCCTCCCGCCTTCAAGGAAGGTGCCCCCGAGAACTACAGCGAGGTCTCGCCCGGTACCTGGCGTCCCGCCAACCCGCAGGACGCCGTCATCAAGGGCAAGTGGTGGGAGATCTTCAATGAGCCCGAGCTGAACGCGCTCGAAGAACAGCTCGACATCAACAACCAGAACATCGCGACCTACTTCCAGAACTTCATGGCCTCGCGTGCCATCGTGCGTGAGAACCGGTCCCAGCTCTTCCCGACCCTGACCGTCGCTCCGGCGTACCAGCGCACCAAGTCCTCCAGTGCTCTGCGTGGTTTCGGCACCAGCTCCGCCAGCGGCATCGGAACCGGCGGCGCCACCGGTTCCGGATCGACCACGACCTCCTCCACCGGGGGCACCTACACCGACCTGAGCCTTCCCTTCGATGTCTCCTGGGAACCCGACCTCTGGGGCCGCATCCGCAACCAGATTCGCGAATACCAGTACGCCGCCCAGGTCTCCGCAGCCGACCTGGAGAATGAGCGGCTCACCGAGCAGGCTACCCTCGCCGAGTACTACTTTCAGCTGCGCGGGCAGGATGCGCTCCAGGACCTCTACAACAAGACCACTGCGGCCTATCAACAGTCTCTGGATCTAACCCGCGCCCTGGTGGAGACGGGTATCGACAGCCCTGAAGCCACGGCTCAGGCTGAGGTCACATTGCAGGGTGCGCAGGAGGCCGGTGCGGGCATCGCCAGCAACCGTGCCATCTACGAGCACGCCATCGCCACCCTGATCGGCAAACCCGCCCCAACGTTCTCCATGCCCCGCCGGGGCCTCACTACACCGGTGCCCGCGATTCCCGTGGGTGTTCCCTCAGAGCTGCTCCAGCGTCGCCCGGATATCTCTGCTGCCGAACGCACGCTCGCCGAAGCCAACGCGCTGATCGGCGTGGAAAAGGCGGCCTACTACCCAACGCTCTCGCTCACAGGCCGTGGCGGGCTCGAGTCCTCCAGCATCACCAACCTGTTCTCCCTGCCCGCCCTCGTCTGGTCCGCGGGAGCCACCGCCAGCCAGACCGTCTTCGATGCGGGCCTTCGCAAGGCCACCGTGGCGCAGTACACCGCCCAGTACAACTCCGATGTAGCCATCTACCGCCAGACCGTCCTCACCGCCTTTCAGCAGGTCGAGGACTACATCGCCACCATCCGCGTCTCCTCCGACCAGATCAACCGCGAAAATCTCGCCGTCGACTCCGCACAGCGCTACCTCAACATCGCCACCGACCGCTACCGGACCGGCCTCGACCCTTACCTCAACGTCATCACCGCCCAGACCACGCTACTCACCAATCAGCAAACCCAGGTCACCCTCCGGGTCAACGAAATGACAGCAGCCGTCCAACTCATCCAGGCCCTCGGCGGAGGCTGGAACACATCCCAACTCCCCGCCGCCGCCACGATCACCGGGGCAGGCGCAGAGCACCAGGCAGCCACCACCCCCTGACACCGTTGACTCGTACCGTCGACCCTCTCCAGTGGCCATCCCGCAACTTCGG
>CAZZXY010000019.1:5681-58649 GCA_964658105.1 Verrucomicrobia bacterium Tous-C9LFEB | reverse complement strand
GCGCCGCCCGCCACCTCGAAGGCCGCGCCATCCTCTACGCCGACAAGATGACCGATTCCATGCGCCGCGCCATCGACGAGACCAACAGACGCCGCGAAAAGCAGGAAGCCTACAACATAGAGCACAACATCACCCCCCGCACCGTCATCCGCTCCATCGACGACTCGCTGGCCACCGTCCTCAAAGCCGACTACGCCGACCTAACCTCCGACGACAACAACAACGAAGCCCTGAACTTCAACACGCAGGAAGAACTAAACGCCCACATAGCCAACCTCGAATCCGACATGCGCGAAGCCGCCAAGAAATTCGAATTCGAAAAAGCCGCCAAACTCCGCGACCAGGTTAAAGAGCTGCGGACAAAAGAGTTCCTGTTCGCGTGATGATTATGAAACTCTTCTTTCCTAAGCCCAAGGTGTTTTTTCTGCTGACGTTGCTCCTGTGCGTTGCCCCTAGAAGGTCATTAACGCAGGGTTTACAACTCGTTCCGCCCAAAGGGACTACGACACAGCCAGTCGTCAATGCCATGAAGAAAACTGTTCTGGAAGTAACAACAGTCTGTAATCAATCCGAGGGCCAAGAGAAGAGTGCACCTGTGATATACCGCGGTACCGGTTTTATCTTAGTTCAAGAAGATCCAACAACACATCGTTCGTGGAACTACCTAGTATCAAATAGGCACGTCGCGCAACCCGGAATTGAGCACGGTTCGGCTTGTAATGTTTTAGAGTACCAAATTCGTATCAACATGAAGAATCCCGACCAGCAAGGTAACTACTCCCGAATTCTCACCTCAGCCCTTCCAGTTGGTTGGTTCTTTCCGAATGATTCAGCAATCGATCTAGCCGTCGCTCCCATTTCTTTGGACCCGATCACGGAAGACATCAAGAACATTCCTGCTGACAATCTGGTGAGCGACGAACTCTCACTCAGCGAAAACTTAACCGAGGGCGATCCCATACTGTTCACGGGTTTATTCGTTCAGTTCTCAGGAGAGACGCGACTCGAACCTATTGTGCGGACGGGAAAAATTGCCATGTTGCCGAATGAGTCAGTTCCCACAACTCTCGGCACTCCCGGTAAAGTCTTACTCGTCGATGCTCACGTTTTTGGCGGGAATAGCGGGTCACCAGTCTTTGTGGATCTAGGAGGATCTCGTGGAAACACGGTGGCCAGCTTGCCGAATTACAAACTGCTCGGGATCATCAGCGGCTATATGAAGGAAAGTGCGAACTTTGAATTAGAGTCTGTCGCATCTTATGCTGGAACTATGGATGCAAATAGCGGAATAGCGATTGTGGTCCTTGCGCAGCAACTTCTTGACCTACTAGACAGCACACAATTGAAGGCGTTCCGAACACTCGCCCTTCGCAATCCAGTATGGATGCGACGCTAACCTAATTCAAATCTGGAAATGGGTCGGTACCCTTGGTTTCGGCATCGATTTCATCACCGAGATGTGTCCGCCTTGAGCTTCTCTGACGTGTAGCCTTTGGTCGAACGACCGTAATTGACTCTCAGAGATACTTTGTTGAGGGTAGATTATTGTCAATCGAGTCTTAAGATTCGGCGAGGAGCTGCTATTCGCGCTCGTTGCAGCTTCTTTGTGGATCTCGATTTGCCCTGAGCGCGCTTCTACCTCGCGTGTCACTCGGCCAAGGTCTGCGGCTGGCACTTCAACGCTTTTCCACCTAGGGCCACCTAGACGAACACCGAAGTACATCACCTTCGCATGCTCTATATCGACTCCGCTATCAAGCATTGCGTCGTAAAACATACGATGGGTGATCTGCCACGGGTATTTATGTGTCACGCAGCCCACGTCGTGAATGACAGCTGCTCCGATATATTTACCCGTGAACGAAGAGCCAACAAAAGACCAAAGTGCTTGCGGTATCGAGGCGCCATCTGTAACGAAGCCCGCTTTTGCCTGGAGCGTCCTGTCACTTACATCTGTGTAGGAGTAGTCAGCCAGCAAAGACATGTGGACACCGTCACCCAGAGGGTGCAGGTCCAGTTCTCCAAGAAAATGACCGGATTGTCTAACTTGATCTATAAAGAGTGCTGACACAAGACAACAGTAAAAGGCGAGCACCTGTAGTTTCATCAAACACCGATCCAGACTTCTTTCTTTCAGCTTTTTACCACACGGTGGGCGGGTGGCCCACCCACCCCAACCACGACCATGGGGGCAGCGCCTTCCCATGACTCGACGGTCGATCGAGATCCGCTAAACAGGTCTACACTGGCTCTCACCGCTCGCCAGGAGATCCATCATGCGGCCAACCGCCGTGCTCGCCACTGCCCTGTTCCTCGCGCCAGCCTTCGCCCACGCCGACACGATTTACAACTACGCCGGAACCATCTACGTGACCGGGAACTCCGATGTCCTTCACCCAGACGGCACCGAAGACGATTACACCTCATACAACAACTCCGCTTTCCAGGTCGCCGTCGCAGTCGATCTGACGACATTGACGTACAACATCAGTTCTTCGGAGTTCCACGACTTCGCGGATAACTTCTACTCGTACCTCAATTTTCCAAATGTTGGTTCGAACTTCAGCAACGTCGAAGAAGTCGATTACAACGACAGCACGCTATACGGCGACTTCGACCCAGCGCCCACAATCGACCTGGGGGGCATTGCGCAATCCTCTTGCCCCTACCCACCTTATTACGATTGTGAGCTCTATTACGTCAATTACGGCGGCACCCTTCCCCTCGTCACCAGTACCCCGGAACTTTCCACTTTCGCTCTCCTAGCCACAGGTCTCGCAGGTGTACCAGTTGCTCTCCGTAAACGCTTCGTCTGACGCTCTGTAGCTCGTCCCAGCTACAAGGCACAGGGGTAGGTGGGCGTTAGCCCACCCGTGACCTTTTCATCCAAGCCACCAACGTCCGCGTGGCGGGTGGCCCATCCGTGTTTTTCCTCACCCAGCCACAACACTAGTCGTGCCCCATCCGTGCGCAGCCTCAAGCGCACGGGTGGGAGACCGATACAGCCCAATGCACCATAGCCGACCCTGGACCGTCCACTACCCTCAGGAGGTTGGCCCACATAAGAACAGCCATCGAAGAACCTGTTGCGGGAGCCATCGCGTGAGAGTAAGAAGCATCAACTACCTATCTGACTGGTCTGATATAAATCCGTTGAATGACAACGTGGATGTGAATGTCATCCTCGAGGATGATCGCCAGTACACCTTCGTTGTAGCAACGCCAAACAATGTCTTCTGGTGCATGGAAAATGACGGGATAGATTACTTCTTCGGTGCCCCGATGCTCTTCGTGAGGAGCCTAACCACCGAAAATGTCGAACGAGCCATCCAGGCCATTGTGGATGAAGAGAATGGTCGCTGGCTCCAAGTGTATGGATGACTGGCGGACATAATCAGAGGGTTGGGGGCGGGTGG
The DNA here is from genome assembly GCA_964658105.1 of Verrucomicrobia bacterium Tous-C9LFEB. Lineage (GTDB taxonomy): Bacteria > Acidobacteriota > Terriglobia > Terriglobales > Acidobacteriaceae > Granulicella. The sequence goes on along the minus strand of CAZZXY010000019.1, from coordinate 55,233 downwards.
CCCACCTGTAACCTCTTCATCCAAGCCACCAGCTTCGGCGTGCCCCATCCGTGCGCAGCTTCATCGCGCACGGGTGGAAGACCCATACAGTCCAAGGTGCCATAGCCGACGCCCAACCCGTCCCCCTACCCTCAACCTGTGCCCACAGGTCTACGCCGCTACCAAACCCAAGGCCACGACCATCTCATCACCTTCAGCTGTTACCGTCGTCTTTCCTTCCTCGACGACGACTACGCCAAGCGGGGCTTTTGAACGTGAAACGGGGCCTCGTCCAGGAACCGGAACACTGGCCATGGAGCAGCTATTGCCAGTGGCGGACAAGTGCACCACGCACCATACACGTCACAACACGCTGGCACGAGCCGGAAAATAGCTCCTCTGCGTAAGATCTTCCACGCGTACACTGGCCCACACCCTACGCCAGGAGATCCGAGATGCTCCGTAGCGCTCTGCTCGTCACCGCCCTTACTCTTGCCGCCGTGCTGCCGCAGGCTCGCGCCGACTCCTATCAGATCTTCGACTTCACCTACACGGGCACAGTCCAGGCCACCGGCTATGACGGAATCAACTACCCGAATGAGCCCGTGTACACCACCTACAAGGACCTGTCCGTCCCAGCCTCCATCACTTTGGAAGAGCTCGTCCTCTACTTTCCATTTAGCTCGCCTGAAATCCGGTTCTACGCGCAGAGCATCGCCATCAACGCTCCTCAGCACACGTTCTACTTCTTTGGTCCCGACCTCTACCTGAACTTCGATGACTGTGAATATGACCCCACCAGCTGCGTTTACTTCGATTTCGATCCCTGGTACTACGATGGTCCGCTCCCTGCACCGCTCCTCGCCTTCAGAGGCAGCTTGGATGATGACTACACAGACTATTTGACCGGAGTGGAGCAGTACCATGTAGCCGACTTTTCCGGCGACCTGCACCTCGTAACCGCCACCACCCCCGAGCCCTCCACCTTCGCCCTCCTCGGCACAGGCGTTCTCACCCTCGCGGGCCTCCTGAAACGCCGAAAACCAGGGGAACGCCCGTAATTTCACCTGTCCAAAACCTCGCGGTCGTCATACACTGGCCCACACCCGTACGCCAGGAGATCCGAGATGCTCCGTAGCGCCCTGCTCGTTGCAGCCCTTGCTTTTGCCGCCGTGCTTCCTCGTCACGCACAAGCCGACAGCTACCAATTCTTCGTCAACACCTATACAGGCACGGTCACCGCCTCGGGCTACGACGCCGTTGACTACCCGAACGGGGCCTATTCGTACACGCCCTACAACAATGTGTCGGCTCCGGCGACCATCGTGCTACGGGAGCTTGCTTACTCCTCAGGGGAGATCTTCTTCTTCGCCGACAGCGTGGAAGTTGACGCACCCGGCCACAGCTACGGCTCGCCTGTGGTGGATCTCTACCTCGACTTCGACAACTGCGCCGACCTTCGTTCCAACTGCGTCTACTTCAACTTCGACCCGTTTGACTACAGCGGCCCCTATCCCGCGCCTCAGCTCTACTTCAACGGCGATTTGACTTACGACGACACAGACCCGGCGACCGGGAACAACTACTACGGCGACACGACCTTCTCCGGCGACCTGCACCTCGTAACCGCCACCACCCCCGAGCCCTCCACCTTCGCCCTGCTCGGCACAGGCCTGCTCGGCACCGTCGGGATACTCCGTAGACGCCAGGGCGGACGGGTGGCAGCGTAAAAAGCAACACCGAGAGGCTCTTTAGCCTCCCCTGACTTGCGTGTCATTAGGCCCTCTTTCGCTAAGGTGGAAAGAAGCACACTTGTACAAGCGCACAGAACCCTGGCACCGGTTCCGTGGCCACCCTCTAGGTACCCACCTAAGTCCTTTATCGCGAGGATTTTGCGTGAAAAGTACGGGGGGGGGGGCCAGCCGTGGCGTGCCCTAGTCGCGGCGACCCACCAGCCGCCGACGGCTCGACCGAGCCGAAAGCGCCGCCGCCCCGCCCACGCAGCAGGCCCCGATCGGCAGCATCAGCAGCTTGGCCGAGATAAAAGCCGTCTGGTACTCATCCGGGATGGGCAGGATGGACGAAACGGGAAGAAGCGCCGCCACCAACAGCACGATTCCGACCACAAGCAGCACCCAGCGCACGCACACAGTCATCATCACCACACCTGTCCGCGGCTGGGTCGGTCAACAGAGGCCAGCGCCAACCGCGCCTTCTCGTTCGGGAGAAGTATAGATCGCTTGCCCCACGCACACCATCATCTCTGCCGCCCGCTCGCCGGACTCCCCGGAACCACCCGCGTGGAGGGACCTCCCGTCACTTGACGGACCTCTATTCAGTGTTACGGTAAGACACCTCGCGCTCCCTTCAGCGCCTCGGGCCCCTGATCCAGTTGGAAACTCACGGCTTTAAAGGAGCTCCCATGCATCAGTCCCCGTTGTCCCCCTTCACCCTGTTCCATGTCGCTCTCAGCGTCATTGGCCTGCTATCGGGCCTGGTGGTTCTCCTGGGCTGGCTCTACGGCCGCACGCTGAAGCTCTGGACCGGCGTATTCCTTCTCACCACGATTGCCACCAGCGTGACGGGCTTCTTCTTCCCGTTCAGAGGCATCACGCCTGGCATTGTGCTCGGCATCGTCTCGCTGATCGACCTGGGGGTGGCACTTCTCGCCCGGCGCAAGGACTGGACCCGAACCTTCGTCATCACCTGTGCCTTCGCGGAGTTTTTGAACATGCTCGTGTTTATCGTTCAGGCCTTTCAGAAGTTCTCGCCCCTGCACATGTTCGCGCCTAAAGGCACAGAGCCTGTGGTCGCCGGCTTTCAGGTTCTCGCCCTTACGTTCTTCATCATCCTGGCGACACTCGACATCCGGCGCCACCGCTTCACCCTGCCATAAAGAGCGCCTCGGGCTCCGCTCAACGCACAGCCCCCTCGGCATCCCCATCGTCGCGATAGGGCAGAGCCAGGAGTTCCTTCACGAGCGTGGACAACCGCTGCAGGTCCTTCATCGCCTGTTCGCCGACCAGCCGTGCCTGTTCTCCATGCTGGCCGGAAGCGGCTAGAAAGAGCACGTTCGTAAGGCTTTGTAGCGGGTTGTTGATCTCATGCGCCAGCCGATTTGCCATGCTGGCCCACCCAATCTCGGCTGCCTGTTTCCTAAGTTCCGCTTGCTGTCTCTGGTGCTGTAAACCCAGGGCAGCGAAGTCGGCAAGCGTGCGCATGATGCGGCAGTGTTCCCCGTCGAATGCCACGTCTCGGCCATGCGCCATGATGAAGATCGTGCCTCGTGTCTCGCCACAAACCCAGGGCAGCAGCAAGCCGTCCGTAACAAGTGGCGCCTCTACCCCGAGGATGTCGAAAAAGGGTTGACCGACGCGGAAGATCTGGGGACGACCGCGTTCCAGGCACACGCCGCACGCGCTCGGAAACTGCGGCAGCACCGCATTGAGAAACCCGGAGTACTCTCCTGCTGTTGCAATCCAGTGGTAGTAGCTGGGTGCTGTCCCATCCGGTCGCTCCAGGCTGATGCCCGCACTATCCGCCCCGCAGAGCTCCACGGCTGCTTCGACGAGCTCCTGCAGAATGGTCTCGGGACTGTCCATAAACGCGCGCGCGATGCGCTGTGTGCGCGCAATCTGCGCTGTCGCGTCGTGCCGCTGAGAAGGCCTGGATGTGGTCCAGCTATCATCCGCGAGGTCGATGATCTCCAGGCCGGTTTCGCCTAAGCTTCTTGAGGAAAACACAAGCTCATTCTCTTACAGGCATCGCGAAAAGCAAAAAACCTTTCGTGAGTTACCACGACCACCCATGCCCTTCCTGAACTTACTTCGACGCACCCTGAAAGCCCGCTGCCGTTAACTGATCCGGGGTAACAGCCAGTTTGCGGTCCGCGTCCCTGTGGCTACTCAGCGCCGCCATGACACCTTCAATATCGACAGAACTGAAGCCGAGCTTCGCCAGCATCGGACCCAGGTCCGCCTGCGCTCCGAACCAGCTCCGCCGGTAAGCCCCGGCGGCCACCGACACGTCATAGCTCGCCAACTGCTCCACCAATGCCTCTGCGAGGGGCCGGCCATGGGACTCGCCATTGCAGCGAAAGGTAAAAAGAAAGGTTTGCGATAAATCGTGCAGGACCATACTCCAGAGCCTACGGATCTTCGCTTGCTGGTTCAAGAACAAAGCCGCTCCGGGCAAAGCTTTCCCGCAAAGCCTTCAGAGCTGGACCAAGATCAATCCGCCTGCTTCGACACTCCATCACGCCACACCTAACGAAGAGCACGGGGTAACCTGGGGCCAGGGCGCCTCATCGCGGGGCGGTTACACACTCCGGGGCGCCTGTGAGAGGATCAAGCCATGACCGATCTGCCCTCCAAACCGCCCGTGCCCTCGCGCAAAACCGGCTTAAGCCCCAAGGAGCAGAAGCTGCAGGCCGCGCTCGAAAAGGCCGCCCATGCCAAATCCGGCGGCAAGCTCGACACCACAGCCTCAAACTCCAGCTTCCGCGCGAAGAGCTCCTTTGCAGGCAAGAAGACAGCCTTTCAGCGCAAGGCGACCTAGTGCTCGGGTGACCACCTTGTGCGATCTCGCGCAACCTCGATAGGTGATCGGGGTCTCTACAGGTGGAAAGCAGAGAACAGACGCCAGAGCCCGGCGCGCTGCTTCTCCACCACAACAGAACCGCACCTCCCAGGGCATCTACGACCGGAACGACAACCGCTTCACCGACTCCGGCGTGGCCCCGAATAGATCTCGCAAGGGGCGGTGCGACCTTGCAGTCCCCATCCCAGATGCACAAAAGCCCGGCTGGCTGGCCGGGCTTTTCGTGCTTGCGAGGACTCTAGACCAGGACCGGAACGCGCTCCTGGATGGCCAGGTACTGGTGCACAAAGGCGATCGCCATGCTGCCTTCGCCCACACTCGAGGACACTCGCTTGATCGAGTCATGCCGTACGTCTCCCACGCAGAAAAACCCTGGCAGGCTCGTCTCCAACAGAAAAGGCGCGCGATCGCCACAGGAGTGCTCAGTGAGGTCCCGGCCCGTACACACGTAGCCACGTTCATCGCGGAGCACCTGGGACGGCAGCCATTCCGTGTTGGCGTCTGCGCCGATCATAATAAAGAGCGCCTGCGCCGGCCGCTCGCGTGGCTCCTGTCCACGCGTCACCGTGCACACTGTCTCCAGCGCGTTCTCTCCACCCACGGACGTCACCTGGGTGAACGGCTCAATCGTGATATTTGCCCGGTGCCCGATCTGATCGATCAGGTAGGACGACATGGTCAGCTTCAACCCTGCGCCCCGCACCAGCACCGTCACACTGCGCGCATAGCTGGAGAAGAACATTGCTGCCTGTCCAGCCGAATTCCCGCCGCCGACAATAAACACGTCCTTGCCCACCACGCTGCCGGCTTCCATGCGCGACGCGCCATACAGCACGCCCCGGCCACGCAGTCGATCCACCCCTTCGGCTTCGAGCCTGCGCCAGTCCACACCCGTCGCTAACACCACGCACCGTGTGTTAACCCGCTCGCCGCCGTCGATCTCAATGCAGTAGCCGCCTTCACTCAAAGGATGGATGTTGGTCACCTCGCGCGTGACCACGATTTCCGCGCCGAAGCGGGCCGCCTGCTTCTGCGCGCGATCGCTTAGCTCATCCCCTGAGATCCCGTTCGGAAATCCAAGGTAATTCTCAATGCGCGAGGAGGTTCCCGCCTGCCCGCCCACAGCGGCACGTTCCACCACAAGCGAGCGGAGGCCCTCGGACGCGCCATACACGCCTGCCGCCAGACCTGCTGGCCCTGCACCTACAATCACAACGTCGTAGCCGTCATTTTTGGGCGCGGTCTGGTAGCCCAGCGCCTGCGCCACATCGCGCACCGTCGGTGAATCGCCCAGGCAGATTTCCTGGTCCACCACAACCGCCGGCCCTTCCACCCCACGCTCCCGCAGGCACGAAGGAATGCGCTCCGGCTCACGGTCGCGGTCGATCCAGGCATACGGAATCCGGTTGCTGGTCAGGAAGGCGCGGATCTCGCGGCAGTCCACGTCGTAGCGCGACCCCACGACCATGGCCCGGATCCCGGGGACGTCTCGCGCGAACTCCTGGATGGCTGTCAGCCGGTCGCTCAGGGTTTTCATGATCAGCGCACTGGCTTCGGGGACCTTGTCCACCAGAAACTTGAGTTGCAAGGCGCTCAATCGCAGAATGCGGCTCGGTTTCTTCGCTTGGACGGAGGCCAGCGAGGGCGCACCCAGAAAAATCGGCACCTCACCAAAGAAGTCCGGCGCCTTGAACTGCTTCATCACCTCTTCGCGGCCGTTGATCTCCTTGACGACCTCCACCGCACCCTCAAGCATCACGTAGAAGAACGGTGTTTCTCCTTCGCGGATCAACCACTCGCCCTCGCAAAGCCGCACATCGGCCGTCTTGCCGGCGAGTTTCTCCAGCGTCTCCTGCGGGACGGATTCAAATAGAGGAAGTTGCTTGAGTTCTTGCGCTGTAAACAAGGGTCACCTCCGTTTCTATGGTCTCACGGGCGCAGCGCTGCCCTTGCGCCTCGCTGCTGCGAACATCCCCCTCCGGGGCTGTTCGCGGTAATAATTACCCATGGCCAATCTCTACGAAATTCCGCTCGAAACCCTTGGGGGAGAGCCAGCCACCCTCCATCGGTACCAGGGGCAGGTGCTTCTGCTCGTCAACGTCGCCTCCAAATGCGGCTTCACTCCGCAGTACACAGGCCTTGAGGCGCTCTATAAGCAGTTCGGAGACCGCGGACTTGTTGTGCTCGGCTTCCCTGCCAACGACTTCGCGGGGCAGGAACCCGGAAGCAACGCAGAGATCGCCACCTTCTGCTCCACGGAGTACCCGGTCTCCTTTCCCCTGTTCGCCAAGATCGCCGTTACCGGCCCGAACAAGCATCCGCTCTACAACGAGCTGATCGCGGAGAAGCCGCAGCGCATCCGCAACAACGACGAGCTGCATACCCATCTCTCCGAGTACGCCGCGGAACACGGCTTCCCCCCGCCCAACCAGCTCCCAGAGCTGCTCTGGAACTTCGAAAAGTTTCTGGTTGGTCGCCATGGGGAGGTCGTCGCACGCTTTAATCCCGATATCGCCCCCGACGATCCCAAGCTCATCGAAGCGATAGAGGCCGCCCTGGCCTAAGCACAGGGCCATCGCAAATGCGAACGGTATCCACTGCCGCTTGCGTCTCACCCGATCGTCAAACGTACTCTCACCCAAGGACCCGACACCCTGATGCCCAAGCTGCACGCCCGCGCCCCGTTGTCTCTCGCCCTTCTCAGCACAATCGCAGTGCCTGCGATCGGGGCTCTGGCCCAAGGGCCTATCCGCATCACAGCCGACCTCACGGAGGCGCCCCGCAAGCTGTACCACGCTGAAATCGACCTTCCCGTGCACGCAGGCGAGAACACCTTCACCACGCCCAAGTGGATTCCCGGCAATCATCGCCCGACGGGCCCCGTTGAAGACATCACCGGCGTCGTCTTTTCGGTCGACGGCAAGCCGCTCCCCTGGCGCCGCGATGACGTCGATCTTTACTCGTTCCACGTCGACGTTCCCAAGGGCGTCTCGACGCTGCACGCGCATCTCGACTGCATTGTGCTGAGCCGTGCCGACGACAAGATGGCCGTACTCGAATGGGAAAAGCTGCTGCTCTACCCTGCCAACCGGCCTGTTCGCGACATCGCGATTCAGCCCAGCGTCACCGTCCCCCAGGGCTGGGGCATCGGCACCGCCCTCACCCCCGCGCAGCCCTTCGACGCCAACACAAAGCCCGGCGGCACGATCCAATACGCAACCACCACGGTCGAGCAGCTGGAAGACTCCCCGGTGATCGCCGGTGAATACTTTCACGAGTTCGCCCTCGCCCCGGACATCAAGCCCGCACACTTTATCGACGTCGTTTCCGATGATCCCAAAGACTCGGACCTGCGCCCCGAGATCCTCACCAGTCTCAACAGCCTTGTGCACGAGGCCGACAAGGCCTACGCCTCCCATCACTACAACGGGTACCACTTCCTGCTCACGCTTTCGGATGTCGCCGGCGGTGAAGGCCTCGAGCACGGGCAAAGCTCTGACAACGGCACCGAAGAGCTCGGCTTCGCCAACGGGGAGCACCTGCTCGGCAACGCCGAACTGCTCTCCCACGAGTTCACGCACTCCTGGAACGGCAAGTATCGGCGCCCCGACAAGCTCTACCAGACCGACTTCGAGAAGCCCGAGGTCGGCGAACTGCTCTGGGTCTACGAAGGTATGACGCAGTACATGGGCGACGTCCTCGCCGCGCGCGACGGCATGTGGACCCCGCAACAGTACCGCGAAGTGCTCGCGCTCTCCGCGGCCAATCTTGACTACAAGCCCGGCCGTCTCTGGCGTTCTACCGAGGACACCGCCACGGCCGCGAGCATCCTCCGCGGCGGGGATGCCTCCTGGTCCAACTGGAAGCGCGGCCAGGACTACTACGCCGAAGGCGAGCTCCTTTGGCTCGACGCGGACACCCTCATCCGCCAGCTCACCAACGATCAGAAGTCCATCCTTGACTTCCATCACATCTTTCTCGGCAAAGGCGGCAACACCGGCCCACTCATCGTCACCTACGACCGGGAAGAGCTCATTCGCGATCTGAACCAGGTCGTCAAATACGACTGGGCCGGCTTCTTCCATCAGAAGGTCGACATGATCAACCCGCACGCCGACCTCGACGGCATCAATCGCGGTGGCTGGAAGCTCACCTACCAGGACCACCCGTCGGACTCGGAAAAGACAGCCATGCACGTCGGCCGTCGCAACAGCGGCCTCGATGTCTGGTTCTCCCTCGGCCTGCGGTTCGACAAGGACGGCAACATCGCCGACGTTCGCTGGGGCGGCCCCGCTGACCAGGCCAAGCTCGCACCCGGCCAGAAGCTCGTCTCCGTCAATGGGCGCGTCGCCACCGCGGACGTGATGCTTGCGGCCATCGACAAGGCCAAGGCCGACACCGAGCCCATCCACCTGCTCATCCAGACCGAGACCTACGTCAAGCCCATTGACCTCAACTACCACGACGGCCAACGCTACCCCATCCTGACGCGCGACGCCTCACAGAAGGACTACATCGACGAGATCGTCAAGCCGTTGGCCTCCACAACAGCCACCAGCAAATAAGCCTTGGCAACCCGGAGTCCCTTCTCGCCGTCCTCGAAGGGAATCCGGGTTTCCTTCTGGTTGTTATCCCGAAGGGGTCTGCTGTTTAACTGCTCTGCTCCAACGCTCTGTCTCCCCAAAGGCCCGCTATGAAACGCGCAGCAACACTTCTCACCCTCGCCTGCACCCTGGCGGCGCCCGCCTGTGCACAGCAACAACCCGCCACCGCCACCCCGCCCAGCACACCGGCCAGCACCAGCCCCTACAAGGGCCAACCCGGCAATGTCGACATCCCCAATTTCCGCTTCGGCACCGGCGAGACGCTGCCCTCGCTGCACCTGCACTACCTCACGCTCGGCACCCCGCACCGTGACGCAGCCGGCCACGTCGACAACGCCGTGCTCCTCCTCCACGGCACCGGCGGCGACGCTCACACGCTGTTCGTCCCGCAGTTCAGCACCGTGCTCTTCGGCCCCGGCCAGCCGCTCGACATCACCAAATACTTCCTCATCTTGCCCGACGACATCGGCCAGGGCGAAAGCTCCAGGCCCTCCGACGGTCTCCACATGCGTTTCCCGCGTTATGACTACGACGACATGGTTCGCTCGCAGCACGGGATGCTGCTCGACTACCTGCACGTTGACCACTTGCGCCTCATCCTCGGCACGTCCATGGGCTGTATGCAGGCCTTTGTCTGGGGCGAAACCTACCCCGGCTTCGCTGATGCCCTCATGCCGCTCGCCTGCCTGCCCGTGCCCATCGCCGGCCGTAACCGCATGATGCGTTACATGGCCATCGAGAACATCAAGAACGACCCCGCCTGGCAGAACGGCGAATACAAAACTCAACCCGGAGAGGGCCTGCGCACCGCTAACGAGATGCTTCTCATCATGGGCTCCGCACCGCTCGTGCAACAGAAAGCCGCCCCCACCCGCGAGGCCGCCGAGAAGTACGTCGACAAATACCTCGACCGTGTCGGCGACACCACCGACGCGAACAACATGATCTATTACCTCGACGCCAGCCGGAACTACGATCCCAGCAAGAATCTAGCCAAGATCACCGTGCCGGTCATGTACATCAACTCTGCCGACGACTTCATCAACCCACCCGAACTCGGCATCGCCCAGAAGATGGTCACGCAGATGCCCCATGCCCAGTTCGTCCTGCTGCCCATCACAGACCAGACCCGCGGCCACGGCACACACACACAAGCCGCCATCTGGAAGGACTACCTCGTCAAGCTGCTGAACGAATCCCAACCCAAACCCTAGCCAAACCCGGCCCAAGCCATCGTTCGCCGCTCCCCCGGTCATCCTGAGCGAAGCGCAAAGCGCGGAGTCGAAGGACCCCTGTATTTCGCCAGGCGAGGGCCGAAAGCACAAGCCCGTCACGCCCTATCAGAACCTTGCAAGAAGGGCATCAGGGCGGCTCCCACCTCAACCACAATCCCTCACATAGATCAGCCCACGATGAGCCCTTGGTTCAGTCATGACCAACGCTGGACGTGCACACTCGCATGGCCACTGCGGCATGCCCGGCAACAGGCGGCAACAGCTACTTCCCGCATGAAAAACGTTACTAAAGTTTCGTTGCCAGCTGTAGGGGTTGGTGCCTAGGATGTGGGTCAAGTCCCCCCAGCTTCACGGCCCCGACCTCAAGTGTTTTGAGGCTTTCGGTACTGTCGTGTCATGGAGCGACAGAACCACAAAGAGGCCATTTTCATGCTGCAGAGATTGATCGAAGCCGTGGCACAAAATCAGAAGGAAGTTACAACGGAAGCACCCTGCACAAGCTGTGTCACGCGCCGCCCCACACGTCTGCGTGCTACGGCAAACGGTGCTCCACGCTGCTACAGCTGCGGGTATGCGGCGGCGCTCGAAAGCCTGCACCTTCCCGTAAGTGTCCAGGCGCCCGCAGAGACGCTGCGTGACTCCGCGCTGGCAAGCTTCCCCGCATTGGCTTAGGGACAACGAATTCACCATCCCACACCTCTCCTTCAGGTGTGGAGTGCATTGTCATCACCGGGACCAGGACATCGATGGCCGTAGAGAAACTTCCGCAGCAGCGCAGTACCTTCGACGCATTCAACCTGTACCGCTTCCTCGCAGCCTGCGCGGTCACCTGCTTCCACTTTGTGGACCCTGAGCGTCACCTGAAAACGCCGCATCCTCACATCGATGGCTTGTTGCAATCCGGCCCCGTCGCGCTCCCCTTCTTCTTTCTCCTCTCCGGCTACGTGCTGGCGCACGCCTACCGAAATCGCGCGCCGCGTTCCCGGAACGACCGCGCCGCTTTCTGGCGGGCTCGGTTCGCACGCTTGTTCCCCGTCTACTTCCTCGCTTCCGTCTTGTTTGTGCCCATAGCGGTAGAAAAGTACCTGATCAAAGCCCACGAACCTCATCACTTCCTCACAGCTGGTCTGCTGAACCTCACCATGCTGCAGGCGCGGACCCCGAACGCGCTGTCGTGGAATGGTCCGAGTTGGTCGCTGTCCGTCGAGATGGGCTTTTATGCGGCGTTCCCGTTGATCTACCGCACCCTCATCCACATGCGCGCTGGCCGGCTGGTGTTGCTGTCCTTTGGGCTCTGGTCAATACAGATGATCTTGACCGGCCTTCATCTAGGGCAGGTCCTCCCTGAGGCTCTCTGGCATCGCTGGATTCAGTACAACCCGATTTTCTGGTCCCCGTTGTTTCTCGGTGGCATCGTGCTCTACCTGGTCACGTATCCCGCGAGCCTCACGTGCTCTGGCGCAACACGATGGGTGGGCGCACTGTGCTCTGCTGTGCTCTTTGCACTCCTCGCTGGAGGAAATGCCGGGGTGAGAGATCTGCTCGCTTCGGGTGCGTCGGCTCCGTTCTTCGCAATGATCATCTTCGCCTCTTCGGGCATGCGTGTCCGACACCTTGCGACGGCTCGTCTTTGGGGCTCGCTCGGTGCTGCAAGCTACGGCATGTACATCCTGCAGTCCCCGGTGTGGCACTTCTTCGAGACGCTCTGGGCGCGCAGCCTCAAGGGTCCACGCTCAGTGGAGTTCGGCATCTTTCTGCCCGTTCACATCGCTATCTGCCTCTGGCTCGTAAACCACGTTGAGCAGCCCGCCAAGGAATGGCTCACCGGGGCTCATCTCTCTCGAACGCGGAGACCCGATCCTTTCTCCGCAACCGCCCGCGGTCGGGATCTATCGGCCACACGTCCTGATGCAGCCAACATGCAATTGGAGAGGTGACGCTTCCCGTACTCCGAACAAGTCGATGTCTCCCGTTCTTCGCGGGCTTGGTCGCCGCTCTGCTTCCACTTCGTACACCCGGACGCCCCATCAACCTCGAAAGGTGTAGACCCGCTTCGCAACACCCCGAACGCCCAAGGCGTCTAATCGGAAGAGATGAAGCTCTCGAACGTCGCCGCCTGCCTGCTCGCCGCTGCCCTGCCCGCAGCCCTCCACGCTGATAACGCTCGCTTTGACCTTGCCGGTCCCAAAGTTGAGGTAAAGGTGACGCGCGGCGACAAGACGCTGCCTATCTCCCAAGTGCCCAATTTGCAGCCCGGCGACAAGCTCTGGGTCAAGGCGAACCTGCCGGACGATCAAAGAAACCACCTGCTCCTGATCGTGGCATTTCTGCGCGGCACCACCAATGAACCGCCCGAAAACTGGTTCACCGAGATCGACACCTGGGACAAGAAACACACCGCCGAAGGCACCACCGTCATCGTTCCGGCAGAGGCGCAGCAGGCCCTGCTCTTCATCGCCCCGGAGACCGGCGGTGACTTTAAGACGCTGCGCTCCGCCGTAAAAGGGCGCCCCGGCACCTTTATTCGCGCCGACGCTGACCTGAACGAGGCCTCCTTCGAACAGCAACGGATCGAGCGCTACCTGGCTGCCATGAAGAGCGTCCCGGGAGGCGATCCAAAGGCCATTCAGGATCATTCGGCCAAGCTGGCCTCCACACTTGCCTTGAAGCCCAACGCCGACTGCTTCAAACAGCCCGTGGACGCGCAGGTCAATTGCCTCACGCAGTCCAGTGCACCACTGCTCATGGATGACGGTCACGGTCAAAGCATCGCCTCCTCCCTGTCGACCGGTGCGTCTTCTGACTTCATCAACGCCGCAAGCTACACCGGCGCCGCGGGTGCAGGCGTCTACTCCGCCTATGTCGGCGCCGTGGTGGATCTTGTCCACCTCGTCAGCACGCTGCATACGGCGAAGTACCAATACATCCCCGGGTTAAGCTTTCCCCAGGACGACACGCTCAACCTGAAGCTGAACGCGCCTGTCTCCTTCATCGATCCCAAGTCGGTCATCGTGATCGGTCTGCCTGCCATCCAGAAAGCCTCGCTTCCCCCGTTGCACGCGCATGACCCCAACCAGGTAGCCTGCCTCCTGCAGCCGCGCATGGCGCTGCAACTCGAAGGCGCTCCGCTGGTGTTCTCGACAAACTTCGCCCACGATCTGGTTCTGCACCTCAACCGAACCGATGGTGCCCAGGACATTCCTTTGACCCCCGACGCCTTCGAAGGCGGCCTTGTCGTCGCCAAGGACGATCCTCGCAAGCCGCTTGCTAAAGACACGCCGGCCCAGGCCTCCAAGGCGGATGACAAACCAGCTTCGGCTACGGACCTCACCGTGACTGGTACCGTGCACGGCTACTGGGGCTTCGATCCGTTCGATGGCCCGACGCTGACCTTGCAGCAGGTCGGCGGCAGGAACTGGAAAGTCGTCGGGAACGCCCAGCTTCTCGCCGGTCAGGATAACCACTTGAATCTCCAGGGAGACGGCACTGCCTGCATCCAGCACATTGCCCTCACCACGAGCAAGGACAAAGACGTCGATGTCAGCTTCAAGCCCGCCGCGGGCGACGCTGCCAAGAACGTCCTGGATCTGGCTGTCCCCCTCAAGAAGGTCCAGCCCGGCGGCTACGCCCTGGCCATCCAGCAGTTCGGAGACAGCAATCTCGACAAGGTGAGTCTCACGGCGTACAACGGCGACATTCACTTTGACGCTCTCAGGATTCACGCCGGCGACACGCAGGCTACGCTCGCTGGACACGGGCTGGGGAACGTCGCCGAGGTGCAGATCGCCAATCAGACCTTTACCCCTGCTGGGGGTGGAAACAACGACGCTCAATTGACTCTGCAGGCAAAGTCCGGAGCCTCGCCGAACGACGGTTCCGACGCTACCGTCAAGCTCAAAGACGGGCGGACCATGAACGTGAAGGTCTCTACGCAGGCCGCACGACCGACCCTGAGCCTTGTTTCCTTCAACGCCACCCCTTCGCAGGCGCAGGGTGCACTTCCCGTCACCCTTACCGGCAAGGACGAAATCCCGCTGAACGGCAAACTGAGCTTCGTCGTACAGACCAAAGCCGATTTTCCCCGCGATCAGAAGGTCGAAGTCGCCACGGCGGACGGCACGGTACACACGACCCTCTCGCTGGCCGACAATGACCTGATCCTGCAGGACGGACACACTGCCATCGCCACGCTGGACCCCCAGAAAGCCTTCGGCCAGTCCGCCTTCGGCAAGCTGCAAATGCGGCCGGTAGCCGCAGACGGCACACCCGGCGACTGGACACCCCTAGGCAGCCTGGTTCGTACGCCACAAATCACGGCCATCCACTGCACGGCAGCCGATGCGCCTACCTGCAACGTGGAAGGCAGCAACCTGTTCCTCGTCCAGTCCTTCAGCCCTGCCAAAGACTTCGCCAAGCCTGCCGAAGTCCCCTCCGGCTTCGCCGGCAACAGCATGCCCGTGCCCACACCGGCAGACGGCACCACGCTCTACCTCAAGCTCCGCGACGACCCCACTGAGGGGGCAGCGATCACCCTCCCGCAACCCATTCCGAAACCGGCGACGCCACCCGCGCCCGCCGGACCCACCCAGCCAGCAGCAGCATCCGCCTCCCCGGACGCCCAGCTACCAGCAGACATCCAACCCGCCCAGCCAACCGCCGCGTCTGCCTCTCCCAACGCCCCGCCCGTAGCGGCTACCCAGCCGGCGCAGCCGTCGGCACCACCTCCCTCACCCGACCCCATACCCGCCCCCGCTGCACAAGCCACAACGCCACCTTCAACACCGAATCCGCCAGCGCCGTCGCAGCCAGCATCAACGCCACAACCCTAGCGCTCAGTGGCCGGTCAGCGTTTGCGTGAAATTACGCCTCGATTTGCTACAGTCGGATCAGCCCAAAACATCCCACCGACTTCGCATCCTGAGCGAAGAGTGAATCGCGCAGCGCGCAGCCGAAGGACCCCTGTCTTTGCAACGCGAGGGCCGAAGGCACAAGCCAGCCCTTCTCATTTACCTCTGAAAGACAACGGCTTCAGCTGCAACCAAACCCATCAGGTACCCACCTAAGTCCAATATTAAGAGGATTTTGCGTACATAGTACCGGGGGGGGGGTACTACGCCAGGTCAGCCCCATCTTTAATCGCGACACCGGCCTGACCCAACACCAAGCCCAGCTGCTCCCCATCCTCCAGCAGCCGCGCCATCGCCGCACCCACCAGCACCAGCAGCGGGGCCGGCCCACACCGTAGCGCCGAAAGCTCACCAAGCCGTCCAGCCACATGGCCCTGCCGCTCGGTAGCCGCATGGGACACAGCCGCGCACGGCATCGCCGCCGGTACACCCGCCTGCACCAGCTCCCGCTGGAGCCGGCCCAGGTCGCGGCCCGGCATGTACACCACCAGCGTCGCGTCCTCCGGCAGCTGACCCTTCCAAATCGGCGTGGCATCGTCCTTGTCCGCCGCATGGTGCCCTGTCACGAAGATCAGCTTGGACGCTGTCGCACGATCCGTCAGAGGCAACGCCAGCGCCGCACCGGCCGCGAACGCCGCGGTCACACCAGGCACCACCTCAAACGGAATACCCGCCCCGCGCAGCGCGGCAATTTCCTCGCCAGCGCGCCCAAAAACCAGTGGATCCCCGCTCTTCAGGCGCACTACCGACTGCCCTGCCCGTGCCGCGTCGATCATCAGCCGATGGATCCCGCTCTGCGAGATCCGTGGCCGTCCACAGCGCTTGCCCACACTCGTCACCAGCGCCTCAGGCCCGGCGAGCGCGAGCACCTCGTCCGGCACAAGGTCATCGTGGAAGACAACCTCCGCACTCGCCAGCAGTCGCAGCGCCTTGACCGTCAGCAGCTCCGGATCACCCGGCCCGGCCCCGACCAGGTACACCGTCCCCTTGGCTGCGCGCGCCCCTTTCAAAGCACAGACTCCTCAGGAGCTTCAAGTTCCAGGGCGTCCTTGGCCTGTTCGGCAGCTGGCTCAGGAACATAGCCCTTCGGTGCATAGCCGAACTCCCGCGCATGCTGCCGAGCCCGCATCCGCGAAGGGCAGGCGTCGAAGCCGCACACATCGCGCTGCGCCAGCTCATGCAGCAGCTGCTTGCGCGGCTCGCCAATCGGCTCCACTGCCGTCACCTCGCGCCGCAGCCGGCCCAGTTCCATCAACCAGTCACCGAAGTCCAACGGCAGAGCCGCGTTGATCTCTTTGCGCAGCCGCTGCGCCAGCGCCGGGCTCTCCCCTGCCGTGGAGATCGCGATCTGTAACTCACCGCGCCGCACAATCGATGGGAAATAGAAGTCGCAGTACGGTGGATCGTCCACGGCATTGCAGAGAATGCCGTGCTCGGACGCCTCTGCGAAGACAGCCCGGTTCACCTCTGCAGTAGCCGTTCCGGCAACGGCGAGAAAGGCTCCGCTCAGATCGCCCGGTCGATACGCACGCTGGATCCACTCAATCTCACCGGCCTCGGCCCACGCCTGCACCCGCGGCAGGGCCTCCGGCGCGATCACCCGCACAAGGGCCTCCGCCTGTACGAGGCTCTCGATCTTGCCTTCCGCAATCACGCCTGCCCCGACTACCACGCAGGGACGGGCAGCTAATTTCAGAAACATCGGAAACAGGCTCATAGCAAAACCGCACTGCTTTCTTGGCCCTTCGGCCCGGAACAGCTGTTGCTCTTAACAGGACTACATATCGATGTTCGGTGCCGCATGCCGCCCCGGTGCCGGATCCCGATCCACTGACATCACCACCGCACCTGCGATCAGGTTGCGTAGGTCTTCGTCGCTTGTGCGATTGAAGTACCCGCGCAGGTTTTCGCCCTCAAACCGGTGCGCAACGTAGCCTCCCAGCAGACGCTCGATAGCCTGAGGGACATCCTCGGCGGCTGCGCGATATCCGATTGGCCGGGCAGGACGAGCATGTTCGCCAACGGCGCCACCGACGCAGAAGTAATACGCGTCCACCAGCGCGCCATCCTTCTTGATCTTTTTGCCTTCGAGCCCGATGTCGGCGATCCAATGCTGCCCACAGCTGTTCGTGCAGCCGGTGACGTGCAGCTTGATCTGCTGATCGAAAGCGGGCATGCGCTCCTCCATCTCCCCGACGAGCCACTTGGTGAAACCCTTTGTTTCAGAGATGGCCAGCTTGCAGAACTCCGTCCCTGTACACGCGATCGCGCCCCGGTAGAACACAGAAGGCTCCACCTGCAAGCCAAGGGCGGCGAGTTCTCCGGCCAGTTCCTGCACGCGGTCGTTCGGTACATTGACGATCACCACGTTCTGCATGATGGTGGTGCGCAGATGGCCGTCGCCGAAGCGCTCTGACAGGTCGGCCAACGCGTGCAGGATGTCAGCGTTCAGTCTGCCCCGGAGTACTGTCGCTCCCACGGAGCTCAGGCCCTCCTGTTTCTGCCGGCGCACCCCGACGTGGTCCCGGTAGAGATCATCGGCGATCGGCCCTTCGTCGCACGGGTCGAACTTGAAGCCGAGCTTCTCTTCGACTGCGGCAAGCATCGTCTCGGCCGTCCAGCCATGCTTCATGAAGAGGTACTTGAGCCGGGCGCGTGTCCGGTTTTCCCGCAGTTCGGCCTGCTCGCGAAAGATCTCGCACACGGCAGTTACAGCCGCCAAAGCCTTTTCCTGTGGAACAAACGCGTTCAGGCGTACAGCCATGTGCGGTTCGGTGGAGAGGCCGCCGCCGATCCGGATGCTGTAGCCGACCTCCTCCAGGCCGTCCTTCACGCGCTTCAGCGCAGTCAGGCCAACATCATTAATCTCCGGGTAGGAGCACCAGATCGGGCATCCGGTCACGGAGATCTTGAACTTCCTGGGCAGGTTGACGAAGTCCGGATTGGCTGTCAATTCATGGGCAATCTCCACCGCCAGCGGCGAGGCGTCCAGGAGCTCCTCATGATCCAGGCCGGCGAGAGGGCAGCCCGTCACATTGCGGACTACATCGCCGCAGGCTCCCTTAGGACTCAGCCCGATCTCCGTGAGGGCATCTACGACCTCCGGCAGGGACTGGATGGTCAGCCAATGGAGCTGGATGTTTTGGCGCGTTGTGACATCGGCCAAACCCTGGCCGTGCTTCTCCGCAATGTCGCCGATGGTGCGTGCCTGGTGCGCGGTCAGCAACCCATTCGGGATGCCGATGCGCAGCATGAAGTACTCAGACGCCTTTCCCTCACCGCCGACACCTCCGGTCGCCCCGACACCGTCGCCCTGCGTGTAGATACCCCACCATTTGAAGTAGGTGCCTGCCCATTCCGGCAGCACGGCTTCCCGGCCCTCACGGGCAAACTGTCGGACCTCTTCCCAGGCTTCCCATGGATTCTTCTCGCGCTTGAGGCGCTCCACCTTCTGCGCCTTGGTCTCCTTGGGTGCGGGTGCGGCAGGCGGGGTGGATGGGACGGCGTTGACAGATGCTTCTGTGCTCAAAACAAATCTCCAGTCACGATGAAGGGGGGAGAGGAACCAGGAAGGAAAACACTCTCGGGGTGGCTCAGCGGGCCACGAAAGAGACGAGAGGACGCCTCAACAACAACAGCCACAGGTACTGGACCGGTTCTGAGACGTCAGACTCACCCCTTCAGGGTATCGAGGAACTGAGGCGCAGCGCAAACTCGAGACAAAGCGCCTCCCGTGCGATGGAAAACATCCATCCCCGTCGTGCCCCGGTGGACAGCTCCGCTGCTGGAGGAATTCACTCGGTTACCAGGTCTGCTCCTCGAGCTTCCCGCCCCAGCATAGCGACGACCGCCACGAAGATGCCTACGCCGACTACCGTCCACGCCAGGACGGGTGCGAGGCTGCCTCCGGCCCAGCGCTGCGCGAATCTGGCTTGAAGAACTCCGTTCCTCGACGAGATCAGGTTTCCCAACTGGTATGCCAACCCGGGCATAAGGGCGCGCAGGGGTGCAGGCGACAGCTCATTCAGGTGTGCCGGCACAACGCCCCAGGCGCCCTGCACCATAAATTGCATGAGGAAACCGCCAAGCCCCAGCAACAGCAAAGAGTGGCTGTAAATCCACAACGGCACAACCGGCAGAGCAAGAAGTGCGGCGGCAGCCAGCGCCCGCCGCCTTCCCCATCGCTCGGACAGGGCACCCCAGGAAGGTCCGCCGAAGAGCGCACCGACCGTGGCGACGATGGAGATCATCGCCGTCTCCCGGGGGGACAGCTTGTGAACGGTCTTCAAAAAGGTGGGGTACAAGTCCTGCGTTCCGTGGCTGAACGCATTCAGCCCCGTCATCAGCAGGACCAGCACGGCAAATACGGGAAGATGCCTGCCCCATTCCGTAAGGACTGAGTGTCGAACAGCATTGCCTTCGGCTTTGCGCGCCCGAGCCTCCCATGCCGGAGACTCCGGCACATTCATCCGCACGTAGATGACCAGAAGAGACGGCAGAGCACCGATGACAAAGAGCAGACGCCACGGGGCAAGACCCTGTCCGTGATACGTAAGGGAAAGCACGCCGTACACGGCGGCGGCCAGCAGATTGCCGGCCGCGTATCCCTCCTGGAGCAGCCCGGCAAAGAAGCCGCGGTTTTGGGAGGGCAGCGATTCAAGCGCCAGGGCGGCGCCAACGCCCCACTCGCCGCCCATGGCAATCCCAAAAAGTGCCCTGCTGAGTAGAAACAGGGAGAAACTGGGCGCAAAGGCTGAGGCAAGCTCCAGAACGGAGAAGCAGATGATGTTGGCCATCAACGTGGGCCTGCGGCCATACCGCTCTGCCAGCCAGCCAAACAAGAGGGCCCCGACTGGACGCATGCACAGTGTCCAGAAGATCGCCGTGGTGACGGTCGGCAGGCTGACGTGAAAGGTCGCGGCTACAGAGTCCAGGCAGAAGGTGAGCAGGAAGAAGTCAAAGGCATCCAGTGTCCACCCCAGAAAGCAGGCGGTGAAGACACGTCGCTGGTGTGCCTGGAGCGAACGGAAAGGACCAAAGGCCATACCTTGGCAGGGTACGGCCTTTGTATCGATTTCATTCTGTTCTGCCGCAAATCCTTTTAAGAATGTGGTGCCCATCGGGACAGCCGATCGCCAGGCAAACTGGCCTAGCTGTGCATCGCTGCCCGAGCTACAGCTTTGCCCGCAGAGGAACACCCGGATCGGCGTAGGCCATCTCCGCGCCATTAGCTTCGTTCTTCAGGATCTGGTGGTGCAAACAGTAGAGTGCCAGCTCCAAACGATCGGAGACTCCTAGCTTGTCATACACCTTGCGCAGGTAATTCTTGATGACCTGCTCGGTGGTGCCAATCTGGTATGCAATCTCCTTGTTGCGCATCCCGCGGGTGATGCACCCGATGATCGCGAGTTCCTTTTCCGACAACCGTGGCTGCGTACGCGGGTTCGTCAACATCTGCGCCTGAGCCCGATAGGCCTCGATGACCCAACTGATGGACTGGTTGTCGATCCAGGTCTCCCCCAGAGCGATCTTGCGTACGCATTTAACCAGCAGGTCCGGCGAGATTGAGCGGGGCACGACGCCACGCACGCCGCGGCGATAAAGCTCCACGGTGTTGCTCTCATCGGCTTCGGTTACCTGCACGATCAGTTTCGCTTCGGGGGCACGCCGCACAAACTCGGGAATGGCGTCAATGGTACCCGCGATCAGGGCTCCCTCAAGGAGGACCACATCGGTTGGAAACCTTGCGAGCGCCGCGAAGAGGTTGTCCAGGGTCTCTGCCTGCGCGACAACCCGGATGTCATCTTCCAATGCGAAGATTTTGCGCATTCCCACGCGATAGATCGCCTGGGAGTCGGCGAGCAGCACCCGAATCTGATTGGCAGCGCCGTCGCCGTTGGATAAGTCACCATTTTGCGCTGCTTTTGCACCGTCGAGAGTCATACCTGCTCAGCCTTCAACACGTATTCATCGATCACTGCAGCTGCAAGCCTCTTTCCCCCGCTCGCTGCATGGCGAACGATGCGGCCAACACAATGCAGTGTCACGTCTTCCGCACCACCCATGACCTTCGCCGGCATGCTTAATCGAAATTCCACGGCGCTTCCAAGAGGTGGGACGTCATCGGCAGAAAATAGTACTCCGCTTGCAGAGACATCTTCGGTTACCGCGTGGTATTCGCGGTGGTCGGCAAATAAGACCAGTTCCAGATGCAGTGGAAAACGCACTGCGGTCCTGACTGGCTCGGCTTTTGTTAGCTCTTCAGCGGGCATCTCGTTCATAGCCGGACGGGGTATGTCTGTCTCCTGCTCCTGCTGATTCTATTCGAAAGGTTACTGAAGACTATACCCAAAGGGTGTCACGAAAGCTACAGGATGCGTCATGCTCTCGCAGGAAGAAAGAGGCCCGCGGTTCCGCCCACCCAGGTACGGTCACGATTGTGGTCGACGCCCATCATCATCCCCCGGCCCATCCGTATCAGACTCGTCATGGGGATCATGGCTTCGCCCTCAGGCCATAGGTAAAGGATGCGGACTTCCGCCTGGGTCGGGCCCTCCGGAGTCTGGATGACCGGCTCGAAGTACACCCGTTCCTGCAGCAGATAGTTGTGCCGCTCGTTCTCCGGGATCGCCCGCAATTCTTCGTCGGTTGGGCCGAACTGAATGCCTTTGCCCGCGAAAGAATACAGAGGCTTCAAAACCCACTGCTCACGTTTCTCGGGAAGACGTTCCCGGCCTTCGCCGCGAAACCACGCGTCGAGAAATACAGCCGCCGGTACCGTCGCGTGCCGCAGGTGCGGTAGGGAGAACTTGCTCACCTGAAAGTACCAGTTGGGGTGACCGGCCCACTCAACGTCCAGCTCATCCCGATAATCAAAGGGCAGCTTGATGCTCTTGCGCACCAGCTCATCGACAATGGCGCGGTTATAGATACGCTCAATGCGGGTCAGGCGGCCATTGCTTCGCGGGTCGCGGTACAACAGCTCGCTACCATGCTTGATCACCGAGGTGATGTCCACGGTCCGTATGTCCAGGTGCTTCTCGTGCATGCGGAAATCCGGCGAGGTCTTCTGGTTCCAGGGATCCACTTCCAGGAGCACGACGTTTTCCGGATCATGCGCGCCCACAATCACCCGGCGCAGCAGGTTCCAGTAGTCCTCGTCGCTCAACCCGCCGAACAGGTATTGCAGGTCAGGATCGAGCTCGAAGATCTCTTTGTAGGCCCGGCCGAACGCGGGCTGGAAGCCAAAGATCGAAGGGAAGGCCTGCATCTCCACCAGCCGCGGTTCGAGTTCTCCGGCTCCGTTCCGCACTATCCCGAAGTCCACGGTCATGAAGTGCGGGTGCTTGCCCTGGCCAGGGACGTTGTAGAGCTCCGGAATGGCGGCGCTGGAGCGTTCCAAGTACTGGCGGTCGTTGATCAGCTGATCGGTGAGCTCGATGCCAGCCCTGACCATCGTGTCCAGGAAGTTCCCTTCGAAGAAACATGGCGTTTCCGCCATGCGGAACTCGATCTGAGACTCCGACTCCTGATTCAGGCGCTCGATCAGCGCGACATATTTGGCGTCAGTAAAGCGCGCATTGAAGTCGCTTCGAAACGGCTCGATCACCCCTGCTCTTCCCTTTCTCGAACTGCATTGTTCAGCGGCGTCCTGCTCTTGCTTCGTTAACCCTCGATGAGGAACTTGCCTTCATGCATGATCTGCGACTCACCGTCAGGCCCACCCAGCCAAATGTTGAAGCCCAGCCCAACCACATCGATATGCGTTGTGGACTTCCAGGGAGCCCCCGTGTGTGCGCCATAGGGATCGCCGAACGCGATGTGGATGCCCGGAAACTTTTCGTCCTGGAGGATGTTGCCAATGACCTCGCGCACGCCGATGTTGGTTCCGATGGCGAACTCACCTACCCTGTCCGAGTTCGCATCGGTGTGGGTGTACTCCCAGAACTCCTGCTCCAACTGCTTGTTGGCGCATTCGACCGTGGTGATGCGATTACGGCTGATGTGGATCGTCACGGGTGTTTCGCGAAGGATGCCGTAACGTGCACAGAGAAAGTCACCGACAACGCCATCGACGACGAAGACGCCATTGATCTCGCCTGGAGCTGTGAAGACCTCACCGCCGGGCAGATTGCCCCATTTTTCAGGGCTGATGATGCCCGAGGTCTTGAACCAGCGGTAACTCGGGTCGAACTCCGCAAAGAGATTGGTGCCTGTGGCCGTTGTGGCTCGGACGTATTTCGCCTGACGTACGCGATCCAGGACCGCCTGGCTTAAACGGTCGACTGCGAGGAAATCCGCACGCATCCCGCCCAGCATGATCTCCGGCGTGATGTTTACCATGTGCGCGTGGCGCATGCGCCTGCGATTGACCACGTCGGTCATCTGCATACGGCTGCGCAACTCGTTGGGTTGTACCTGCACGGCAAAAACGCTGACCTGCGCCTGCTCCATGTCGGCGAGGACCTCGGCCGGCATCTCCTTCAGGGGACGCGTGGCGTGCTCTTCGAGGACGAAAGCGTGCCAGGTGCAACCGATGCGGTCCAGTTCCGACGCGATCGAGGCGGCGATGGGGGCGGTCACCTCATCGGTGATCAGCGTCACGCGCTCATCCTGCGCAATGCGGAGGCAGGTTGTTGCCGCATTGTGTGCACCTTCGCCGAACTCCACAGGGTAGCTGATCGCACGCAGGTCGGTGGCGGCGGCGCGTGGAGCGGAGGTGGCAGGCGGCGTGTCAATGATGGTCAACTCGGGTCTCAAACTTTCTAATCTCGTTAGGTTCGATGCCAAAACCAGGGCCTACAAACCAGCCCGCGTCTCTTGCGCCATAAAGTCGACTACCTGCTTCAGATCCCCGGTTTCCCGCCACACCTTTAACTGCCGGTCTGCACCGGAACCCTCGCGGATCATCGTCCGGATGTGTTCGATGGCGTCTCGGCTGCCAAGCTCATCGACCACATCATCGACAAAGGTGAGGTACTCCTGGATCAGATCGCACTCAGGTACCTCCTCCTGCTTGCCAAAGTCGATCAGTTTGCCTGAAAGCCCGTATCGCACTGCGCGGAACTTGTTCTCCATGAGGAGTGCGCGCGAGTACTGACGGTAGTCCTGATTGCAGGCATGCAGCTTCCAGAGCTTTGCCGCCGTCGCCTGGATGAGGGCCGCGATAGCGACCGTCTCTTCGGCCCGCATGGGGATGTCACACACCCTGACCTCGACCGTATTGAAGAATGGGTGCGGGCGGATGTCCCACCAGATCTTCTTTGCGTTATCGATCGAGTTCGTCTTAATGAGCAGGTTGACGTAGCTCTCGAACTCCGAGTAATCAGCAAAGGCGTCCGGGAGATTGGTCCGTGGGAAGTGCTCAAAGACTTTTGCCCGGTAGCTCTTGTAGCCCGTGTTCATCCCCATCCAGAAGGGTGAATTCGTGCTCAATGCAAGGATGTGCGGCAGGAAGTACCGCAGCGAGTTCATGATCCGGATGGCCGCCTCGCGGTCCTCGATGCCCACATGCACATGCAGGCCGAAGATGAGATTCGAGCGGGCAACCAGTTGCAGATCTTCCACTACCTGGTCGTAGCGAGGATCGGGATAGATCTCCTGCGTGCGCCAGTCGGCGAAGGGGTGGGTTGCCCCGGCCACGAGCACCAGCCCGTTCTCTTCGGCCAGGCGGATCAGGTTGCGACGCAGATCGTACAGGTCCTCGCGCGCGACCTCGATGTTGCTGCAAACGCGGGTGCCTACCTCGATGACCGACTGATGGAGCTCAGCCTTGACCCGTTCTTCCAGCCGGATCTTGCCCTGTTCCAGCATGTTCGTCGAGATATGGGATCGCAGATCCCGCGTCTCAGGGTCTACGGTCTGATACTCCTCTTCAATACCCAGCGTGAACGAAGGTCGCATCAATGGGGGCCCTTTCCGTCTTCTTCGCGTTGCCTGTGAGAGTGGTGGTTACAGCCATATCACAGAACGGTCCCGAACCCCTACCCCTTCTTGCCCGCCGCCTTCTTCGCGGAGCCCTTCACGGTCTTCTTTGCCGCAGCTTTTTTCATGAGCGCGTCCCGGGTTGAATCCTCTTTGCTTTCCGCGGGAGGAGGCACGCTCAGGTCCACCACTCCACCGGAGAGAAAGCGCGACCAGTGCAGCCCGGCGCTCTGCGGAACCGGCGACTGGGCTCTCTCGATGGCCAGATCGGCCACCTTTTCAACGATCCACTGGAAGTTGGTCAGGCCGACGGAATGGTAGTCGGCATCCGGAGCCGGATTCATGAAGTCGATCGCATATGGGACACCATTCTCCACCGCGAACTCGACGGTGTTGAGGTCGTAGCCCAGCGCGCGGCAAAGCTTCAGGGCGTCCGCTTCGACGCGCTGCAGAAGCTCCGGGGCATACTCGGGAGGATCCTGGGCGTAGCGTCGCTCGTGCGGCTGCCTTGGGTCGTAGGGCATGATGTGGACGTGCTCCTGCCCTACGACGTAGCAGCGGAAGTACTCGTCGAAGTTCACCGCCGCCTGCAGGGTCATTGCGAGGTCCCGCGTGTGGTCATAGGCGTGGAAGAACTCCCCCGGGTTGTGCACGTGGTAGACGTCGCGCCAGCCGCCACCATCATGTGGCTTCAGAAACGCCGGGAATTTCACGTATTCGAACACCGCCTCCCAGTTCAGGGGAAACTCCAGGTTGCGCAGCGACTGTGAGTTGATGTTGGGCGGAAAGAGCTTGTGAGGCAGGATCACCGTGCGCGGTACCGCGACGCCGATCCTGGAGGCCAGAGCGTAGTTGAAGAACTTGTCGTCCGCCGACCACCAAAACGGGTTGTTGATGACCTGCGTTCCCGTCAGTACGGCATTCTTCAGGTAGGAACGGTAGAACGGCACTTCGTGCGAGATCCGATCCACGATCACCGCATACGGGCAGGGCTCCGCCATGACGACGCCGCCCACCTGCACGAACTCCGCGCGGACGCCATCGATCGCACGCTCGTTGATGTTGTGTACCAGAGCACCCGGAAACGTGTTCTCCTGCCCGAACAGAACGCCAATCGTCTTCAAACGAAGCCTCCACTACCTGCTGCAGTTTTACCTGATGATTGTTCCCAATGCTAAGCTTAGCCTGCATGCAGAAGGTAGACAGGCGAGCGCCCCTGCCCGGTCTCACCGCGCTTCGCTTCCTTGCAGCATCCTACGTCCTCCTGTTCCACATTTTCCCGGTGTCCGGCAGCGATGCACTGCACCCAAGTTTGTGGCAGCGGCTTGTTGGAGCGGGCTTTACCGGCGTTTCCTGCTTTTTCGTCCTGTCCGGCTTCATTCTGGCCTACACGCATCCCACCGTTCCCCACCGGGCGAAGTTCTTCCGCGCGCGTTTTGCCCGGATCTATCCGCTGTATCTGTTTGCATTCCTCATCTCGCTGCCCAATTTTCTTCGACACGCAATGCACTCCGGAGCGGGAGCGCAACTCTGGGCCATTCCGGCCGATCTTCTGCTCCTCCAGGGATGGATTGTGCCGTTGGCGTTCTCCATCAACACGCCAGCCTGGACGCTCTCGTGCGAAGCCTTCTTCTATGTTGTGTTCCCGTTTGTCGTCTCAAGCGCATGGTTGCGACCGCGAAGACCGTTTCTTCTGATCTCTGGTCTTTGGCTATTGCAGATCCTTCCGCCCATCGTCATCGACTACGGGTACCTGCCCCATCACCCGGCCTCAACAAGTGTCCTGCGCGACGTCCTGTTTACCCCGCCACTACGCCTCGGGGAGTTCCTTGCAGGAGTTGTCCTTGGGCTTGCCTTTCGTCAGCGGCAGGAAGCGGGACCGCAGGCCGACTTGCGCCCGCGTCCCTGGCTGCTTCCCCTCAGCACGCTTTTCTGTCTTGCGGTTCTATGCCTGAATTTCACCCTGCCCCATGAGGTGGTACGCAATGGCCTAATGGTAGGACCGTTCTGTCTGCTCATCTGGGCTCTGGCGACAACTGATTCCCGGTGGCTGGCGAGCAGGCCGCTGCAACTTGGCGGCGAGATCAGCTATGGCGTTTACCTGCTTCAGGTACCCCTGAGCCACTGGATGTACACGATCCTGAGTCGAATCCCGCTTGCCTCTCTCCATAATCGAATGTGGATTCTGCTTGTGTATCCGTTCGCCTGGTGTACCTACCTGATTGTGGAGAAACCGTGCCGGGACTGGATTCTTGGCCGAAGGCCCTCTCGCCACTCCAAGCCGATTCCTACGCCCCAAGCAGAGCTTCCCTGAACCGGACGGAAGCTGACGTTCTTACAGGTAGACCTGCACCATCCGTCGCCAGTATGGCCAGTCGTGCCGGGTACCATTGCCCCATACCTCCAGCTGCACCGGGATGTCCTTAGCCCGCATCACCGCCGCGAGCCGTTCATTGTCATTCCAGCACTGGTCGTGATCGCCTGTCGCCAGCACATACCTTCGGTGACGCATCTGCCCCAGAAACCACTCGTCGCTCAGGCCGGGCAGGTAGTCCAAAGGCAGATTGAAGAAGACGTTCGCATCGTAATACCCCGGGAGAAACCCAAGAGCCTTCAGATCAAAGGCGCCACTCATCGAGAGGCAGCCCGTGAACAGATCGGGGTGTTTGAAGCTGCAGTTCACGGCGTGGTACCCGCCAAAGCTGCAGCCCATCGCGACCAGGTGGGGCGACTGGTTACGCCAGCGCACGAAGGGCACCACCTCCCGTGCGATGTAGTTGTCATATTGAACCTGCCGGCCGATGCGCCAGTCAGATCCTACCCCTCGGTTGTAGAAGCTTTCCGCGTCTACCGTGTCCACGCAGAAGAGTTGCAGATGGCCACCGTCGATCTTGTCTGCAACAGCGGCGACCATGCCGTTGTCCTCAAACTCATAGAAGCGTGCCTGCGAGGTCGGGAACACAACTGCCGGCAGGCCTCCATGGCCAAAGACCAGCATTTCCATATCGCGGCCCAGTTCTCTTGACTGCCAACGATGATATTCACGGTTCATGCATCTACCTTCTGGTAGGCCGACCCCGCATCGGACCCATCACAACGAACTGGCTGCACCAATATGCTCTTTCCCGTACCTTGCTGACAGACCAACAACAATCCGTCTTCCGCACTACCGAGTCCCTGCACGCATCGGCTGGGCATCTGCCCTTCGACGGCGCGCAGCCTGAAAGGGATGCCGGCGGATGCTGGACTTTCGACGACGCGGAAGACCTGCGGCGCAATCCCCGGCTACGCCGGATCCACGCGTTTTCGTCGGCATACCTGCCTGACGCGCGTGATGTCGCCATCTGGCTGCCACCCAGCTATGGAACGGAGCTCGACCGCCGCTTTCCTGTCCTGTATTTGCATGACGGTCAGAACCTGTTTGATCCACATACGTCCTACGTCCCGGGGCGCACCTGGGCGGCCCACATTACCGCGGACCGGCTCACGCGCGAAGATCTCATTGAACCGGTCATCCTGGTAGGAATCAACAACGCTGGACAACGCCGTATGGCGGAGTACACCCCAAGCCGCGACTGGCGTTATGGCGGCGGCCAGGGGCCGCTTTATGCGCGCCTGCTGGTGGACGAACTGAAGCCGCTCATCGATAGCACGTTGCGCACGAAGACCGGGCCAGCGGAAACCGGCGTGGCAGGCTCGTCTCTTGGCGGGCTCATCTCCCTTGCAATCGGCCTCGATTACCCCCAGGTGTTTGGAAAACTCGGGGTGCTTTCCCCGTCCGTCTGGTGGAACCGCCGTGACATTCTGACGCGCATCGGCCCGGAGGACTCGCGGCGTCCGCGAATTCTTCCTCCGTTCCGCCTGGGGAACCCTCCCCCGCGGCCCGAGACCGTCTTCAACGATGAACGCCCGCGCCCGCGCATCTGGCTGGATATGGGTATGGCGGAAGGCCTGCGTCACCTGCGCGACGCCGACCTCCTGCAACAGCGCCTGCTTACCCGTGGTTGGCGGGAGGATGTGGATCTGAAGTACCTGCGCGTACCGGGCGGTGTGCACGACGAAGATGCGTGGGCGCGTCGCTTTGACCGCGTGCTGCAATGGCTCTTTCCGAAGACCTGAAGCTCACTGTGCCTCGGACCCCGGGATGAGTTCAGGGATTGCACTTGTTCGTGTTGAGAATGAAGCAGGCGCGGTCGTAGTACCGCACGCCCTCCATCTCCTGGTACTCCATGACCGTGCTGAAGCCGGCTGCCGTCGGTGTCGAGACCAACACTTTCCCTGCGACGGCACTGGCGGTCTCTCCGCCTCGCAGGGCTTCCGTCGTCACCCGGCCACGTAGTGTGCCGACAGAAGGCATGTCCAGCCCCAGGATTCGCGACAGCGTGGGGACGATATCGACATTGCCGACCGGGACGCGATCGACAAAGCCCTGCTTGAAGTCCGGCCCGAGAGCGGCCATGTTGTTCCAGGTCTGCTCGCGCCCGAAGCCGCCGTGCATACCCTGTCCCTCCTGCAGATTCGTATCGGAGATCTGTAGCGCGCTCCCCAGATCACCTGGCCTGGAATAGAACACTTTGAACGTCACTGCGATCGCCGGCCGTGGCAGCTTACTGCTGCCCGTTAAGCCGACGGCGCTCAGGGGCAGTGCTCCCGGGCAATTCTTCATCGCGGGGCCGCAGAAGGTCTCATCCGCGAAGATCCCGCCGACGTAGTCCAGGGCACCCAACGTGACGACCGTCGTCTGCACGACCTCGGCATCCTTTGTCGGCGCATAGATGAGGTCCGAGCCACCGTTGGATGCAACCAAGAGCTGTGCATCCGAGCCATCCAGCCTTTCGACCGGCTTCCTTGCGAGCAGGGCGCTGCCCATCTCCGGGTGTTGCGATTGTTCGCCACCGATCGTGAGCTCCTTGTAGACCGAAGGCCCTGTGGTTGCCCGTTGCCCCGCATCGAAGGCGCGCAGATGTTCACGGATAGCCAGGTCGATCGCCAGAAAGCCTGTCGGGAGAGTTCCTTTCGGCTCAGCTTTGTCCCGGGGACCCGCCTCGTATTCGAGCGCGGCGGAAGCCTCGCCGGTGACTTTGCCATTCACTGCGATTTCCCTGCGGCTGATGGTCGCAAAGCCGTGATCCGAGGTCACCAGGACGTCCGTGACGGCCTTCACCGCCGGATGCGCGTCCAGCCAATCCAGCAGCTGCTTGAGGCAATGATCGGCGTTCTTCAGTCCCATCTGTGAGGTGGGTCCGTTGA
This sequence comes from Verrucomicrobia bacterium Tous-C9LFEB, assembly GCA_964658105.1. Lineage (GTDB taxonomy): Bacteria > Acidobacteriota > Terriglobia > Terriglobales > Acidobacteriaceae > Granulicella. The sequence continues at coordinate 24,735 of CAZZXY010000019.1, read as the reverse complement.
TGCCGGGGCTCATCTGCTGCAGGCTGTCACCCTCGTTATGTTGTGATCCGTCCGGATCACGTGACCAGAACAGCAGAACGAAGGGCTTTCGCTGCTCCGTGAACCTGGGCAGGAGGACCCTGGTCGCGACATCGGCCATCCATTGCTGCTGCACGCGATTGGCATTCCGCGTTCCGGGCGTGACCGCATCCCCGGCGAAGCCGTTGCTTCCCTGCGTGGTCTCACCATAGCCGTTGGTGCGCAAGGGAGCCTGCGGGGCCAGCCCCTGATCCTCCATCGCGTGGAGGATCTCCGGTGGCAAGGGCAGGCCGCTGGACTGGCCGGTCGCATCATCAACCACAACCGCACCGGCGGTGGAGAGGCGTTCCTCCGTATCCCACCCGATGGCCTCATTCTGCTGGATAGCGGTGGGCCCCAGCTTGCCCACCGAGGCCACAGCGTACCCGTGTTCGCGAGCGACGGACAGCAGCGTTCGCTCCCCGAGATAGTTGCCACCGTAGACATCATTCAGATCGGCCAGGACCGGATCGTTCTCGAGAAAAGGAGCCAGATATCCCGGGGCAACGGGATCTGCTGCGGGCTTGGTCAGGTAAAGACCGGGCCAGATTACGTTGCTGAAATCGCCTGTATCTCCCAGGCCGTGTCCAGTTGCAATTGCGGAGGCATTGGCCGTTGTGAAGGTCGGGAAGACGGAGTGGCTGTTCTGGAAGTCCACACCTTCCCGCCGCAAAGCGAGGAAGGTGGGCATGTCCTCGGCAGTAACGGATCCGCGACGGAGTCCGTCGGCGACGAAGATGATGACATTGTGCCGGGGTGTACCCTGTGCCGCAAGCTTGACGGAAGCGAAGGTGCAGCCCGCTGCGATCGCCAGGGTCCCCACGGCGCGCGCGCGAAGCATACGACCGAGAAACATGTGCGAAGCATATCGCAGTGCGTTGAGCCAGCAGTCTTTCCCGTTATGTGCGGTTGAAAGGCAGCCCTGCATCGGGAGGGTTCACCAGGATGGGACGGCTCAGCCTTTACAGGCCACCCCTCTTTCCGCGATACTTAGGTGTTCGGACTCCGTCTGCCCCCGTGCGTCTTGCTCCGGGTAGCGCATTGTACCGGAGCCAACGAAATCGTTTCAGCCAAGTGAGGTCTTTCCAGTGTTAATGATTCGTCTGGCGCGTGTGGGCGCCCGCAAGCAGCCGCAATATCGCGTCGTGGTGATTGAGAAGGACCGTGCGCGCAACGGCCGTTCGATTGAGGTAGTAGGGACGTATAACCCGCGCACCAATCCGGCTACCGTGAACTTCAAGCACGAGCGTATTGATTATTGGCGCTCCAAGGGCGCGCAGCTCTCGGAGAGAGTGGGTCTTCTTCTGGCCAAGCAGCCTGCCGCCGAGCCTGTTCCAGCTACCTAAAGTAATCTCAAACGTCGAACTAGGGAGAAGGAACCCGTGCCCAAAGAGTTGCGGCAGGCACGGGTCTCTCACCGTAAACTCGCTGCAGCGTTGGAGCGATGATTGTGCGTCTCTCGTAATTTGCTTACGGGCGTCGACCTTAGCTCCTCAGGACTTAAAACTGTTCCAGATACACGAGAACAGAACGTAAGCCGAGACACGCGCTGCAACGTCTGTTGAGGTGTGCGAGTGACTGAAACCGTTGAACTTGAGGCGCAAGCGCGCGCCGCTTCCGATATGCGAACCCTGATGCTGGAGATCACCCGGGCCCTGGTCGATGAACCAGAGACTGTCGAGGTTGAGGCGTATCAGGACTCTGGGTCCACGGTGCTTCGCCTACGGGTGTCCTCGCGGGATCTGGGGAAGGTCATTGGCAAACAGGGGCGTACGGCCCGTTCCCTGCGTACCATCCTGGGCGCGGCCAGCATGAAGCTCAAGCACCGCTTTGCCCTGGACATCGTTGAGATCCAGGAACCCGCGGAGTAAGACCCCAGAGTGGATCCGGAATCGGTAAAGCTTGATGCGACAGCAGACGAGGGTTGGATGGCGGTTGCCCGCCTTTTGCGTCCTCAAGGTCGTCGCGGCGAGCTTCTGACGGAACCCCTTACCGATCTGCCGGAAGTTTTCACCAAAGGCCGTCAGTTCCGTATAGCGCCCGCCGGACACTCGGCAGCACAATCGCCCCGGATCACGCTCGAGGACTGTTGGCGTCCACGGGGTCGTAACGCGGGCCGTCTTGTGCTGAAACTCGCCGGCATTGATTCGATCTCTGCGGCGGAGGAGCTTGGGAATCGTCAGCTTTTTATAAAGGAAGCGGATCTCCCCGCCCTGGATCCGGATACGTTTCTCGTCCGGGATCTTGTGGGGTGTGCCCTTTTTGACGGAGAGACACGTCTGGGGACGGTAGCGGACCTTCAATTCCCTGTTGGACCGGATGGCCGTACCCGCCTGCCCGATGCCGTTGACCTGCTCGTCCTGGAACCAGACAATGCGGACGAGAACACCGAACCGGTGCTGATTCCGTTTGTGAAGGCATGGCTGTCGGGCGTCGACACGGATGCCAAGCGCATCGTCATGCACCTGCCGCCCGGCCTGCTGGAGTAACCCGTTCAGTAAGCCGTTCATAGCGAGATGACCCACGGTCGCTTTTGTGGATCTGGATCGCGAGGAACACCCGCGCTATCAGATGGTTGATTGATCCCCATGCACTTTGACATCATTACGCTGTTTCCGGAGTTCTTTCGCGGTCCGTTCGACTACGGCGTCCTGCACCGTGCCTTGCGCGACAGCAAGCTCTCTGTCAGGACGCACGAGCTGCGCCAGTTCACACATGACCGGCACCGCACGGTGGATGATCGTCCCTTTGGTGGTGGCGAAGGCATGGTCCTCAAGCCCGAGCCGATTTTTGAGTGCGCCGAAGCCCTTGGAATCACAGCGAAACCGGATCGCGATCTCACGCGCGAGTCAGTCATTCTGCTCTCCGCCGGCGGCAGCCGCTTCACTCAGGCCACGGCGCGCCATCTCGCCACCCTGGAGCGGGTCGTGCTGCTATGCGGGCGCTACGAGGGTGTCGATGAACGGGTGGCGGATCTGCTGTGCGACCGCGAGCTCTCGGTGGGTGATTTTGTCTTGTCTGGCGGAGAATTGCCGGCGGCCCTGATTATCGACGCGGTCGCCCGCCTGCTTCCCGGTGTTCTGGGGCATGCCGACTCTTCCCGCTTTGAGAGTTTCGGCGAAGGCGAGGCGCCCAGTGCCACGTCCGCCGACGGTCCACCCCGAGCGACGCACGCCGCAGGGGGCCTGTTGGATTATCCGCACTACACCCGGCCCGCAGTCTTCCAGGGCGCATCTGTGCCCGAGGCACTCGCCGGGGGAGATCACCAGGCGGTACGTGCCTGGAGACGGCACGCGGCACTTGCGCGTACGCTGCGATACCGGCCCGACCTGCTGGAAACAGCGGACCTCAGCCGCGAGGATCGTCTTTTCCTGGACGATCTACGGCGATCCGCAAAGGAGCTCGACGGGTGACGTGATCTGGCCCTCAAAGCAGGCCAGAATTGCGATATACTAACCCCTGCGACTTTACGCAAGGAATTGTCATGTCTATTCATCCCATAATGCAGAAGCTCGCCGAGAAGCTCGAGCGGACAGATCTCCCAGATTTCGCTCCAGGCGACCAGATACGCGTGCAGGTCAAGATCAAGGAAGGCGAAAAAGAGCGCCTTCAGGCCTTTGAGGGCATGGTGATTGCCTGCCGCAAGGGTCCGCAAGGCACCTTTACCGTGCGCAAGATGAGCTTCGGCCAGGGTGTCGAGCGCATTTTTCCCTACAATTCCAAGGTGGTCGACAAGGTGGAGAAGATTCGCTCCTACCAGGTTCGGCGCTCCAAGCTCTTCTACCTTCGTGCTCTGCGCGGCAAAGCTGCGCGTCTCCGCGAGGTTGAACGCGTTAAGTAGTCAGAAGCAACGCGAAAGGGCGGCCCCATGGGCCGCCCTTTTTTCGTGTCTTTTCTAGTAGGGCTTGTATACGACCTCGCGCACCGTCGCACATATCTCCCTGCCGTGTGGCGATGGACGGCAAAGCTTGCCGCTTCGCATTGCGCGGCGACCCTTCACCTTGACGCGGAGGTGCGGTCCTCGCGACGCCAACTCATCATCGGGCCAGATCGCCGGGACCATTGCCCCATCGCCAAAGCTCACGGCAGGCACGCGGGTACCGGGCCCCATGCCGTGATCAAAGCGGACAAACGCAGCATGTGTGCCCCGCAGGCGGTTCGAGGCCGTCAGTTGGAGCCGCCTGTCGCCTGCAAGCACGGTCAGGGTATTGCCGTGGAATGCAGCCTTTTGCTCCCGTGCTCCGGCAAACGGCCTTTCGGAGATCACCGCTGTGCCCGATCCCGGCACGTAGATATAGAGATAGTGAAATCGAGATATCTGAAGATCCACTGCCGTTTTCACCGTCAGCCCATCGACGGTCAGCACGCCGCTTTGCACTTTGAGCGGGTGCGCCCCGGACGCCAGGGCCTTTCCTTCTCCCAAGGCGCTTCCCAGCAACATCGCTGCAATACACATTCTCCTGATAACGGGCCGCTTAAGCCGCATATCTTGCTCCTCCTGAGCATCGCGCTACCTCGCACGTGTGCCCTGAGGCTAGTGCAGCTCGGATGGGGAGGCCGATCCCACATTGTGCGAAGCATTGCGCCCGCTAATGCACAGGTCGGCACACCTCGACGGAGGTGTCATTCCGCTACACTGAATGGGTAGAGACATGGGCAAGCTCTTCCAGATACCTCCCATCCACGGCGTCACCAAAGCCACGGCCAAGCAGCAGATGCTGAAGCAGCTGGTCTGCTCCGACGCTCCCGAAGAGGCGCTTCGTTATCGAGGCCACAAGGTGATCGCCGGCGTGGACGAAGTCGGTCGCGGTGCCCTGTTTGGTCCCGTGGTGGCAGCTGCCGTCATCCTGCCCGCGAAGAATGCCGTGCTGATGCGGATGGGGCTGAAAGACTCAAAGCAGCTGACCCGCGAAGAGCGCGAGAAACTGGATCGCCGAGTCCGCAAAACAGCGGTCGCCATCTCTGTGGCAGAGATCGACGCTGTCACGATCGACCGAATCAACATCTACCACGCTACCCGGCTGGCCATGCTGCGCGCTGTAGAGGGTCTCGGCTTGATGCCTGATCACATCCTCATTGACGCGATGCTGATTGATCATCCCTGTTCGCAGACCAAGCTGTTTTACGGCGATGCTCTTTGCCTGTCCATCGCTGCCGCCTCTGTGGTGGCGAAGGTCCACCGCGATGGCCTGATGCGCGAGCTGCATCAGATGTATCCGCAGTACGGTCTGGCGCAGCACAAGGGCTACGGAACGCCTGTGCACCGTAGAGCGCTCGCCGAACATGGCCCCACGCCGTTGCATCGACGCAGCTTTAACTGGGTTGCTGAGGCCGATCCGAACGCACTTCTGGAGGAGACCTTGTCCGAAGCCGATCTCTACGTTGCCGAACCCGATTTGGATTCCCCTAGCCTGCACAGCGACCCGGAAGCTGACTCGCAACGCCCCAGCGATCGCAGCGAGGATGCCGCTTGAGTCTTCGCCTGCTTTGTGTGGTGGCCCACCCTGATGATGAATGCTTTGCCTTTGGCGGCGCCCTGGCGCTGGCCGCCGACGCCGGTGTGGAGACGGCCGTTCTCTGCTTCACCGATGGCCAGGCAGCCACCAATCGAGGCAGCGCCCAGAGCGGTGCCGAGCTCGGGGCCATGCGCCGTGAAGAGTTCTCTGCCTCCTGCGAGATCCTTGGCGCGCACACACATGAGCTCTTCGCGTATCAGGATGCTCAGCTGGAGTTCCATTCCCTGAACGAGCTCGGCGGCTTACTTGTGCAACGGTTTCGCTCCTTCCGGCCGCATGTGGTTCTGACCTTCGGTGGAGAGGGCGCCCTGAACAACCACCCTGACCACACCACCGTATCCGCGGCTACGACCGCCGCTTTTCACTGGTCCGGCAATGCCAAGCGCTTCCCTGAACACGGCCAGCCCTGGTGCCCTCAACGCCTCTACTACCTGACGACGAACTTCTTTCTGCCGGATCGTCCCGCGCCGCTGCCAGCACCCTGGACGACCATTCTGGACATCCGGGGTGTGCGCGACCGCAAGCGCCGGGCATTTGAGGCGCATACCTCACAGGCACCGCTGATGGATCGCGCCCGTCTCGTTTTCGAAGATCATGGAGATGATGAGCGGTATGTCCTCGCCTACACCTCTGGACCGCAGGCGGCTACGCAAACGAGCGACCTCTTCGAAGGTGTACGGGAGTAGACCGGTGGCGGTCGCAGCCAAGCCCATCGGCTGCAATTCAAGCCTGGGCTGGGACCGCTACCCTGGGCTTTGCGATCCGTTTCTGTAGAGCCAGTACAAGGCGCGCTCCCAGCAGAACAGCCAGCATTGCGGTGTCCTTCCACGGTGTGAGCACGCCGGCCTTGAGGAGCCACCAGTAGTGCACCACGGCAGCAATGCCTGCGACGTAAATCAACCGGTGCAGCCGCCCCCATTCCTTGCCGCCCATCCATCGCAGCACGCGCTGCGGACTGGTGATGGCGAGCGCCAGGAGGATGACCCAGCTCAGCAATCCGACCTGGATGAAGCGGCGCTTCTTGAGGTCGTCCAGCATCGTTGGCCAGATGGCCACCAGTTGGTGCCAGGGGGCGCTAAGCTGTCCAGCGCGTAAACCAGCCCAGGCTGCCGGAACGTCGTAGCCGGAGAAGAGGAAGACATACGTCATTAGGTGCAGCGTGGCGTAGAAGAAGGCGTACAGCCCAAGCATGCGCCGCAACCGTACCAGCCAGGCCAGTGAACGGTGCAACCGTCGTACTGGCGTAACGGCCAGGTCAACCAGCAGCAGCCACAATGCCCAATCACCCGTAAAATGCGTGATCCAGTTCACCGGATCCGATTGCGTGGCAAGGGACCCACTGCGGTAAGCCTGGGCGAGGTACAGCACTGGGAGCAAACAAGCGAGGTGGACCAACACCTTGATCCACGGAATAGCGCGTCCTGGCATGCCTGGCTTAGAGTAAATGGGCCCGGAGAAATCATGCCACCTCGCTTCCCTGTTTGCCTCGCCCTGCTCGCCTTTACTTTCTCTCCTGCCGGAATGCCCCGGTGCGCTGCGCAGGCGCCTACCGCCCCTGCCCCAGCGACCACGGCCAGGAGCGGCGATCAGGAGAAGTGGCAGGCGGAACAGGCCCGCATCAACGCCGGCAATGCAGCGGACTACGCCGACATGCTGCATCAACTTGGGCTAGAGGCCAGCCAGATCCGTCCTGGTGTGGATGGCTATGGCAAGGGACCGCATCCGGTCAACTATGACGAATCCACGGTGCCGTCCATCACCCTTCCCGATCCCCTTGTGCTCACGGACGGAAAGCCGGTTCGCTCCGCTGCCGATTGGTGGTCCAAACGCCGCCCCGAACTTGTGCATCTGCTTGAGGACAGCATGTACGGCCGCGTACCGGACCATACGCCGGGCGTGAGCTGGACCGTCGTTTCCTCCACGAACTCTTCTGAAAACGGCATTGAGGCGATCACGCGCACGGTTCGTGGGCACGTAGACAACCGTGCCGCTCCCGCCATCTCCGTAGACATCGAGGTTAAGTTGACCCTGCCCCGGCAAACGGCGGGAAAAGTGCCCGTGATGATCGCGTTTGATTGGCCTCCTGAGTTCTGGGCCGACTTCGCAAAGCGCACCGGCCACAGCCTGCCTGTACCCCCCGGTCCGACCGCAAAGGAACAGCTGCTGGCCAAGGGCTGGGGCTATGCGTTGCTGGTACCTACCTCCGTGCAGGCCGACAACGGTGCGGGACTCACCGCCGGCATTATCGGCCTCACCAACCACGGGGCGCGTCGCACGCCCGAGCAGTGGGGAGCCTTGCGCGCCTGGGGTTGGGGTGCCAGCCGACTTTTGGATTATTTTGAGACCCAGACGAACATTGATAGCCACCGTGTTGGCGTCTTCGGCCACTCCCGTTACGGCAAAGCGGCCTTGGTAGCGATGGCCTTCGATTCCCGCTTTGCCATGGGATACATCAGTTCCTCCGGAGAGGTCGGAGCCAAGCTAAGCCGGCGCCAGTACGGCGAACTTGTGGAGAACATCGCTGCTGATGGCGAGTACCACTGGATGGCCGGGAACTTTCTCCGCTACGCCAGCACGAAGACCGCAAATGATCTGCCGGTCGACGCCCACGATCTGATTGCGCTGTGCGCGCCGCGGGCCGTCTTCCTGTCCGCGGGCACAAGGCCCGCCGGAGACGGCTGGGTCGATGCCCGGGGCATTTTCCTCGCCGGCGTTGCTGCAGGGCCGGTGTACAGCCTCCTCGGCGCATCGCCTATGGTCGCGGCCGGAACTCAGAATCCCGCATTTCCTGCGGTACTCACCGAGGTCGGGAGCGGCCCCATTGCCTTCCGGCAACATGATCAGGGGCACACGCCCGGCCCGAACTGGCCGTCTTTCCTTACCTTTGCGCAACGGGAGTTATTCGGCCCCGACTTCCCGATGAACCTGAAGGCGCAGTAGACGATTCAGCCGGATCTCATCGGGACGCAGAGGGGGTACGCACCTCTGCGTTCGGTTAGTAGAACTTCTTGAGATCCATCCCGGCGTACAGCCCCGCTACCTGATCGCTGTAGCCGTTGAACGGCAGCGTGGGAACCATCTTCGGGAAGATGCTGTTGGAGTTCAGCAGACGCTCCCGTGCCTGCGACCACCGCGCGTTGTCGTAGTTCGGGTTCACGTTGGAGTAGAAGCCGTACTCCTGCGCATCCAGGATGTTCCACGTGATGCGCGGCTCTTTCTCCACGAAACGGATCTCCACGATGGACTTCGGCGACTTGAAGCCGTACTTCCACGGAACGACGACGCGAACCGGTGCTCCCTGCTGGTTGGCCAGCGTCTCTCCGTAGGCACCAAAGGTGAGCAGCGTTAGCGGATTCATGGCTTCGTCCATCCGTAGGCCTTCGGTGTAGGGCAAGGGGATGGAACTTCCGGAGATGCCCATGCTCTTGTCAGCGACCGAGATGAACTCGACGTATTTGGCGCTGGGCAGCGGATCCATGGCCTTCAGGAACTCGGCCAGGGAGTACCCGTCCCACGGGATTACCATGGACCAGGCTTCCACGCAGCGAAAGCGATAGACGCGCTGCTCGATGGGGCGGTAGGCCATCATCTTATCGATATCGATGACCTGGGGCTTCTTGCAGAGGCCACTCACCTTCACAGTCCACGGCCGCGTTCTCAGGCCCTTGGCGTTCTGCGCGGGATCACCCTTGTCCGTGCCGAACTCGTAAAAGTTGTTGTAGTTCTGCGCCTTGGCCTGCGGCGTGAGGTCTCGATCAGTGACGTTGTACGCAGACGGTACCGTGGTCAGCTTGGTCAACGCCTCCGCGGCACCGGGAAAGGCTGCACCGGCCACTGCGGCGGCGCCCACGGCGCCCAGACCCTTCAGGACCTCACGACGGCTCGCGCGAAACGTCTTGTAGGCCTTTTGCGGCGTGATCTCGGAAGAGGCAATCTCTTTTTCAGTTCGGAGCAACATAGGTCGTATCCTTCCCTGCTCGGGGCGAAAGCTTGTGAAGCGAAAACTTTGACGGTCCGTTCCAGGACGCTTTTGGACTTCAACTGAGCAGGCAGACATTGGACGTTCGTCACGGCCCCTCGGTTACAGAACGCTGGCCATCGGCTTGCGGATGGGTTCGCTCCCACCACAAGAAACTTGCGGATCCTAGAACGACGACGATACCGCTCAGAAGGATCTCTCGCTCAAAGCCAGGCCGCGAAAGCACCAGGAACCCAAAGCCCAGCAGGGCGAGCAGCGGCGGCAACGGGTAAAGCCACATCCGAAAGGGGCGCGGCAGCTCAGGCTGCCGCCATCGCAGCACCATGACGCCCACCTGCTGCAGCCCGAACTGCAGCAGAACCCGAAGCACCACCAGCGCGGCGATCACATCCCGGAGGGAGAAACAGCAGAACACGCAGGCTACGCCCGCCAGCACAAGAAGCGAGATGTGCGGAATCCCCAAGCGAGGATGAAGCCGGCCGAACGGACGAAAGAAGTTGCGGTCACGTGCGGCAGCAAACGGTATGCGCGAGTAACCCAGCAACAACGCATAGACGCTCGCGAAGGCTGTAATCATGACCAACACCGCCGCCAGACGGCCCAGCCAGATGCCGCCTGACGCTCCAAGCACAGGAGCGTATGCCGGCTGCATCACGGCCGTTAGTAGTGCCGGTTGCCCGTTGTCGCCGGTCATCCGCAACATGGCGGGCGCGCCGGCAAGTGCCAGCACACTCGCGTTCAGCAGCAGGTAGAGCCCTGTCACGATGGCAATCGAGAGCAGCAGTGCGCGAGGGATCGTCCGGCCGGGGTCGCGCACCTCGCCGCCCAGGAAGGTGACGTTGTAGTAGCCCCAGAAGTCATAGGTGGCCACCAGCATGGCGGCTCCAAGCCCGCCAAAGAAGGCCCGTGACGGCCGAAACGCTCCGGGGGAGAATGCCACGACCTGCGCCCAGTGCCCACGCCACAGCGCCGTGATCACGGTCCAGGCGATTGCCAGCAGCACGATCACCAGCAGGCCCCGTCCCAGCCGCTCCACATGGACGAGCCGTCGGTACAGCAGCAGTACAGCCAGCCCAACAGCTGCGACCGCCACCAGCGTCGGCCATCCCAGGCCAAAGCCGAAGCGATAGGGCCCCAGACGGGCGGCATGAATGGTCATGGGCACGCCCAATCGTGGCCAGAGACCGCCCGCGTATTGCGCCAGGCCGATGCATCCGCTCGCGATGCTCAACGGTGCCGAAAAGCACAGCTGAAAGACGAACAGAAAGCTGAGCCAGCGCCCCAGCCGCCCCGGGAAGATCCTGCCCAGATAGGCATAGGTCCCACCTGCTTCGGGCATGGCGGCGCCCAGCTCCGCCCACACCAGGCCATCACAGACCGCCAGCAGTGCACCAAAGATCCAGCCCAGCATGGCCTGTGGGCCGCCCATCGCGCCAACCAGCAGTGGCAGGGTCACAAACGGCCCTACCCCGATCATGTCCAGCAGGTTGAGCGTCACCGCCCCGCGAAGGCCCAGCGTTCGGTCCAGCCTGGCTTCCGTGTGCGGCATACAGGGAGTGTATCGAGCGGCTCTCGCAAAGGCCGGGCATTTTCGTTCTGCGTTAGGAACAGGCCGGGTTACGCTGAAGCCAATGCGCCCTTCCCCTCTCCGGTTTGCCCTGGGTTTTCTGGCCCTCGTTCCCCCTGCGTCCGCCATCGCACAGCGCACCGGAAATGCGGTCTATCCACCGGTTCACCTGCCGACCTGGTCCCAGGGCATCGCCATCCGCGAAGGCTGGCTCGTGCAGCGTCACGCCATGTTGCTCGACATGATGCGCCGCCACCATATAGACATGTGGATCGTCGTGAACGAGGAGTTCCACAACGATCCCCTGACCGAATACATCGCGCCGCCTCGGCCTTACACCGGCAATCGCGACATCTTTGTCTTCATCGACACCGGCACAACTCTGCGCAAACTCGCCATCACCGGATATGCCGAAGAGAGCGTGCGACGCTTCTTTGAGGCACCTGTGGATCCAAAGCCCGCCGCGGAGGTCCTGCCGGCGCTTTATGCGCAGTACCACCCCAAGCACATTGGTCTGTCCCTTGACGCCAAGCGTGGCGTGCAGCGCTCGCTCACACACGACAGCTATAACTTTCTTGCGCAGACACTTGGCCCGGAGGCCACCACGCACTTTGTCCCTGCGGCGGACCTCATCGAGGAGTACAGCGACACACGACTGCCCGCAGAGTTCGACATGTACAAACAGCTCGTTATCCTTACCGATCAGCTCACCAGGCGCGCGTTCTCCAACGAGGTCATTACGCCCGGCAAGACCACGATCGGCGAAGTGCGCCGCTGGCTCTACGACGCCATGGGCGCGAACGACGTAGCCACCTGGTTTCAGCCGGACCTGCGCCTGCAGCGGCGTGGCCGCACACCGTCCACCTCACGCGGCTTCCTCGCGGTGGAGCCCGAAGCGACCGTGATTGAGCCAGGCGATCTGATTCACCTCGATTTCGGCATCACTGCCTTTGGCCTCAATACCGACTGGCAGAAGATGGCGTACATCCTGCTCCCCGGCCAGACCGCCGCGCCCGCCGGGATGGCCGCGGCCCTGCACAACACGAACATTCTCCAGGAAAGCCTCATGACGCATTCGCGTCCCGGCCTGCTCGCGGGTGAGGTCTACAACGGGATCATGGCCGACATGAAGGCACGGGGCATCGAGGCCAAGGTGTACTCGCACCCCATCGGTGAGCAGGGTCACGGCCTTGGAGCAGGGCTGGACTACCGTGCTGCGCAGGCTTCTGCCTCGGAGGGCAAACGGCTACGAGGGGGCTCCTACATTTCCATCGAACTCAACACAGCCACAGCGGTAGCGGAATGGCAAAACCAGAAGGTTTACATGATGGGCGAGGACGACGCGTATCTTACCGACGACGGCTTCAAGACCTTTCTTCCGCGCCAGACAAGCCTGTACCTGATCCACCCCTGATCCGGCGTCCTCCCTCGGCACGCGTAGGCTTTGTGAGAGCCTAGGTTGATGCAGCGTTCTTCCTCGTTTGCACTCCTGTGTGCCCTCGCTGTGGGCGCGGGTGCCCCTGCACAGCAGGCCGCCCGGTTCAGCGATCCCGCCAACCTGCGCGGTGAGCGCGTAGGTCCGAAAACAGGCCGCGAGCTTCCTGTCGATGAGGGCGCGTCCGGCTTGGGACAGATGCTGCGCAAGCTCTCAACACGTGCCTCCCTCATGCTCATCGTCGCCCATCCTGATGACGAGGACGGCGGCATGCTGACGTTCTATTCCCGTGGCGCGGGCGCCCGCGTCGCGACGCTCACGTTGACCCGTGGCGAGGGCGGGCAGAATGCCATGACCGGCGACTTCGAGGATACGCTGGGCCTGATCCGCACCCAGGAACTGCTCTCCGCCGACCGCTACTTCGGCGCCGACCAGATGTTCGGCACAGAGGTGGACTTCGGCTTCTCCAAGACCAAGGAAGAGGCTTTCAGCAAGTGGACGCACGAGCGCGTGCTCTACGACGCGGTACGTGCGGTTCGGCTCTATCGTCCGCTGGTGCTGGCTGCCGTCTTTGCCGGCGGCGTCACCGATGGCCACGGGCAGCACCAGGTTTCCGGCGAGATCGCACAGGAGGTCTTCAAGGCCGCCGCCGACCCTAAGGTCTTCCCGGAGCTGACGCGTGAGGGCATCCTGCCATGGGCACCGCTGAAGGTCTACGCCCGCGTACCGAGCTTTGCCATCACCGAGAAGGGGCTCTTCGATTACGCCACAAACCAGTACGCTCCCGCCCGGTTCACCAACTATGTCACCGGTGTGACGACTTCCACGCCGCCAACGCCTGATGTCACCATCCACGAGGGCGAGACAGACGCGCTGCTTATGGCGGCGTCGGCGAACCTTGGCGACGCCGCGGGGTCTCACGCCGGTCCGAATGGCCGGCTCAGCTATGTCCAGTTCGCCCGCCTCGGACTGGGGCTGCAACGCACCCAGATCGGCCCCGGCGTGCGCCTGGCCACATCCGGCGCGTACGACATCAACTACCACCGCTACGGTTCACGATTGGCCCAACAGCCTGGACACGAGACGAGCTTCTTCGACGGCGTGGACACCACCCTTGGCGGCATAGGGAGCCTCTCCTCCGCGCCGCCAGCACTTCTCTCGGCTGGTCTGCGCCGCCTGAACGCGTCCATCAGCGCTGCCTCTGCGGCCTTTGATCCGCGCCACCCTGAAGCGAGCGGCCCGCGACTGGTGGAAGCACAACACGGGCTTGGGGCGATGCTCTACGCGCTGGAAGCCGCTTCGTTTCCTGGCAAAGCGGATGTGCTGCACGAATTGCGTGTAAAGCAGGTGCAGCTCAATGACGCCATCGTCCTCGCCTTGGGCCTGCAACTCTCGGCAGTCGCAGCGACCCAGACTCATGACATACCACAAGAAACAAAACCGGAAGTGACCCTCTCACTCACCAGCAAGGCACAAGAGCCGATCGACGTTTTCTCCGCTGCGCTTGAGGGTCCCCGGTCGCAGCGTGTGGAAAGACTTCTGGGTGTGGACAAAGAACCTCGGCTTAAGCCCGATGAGGCCTTCACGCAAACTCTACAGGCCTCATCAGCCCTGACGAGCACACCCACGCGCCCGTACTTCTATCGCAAGAGTATCGAGCAGCCCGTCTACCAACTTACGGATCCGACCTTGCGCAACGCCCCGGGCACACCCGCGCCGCTGGTAGCCTCCGTCGTCCTGCGGTACCACGAGACCGAGGTCCAGATGAGTCGCGTTGTCAGCGTGGGGAAACAGGCAGTCGCGGTTGTACCCTCGGCGTCGGTGTCGCTTCCCTCCCACGCCCAGGTCCTCATTCCTGGCGAGAAGACGGTCGTCGTGACGCTGCAGGTTACCCCACCAGACACCCACGTCCATCTCAACCTGCCTCCAGACTGGAAGACGGCACCCTTTGCTCAAACCCAAAACACGCCGCCTGGAATGAAGCAGTTCCAGCTTGAGCCACCCGCTGCAGAGCGCAAGTCGTTCACCATGCAAGCCACGGCCGTTCTCCCTGGCGGGCAGCAGGAGGGCGAGGGCTACCGTTCGGTCGGCTACGGAGACCTCCAAAGGACTAACTACTACACACCGGCATCCCTGAAGTTCGTTCCCGTCGCTCTCACCCTGCCCACCCGCAAGCGCATCGCCTACCTTCCCGGGACAGGCGATGCCGTCGCCGATAATCTCGCCTCGGTCGGTCTCCCTGTAACGATCCTTTCCGTTGCCGACCTCACGCCGGAGCGCCTCGCGCAGTTCGATACGGTCGTTCTCGGCGTGCGCACCTATAACGCGCACCCTGACCTGCACGGCACACCGACCGAGCAACTCATGAGCTTCGTCCGCGCCGGCGGCAACGTTCTCGTCCAGTACCAGACGGCGGAGTTCACGGGCGCCGACGCTCCCTATTCCCTGTCGCTCGGCAACGCGGAAAAAGTCGTGGACGAGACCACCCCCGTACACCTGCTTTTGCCGACCCAGGACGGAGCCCAAACTTCAGAACGAAATCTCGCCATGGGCGTTCTCAACTCGCCGAACCACATCACACCGACCGACTTCACAGGCTGGGTAGAAGAACGCGGACACGGTTTTCTCGGCAGCTGGGCTCCGCAGTACACCGCACTCACCGAGACCCACGACCCTGGCCAGGAACCGCAACGAGGCGGTCTGATCACCGTTCAGCTTGGCAAGGGCCACTGGACCTACTGCGCCTTTGCACTCTATCGCCAACTGCCAGAGGCTGTACCCGGTGCCTTCCGCCTCATGACCAACGTGCTTGGGCTGGCTGACGCAAAACCCTGACAATTTCCCGTAAAAGAACAGCCCCCTTTCGGGGGCTGTTGCTTTCTGCGGTTTTCAGGAGCGATTTACCTTAGTTACGCCGCCGTACTGGCGCCTTCTTCACCGGCGCTGCCGCCTTCTTCTTCTCGACGAGCGCACCATCGGTCATCTGGATCATCAGGGCTGACGAGGAGGAAGCGCCTATCGACGTGGTGGCCGTCGAAGCGGTTGCCGTCCCCGCAGCCGTGGCGGTTCCAGCGGCTGGTGTCGTGGTGGACGAAGCCGTAGACCCGGTGGCGGGAGGGGTTGCCGAAGCCGTCGTACTGGCAGCTGCCGCACCCGCGTTGCTCGATGCCGGTGAGGTGTAGGACGAGTACGTGCCCGTCACGTCTACGGCAGAGCCGACAGCCGGAGGAGCCGTTAACGGTGTCTTCATCGCAATCGTGAAGTCCGCCGTCTTGCTCTGCTTCGCGTCATCCGACACTGCAACCTGCAGTTGATCCGGCGTCGCGGCAATCACCACAGCGCCCGGGATTTCGACCGACTTGCCCTTGATTGTGTCGAAAACCTTGTCCGCGTCCGCCTGCTGACCGTACTGCAGCACGAACTCCTTGTCGCTAAGCGCCAAGGTCGCCAGATCCGGTGTCGTCGCGATCAGATTCTTGACCATATCCTCCGGCTTGGGCGCGGGGGTGACGGTCGTCGCCAGGTCTGCCGGCGGGGTCAGAGTCGCCTGGGCCTGCGCCTGCAGCTTGTCGAAGCCGTCCTGCGAGCCGTGGTACTTGCCGTAGCAATAGGTCGCCAGCTGCTGGATGGCGGTCTTCTGCGCAGCCGGTGCGAAAGCGGCTGTACGAGCTGCGTACCAGGCACAGTTCAGGTAATCGGGAGGTGTGGAGGTGTAGTACGCATTGGCCAGCGTGTACTCATCCTGCAGCACCGGACCAACGGTCTGGGTCTGATCCTGGGGCACGGCTTTCAGCTCATCCATGATGACCTTGATCGCGCCGGCGTTGTCCTTCTTCGCCATGTCGTCGGCTGCCAAAGCCGAGCTGAACACAGGCAGGGTACGGCCCTTGAGCTGCTGGAAGTCCGCATCGCTCATCCCCTTGGGGGCTGCCGTTCCCTGGTCTACCGTGAGACCGGTCTGTGCATAGGAGGCAACCTTGTCCAAAGCTGCCTGCTTGGCTGCGGGATCGCTGGTCGCGTCGGCGTCAGCCTTGCCGTAGTACACCTCAAAGGCCAGGGCCCGGAGATTGTTGGGATCCACGGCAAGCAATTGCCCGCTGGCATCCAGAATCTGTGCTTTGTCGCCCGTCTGCGTCGCCGCCCCGAGAATGTCCGTCAGCACCGAAGCCTTCACCGGCGAGTTTGGATATTTCTGCAGGTATGCCTTGAGAGCGGTCACCTTGGCTGCCGGTTGGGCCGTCTGCTCCGCCGCCTGGTAGGCGTTGAACTCGTCGGGTGGGAGCGTGACCTGCTGGCCTGTGGCGCCCTGGGCCCCACTTGCCGGTGCGGTTGCATCCTGCGCCAAAAGGAAGGGGGTGAAGGGTGCTGCGGTGGCAGCTGCCAGCAGCGAGGTAAGAACTACCTTTTTCATGCGATCTCCTCGGGATTGCTTCCCGAACGTGATTTGGACAAAGTTGGCTGCCGAAGCCTGAATGCCGTGGCCAGAGGACCTAGGCGAATGATGCGGATTATAGGAACGCGTGTTGCTCTCATGCAACTTACGTCCCAGCATAGCCCGTGAAGAGAGTCCAAAAGTCACCGGAAAGGGTTCCATTGGGTTACATCCGGCTTATCCACAAGAACACGATGACCGGTGTTGCCTCCTGGGGTACCCATGCCTACGATGAAAGAAACACCTGGCCCAGCACCTGGTCCAACCGAAACGGAGAGCGAACGCCCTTGCTCAAGCTGAAAAAGGTCCAGATCCTTGGCTTCAAATCCTTTTGCGATCGCACTGAGGTGCAGCTTGAGGGCCAGGGGATCGCCGCCATTGTAGGACCGAATGGCTGTGGCAAGTCCAACATTTCCGATGCGATCACCTGGGTTCTTGGGGAGCAATCGGCTAAGAGCCTACGCGGGCTCAAGATGGAGGATGTCATCTTTGCCGGCACTCGCGACCGCCGGCCTACAGGGATGGCCGAGGTCTCGCTGACGCTCGTCGACCCCACGGTGTACGACGGCAGCGACACGGAACCCGAGCAGCTGGCCGCCCAGATGCCTGACCTGGCAGGCGACTGGGACGAAGGCGCGCTTCGGCAACAGAACGCGGAAGAAACCGAAGAAGCCGTCCTCGAAGCCCAGCCCGGCCAGACCTACGAAGCCGACGGACCCGCCAACAGCGAAGCTGCCGTCGTCGCAGTTGCGAATAGCGAAACCGCCGCCAACAGCGTCGTTCTCAAAGTCCGCCGCCGCAAGTTCAACCGAACCCCGGCCCGCGCCGGCGAGATCACCGTCACCCGCCGCCTGTTCCGCTCAGGCGAGAGCGAATACCTGCTGAATGGCAAGATGTGCCGCCTGCGCGACATCCAGGACATCTTCCTCGGCACAGGCCTGGGCGGTGAAAGCTACGCCATCATCGGCCAGGAGCGCATCGGCCAGCTACTCAGCTCCAAGCCGCTGGACCGGCGCTCCATCATCGAGGAAGCTGCGGGCATCACGCGCTTCAAGACGAAGAAGCGGCTCGCCGAGCTCCGACTTAAATCCGCGAAGACCAATCTTTCGCGCGTCAACGACATCTTCGACGAGGTGACCCGCCAGGTCGCCGTCCTGAAGCGACAGGCCTCCAAGGCCGAGAAGTATGGCGAACTCCGCACGGAATTCACGGCCAAGCTGCGAGTCGTGCTCGCCAGCCGGCTGCGCCACATGGACGCTGAGTCCACCTCACTCAAAACCGAACTGGATCGGCTCGGCGGTCTGATCGACGCGCAGTCCACCGAACTCGAAGCGCTGGACGCCGAGCACCGCACCGGCACCGCGCGCGGCTACGAGCTCGACCGTGAGATCCGTGACACCACCGCACGCGCCAGCTCCTCCGCCGTCGATCTCGAGCGCACCCAGGCGCGCCGGCACGCCAACATCGACCGCCAGGCGGAGCTGACCCAGCGTCTCGCAACCGCAAATGACGAGCTTGCCCAGGCCCGCGAAGCCCTCGCCCATCTCGCCGGCGAACGCGAACAGCACCGCACTTTTCTGGAGACGGCCACCGCAGAGGCGAACGCGCACAAGGCCTCCGCGCAGGCGCAACAGCAGCGCGCCCACGATGCCATGCGCGGCGTCCTGAACGCCGAAGCGCAGGCCGAGCAGGGCCGTCGCAATGCCATGAACGCCATGCAGCGCGCCAATGGCGCCCGCAATGAAATCACCCAGGCAGAAACTGCGCTGGCGGGTCTGGACCGAGAGAATGAGCGTCTGGCCGCTGAGTCCGATGGTGCACGCCAGGAGCTCGAGGCTATCGGCCAGCAACGCGGGCAGGCCAAACTCACCTTTGAGTCCGTCACAGAGCGCCTGAAACGCCTCGAAACCGAGATTGTTGATCTGCGCGGCAAGATCGAACAACGGCGCATGGACGAGACCCAGTCCCGCCGTCGAGGCGATGCCCTCCGCGCCGAGCTGGCCACCCTGCTAGGCCGGCGTGGATCGCTGGAAGCGCTCATCCGGGAGCACAGCTACTCCACCGACAC
>CAZZXY010000019.1:0-5581 GCA_964658105.1 Verrucomicrobia bacterium Tous-C9LFEB | reverse complement strand
TTTCCGTTCGCGGAGGGCATGGCGAGCTCCGCCAGCCCCAACCGGGAGGGGGTCATTCCGCTCACCGACTGCGTGCGCGTCCTGAATGGCTTTGGCCGCTCGCTCGAGGTCATCCTGCCGCGTCTTCGCGAGGGCTTCGTCACACCGGACACCGATACTGCCCGCAGCCTCGCCATGCTCAACCCGCAGGCCTTCTTCCTCGCGCCGTCCGGTGAGACCTTTCACAACGTCACGGTTACCGGCGGCAAGCCGCGCACCCAGGGTCCCCTGGCTCTTAAGCGCGAGTTGGCCGAGGTCCAGACCAAGGTCAACGGGATTGAGGCGGAGCTCTCGAAGAACGAAACGGCCACCGCCGCCCTCACTCGCGAGACCGCCGAACTCACCGCCACGCTGGACACACGCAACCACGAGCGTCGCGACACCGAGCGCGAAAGCGCCAACTCCGGCGCGGCGCTGCGCCAGATGGAAGCCGAAGCCGGTCGCCTGGAACGCCGCCTCGGAGAGTGGCAACTCGCGCTGGCCCGCAACAAGGACCAGCGGGGCGCGCGCGAGGAGCTGATCGGCCGCAAGCGCGCGGAAGCCGAGCGTCTCGAAGCTGAGCGCGCCGGGATGGAGGATGGGGTCGCCGAGCTCACGACGCGACTGGCCACCCTGCGTGCCGAGCGCGAGGAGCTGCAGGCGGCCGCGTCCGCCGCGAATGCCGCTCTGGCAGGCCTGGAAGAGCGCCGCCGCAACGCTGGCGCCAACGCCGAACGCACCGAGCGCCTCTTCGGCGGGCAACAGCAACGCATTAGCCAGATCGAAGGCGGCATCAACAGTGCACAGGCCGAAAAGGTCCGCCGCGAAGAGGAAAATGCGACGCTAGCCGCCCAAATCGACGAGCTCTCCGCGACGCGTCAGGAGGCCGCAGCCGCCAGCGAACGCCTTTCTGCGGAAGCCACCACGCTCCGTGCCCGCCTCGCCGAACTTGACGGCCGGCTCCGCACGCTGCGCCACGACACAGAAGCCCTGCGCGAGCAGCGCGCCACCCACACAGCCCGGCTGGCCAGGCTCTCCTCGGACATCGAGCACCTCGAGGCCACCTGCATCAACGATCTTTCGGCCGAGCCCCAGGCGCTGCGTGACGATGCCACCATCCAGCCTCTTGAGGCCGAGGCCCTCACCGAGGCCGACGAGCAGGCTCGTGCCTTGCGCAAGCGCATGGAGAACATGGGCCCGGTCAACATGATGGCCCTGGATGAACTGCGCGAGGCGTCCGAGCGTTACACGCACCTCGAAGCCCAGCGCCGCGACCTCATCGAGGCCATCGACAACACGACGGCCTCTATCCGCGAGATCGAGGATGTCAGCCGCGTCAAGTTCGACGAAGCGTTCAAGATCATCAACGAGAACTTCTCACAGACCTTCACCAAGCTCTTTGGCGGTGGCCAGGCGTTTATGCGCCTCACCGACACCGAGGACAGCAAGGACGACCTCGCGGGAATCGACATCATCGCTTCGCCACCGGGCAAGAAGCTCCAAAACGTTCTCCTGCTCTCCGGTGGCGAAAAGGCCCTGACTGCGCTTTCGCTGCTGGTCGGGATCTTTCAGTTCCAGCCCGCGCCGTTCTGCATCCTCGACGAGGTCGATGCACCGCTGGACGAGACCAACGTCGCCCGCTTCGCCCGCCTGATCGCCGACATGGCAGACTCCACCCAGTTCGTCGTCATCACGCACAGCAAGCGCACCATGGAGCAGGCCGACGTCATGTACGGCGTCACCATGCAGGAACCCGGCGTCAGCAAGGTCGTCAGCGTCACCCTGGGAGGTCGCACGCGGGGCAATCAGGCCCGTCCTGCGGCTTAAAGCAGCTGATCTCGCTCCTGTATCTTCACTCTTAGTGCCTGACGTGGAGTTTGGGATTTGAGATCGAGCCGGCTTAGACTCGCAACGTTCAGCATCGGCTGTCTTGCGCTGGGCGTCTCAGTGGTCATCCTGATTGCGTCGTTTCTCCAAACCGCGACGCCAGCTGACTACGTTCAGCAAGCGAGAGAAGCCGGATTGTGGGTTCGATGGGGCATGGCGACCTCTCTGATGGCGCTCCTTCTCTGCTGTGCCGGCACAGGCGGGTTCCGTGTAGCCGTGATGCTTGTGGCCTTCGTCCTGCTGTCCTTCTGGTTTTTCATCGGGGTCTCGCTGGTTTGAAGATCAGACGGTCGGACACACCTCCAGCCCAAGAGGCCTTACCTGGCGGCGAGGGCCGATCCATACTCAAGTAGGCTGGAAGGAACGGGATGCTGGCAGCCCCTTGCGCAACATGAACCCCCTTGACTGGCTGATCACCGCACTGCTCGTCTACTCCGCGGTCCGCGCGGCCATGAATGGCTTCTTTCGCGAGGCGTTCACCCTGGCAGGCCTGTTGATTGGCTTTCCCTTGGCTTGTTGGTACTACCACGCGCTGGCGCAGGCCCTGGCCGGCCTGATTACCGCGCCAACGATTGCGCTGCTCGCGGCTTTCTTTCTGATCCTCACCGCCGTAACCCTGACGGCCTCCCTGCTGGGCCGCGTCCTTCGCCGCGGGGCCCGCACCGTCGGCCTTGGATTTGCTGACCGGCTTGGCGGCGCGATCTTTGGTCTGCTCCGGGGAGCGGGGGTGGCCGTGGCGCTTTTGCTGGCATTGACAGCGTTTCTACCTGCCGCGCCCTGGGTTCAGACATCTCAGATTGCCCCCTATTTGCTCCGGGCGGCCCATGCTGTATCCTTCGGCATGCCATCGGACCTCAGGCTTCGGCTCTGGGAAGGGCTCGAGCACCTCAACCATAGCTCTGCCGATTGGATCAAGTCCGGGCCCCTGTCGCATATTAAAACCAAGACACTACAGCCCTAAAGCAGATCACCTGACCTGGGCGCCGGACACGGTTTTGCCGACGAAGTTTTCTTGAGGGAAAACTGGCGCAAACGGTTTGTTCGCGCTCTACACTCGTCAGGAGAACTGCCGCTGCAGGGGGAGAGAACGCAAGTGAAACGCGAGATGGAACATCTGGTACTCAGCATGCATGCCTCGGGGATGACCTACACCGATGCCGTGCGCGAGTTCAAAAAGCGTTTCATTCTGGAGGTTCTGGCCCGCCATCGCGGCAACCAGTGCAAGGCCGCAGAAGAACTGGGCATGCACCGCAATACGCTCAGCCGCACGCTGGCCGAACTCGGCATGGACTCCGCCCAGATTCGCCGCGGGATGCGCCGGCCCCCGCGCTCGGTCCGTCCCAGCCGGCCGGATCTCCACATTGTCCAGACCGGAACCGGACGTTAAAGCGTCCTCTCCGTCCAAACGACAGCAATGCTCTCCCGCTCGAATCGTCCACCTAGCTTCCGTTCCCGCCCCCGCTGGTGCCCTCGTGGCCCGTGGTGGCACGTGTCGCGGGTGGCAGGCCTGAACCGGGCTGTCGAGCCTCCACAGGCTCCTGTGCGGGTGGCAGCGGTCACTCTGCTGGCGCTGGTCCTGTCACCCCTTCAGGCGCAGAATGCCGCTTCCCCGGCTGGTACCGATGCGCCTCTCCGTCTTCCGTCCCAACCCGTCCAGACGCAATCGGACATTCCCGCCCGACAGTTGCGTGAGGCTGACGATGCCTTTCTGAAAGGGGCACGGGCCCTGGATCACGGGGACCTGACCGAAGCCGAACAGCAGTTTGCACGAGCCAACCGGCTGAACCCTCGCAATCGGGATTACGCGCTGGCACTGGCCGTATCGCGCGAGCACCGCCTCACCGACCTTGTGCAGCGAGCGGCCAAAGCGCGGGCGCTCGGCCGCTCCCAGGAAGCCGATCGTCTGCTCGTGGAAGCTCGCGCGATCGATCCCGAGAACGCCGTTGTGCTGCAACATTTTTCATCGGACGGTGCACTGGCTGCGTCCCCCTCCTTGAGCCCCGATGGGGGGCCGGGCGCGCTTTCACGTGCTGCGGACGCTGTCAGTCTTGGGGGACCGGTGCGACTCTCCCCTGATGTGGGCAGACACAGCTTCCACCTGCATGCAAACGCCCAGGACATCCTGCTGCAGATCTGCCAGGCCTACGGGATCCGCGCCACGGTTGTGAATTCCATCAACTCCGGGGCGACCCTCCGTTTTGACCTGGATGACGCCGACTTTGCCCAGGCGCTGCACACCGCACAAACGCTCACGCACACCTTCAGCGCGCCCACCCAGCCCAAAGAACTCCTGTTTTCGGCGGACACACCGGAAAACCGTGCTCAGTACATGCCGCTGGTGGAGGAGACGCTGATGATGCCCGGTACCAGCGCGGCGGACATGACGGAATATGCCAACCTCGCCAGAAACGTATTCAACCTGCGCGTCGTGAACGCCGTGGCGAGTGCCGGCTCGCTGGTGCTGCGCGGCGACGAAGATTCCCTGGCGCACGTGAATGCCACCTTCGCCGACCTGATCGACGGAGGCTCCGATGTGCTGCTGGACCTTACCTTGTATGAGGTGGATAAAAGCCACATCGTCAATGTAGGGGCACAGCTGCCCTCGTCGGTCGGCGTGTTCCCGGTGGCATCGACGGCTCAGAATCTCATTAACGCGAATCAGTCCCTGATCTCGCAGGCGGTGGCCAACAATCTCATCACGCTGACGGGCAACGCGTACACCGACGCGCTCACCGAGTTGGAGTTCCTGCTGGCTTCGGGTACGGTCAGCAGTTCGCAGTTCACGAACCTGCTTGGGGTCTTTGGTCACTACAACGGCTTACCACTTGCAGGTGTTTTCCTCGGGTCAACCACTACGCTGAACGGAGCGCTGACCTCTTCAGACGTCCGGATCCTCGACACGGTGCAGCTGCGCATCGGAGACAAGCAGGACGGTCAGTTCCGCGCCGGCACGCGTTACCCCATCGAGACTGGCATTTACAGTTCGAACGTCTCCAGCGGCATCGGCTCTGCTGTGGCAGGTCTTTCGATCAACGGAACCAGCGTTAGTTCCCTCCTGTCGCAGTATCTCGGCTCCAGTGCGGCTTCCGTGCCCCAGATCCAGTACGAGGACCTGGGCCTGACCTTGAAGGCGACACCGCAGATCTTTCGCACCGGGGAGGTCGCGGTCAAGCTGGACTTCAAGCTGGAAGCGCTGGGCTCCGGCAGCATCAACACGCTACCCATTCTGAACAGTCGTCAACTTACCTCCACGATCACCATTCCACGTGGCCAGACGGCAATGCTGGCCAGCGAAGTCACCACCTCGGAGCTGCGTGCGCTTACGGGACTCCCGTTCCTCAGCGAAATCCCTGGCTTTCAAAGCACCAACAAGAGCACAGAGAAGGACAGCATGGAACTGATGATCATGCTCACGCCCCATATCGTAAGGAACAAGAACTTTCAGGTCACCAGCCGACGCCTTCTACTCGCGAACGGCAACGTCGCGCCGACGCAGTAGGAGTTCCGTTCATGGCTGCGTGGCATGGCTTCATGGAGCACCCAGCAAGGCGCTCGCGGGCCGCGTAGGGTTCCACAGGCTGCTCTTCACAAAGTGCGCACCCTCTGTTACATTCAAGTGGAAGGGCGGGAGTAGCTCAGTGGTAGAGTGCTTCCTTGCCAAGGAAGATGTCGCCGG
>CAZZXY010000018.1:38662-59257 GCA_964658105.1 Verrucomicrobia bacterium Tous-C9LFEB | reverse complement strand
GGACCATTCCGCCGAGCGTGAGGCCGCACGGCTGAACACGAGCAACAGGGTCGCGGACCTCGCTGTATCCGGGAGAGACCAGACTCTTGGAGACGAGTACATGAAGCTCGCCCAGGCGATGTTCTTTGCACCCGTCCGCATAGCACAACCAGGGAGACTAGAATCACGCGTCGGGCCCGTCTGGGCGACGGTACAACTCTTGCGGTGACCGTCTCCGCTACTGCGGATGGAGTCGGACTCCCTCACGGAGCCGACTGGAGGCTGCTGTTCTGGTTGTTAGATCATGCGATACGCGTCGATGCGAAAAGCCTCTATTCGGGGGCTTTGTAAGGTTGTGGCGGAGAGACAGGGATTCGAACCCTGGATACCTTGCGGTATACACGCTTTCCAAGCGTGCGCCTTCAGCCACTCGGCCATCTCTCCTTGAACTGCAGGCAGGTTTGAATGTATCACAGACACACGGGTCACCTCTCTCCGCATGAAGCCCCCGACGCCTCAGGAGAGCTGGTGGAATATCTACAGCAATTCAACCCGGGCACGAAGGAATGTGATGATGCAGAGACACCATACTTCTCCACAGACGTTGTTATTTGACGCCGACGATACCCTATGGGAAAACAACATCTATTTTGAGCAGGCCATCACTGCCTTCATCTCCTACCTGGATCACCGTGTCCACACTCGCGAGGAGGTGCGAGAGCACCTGAACACCTGTGAGCGAGCGACGGTCGCGAAGTACGGTTACGGTGTGAAGAGCTTTCGCCGATCCTTGATCAATTGCTTCGAGCAACTCACCGATGAACCTGTCTCTCCTGAGAAGCACGCACGCATGGTCGCCTTCACTGACTCGATTGCGAATCAGGAAATCGAACTGCTGCCCGAGGTTGCACCCACTCTGCAGGCCCTTGCCCAACGCCATCGATTGTTACTCGTCACCAAAGGCGATCCAGTGGACCAGATCGACAAGCTGAAACGCTCAGGTCTCAGCGCGTTCTTCCAGGCGGTGGAGGTGCCGTCTGAGAAAACAGGCGTGGTGTACAGGGAGCTTGTCTCGCGGCACTGCTGCGAGTTGCCTGCTACGTGGATGATTGGCAACTCTCCGCGTTCGGATATCAATCCGGCACTCGAAGCCGGTTTGAACGCGGTATTCATCCCTCACGATTACACCTGGGCCTTGGAACGCGAGGTGATCGACGCACCGCCGTCCGGACAAACGCTTCTGGAACTTGGGCGATTCAGTGATCTGCTCCATCATTTCTAAGTGACAGGTGGCGCTCGAGGACTATGGTTCGTCCTTGTATATCCCCGACTCGATGTCGCCGCCCTCCACTAGGTGAGCGCGAAACATCCCGGGCGTGTTGAAGCCCCAAGCCAACTGGCCATCCGGTGTCATCGCGATAACACCGCCATCCCCTTTCAAGGCGGTCAACTCCCTGCCGACGACCTCATCCACGGCTGCTTGTAAACGCATTCCTCTGTACTGCACCAGAGCACAAATGCTGCGAGCCACTGTGAGGCGGATAAAGTATTCTCCCGTTCCGGTTGCGGACACGCCGCAGGACTGATCTGACGCATACGTCCCCGCGCCGATGATCGGGGAGTCGCCTACTCGCCCGAAGCGCTTTGCCTGCGTACCGCCCGTGGTCGTCCCGGCTGCGATGTGTCCAAGGCGATCACGTACCACCATGCCCGTGGTTCCCCATTTGTGCGCGTCGGGATTTTCCAACTCCGCAACGGGCTGTGTGGGTTCGGGCGGCGCTCCCGCTGGCCGCGGAGGGATCGGCAGCCCCTCTCGCTTCAGCTGCCGTACCAGACCCTGCCAGCGCGGCTCTGTAAAGAAGTAAGAGGGGTCCACCTGCTCGAGTCCGACACTGGCTGCAAACTGATCCGCCCCGGCGCCCATGAGCATGACATACGGACTTTTCTGCATCACTGCCTTTGCTAACGAGATGGGATTCTTGGTCCGGGTGACACCCGCCACGGCGCCTGCGTTCATCGTGGCCCCATCCATTACGGCGGCGTCGAGCTCATTTCGCCCATCGGCCGTAAACACAGCGCCCTTGCCCGCATTGAATAACGGGTTGTCCTCAAGGACGCGCAGACCCGCCTCCACCGCATCTACAGCAGAACCGTTTGCATCCATCACCTTGGCCGCGGCCTGGATCGCACTGTGCAGACCCTCGCGATACTGCTTGTCTCTTTCTGGCGTCATCGACGAACGCTCAATGACACCCGCACCGCCATGCATCACAATCGCCCATTTGCCTGCGGGTGCCTGTACGCCGTTCACCTTGGCCGACAGTGCGGGCGTGTCAACGGGTTTGGCTACCCCGGAAGCCTGCGCATTTGCGCCCAAGGGAAGAAAGGTCGACGCGGCCGTACACACGAGCAGCAGAGGAGAGAGCCTGAGCATCAGGGCCATGCCGACTATTCTGCCACGTGCTGTTGCTGACCGTTAGCCCCGAAAATGCTATAGTAGCTCTGGTTGTTCGTCACAGGCCTGCCGCATTGGTGTGCAGGTACTGAGCGGAGGTGGCGAAATTGGCAGACGCACTAGCTTGAGGTGCTAGCGGGTAACACCATAGGGGTTCAAGTCCCCTCCTCCGCACCATAAACGAATAAAGCGTTTAGAGCCGACCCAGCCGGGTCGGCTTTCTCACGTTTTTGGGAGATTGTAGTGGATCGGTAGTGGTTCTCTGGAACGCGATGTCCCTCCATCAGCACCTCTCAAACGGTAGAGGTCTGTGCTGGTAGACCATCGTTGGCCTCGAAACCCTGCCTGTGCGCCAGGCGATCGGGAAGAGTCGCCAAAGGACAATGCCCGAGATTGTCCAGTGACCTTACTGAGCGCACCCTCCCAATCGGTTGCCCGCTTGTCATCGAGTTGGCGGAAGTCTGCGATCGCGCTACCGAGATAGGCTCCTCGGCCGGATCGCCCCTTACCCCTAGCGCCTGAAGGCGCCTAAAGAGAGACCACCCTGGTGCTTCACGCCACCGTGCACAGGAACCTGGCCGGGACGAAGCGCCGAGCCTGCATCGGTGAACTCGCGAAGCTGCGCACGCGTCTAGAGAAGTTTTGTCCCCCGTGCGCCGGCCGTGTGCTTCGACGGGATAGCAGGTCGACAATGGAAACGTAACGCAGAGCCGGGTCAGACTCCTGGACCGCAACAGTTCGAGGTAGTTGGGCTCGGCCTCGACCTGCCGGGTAATAGGGTCGTGACTCTCCAGCTTCGATATTGCCGCTTTGACATCCAGCTTCAATGACGGAAAAGTGTGGGGCTTTGCTTCCCCCCCTCCCATTCCCCACCCGTCAGAGTTCAGGCCTTACACCTACGTCAGAAGCCCTCGCGGTACTCCGACTCCATCATTGCAGCTGCCCTTACCGAAGCCATCTGGCGCTATCTCCATCTTCCCCGTTACCTATCCTCCAGAGCCACGAGGCTCAGCGAGGTCTCGTGTCCTGCCGGATCAAGACCCACTCTCAGGAGGTACACGGGGGGGCTTGTTGTTCGGTCGCATCGGGCGTATCGGTGGCGTCACGCCCGCGAACTCAACTGGCATGCACGGCTATTTACCCCAAATCCGCAGATGCGCTCCTCCTTCTTGCCATGGGTAACGGCAGCGCAAAAGGACGCGATCTGGGCATCATCGATATGCGCTCGATCGCTTTTTCCGTTGCTGAGTTGCTGAGCGTGTCCTTGCCAGCGGCACAGGCTTCAGTGAGCCTGCGCCAGCGAGGCAAATTGCAGCGGAGAAGATCGCGTTAGTCTCGCCGTAACCTGATTGCAACTCGCCTTTCACAGAGCAGGCCTACGCTCGACAAGTCCCCGCCATCGTTCAACTCTGGTCACGCTGGAGGAGAGACTCGTAGCTTTATTTCACTTGGGAGTTCACTCATTGCGCCGTTCCACGTACCTTGTCGCTTGCCTGCTCGCCTCGTCCCCCGCCATCGCACAGTTCGAGACTGCTTCGGTTCTCGGATATGTCCGAGATAGCTCCGGCGCTCTGGTGAGCAACGCGCAGGTCACGCTCATCAACCAGAACACACAGCAGAAAGTATTGCTCAAGACCAACAGCGAGGGAGCCTTCGAATTTACGGATGTGAAGGTGGGGCAATATCACGTGACCGCGCAGGCAGTTGGGTTCAACACCGCGGACACGGCTCTCTTTACCGTGCAGGTCAATGCTCGCCAACGCGTCGATGTCACACTGCAGGCCGGTGCTGCCGAAACCGTGATCGTCACGGGCGCCGCCGCCTTGCTGAACACCGAGGACAGTGAACGAGGTCAGGTGATTGGCACCCGCGAAGTGGAAAACCTTCCCCTGAACGGCCGCGCCTACGCCGACCTCGCCGCGCTGGTTCCCGGAGTGCGTCGTGACGCGCTGCAAAACGGAACAGACTCGAGTCGTGACGCCTCGTTCAATGTGAACGGCCAACGCTCCGAGTTCAACAACTTTCTACTTGATGGCCTTGACAACAATGCCTATGGCACCTCGAACCAGGGTTTCTCCAACCAGGCCATCCAGCCCTCACCCGACGCCATCTCCGAGTTCAATGTTGAGACTGACAACTACTCTGCTGAATATGGCCGGTCGGCCGGGGCCGTCATCAATGTCAGCATTCGGTCAGGTAGCAATCGGTTCCACGGCAAGGCTTACGACTACCTCCGCAACACCGTCTTTAACGCCATCGGTCCGTTCACGCCGCCAACCAACCTTGCTACTGGCCGCGCCCAGAAACCAATCCTGATCCGCAACCAATTTGGGGGCACCTTTGGAGGCCCCATCTGGAAGGACCACACCTTCTTCTTTGCCGATTATGAAGGCACGCGTCAGATCGTCCACGCTGTCATGCAGGCCACGGTGCCAACAGCGAACCAAGCCGGTACAGGCGCGCTCGCCATGGCAAACGGCGGATACACCTTCCTGACCTCAGCCAACGGGGCAGAGAGTGCGACACCCGTTCCACTGATGAATCCGCTCACCGGACAGACATACGCAAACGGTGTCATTCCCTTCAGTGATCCTTCCGTTTCCGCATTTGCAAAAGGTGTTCTGGCTGCCCTACCAGCGCCCAACGTTCCCGGCAATCCTTTAGCCAATAACTACGCATCCCTACCCGCCGACACAATCAATGATGACAAGGGGGACGTCCGCGTTGACCAGACTTTCAGTACCAAGACCACAGCCTTCGCACGCTATAGTGAACGGCAGACTGAGATCCTGTCACCACCCAACATCCAAGGGCCGGCAGGCGGCAACAGCAACGGCAACGTAAAGATTTACAACCAGCAGATCGCTGGTGGGGTCACGCGTTCCCTTACGCAAAACGCCATCCTCGACGCCCGCTTCGCCTTCACGCGGACGGATGGGGGCAAGTTCCCCTATGGACAACACCTCGGCAGTTTGATGGCCGGCATACCGGGTCTTCCAACAGATCCCACCGTCGTTCGAAGCCTCAATGTCCAGAATGTCGCGAACTACTCACAATTCGGCAATCAGGGCAGCAATCCACAGTTCCAGAATCCCTATTTGTACAACCCCAAGGTCAACCTTACCGTCTTGCACGGCCGCAACAGCTACAAACTCGGATATGAGTACCAGGCCGTCTTTACTACAATCGACGACTTCAATCCCACCTATGGCCAGTCCACCTACGCCGGCAACTTCAGCTACACCGGGGCAAATGCCAATTCGCTGAACGCGGCTGATCCAGGCACCAAAGAAGCTGTCTCTCTCGCTGATTTCCTCTTCGGCGCGCAGAACAGCTATCAATTGAATAACTACCAGGTCGTTCACCTGAACCAGCGCATGAACTTCATGTACTTCCAGGACGACATTCGCGTGAACTCGAAGCTGACCATCAACGCGGGGTTGCGTTATGAACTTGTCACGCCGCAGTGGGAATCCGGCAACCTGCTGGCGAACTTTAATCCCGCAACGAACAGCTTGATTCAGGCGACATCCGGCTCCCTCTACAACCGTGCCCTGGTCAACATGCCCAAGCTGGACTTTGCTCCGCGCATCGGCTTTGCGTATTCCGTGGATCCGAAGACGGTCATCCGGGCGGGCTATGGTGTGAATTTCGCTCAATTCAACCGTGAGGGCGGCGAGAACCTCCTTGTCTACAACCTGCCCAACATCGTGAACACGAATGTGAACCAGGCACCGCAGTTCGGCAATGCGGGCATCCTGGGTAAAACGACCAAACTCCCTCTCTGTACCGCGGGACAGGTGGACACGCCTTACAATCCGGCCAATCCTAGCCCGTGCTTCCGCACCACGACCCAGGGCTTTCCCACGGGCCTCACCAGCCCTTCGGTGGTGACATCTGCTAGCAACGCCAACACGCAGGCACGCTATATCCCGGCAAACCTCCCCACCGGCTATGTGCAGGCATGGCATCTCACGGTGCAACGCCAGATCACGGGCTCCTCAACCTTTGAGGTGTCCTACGTCGGAGAGCACGGCGTCAAGCTCCAGGTACTCGCCGACTACAACCAGGCCAGTCCCAACCCCGTCACGGGAACCTGCAATACGACCACGACGACAGGCTGCGTGAACCTGCTGAGCGGCAACGCTGGCCGGCCACTAAAGGGATTCACCACCAACGAAGAGACTCTCCCTAACGGTTTCCTCTCCTACAATGCGCTGCAGACCAAGTTTGAGCACCGTACGACTCACGGCCTCTATCTGTTGAACTCCTTCACTTGGTCGCGCGCCCTCGACAATGCCGGCGGTCACCTCGACACCAACAGCGGAGATAACTCACGCATCAATCTCGCCAATCCACTGGGCGAGCGCGGCGTTTCCGGCTATAACCAGCCTCTCAATGAAACACTCAGCGTCGTCTACGATCTGCCCTACGGCAAAGGTCGCAGCTTCGGTCAGACTGCTCCACTGCTGGTGCAGGAGGTGCTTGGCGGATGGCAGCTTACCGCGATTGAGAACGCCCAATCCGGCCAGCCGGTCAACATCATTTACACCCCCAACTCCTTCCAATCGGTCAGCACCATCCTCAACCAGCGCCCAAATCAGGTGCCAGGCATAGACGCTGTCATCCCCAAATCACAGCGCACGCGGACGCCCGGCAACCAGGGCATCAACACGCTGCGGCTTACCGCCTTCAGCCTGCCGGACGTTAATCACCCTTATGGCAACGCGGCGCGTAACTCCGTCCGGCTCGATCCCTACTACGACCTGGATCTTGGCTTGCATAAACAGTTCCCGCTGGGCTTTGAGAGCTCAATGCTCGATTTCCGCGCCGAAGCCTTCAACGTCCTGAACCAAACCAACTACGGCTTTCCCGGCAGCAGCAACTTCAGCCCCACTTCCACAAGCTTCGGCGTTGTCACTGCGGCGACAACGCTGCCCGCGCGTGTGCTGCAATTTGCTGCCAAGATCATCTTTTAACCTGATAGTGCAAGGGGCTTTTACCATGCTCTCTCGTCGCCACTTCAACACTCTTGCCGGCGGCTCGCTCGGCAGCCTGCTCACCCAAAGTCTTTGGGCGGAGCAGGCTCGCCACGCGAGTTCACCGCACACCTTCTATATCGCGCTCATAGCGGATCCGCACATTATCGATGAGTTCTACAAGCCGGGGAGTGAGAATGGCGTCGAAGACAATGAAAGTATCCTCGTCACCAGTCCCCGTCTCATTGCTGCGCGCGATCTCATCAACAGTCTGGATCCACCCATCGAACAGGTCTTCCTGATCGGTGATTACTTCCATAACTACCCTTCCACTGACTACGACTTCTACTTCGCCAACAGAACACGGCTCGACAACGCCAAGACCATCACCGATGGCTTCCACATGCCCGTCCACCTCGGCTTTGGAAATCACGACTACGATGTGCGCCGCGTCCCTCGCGAGATGAGCCATCGACTGTTCAAGGCCAAGTTCAACACGCCGCCCTACTCTGTCCTCGACTACAAGGGCTGCCGCTTCATCCATCTCAACAACTTCCTCGGCAGCACACAGGACAGCACTGCGCCCGACTTCAATCCCGGTATAGGTTCGCTGGGCGAAGAGCAGCTGCACTGGCTCGAAGCACAGCTCGCTGACCGCAAGCCCACCTTCATCTTCATCCACTACCCGCTGCTTCAGTGCACACCCACGGAGTTCGCCGACTACGGTCTGCATCCGTTGCTGCGCAAGCACGCCGACACTATCCAACTCGTTGTCTCCGGCCACGTGCACAAGTGGATCGACTTTGCCCACACCTACGGCCCACAGCACTACATCATGGCCGCCACGCGCTACGACCCCAACGCTTATATGCTGCTTGAGATCGACAGCCGCCGGGGCACATGGCGCTTTATGAACGCCAGCCTTGCCGACTGGTCCACGCACTATAGCAAGCCTTACCGCGTGTGAATACTTCCAGCCATGAATGACCTCCACTTCAAAGGAATACCTTGCTGAAACGTCTCTGCGCTCTCGCCACGTTTACCCTTTCGGTTGCCGTAGCCCAGGCGCCAACGCCCGATCTCAAGCTGAATCAGATCCAGGTAATCGGCACTCACAACAGCTACCACGCCGGGCTTGAGCCCTCGACCGCTAAGTGGCTCCTGGCGCATAACCCGCAGGCCTTTGCCGGCCTGGACTACGCGCATCCGCCCTTACCCGAGCAGTTGGACCACGGTATTCGGCAGATCGAACTCGACGTCTACGCGGATTCGCAGGGAGGACGTTACGCCCATCCACAGGGTCGGCAATGGGTCGCCGCCGATGGTCTTCCCGCGGACCCCGACCCCTACCCCGCAGGGCTTATGGAGAAGCCCGGCTTCAAGGTCATGCACGTCCAGGATCTCGACACCCATAGCACCTGCCAGCCCTTCACGGCCTGTCTACAGCAGGTGCGAGGCTGGTCCAGGGCACACCCCGGTCACATCCCCATCTTCGTCCTCGTCGAAACAAAGCAGGGTGCCCCGAAGGGGCTGACATTCACTGAGACCGAAGCGTTCACTCCTGCTGTTTTCAACGATCTCGATGCTGAGATTCGGTCCGTCTTCCCCGCTTCGGAACTCATCACACCCGACGACGTGCGCGGCAACTACAACACGGTGAACCAGGCGGTGCTGGCTAAGCACTGGCCTACGCTCGACAAGGCCAGCGGCAAGATCGTCTTCCTCCTCGACCAGCACTCCAATACGCCCATGTATCTTGAGGGGCATCCTACATTGCGCGGCCGTGTACTTTTTACAAATTCCACCCCCGGCGATCCGGACGCGGCTTTCCTGGAGCGCAACGACGGTCCAGCTGCCGAGATTAGTGATCTCGTTCGCCAAGGCTATCTTGTTCGGGCACGAACAGACGCAGATACAAAGCAGGCCCGCACGAACGATACTTCAACTCGCGATGCCATGGTTGCGAGTGGCGCCCAAATCTTGTCGACTGATTACCCTGCCAATGAACCGGCAAGGTGGACCGGGCACTACTCGGTCGCACTGCCCGGCAACGCCGTCTCTCGGTGCGATCCCGTCGATACGGCCGGTGCATGTTCACTTCGCTGATGATGAAGGTTCTTCGCATCAGCGAATCGGCCTAGCTTTCCAGTCGAAAGGAGCCCGTCGGAGCGGCATCGGCTCGGCTCACGCATCCACGGGTTTCTTGTTGGCAGACTTCTTTGCTGCCTTCACTACGCTGCCGGCTGCTTTTTTCGCCGCACTTCTCACCGCCTTTCTAATGGCGGACTTCCCCGCCCCTTTTGCCACCGCTATCTCCGCTGCAGCCTCTACCCTTTTCGAGGTGATGGCACGGGTCGTTACTTCCTTGAGCGCTTTAAGAGCCTTCTTCTCGGCCTTCTCGGGCATGGTGTCATCTCCTTACATGCGGTACACGAACGGTTGCGATCCTGGGCGCAATTACGCGGATTGAGGCGATCGCTTCAGGAAAGAGACTACAACTTTTGGGGTACGATCGCTTACAGAGGCTTGCGTCGATGAGTCAGGCTCAAACAGTTCACCAATTAAACCTCGCCCTGGACCTCCTGAGCAGGAGACAGAAGGCTCTCAGGTTCATTGCTCATTGCCTGTCAACGACGTGTCGGCACGAAGCGAATCTGGAGCTCAGCGTAGTCGAGGCCCGCATTGCGGCAATACGTCGCAACCTTCTGCTTACGGGTGCTTAGGGTTAGAGATTCCCGCATCCCCGGCACAAGAGTGCACTTTCGCGAGTCTTCGCGATCAGGAGCACTCTCTAATGCCAGGTTTCTTCCGGAAACGTCGCATGCCGACCAGCGTTGGGCTGTCTTGCGCAGTCTTCAGGCAGATAAGTCGGACGTTGCAACGCTTTTGAGTCCCTTCCTAGGCCCGTTTCTTACCACCTATAGTCCCTCAGTGTCGGCCTCCAGCTGCACGTCCCTGCTTAGTCGTCCGTCACAGGACCGCTCAGCTGAACAGACATGAGCTGTTCGCAGATTCATGCTACGCATTCAGTCTGTTTCGAGTGATCTGGGAGAACTGCTCCCGCGCTACCTGAAGCGACGCTTCAGGACGCCAGCAACGCCCAGCAGACCTGTGCTGAGTAGAGCGAAGCTGGAAGGCTCAGGAGTTGCCCCTGTGATCGTGATCGGAACATTCTCAAACACGTTCTTTCCGTTGGCGCGTTCCAGCAGCGCGTCATTCTGAAAACCGCCAGAATCAAACAGGTTGATCTGAGCCCCGTTGCCGAGGATGAAGGCTAGGCCATTCCCATCCAGGGTGCCGACGCTGCTGAAAGCAAAAAGAACATTGTCGTTTGCTGGAAAGCTGTCCCCGTTCGCAATCGTCGGGAAGGTGCCGGGAGCAAGAATGGACTCGATGGCCAGGCTCGGACCGTTGGCAGTCGTATGAGCAGTTCCGGTAACGCTTGCAATGGAATACTGCCCTGGAGCTTCCAGGGCGCCCGTCGTAAGAACTCCGGAGCCACTGAACACATCGGAAGAGTTGCCGAAAGTGAAGTCGAAGCTGTTTGCACGAGCAGCAAGGCTGGCCGAAAGGAAAACCACGGCAGCCGCGATAGAACCTGAACGCATGTTGAACTCCTGTGGCGAATCTTGGTGCTGACTCTACAACCTTCGTGTCACAAGGAACGTGAATGTTCCATTACGTCTTCTACGACTGCGCGCTTGCGAATAGCGGTGACGGGTGTAGCAGCGAGGTTCTCTCAGAAGGGCTGACGACCTCAATCGCTGGTCACCAGGTCCGAAGACACACAGGAGCCCCCTTAGACGAATACATACGGCATTAACAATCCAGTTCAGGATCTGTAACAAACACACAGTAGAAGAAGCCAGGATTACAGTTTTGCAATCCTGCATCCTCTCCGACTTGAGCCTGCGGTACCTTCATCAGCTCGTGCAAGCTTTGACCATTGTTCGCTTGTTCGAGCGCCAGATTCGAATCAGTCTTTGAGGCCAGGATGCAAATCCCCCGCTCTTTCACTTCTCCAACGGTGCTGGCCGCTTCTGCACTCGTATGTTTCATCGGCACGACCCCGGTTGCTGCGCAGGTAGACCGCAGCACACTGACCGGCACGGTCACCGACCCATCAGGAAAGCTGCTGGGGCATGCGCACGTCACGGCCGTGGAAAACTCCACTCAACTGCGACGCGAAGGTATGTCGGATGCTCTCGGAAGATATGGGATCGCTGCGCTGCCCGTGGGGCAATACACCGTAGTTTTCGAGCATCCCGGCTTCGAGACGATGACGTTTGCCGATGTCGTGCAAGTCGTTGGAAGAACGCGCACCCTCGACGCGAGCATGAAGGTATTCGGCCGTGAGGAACACGTCGAAGTATCGGCCAGCTCGGAGTTGATCGACCGTAACACAAGCACTGTAACGGGACTTATTGAAAAAGAGCAGGCCAACGAGTTGCCACTGAACGGCCGCAATTGGGCGTCGCTGACGGCATACATTCCGGGTGCCATTGATACAGGCGGCAGCAATCAGCGCTCGATCCGATTTGCCGGACGCGGCCTCGACGACAGCAACTTCACCTACGACGGTGTTGACGCCACAAACGTGGCCAATCAGACGCAACGCGCATGGGCGCGGCTTGCGATTCCACTCGACGCGATCGCGGAATTCCGCGTGGACACTCTGCTGGCAACTGCAGAAGAAGGAGCCACCGGTGGCGCTCAACTCGCGGTGGTTTCTCCTGCAGGTACAGACCAGTTCCACGGACGCCTTTTCGAGTTTGTACGGAACAACGTCTTCGACGCGCCTGAACCTTCCTGGGCCTCGAACGGCGTGTCGCAGCAGCCGCTCCGTCTCAACCAGTTCGGCGGATCCCTCGGCGGACCCATTGTGCACGACAAGACGTTCTTCTTTCTTGCGTCCGAAGCTTACAGGCAGGTGTGGGGTTATCCGACCAGTGGCGACGTACCGAGTGCGGCATTCAAAGCCACCATCCCCACCTCGTCGCCGGTCTACGGGATCGTGAATCCCTATCCGGGAGCCGGCCCGAAGACAGTCTTGACTCCCTACACCCCCGCGAATGATCCGGGCGACCCCTTCTACGCAAACTACGACCTGCTCACCTGCGCATGCACACAGGTTGTCAACGAGAACTCGGCGATGCTGCGACTCGATCAACACTTTTCCGGTACCACGACTGGGTTCCTGCGCTTCAACTACGATCGCTCGGTGAATACCCAACCGGTCTCGGCGGCTGCGACGGACTTGCAGCAGAGAGTCACCACTCCGATCAACGGGGCTGTGGAACTGCTCCATGTGTTCAGTCCCTACCTGACCAACGAAGCGAAGTTTGGGTTCAACCGGTCTACCTCGAACACCTACAACGCGGGTGGCACCGGCTCTGTCTATCAAACGGCGATCTCTTCCGGGCCTGGGCCGGGCTTCGTGACCCAGAACTACAACTACAACACCATCTACGTCGGGAACACCGTCTCGGAGATCGATGATCTGACCTGGCTCCACGGTCGGCAGACCTTCAAGACCGGAGTGGAGATCCGCGAGATCCAGCTCAATCAGCATTACGGAGAACACGGCACGGTCACCTTCGCCACGCTCGAACAACTCGCAGCCAACGTGGTCAGAAAGGCAAGTTTGACCGGTGCTTTGCCCGTCAACGATCTGCGGAAGACCTGGTTCATTGGCTACGCCCAGGACGAGTTCAAGGCCACTCCCAACCTCACCCTGAACCTTGGCGTGCGCTACACGGTCTTCGACCTGTTCCATGAGGCGCACGGCAAGGCCAACCCGTTCGACTTCGCCACCTGTGGCCCGCAAGGCTTCTGCGGTATCGGTGCTAGCTTCGGCCAACAGAACTACGGTGACATAGATCCCCGCCTTGGGATCGTCTGGGCGCCTGCCGGGCAGGCAAAGCCCATCATTCGCGCAGGCTTCGGGATGTACCACGAAGACGGGCAGCTGGATGACCAGAACCTGCCCGCAAAGAACGAGGTCCCGTCCTACTCTGTGACCAACGTGACCTATCCTGTCGGCTCCTACTTCACCGGAAGCGGACCACTGTCACCGAACGCGGAGCAGCGTGACCGCAAGGATTCCTATACCGAGCAGTGGACCCTCTCCCTTCAGCAGGAGCTGCCTGCGAACTTCGTCGGTACATTGACTTACCTGGGAAGTCACGGCGTCCACTTGCTCGATACCAACGCAGTAAACCTGACCAATCCGGCTACCGGAATTCCGCAGTACCCGTCCTTTGCTCCGGCTATCGGCTGGCGCGGATCTGTCGGGGCAAGTTCCTATAACGGCCTGGTTGTCTCCGTGCGTCGGCCATTCGCGCATGGGCTCCTGGTCGCAGCCAACTACGCGTATACGCATGAACTTGACAACGGTTCAAACGGCAGCGGGGATGGCGACGAGATCTCGCCGCAGAACCCCTTGTGTCTTCGCTGCGAATGGGCCAGCG
This sequence comes from Verrucomicrobia bacterium Tous-C9LFEB, assembly GCA_964658105.1. GTDB lineage: Bacteria > Acidobacteriota > Terriglobia > Terriglobales > Acidobacteriaceae > Granulicella. The sequence goes on along the minus strand of CAZZXY010000018.1, from coordinate 45,374 downwards.
GCGCGTGGGATGCACGCCACGTGGTCAATGGCAACGTCGTGTATGAGCTTCCCTTTGGCCGGGGCAAGCAGATGCTCAATAAGGGCCTAGCCAGCGCCATTGCCGGTAACTGGCAGCTGACGGCAGCGGCTTTGGCCCGTACCGGCTTCCCGATCAACGTGCTTCTACCGAGTAGCTTCATCTCGCCCTACGGGAACTCCGGCACGCTGCGCCCCAACCTGGTACCGGGCGTGTCTCTTACGCCGCAAGGCGGCAGGACGATCGCCCACTGGATCAATGCCGCTGCCTTTGCGGCTCCCGCAGCAGGGACATTCGGCGATGCGCCACGCGACCTCTTCCCTGGCCCGGGCACATGGCAGGTCGATACCGGCGTTGCCAAGACCTTTCCCATCGGAGAACGCGCCCGTGTAGAGTTCCGCTCGGAGTTTTACAACGTGTTCAACCATCCACAACTGGGCGCGCCAAATGCCACCTTCACCCCGTCCAACACCACCGGCTTTGGCAGCATCACCACTACGGTGAACCTGAACACAGCCATCGTGTCGCCAATCACTCCCGTAGGCTCGGGGACACCGCGCGAAATACAGTTCGCGCTCCGGCTGGAATTCTAATCACGCATTCACGGGAATTGAGTATCAATCGGTATCTTGCCGAGAACCAATGATGTTCTGCGGTTCAGGCGATTCACAAGCAGGCTTGTGACAAGGTGAGGTGTCTCGTGAGAATTCTGGTGGTCGAGGACGAGGCGAAAACGGCCAAATTCTTGAAGAAGGGCCTCGGCGAAGCGGGCTTCGTAGTCGACGTCGCTTCCGACGGCCAGGATGGGTTGGAGCTGGCTAAGAACATAGAGTTTGATCTCATTATTCTGGACATCATGCTCCCAGGCATGGACGGGTGGCAGGTACTCACGGGTTTACGCCAGGCAGGCAGGAATACGCAGGTTCTCTTTCTAACCGCTCGGGACGCTGTGCATGAAAGGGTGCGTGGTTTCGAACTTGGGGCAGATGACTACCTGGTTAAGCCGTTTGCCTTTTCGGAGCTGCTTGCGCGCGTCCGGTCCCGCTTGCGCCGAACCCCGGTCCGGCCGCAGGACGTGGTCCGCATGGCCGATCTGGAGATTGACCTGCTTCGACATCGCGCAACACGCGGCGGCCAGCGTCTCGACCTTACAACAAAAGAATTCCTTCTGCTCTCCCTCCTTGCACGGCGTGCTGGTGAGGTTCTGTCCCGGACAGTGATTGCAGAGGCAGTTTGGGACATGAACTTCGACAGCGAAACCAACGTTGTCGACGTCAGTGTCAGAAGACTTCGCAGCAAGTTGGATGATCCCTTTAAATCAAAGCTGATCCATACTGTTCGCGGCTCCGGTTATGTACTGGAAAGCGACTAAGCCCTTATCGACGCTCTCACGCGTCTGGCGTACGCTGGCTTTCCGCTTGACGGCAGCTTATGCATCCGCTGGGCTGCTCCTTCTTTTCCTCGCCACGTTGATTCTCTATGTGGTGCTCGTCTCCGAGCTGAACAAGAGCACCGAGCAGTTCCTCAAGGACAAAGTGAACGTCCTCCGCACCATCTTGCGGGAACGTCCTTACGATGTGGACGGCCTGCGAGAGGAAGTCGAACTCGAATCTGCCGCCAGGCGGTACGAACAGTTCTATATCTGCCTCCTGGATCAACGAGGTCATCCCCTCCTCATGACGCCGGAGATGGCAGCCCAGTTGGACCTTTCCAAGCTGGCACACCTGTTGGCCAGTCATGGTGGATCGGCCATCCCGATGACGGGAACGAACGGCAAATCCTTCCGTGTACTCGCAGCGACGGTTCCCTCCGGGAACTCAACTCCCCAGACCATCACGATTCAGGTTGCAGTCGACGTTTCTCGTAAAGAAGAGCTGCTGGCGCGATTCCGGCTCTGGTTTTGGTTCACATCAGCTGGCATGCTGGTGCTCTTCCCTCTTGTTGGTTACAAAATAGCCAGGCAGGGCATCCGCCCCGTGGAAGAGATTGCGACAACAGCGCGGCGCATCACATCAAGCCATCTCGGAGAGCGCATCGACGCAGACGGATATCCGTACGAGTTAGCGTCTCTGGCCCTGACCTTCAACAACATGCTTGATGGTCTTGAAAATGCTTTCGAACGGATCTCCCGCTTCTCTGCCGACATTGCTCACGATCTGCGTACACCGGTCAACATCATCCGAGGAGAGGCAGAGGTTGCGCTCGCGCGCGCACGCACCATCGATGAATACCGTGATGCCCTGGAGTCTTCACTGGAAGAAGCAGTACGCCTGTCCGACTTGATCAGCAATCTCCTGTTTCTGGCCAGGACAGAGAGTCCGCTAACTCACTTGCGACTGGAACCGGTCGACGTTGCCGAACTCCTGGAGGGAGTGCGGGATTACTACGACGCTTCAGCAGCAGATGTCGGCGTTCTTCTCATCAGCGCCAGAGGAAGTGAGCCGGTGATCGCAGAGCTTGATCGCACGCTGATCCAGCGGGCAGTCGGGAACTTGGTTTCGAACGCGGTCGCCCACACTCCTGAAGGTGGCACAGTGGCGATCAAGACGCACTCCGAAGCCGCGAACGTGTTGATCGAAGTCATTGACACGGGCGTTGGCATACCGCCCGAATCTTTGCCACGGGTATTCGATCGATTCTTCCGTGTAGATCCATCGCGATCGAAAGCTTCAGGGGGTACAGGTCTAGGACTTTCGATCGTTCAGGGAATCATGCAATTACATCGTGGGAATGTTGAAATTGCCAGCAAACCCGGTGCCGGAACGCGGGTCACCCTGTGTCTGCCGTCCAGAGGACATCTGGTATCGTCCTCCGACTAGGCACAACTAATCTCGTGCCCTGATGCCGATCAGAGTTTGCAAAGCACTTTCGCTGTGAGAGAAGCGGAGCCACAATCAGCTTCCCTGCTGGACGCCGACGACAAGCGGGCGAGGGCACGCAGACCTTGACCGGCAAACAAGAACGCCCTCTCCCCATAGATCGGGAAGAGGGCCTTTCAGGTTGCGTCAGCTTTAGTCGTCGTCACCGTCACCGGTAGGTGCTGTCTTGTTGAAGTCGCTCGCTGGACGAACCTTCTTCTCACCAGGGTAGGGGCGAGCGAAGTTGGTGGCTTCGTACCAGTCAAGGTGGTTCACCGTGCTTGGATCTTCAGAGTCAGGAATGTGCTGTTTTCCAGCGAAGACTTCCGACTTCTTCTTCATCCAGCCAGCCCGCAGAGCCTTAACCGCAGGAGTCTCAGCTGGTTTATACGCAACGTTGACCAACGATGCCGAGGTAGGCTGAGTCGATATGGGCGCAAACCCTTTCCCTGTCGACGTGCCACTCGCACCCAGAGTACTGACCGCAGAGCTGTCACCCGCTTTGGACCTGGCGCTGAACTTCGACACAGGGATAGGCTGAGCCGGCTTCTGGGTGACACCTTGCGTCAACGGAATGCCATTTGCAACGTGCGTCCATGGCTTGAAGTTATCCGCTGGGGGGTTGTCGATGAAGATCTCACTCATCGGCGAGGCGGTAAGATCAAACTGGTTCATGGGTTTCAATCCAAGGATCTGCTCGATCGTGCGGGTCATGTTGACCTGCGTGTAGAAGGTGCTGTCCTCGGTCACGCCAGCCCCAGTGCCATTCTCCTTCACCCGCTGCTGGACGTAGGGACTGAAGATATAGCCAGGGCTGCGGTGACCATCCACATGGTCGACGCCGTCTTGCGCATCGTCTTCCTCGACAAAGATTGCCGAGTCTTTCCAGACTGAGCTGTGACTAATCGCATCGACAAAGCGACCGAGTGCGAGGTCGTTGTCGGCCTGCATGGCCTGGGCAGTCGGTGGGCCACCAGTGTGATCCGAGCTGATCCACATGAATTCCAGTTGCGGCACTGACCCGCCCGCCACGTCTTTCTGAAACTCTTGGTTCCAGACATCGAAGCGGAACTGGTCGGGGATTCCGAGGTCGAATTGCGGATAGTTTTGAACCGTGTTGTTGATCAGGTTCGGAAGTGCAGAGTGCGATGCGACGGTGTTGAAGTTGTAGAGCTGCCTCTCCGCGCCCGCCTCGTAGGCCAGGGTGTCGTTGTAGAAGTCAATCCACTGTGGCTCATTGGTTGACCCGGTCGGCGTCCGGAAGGTGTTGTATTCGATGTACTCACCGAAGTTCTTAAACGAGACACCCTGCTTAACAGCCACGTCCCATAGATGACCAACCTTCTGGTAAGCGATGGTATCGCCGCCGTTAGAGGGGTAGTCGCGCAGCCAGTCCGGCGACTGGATATCATCGGAGTAGGGCGCGATCGCCTGCACAATCCAATTGTGTCCGTCGGCAGACTGCCGGCTCGGATCGTAGAAGTTGTCAAAGAGGGGAAAGCGCTGCAACAACGCGTGTGCGTTAGGAGTGACCTGGCCGAAGGTTGGATTGTCACCGAAGACAGCCAGCGAGGGGTCGCCATTGCCACCGGCTACGTCGCCCAGGATCTGATCGTAGGTGCGGTTCTCACGGATGATTACGAAGACGTGCTTGATCTTGGAGGGAGCACCAATCCGTTCCGGGATTGCGAGCGCCTTGGCGCCCTTCCTGCCACCAGAGGCCGCGAAGATGTTCTCCGCAAGGTCCCAGTGGTTGTTCGTAAACACCTGCTGAGTCAGCACTCCCAGAGTGCTGGCTGTGGGTATCGGAACGATGCTCGCTGTACCGAGGTCCTGGTGAGTATTGAAGCTTGCCACGCCATGCGCAGTCCCGTAGGAGTTCTCCGCCGTCTTTGTCGGAGGAGGTGCCACGGCGAAGCCTGTGCTGCCGATCCCCTTGTCGTTCGCAACGAGCAACGCACTGTCCGCAGCATCGAACGCCACCGAGCTCGGCGCATAGCCAACCGGGATCATGCCTTCCAGCGAACCGCCGCCGTTAAGATTCACCACAGCAATCGCGTTTGCGTTGTAGAGCGCTACGTAGGCGATACCCTTCGTCTCATCAACGGCGATCGCATTTGGCCCTGCGCCGTAAGCTGCTTTGTTTTGCCCAGGCACTTTGATCGGCAGTCCCAGATCAATGGTCCCAACCACCTGATTGGTGCCCGTGTTGATCATCGTGATGCTATCGCTGTAGGTATTCGCCACCAACAGGTTGTTACCCCAGAAAGCCATACCGGTCGGGTGCAGGCCCGTCGAGATGCTGCCGGTAACGGTGAAGGAGGCCAGGTTGACCACTGAAACTGTACCACTGGCCGTTGAGCCAGTCGGGTATGCAGCAACAACCGGGGTGCCGTTCGAGTAGCCCTGGAAGTCGCTTTCTTTCGCAATGCGACCTGCCTCATTAGAGACATAGGCGGTCTTGCCATCCGGTGAGATCACGACGCTGTTCGGCACATTGCCGACGCGGACCTCCTTACCCTCGACTGGCTTTGCTGCGGTAAGGTCAATCCTAGTCAGCGTGTTGTTATTGTCGAGCACGGCATAAGCCGTCCTGTTATCCGGCGCGACCGCGATGCCGAGGGGATAGGAGGTGTTCACGCCATCCCCGGTGAGCGAGACCGTCTGGCCGCATGGGATTGCAGCGCTGCCCGTTGTGCCCGGGACGCTGGTGGAAAAGCAGGTCACCGTGGTCAGGACACCCTCGGCATTGACATCCAGTGGAACGCTGACGTGGGCATAATCGGAGAGGGTACCCGCAGCGCTGACGCTCGCAATGCCAACGTAACTGCCGGTACCAGAGCCGCCATCCTGGCTGAACAACAGGTACTTTCCGTCCGGCGTGTAGGTGAGACCAGTGTTGCTGCCGTCCTTGTCCTTGCCCGCAGCCGCTGAGTACGTCTGCAGAATGGCGCCGGTCTTGGTATCGAACACCGTGACTGCCTGGGGTGCGCCCATCTGCAGGACGGCAGCGGTGTGATTGCCTGTCGGATTTAGCGCAACGGCCTTGGCGCGGGTCGTGGTGCCGAGATACACCGGCTTTCCCACGGGGGTGATGATCTGGCCATTGCTCACGACCCAGGGCGTGGGCAAGGTAGACGGGTAGTTCGGTCCCTTCGAGGCGTCCTTGTTCTCGCCAACTGTGTAGGTCGGGAACGGTACAGACTGCGCGAGCGCTGAAACGCTGAGCCCTGCCGTTAATAGGCCGGCAAGCGGAAGCAACCGCTTGATCCTGGACTGGTTGCGAGTCAATTTCTGAGACGTTTTGCTAGACATCGATCATCTCCGACGGTTATGGACAACACGAGTTGCGGGCGCCTGACGACTCTGCGGACAGGCGCAACTCAAGCGAATAGCAGATGGAAGAGAGGTGACGCAGACAAAGAGCACTGCTGCCGTTTTGTGGAGGGGTGGGGGGCGGTCGACGGCTGTCGCGTCGCCACGAGTTCTGCAACAACTTCAAATGACGTAGAACAACGTGAACATGGAAGCCGAACGCTCAGACACTCCCACAAAATGAGTATTGCAGGCGCTTGCTGACGGGTTCGTGACCGTTACATGACAGTTCTGCAATGTCGACGATGGGCAGCACCTCGCCAGAAGAAACACAAGACTGCCGCCAGCTTCGAATAAGCTCCTACGTATTCAGCATCGGCTGGGAGTGGAGATGGCGGCGGTGCCGGGCGGCAAGGTACGGGAGGGCTGGCCGGGAGCACCGGGCTAAACGATGGGAGCGTCCAGTGTGGACGTGCCCGTGGTTGCTGGGCGGGGAGGTGCAGAGATGGTTCGCCACAAAC
>CAZZXY010000018.1:4542-38562 GCA_964658105.1 Verrucomicrobia bacterium Tous-C9LFEB | reverse complement strand
GTGGACGTGCCCGTGGTTGCTGGGCGGGGAGGTGCAGAGATGGTTCGCCACAAACAAGAGGGCAGGTCGCGGCAGAATGGAACGGCTTTGCAGGCCGAAGAGCCACGGCTAGGGCAAGGACATGGGACTGGATTCAAGCCAGCCTGTCAGCCGTATTCCGCAGGAGCAGGTGGGCTTTGTTGGCCTTCTTGACGTCCCATGCCCGCATGATGAAGCTAGGCAGGCATGGAACGTTCAGGTGTGGTTTACCGACTTTCGTGGGTTGGAGACCAGCGGAGGCCGCCACCGAAGGTCTGGCGGTAGAACTCGCGTTGGACGGGGTAAGGCGTGCTGCCGTTATAGAAGCCAAAGACTTCGTTGTTGAGGTTGAGGCCGTACATGACAAAGGTGAGCCCCCTGGGGAGGCGGTAAGAGCCCTGGATGTCGACCTGAAGATGCGAGTAGAAGTAGTTGTCGCCGTTGGGACCGGTGGGACCGCCGCCCGAGAAGTTGCCAGAGGTATTGGTGAGGGGACCGCTGTTGTCAGTGCTGTATTGGTAGGCGGCGATGTTGGCCTGGTTATAGGTCATGCCGAGTCGTACGGAGAGGTTGCGCTTGTCGTAGGTAGGGGAAAAGTTAATGCTGTTGGGTGCCTGGCCGATGAGGGCCGGATTTGCGCCCTCGGGACCGCGGTTTGGGCCAGAGATGGTTCCGGGAGGGACGTTCGGCTGGGTGAGGTCAACGTAGGGAGGCAGGTGCGCCTGCGAAGCCGTGTAGCCATAATTGGCGGAGACGCCGAGACCACTGAAGAGGCCGGGCAGCTGGTTGAAGTGCTGGATGTAGGCGACCTCGAAGCCGTAGACCCAGGCAGAACCCGCGTTGATGGATTGATTGAGGTAGTAGGGCAGATTGTTGCCACCGATGATCGGATTGGCAGGCTGCAGAGACAGCGTCGAGACGATGGGGTTGACGAGGTTCTTGTAATAGAAGCCGGCCTGCAGCAAACCGCTGCCGGAAAGGTTGTTTTCATACAGCAGGTCCAGGTCGTTCGCGTACTCGGAGTTGAGCGAGGGGTTTCCCTGCGATACGGTGTTGCGGGCTTCACCACCGGACGGCGCGCTCTGGAAGGGGATGAGATCGCTGAAGTTGGGCCGTGCAAGACCGCGGCTGTAGACCGCGCGAAGCCCCTGCCGGGGCGTGAGGGCGTAGCGCACCGAGGCGCTTGGTAGAAAATTCGTGTAGCTGTACTGGACGCGTACGGGCGTGGTGCCGGTGCCGCGGGTCGGGTTGGTCTGACCGAGGTAGCCGACGTTGTTTTCCCCAGTGGCTTCAATGCGCAGACCGACGTTGAAGCGGAAGCGGCCTATGTCTGTGGTGTTCATGAGATAGCCGGCGGAGACCTTCTCAATCTGATCGAAGCCATTGCCGACGGTGTTGCTGCTGTTGGGATCAGGAACAAGTTGGGTGAAGTTGGCGAGAGTGTTGACATCGGCTGCCGGACCGAAGGTGTAGGCGTTGCCGTAGTAGTTCGGATCGGCGAAGTCGTTGGGGAAGTTCGAGAGGGCGAGGCTCGGGTCGGAGGGATTAGTTAGCGACAGCGCCGGCGCAAAGTTGAGCGTGTCCTGGTTGATGAACTTGTGCTCGTTGCGGAAGAGGCCGCCGAACTCAAAGGTGCTGGAGTGGCCCTTGACTGTGTACGGAATGGCGAGCGAGGACCCAAAGCCGAGATCTGTTTCGGAGTTATAGGTGTTCTCGACTTCCTGGTTGTAGAAGAAGTACTGACTGGGGTCGAAAAGATTTTTGCCGTCCTGCACGTTGAGGTGCGGCTCCAACGGTTTCGTGACATCAAGGCCGTACTGGATGCCCTGATTCAGCGGCACATCGCCTGCGGGCTGGAAGTTATTGAAGGTGTAACCATCGTCACGGGTGCGGGCGACGGAAGAGTTGACATCCCAGTTGAAGAGCGTTCGTCCGAAGACGTGATGACCCCCCAGTTGGACACCACCGATGTCCTGCACGGGACGGCGCTTGAGGGCCTGGAAATGTGTGGTGCCCTGGCCATCTCCGTTATAAGAGAGGGGGTCATTCGCTGCATCAGGAGCGAAGCTGGTGGCGGGCGAGTAGATCCAGTCATCGCCGAAGTTATTGAAGTGCGAGTAGAGGCCCTTCAGAAAGATGCTTGACGTGTCGTTGAGGCGGTAATCAAGGGTGCCGCCCAGGCCCCAGCGGTCGCGGAAGTAGCGGTAATCACGAAGGTCGTAGGTGCCGGCGAGCGCTGGACCAGGTTCGACGTCGTTAATGCCTCGCCCGTTCCAGTCGTAAGAACCGCTGACGAGGGCACCGAGCTTCTTGTTCTCCAGGAAGCGCTTACCGAGTGTCCCGTCGAATTGGTAAGCGGGGCGTCCGGTGAGGATGGGCGTATAGCCGCCGGTGCCTTCGAGGTAGATGGTAGGCAGATCTTCCGCGCTTTTGGTGCGCAGGTCGACTGAGCCGCCGATGCCGTCGGCTTCCATGTTGGCTTGCAGCGTTTTATTGATCTGCACCGATTCGACGAGGTCGGCGGGGATCAGATCGAGCTTGATTTGGCGTACGAGTTCAGGCGAGGCAAGTGTGACGCCATCGAGCGTGGTGTGCGTGAGGCGAGGCTCTGTGCCGCGCACCTTGACGTACTTGCCTTCGCCTTCGTCGCGCTCCAGGGTGACGTCAGGAAGCCGGCCGATGGCGTCGGCGACATTGGCGTTGGGAAGGCTGGTGATGACGTCTGCGGGCAGCACGTCAATGATGTTGTCCGCGTTGAAAGTTCGGCTGATGGCTTCCAATTCGCCGCCCTGGCGGGGAGCGTAGACCTGCACGTTCTGCACATTGGAGGCGATGGCGAGTGTCGCGTCTGACGTGTTCGTTTGACCAGTGGTGATCGCGATCGATTTGGATTGATCGGCAAAGCCGGCGTAGCTGATGTCCAGTGTGTACTGCCCACTGGTGATGCCGAGTACGGTGTACTGTCCTGTGGCGTTGGTCAGGGCGGTGTAGCTGCCCGGATGCAAGGTTACGCGGACGCCTTGCAGGGCGGCACCCTGCGGGTCGGTGATGGTCCCGGTGAGGATGCCTTTACCGGTCTGAGCAGAGGCGGTTCCCACGAGGACGGGGAGAGCGATAATGGAGAGGAAATATGTTGGCTTGAAAGGCATGACGGTCCTTTGGAGAACTGTCCATGCAGGCACTGCGACAGGGGTACTCAATCGCTGTCGCTAGCTGTTCGTTGTGCATGGACTGAACCCACGGTCATGCCTGTCTGTTAAAGGCCGGTGATGAAAAGGTTGCTGCCACGTGAAAGCAACACAGTTGCTTCGACGAGAGATGACGATTCGCTTCACGCGGCGTGAACTGTTTGTGAATTGTGCCTTTGCTCTTGCTTCTTAAGTCGCTCTTAAGCTAACGGCTGTAAAGAAAAGCTCGTCCGAAACATGCGGCGGTGTGGGATGCCAGGCGTTGGAGCTGAAACCAGTGGACCATAAAACGGATTCGATGGAGCGGCGCTACAACATCTCAGACAACGGATGGCATAGTGCTGGCGATGAAGATGATGGGCGGTTGAGACTTCAAGTCCCCTCCTCCGCACCAACAACGGTAAATGGATTTAGGAGCCGACCTGAAAGGGTCGGCTCAAGTGTTTTGGTTTGCGTATCTCAAGCTGGTATGGAGGTCGGCTCTCCCCTCAGCGGAATGCCCGATCCTGAGAACGGACTTCAGCTCCTCCTTGGGACAGAGATGATATCCAGTCTGGCGCGATCAGCAACTCCGTCAAGAATCGATCCGGTCACGTATGACGAGATTGGCTGGAAACAGAGGAGTTGCCGGAGGGATCAGGATAGAGATACATTGGGTCGCCACAAGAAGAGGGGTACCCTGTGTCTCAAATGAAGGTTTCGCGTCGAGCCGTGCTCGGCTATGCACCAGCAGCCGCGATTGCAGCTGCTGTAACGCCCATTTCGTTCACCCACTCGCGCGCCGAAGCTCAATCCATGGCGTCTCCACTGGGCGGGAACGTGTCAGCCATCTATACCTCGATCGAGCGTGCTTCGCGTTTCCAGAACTTTGCCATGGACGCTTACGCGACCGGCACAACCGTGCGGCTTAGCCAGAGCTATAGCGACGAAGCCCTGGGCGCGACCGCGTTCACGTATGACAACGCGGTGACGATCCACGCCTACCTCGCCGCGGAGGACGCTGCATTGCAGGCGCGTGCCGCCATCCTGGGTGAAGGCCTGCTTTATGCTCAGGCGCACAATTTTCCTTTCAACGACGGGCGGTTCGCGCAGGGTTATTACGTCAATGTCGCCGCTTCGGATGGCAGTGGTGCCTTCATTACACCGGCAGCCGCTCCTTTCTACTTCTATACGAGCACAACGGGAGACCAGGCCTGGGCAGGCATGGCACTCGCGCAGTTGTACTCGCGGACAAAGGACAACCGATTCCTAGCGGGAGCCCTGCTGGTGGCAGACTGGATCGTGTCGAACACCTTCAATACACTCGGCGCGGGTGGTTTCTCTTTTGGAACAATGATCAACCAGTACAACGCGTCGGTTCCCTCAACGAACGGAAAATCCACAGAACACAACATCGATGCCTTTTCCTTCTTCACGATGCTGAGCACCCTGACAGGCGACGGTCGGTCGTCAAGCAACGGGATGTCATGGTCCGCGCTTGCGCAGCATGCATTGACGTTCGTGATGGCGATGTACAACGCCGCTGGACCGTACTTCTATACCGGGACGTTGGGTGATCAGGTCACGATCAACACGACCCCGATCCCGGAAGACTGCCAGACGTGGTCGTATCTCGCATTGCTGAAGAAGAAATACAAGGGAACCATCGACTGGGCCCTGGCAAACCTGGAGGCCACGGACACAGCCTCGGCCCCGCACAGCAGCCTGACCGGCACGCAAAAAGTCCATGGGTTGGTCTTTGACACCGCAAGTCTCACAACAACTGCCTACGACCCGGACGCAGTCTGGCTGGAGGGCACGGGGCACACCATCGCGGCACTGCTGGCACGGATGCTGCGCGGACAGGAGGGCTTAGCGGGGCTGCTGCATGACCTCGAGACGGCTGTGGGACTTGTGAACCAGTCCATCAAAGCGCAGAAGGAGCTCGGGACAGGCAAGACCTTCGGCGGAAAGGCCGTCCCCCAAGGGGAAGGTCTTGTAGCCTCCACCAGCGTGATGGACACGGGGTTCGGATACACCTACGGACCTTCGCTGCACATCGGAGCGACAGGATGGTATCTGCTGGGAGTCTTGGCAGCGAATCCCTTCCATTTGGGATACCGGGTATTGGGGTAGACCTCGACCAGACTCACCAAGCGGCCGCTTCTGCGGAGTGGCCGCTAACTTCAGGGAAGTCACAGCACCAACGGTTTGCGCTGAGACTGACCATGTATCAGGCGGGCCGGTACGGGGCATGATCTTCTTCTAGAGACAGGGTTGTATCCAGGATGGCGTCGTGGGTCGTCTCACCAAAGGCTGTGCGTTCGCGTAGCAAGAGGCTTACCAGCACTGCCAGAAGCGCAACGACGGCCAGGCCAACGATGTAGCGGGGCTGGTAACTACCGTGCAGGTCATACAGATGACCGATGACGAGAGGGCCGGTTGCACCACCGACAGCATAGGCGGTCCACGTAAGGCCGTAAAGGACGGAGAAGTGCCTGCGACCGAAGTAACGCGCCAGGAGATAGGGAACGATGTCGGCCTCACTGCCAAGCCCAACCCCAAGAATGGCGGCCCCTAAAAGAGCGATGGTGGAGGTCCCCGCAAATGCCAGAACAAAGGTGCCAGTGGCGGAAAGCAGCAGAATGATCGTCTGGATCCGTCCCGCTGGAAAGCGATCGATCAGGTAGCCTGTGCTCAGACGGCCGAGTATCCCTGCGCCCCCGCGTACGGAAAGGGCTAGTGCAGCGGCCCGGAGGGTAAGACCATGGTCGTGCAACATTGCGGCCATGTTGGTGACCAGGCCGTTTTCGCTAAAGGCGGAGAGCATGATGATGTTGGCAAGCACCCAGAACGGCAGGCTGCGTAATGCAGCACCGACGCTGACGCCCGTGGTGATCTCCTCGGTGGCTGCTTGCTGCGGAGTGGAAACGTTGCGCACAAGCAGGGCTGTAAGGGGCAGACCGAGAAGAGCAATTCCTCCAAGGAACAGGTAGCCGCTTCTCCATCCGTAGTGTGCAATGAACCATTGCGTAGCAGGTGGAATCAGGATGGAGCCAATGCCACTACCTGTAAGCAGGAGTGCCAGAGCCAAGCCACGATGTTTGCTGAACCAGGTAAGGATCGTACGCGTGTACGCAAATTGCGCTGTCCCGTTCGCAACAAGGCCAAGCACGAAAAAGGTGAGATACAACCTTCGGATGCCGGGGCCGAGATGCGAGAGTGAAGCAAGAGCAGCCGCAAAGATCATGATGGAAGGCAGGATGATGCGGCGTGGCGGGAACCTGTCGAGCAGAAGACCAATAAGCGGGGAGACAACGGCCACCGTGATCGCGGCCAGCGCGAAGGCGCCGCCGATGGCTTGCCGTTGCCAGCCGAAAGCCTTGTGTAAGGGATCAAGGAAGAGGCTAAAGGTGTAAGGAACGATGGGGGCGAAGCTCACCATCACGCCAACAAGCGATGCCGCCAGAATCGGCCAGCCTGCGTATGTCAACGCGGTTTCTGGATTGGAGCGCTGATGGTGTGTGCTGCTCATCATGCACCTCCCCTGGATGAAGCAGTATGGAGTCCGAAAACACGCAATGCATGTGACAGCAGCCCGAAAGCGATGGCTAACGGGTCAAAGCAGGCGAAGAGCCCAGCAAGATGAGTCGCCTCCATGGTCTGCAAACCGCTCCTGACAAAAGGAAGGTTTGCCGCCCCGGTGCACGCGGACACTATGGACACGCGAGGTGTGCTAGCTGGCAGTAGCTTCATCGGTTAGAACTCCAGCCGTGCAGCGAACTGAAAGGTTCGCGGGCCACCGGAACCAAAGAAGCCACCCGCGGTCGTGACGGCCTGATAGAAGTTGGCCTGCACGGGTGCACTCTCGGTCAGTGAGGAAATAGAGATGTTGCGTCCAGAGAAGTTGGTATTGTTATTGCCCCGCACGTTAACTTGATTGAAGAGGTTGAAGCCTTCGCCGATCAACGAAAGCGTTGCATGCTCGTGAAAAGCAATATCCTTGCGGATACGTAAGTCAAGCGAGCTGAACGGACTGAAGAAGTTGATACCGGAAGGAACATGTGCAATGGGCCCGCCTGCATTGCAGGGATAGCTGCCTGGGCACGCGGGTAGGGCGTTCCAGCGGTCGATCACGGCGTTGAGTTGATTGCTGTTTTTGACGTCGCGGGCGAGTGTGTTACGCGACAGTAGCGGAAGTCTTGAACCGGAGGCGCCTGCGATGTTCGCTGTCCCAGGCAGAAAGGTGTCCGCAGGTACGCCGGAGCCAAAGGTGTAAAGCGGGGCGACGCTGAATCCATAAGGCAGGCTGGCTTCGCCATACAGAGTCAGGCGGTGCCGCTCGTCAGTAAGGGCATACCCCTTCTCCTTACGCAGCCCGGCGGAGCCCTCAACGAGATTGACCTGCTCATCGGCATTGCCGTTTTCGAGCTGATCATCATCGGAGTAGTCGAAGGTCTTGGAAAGCGTGTAGCTCAGGTTGAGGTTGTAACCGACACGTCCAATGTGACCGGAGCGTCTACCCGCACTGACAAGAAGGCCGTCGTACCAACTCTTCGCGGAGGAATCGAGCTCTGTGACACTATCCGTGATCCCCGTGAGCGGGTCAGTGATCGTGCAGAGCCCATTGTTCCCAGGACATTGCACATTGGGTGACGTCGAAGTGGTGGAGCGTAAGAGATGGCCGATGAGCTCGCGATCACCAAAGACGTGGAGCCCATCGGCACTGAACAGCCAGTCGGTGTGCAGCTGCTGTTGCACTCCCAATGAGAATTGCTGAAACAGTGGATGGTGTGAGTCCGGGCCGAGCGCCACGATCCCTACGCCGCCTGTCTGATGAGGCCCGCTGAAGGCGCTGTTGATCGTAGGGCTGCCCGGGGTGAATTGCGCGCCAGGAGCAAAGCAGTTGCCCAGTGCCGCGGGGGCAGGCACGCCAGGGATGATGCAATTTGAGCCACCATACTGCGTAATCGTCAGTGCACGATCGTTCTGGACGAGCTCTTTAGAGCCCGCCTCAAGAACGACCCGGTCGTAGTAGATACCATAGCCGCCGCGAAGAGCAGTCGTTCCCCGCCCAAACGGATCCAGGACAAAGCCGACACGTGGGCCAAAGTCCTTGGCATCCGGGTCCTTGTGCAGAGGCAGCACGTTGGCCATCCAGGTGCAGGGCTGACCGGGAAGAGTTGTCAGCGAAGGGCAGGGCTGATGCGCCGCACTCTGCCCCGTAGCGTCAGAGTCATACTCCCACCGGAGGCCAAGGTTGAACGTGAGACGTCGCGAAACGCGCCAGTCATCCTGCACATAAAGACCGGTGTAGTTGTTTGTGATGAACGGTATGGGAACCGGCGTGACCGGGGCCGTACTGTGAATTCCCACCGCGACTGGAATGTCGAGATCATTCACTACACCATCGCCGTTGAGGTCCGCAAAGCCAAAGTCTGAAACAAGGATCACGGAGCCTGTACCAAAGACATTGATGAGGCCATCAACGTTGTAATGCTGCAACTCAACACCTGTGTGCAGGGTGTGCTTGCCCAGCACCATGCTGAAGGCGTCACGAAACTGGTAACGGTTCATGCGGGTGGCTTGCGGCAGATTGAAGTTTGCGCCATCCGCGAGATCAGGGAAAAGCAACTCGTTGGTCAGTCCAAGCTGCGGGTTTGTTGTCGAGGTGTTCTGTGGGTATGGCGGAATGTTGTTAAAGAAGTTGTCATAGTGGAACGATAGATCGTTGGTTCTGGATGTGCCGAAGATGCGCGTCCAGGTGGCCACCGCCGAGTGGAAGCGATTGGAAGCGTTCTGCCGCTCGGCGGCAGTTGAAAGAGGTGTCGTCTGCGCTGCGGTGGCCTGTGAGGTGTCCGTCGAACGGTTGAAGCTGTATCGCAGCGTAAAAAGGTTGTTCTCACGGACATGCAGGTCCGCACGGTTGGACAGCAGCAGATCGCGCAACGGTGCAGAGGCCGCAGTGTTGATGATGTGGCCGTAAAAGGGCGTTGGGCCGAAGGGCGTGGTGGAGAAGACACGGGTGCCCGTCTGGAGGGCGGCATTCTGGTTACGAAACTCGACCGAGGAGAAGCCGAACGCCTTATTCTTTCGAAAGGGCCCGCCTATAGAGCCCCCGAACTGCTCGCGGTCAAAGCGCGGTACGGGCTGTGAGCGGTCAAAGGTAGCGGGCAGACCTTGCAGATGACGGTTGCGCTCGAAAATGAAAGCGGAGCCGTGGACCTGGTTGGAACCAGAGCGCGTCACAACATTGATGATGCTATTCCCGGAGCGGCCCACCTCCGCAGTGAAGCGCGCGGTCGCGATCTGGAACTCGCCAACTGAGTCCTCTGGGAAGTTCGAGAGCGTGCCCCCAACGACCTCGTCGTTATTATCGGCGCCGTCGATGAGGATGTTCCCTCCACGCCCGAAGCCGCCAGCAGAGCTCACCTCCACGGTGTTGGTCTTGGTAGGGTCAAAGTTGGGGGCAGGGCGATTGCCTGGCAGCAGAAAGGCAAGTTCGAGAAAGTTGCGGCCGTTCAGCGGAATGCTCTGGATCGTGGCCGCATTGATCTGTCCTTGCACCATCGATTGCGCGAGATCCGCTTGCCCCTGTCCAGTGCTGCTGACATCCACGATGCTGGCCTGCGAGGCGACCTGAAAGGTGGTCTTCAGAGTGACAGACCTTCCAGGGTTCACCTGCACCTGACTGTAATGGACTGCTGCAAAGCCCGTGGCGGTCAGGTCGAGCGTGTAGCTGCCCGGCGGTATGTCGGCGATAACGAACGACCCCTCAGCGTCCGTATGTGTTTCTCGTGTGTGGCCCTGCCATTCATTTGTTACTGTGACATGCGCGCCTTGAACGATACGCCCGCCCGGGTCGGTCGTTGTTCCACCGATGGAGCCCGCTGGCAGCTGAGCAAAGAGCGGTGCGGGCAGTGTGGCCAGAGAAAGCAGCAAAAGACGGAGGACGCGGATCAAGGTGCAACTCCAGGAAAATAGGTTCAGTACACCTGCACCCGGAACAACTTAGGGTTCCGGTTTTCTGATTTGTGAGTCGGAGCGAATCCTACGGAGCAGCGCACCCGTGTGTCATCCATCCAACGGTTGAACTTCGGCTCAACCGTCCCTCCGCAAAGCTGGGCGGTCTGCTGCTCCGGAGCAAAGACGTCGTCGACACACCCGCCTCGCAACACTGTGCTGATCGCAGTTGCGTTCGCGTGTTCAACTCCAGTGACCTCGTATTGGCCCCGTTATTGAAGCGGCGCACACCTCTTGCGGGTACCTCGCCCTTTTCGTTTCTAGAGCCACTAGTCTTTCGCTATGACGAATCAGGACTTGAGGCGCTTTTCAACTCGGGAAGAGACGGCTTCCATGCTGCGCGCGATGTTCCCTCACCTTTCGCCGTCGGACACTGCACTCAGTCCAACACGCGGCGGGAGGGCAGCCGCGGAAGCGGTGCTGGCGCTGGTGGATCCCCAGGGCTATGAGCGCAGCCGCAACTACCTGGACGGCGACGTGACACGGCTCTCCGCCTACCTGCGCCATGGCGTGCTCACGCTGGCCGAGGTACGCGACGACGCTTTGCGGCGGGTCGCCGATCCAGAGTACGCCGGAAAGCTGATCAACGAGTTCGCCTGGAGAGATTACTGGCAGCGCCTCTATGTGCAGCTCGGTGAGGGCATTTGGGAGGACCGCGAGCCATACAAGACCGGCTATCGCGCCACAGAGTACGGACACGGATTGCCCGCGGATATACAAGACGCCGAAACCACACTGGCCTGTATGGACGGCTTTTCGCGCCAGCTAACGGAGACCGGCTATCTGCACAATCACGCACGCATGTGGTTTGCGGCCTACGTTGTGCATTGGCGCAGGGTGCGCTGGCAAGCTGGTGCCATCTGGTTCCTGAAGCACCTGATCGATGGAGACCCGGCCAGCAACAATCTATCGTGGCAGTGGGTGGCCTCAACCTTCGCTAGCAAAGCGTACATCTTCAACCGGGAAAACCTCGAGCGCTACACGGCCGGCATGTACTGCCGCTCCTGCCCTCATGCGAAAGCGCACACTTGCCCCTTCGATCACGACTACGAGACTTTGAGTCAGACACTGTTTCCCCGTCTAAGTTCCTCTGCTGAGGCGGACGCGATGCCGACACCGCCACGACCGTTCAGTCCCCCGATTGTTGTGG
This sequence comes from Verrucomicrobia bacterium Tous-C9LFEB, assembly GCA_964658105.1. Classification (GTDB taxonomy): domain Bacteria; phylum Acidobacteriota; class Terriglobia; order Terriglobales; family Acidobacteriaceae; genus Granulicella. The sequence continues at coordinate 27,204 of CAZZXY010000018.1, read as the reverse complement.
ATCGCCCTCCGCAGATTGCTGGAAAGCCTCTGCTTTGGGTGCACACCGATAGCCTGAATCCAAACGCACCGATGTTCGGCCAACATCCGGAAAGTCCTGCTGTGTTCATCTGGGATACGGAGTGGATCACCGGGAGTGACATCGCCTTGAAGCGTCTAGTCTTCCTTGCGGAATGCCTGGCGGAAATGCCTGGCGTGATCGAAATCCACACTGGCGATCCAGCTACGGAGCTGCTTGCTGCCGTACAGGCAACCAGCCCTGACTACATCCTCGCTCAACGCACACCGGACCCTCGCCTGCTGAATGCTGCACTTGCATTAGAACGTCACCTACCGGTCATCTGGTATGACCCACCGCCCTTTGTAACAGCTACACGCGCTTTCGATCTGAAACGCTTCTCCCGCTATTGGCAACGGGCAAAGAGCTCTGCCATGGAGCCCACCTCAAGCCATGGATGATCTGCTGATCACATGGTCGTGCTTGGGCAGACACCCGACCAGTTCAACCATGGCCCGTCAAGGTGATCGCAGCTAAGGGGGACAGCAGCGATCACACCTCTAAGGCATGCGTCACCTCTTATTCCGGAAGTAGAAGTTCAGCGTGACTCCCCCCGCGTTCCAATAAGGCGGAGTGCACGTCACACAGTTCTCACGGCGGTAAAACGCTTCGATCATGACCAGGTTCTTAACGGGAAACATCACTCCGCCGGTGTACCACTGCTCGTTCCAGGAGCTAGAAGCACCATCGTAGAAAGTCTCGGCCGATCCATACGGGTTGAACCGGATGCTACCCACCAGGACATCTCGTTCCACTGTCAGCATATTGCGATAGGTTGCCGAGTAAGCGCCGTCTACCCACCGTAGCTCAAGCCAGTTCCGATCGCGCGCCAGGAGCTGAAAGGGGAAACGAAATCCCGGCGTTGCCTCCAGGACGATCCGGTCCTCATGCGATTGCTTTCCCGAGTGCGTCGTTTGGAGAAACTCGTAACCACCACCCAGGTTGAGATAGTGTTCTTTGTCGGGGTCGATGTTTCTCAGGTGCGGTCGCAGGATGGGTTTGAATTGATACCCCAGCGCCGCCGCACCATACACCTGCTGGTACGGGTAGCCAATTCCCTCTTCCCATCCGACAAACGACAGCAGGCGCACGTTCGACTTAAGTTGAACGTGCGCACTGATCTCCGGCAACATCTCGGTTTCTGTTTGCGGCGACGTGGTCTGTGCTGCTGCGGATAGGCAGGACAGGATCACCACTCCGCAGTTTGTTAAAGAGCGCGGCAAGCTGATCCTGACATTCCCTTCTTCTGAAAAGCGGTGTTGGCGAATCCCTGCGCAACGAAGGCATTTCCGGTACGTAACAAGCACGCAAGCGGCTAAGCCTACCTATCGTTTGACCCTGACGAAAAGGCTGCATCTCGAGAGCTTCTTCCAGGCGAAACAACCCACGGCAGTAGTCCAGTCACAGGTCCAACGATTCAAGTAGGGTCTGCATGCAAGGAGCTAAGCCCGGCCCCTGCTGCATGACATTAGCGGGTCGCTGAAGAGACCGCACCTGTCGCTGTTGACAGGTGTTAAGTACACCGTCAGACCACCTATAGGGAGCGATGACTCACCCTTTCGATTCAGCTGCACCCAACCTCAATCCTCTAGCAGTATTGCCAGTGGCCGGTGAAGAAAGGACGGCGTAGCGTCGTTGCTATGCTCGTCGTTCGCGCGGTGGGTTGCCGTCTTTGCACCCGATCAACGATCCGCTCCGACCGACCGAACGCGATCACCTGTCCATCTGCTTCCGGTGGAGAGTGCCGCGAACCGAGCGCAACGACTGCTCAGCACCATCTATGGAAGGAGCAATGGCAGCGACGAAACCTGTGATTGCGAGCCCCTGAAGTCCCCAGGATCCTGGTCAAGGAATCTTGTGATGTGCTGCACCAGGCATTCGTGACCTTTACCTGTAATCGACGAATTGCGAAGCCCTCCTGACTCTTCGTGCTACTCATTCCATACCTGCCGAGCACCCAATGGACATCCGTCCTGGTGGAGGCAGGCAAAGCGGGCTTCACAAACATGCAACCTCGGAGTGGACGACACTCTTAAAGCGGCTTCGGCCGACGACGTTGATACGACATACAACCAAGCAAGGAGATAAGACACCGTGGCAACCACCAAACCTAACATCCTGATCCTCTGGGGCGACGATATCGGCACATGGAACGTGAGTTACTTCAGCCGAGGCATGATGGGCTATCGAACACCGAACATTGATCGCGTCGCAAATGAAGGTGTCGCATTCACCGACTTTTACGGCCAGCAAAGCTGTACGGCTGGGCGAGCCGCTTTTATCTGTGGCCAAAATCCCCTCCGCACAGGGCTCACAAAGGTGGGAATGCCCGGCTCAACCATCGGTCTCCAGGCGGAAGACCCGACCATCGCGGAGCTTCTCAAGCCGCTCGGCTATGCAACGGGACAGTTTGGCAAGAACCATCTCGGCGATCGCAATGAGTTTCTTCCCACTGTGCACGGATTTGATGAGTTCTTCGGCAACCTGTACCACCTGAATGCAGAAGAAGAACCTGAACTACCCGACTATCCAAAAGACCCAGCTTTCAAAGCTGCCTTCGGGCCCCGTGGTGTACTTCATTGCAAGGCCACGGACACCTTCAACCCAGAAGTAGATCTGCGTTTTGGCGCGATCGGCAAGCAGACCATAGAGGACACAGGTCCGCTTACCAAGAAGCGCATGGAAACTGTCGACGAAGAGATTACAGAACAAGCGCTTTCCTGGATGGAGACACAGGCAAAAGCCGAGAAGCCCTTCTTCCTCTGGTACAACGCAACAGCGATGCACTTCAGAACCCACCTGGCTGACAAGAACCGCGGCAAGAGCGGGCAGGACGACTACAGCGACCGCATGGTGACCCATGACGAGCAAATTGGTCTCATGCTCAACAAACTTGATGAGCTGGGCATCGCAGACAACACCATCGTCATGTACTCGACCGACAACGGACCTGAGAATGACACTTGGCCTGACGGCGCCAACACGCCATTCCGCAGTCAAAAGGACACCAACTGGGAAGGCGCATGGCGCGTGCCGGCATTCATTCGCTGGCCGGGCAAAATCGCAGCAGGCTCTGTACTGAACGGCGTTGTTTCCCACCAGGACATGCTGCCCACGCTCTTGGCCGCGGCAGGCCAAACGGACATCAGCGAGAAGCTGCTCACCGGGTATAAAGCAGGTGATAAGACGTTCTCGGTCCACATCGACGGAATCAACATGCTCCCGTACTTCACGGGCCAAGTGAAGGAGAGTCCCAGAAAGTCGTTCTTCTACGTCAGCGATGATGGCGGCATCATGGCCGTCAGAGTCGGTGACTGGAAGCTTGTCTTCGAGGAGCAGCGGGCCCTTCAGATGCAAGCCTGGATGGAACCCCTGGTCAAGTTACGTCTGCCTCACATCTTCAGTCTCCGCCGTGATCCATTCGAGCGGGCCGACTTCAATTCCAACACCTACTTCGACTGGATGGTGGATCATGTTCCCCAGCTTTATGAGTGCCAGGCACTCGTGGCTGCGCAAATCGCCAACTATGTAAAGTACCCGCCACGTCAGAAAGCGGCTTCTTTCAACCTCGATACAGTGATGCAGATGCTGGACAAAACGCAGGCCGCGGCTGCAGCACACCACTAGGGTGGAGCTGCACGGTGCGAACCTCATCATGTAGAAGATGAGGGTTGCTCAGCAAACTTCCCATCCCCGGCAGATCTTGCCGGGGATCTCTTTTGGGGTGGCACCTGCTCGACTGGCATTCAGGTGAGAGAGCATCAAGGAGCTAACTCGCAGATTGGTGCGAAACGTCACGTAGCGCGACTTCCGCACGCACAAAGGCCAGGAACGACCCTCGCGGCGCTGGTGCCCTCAGATGGATACTCCCTCATCCGCCGCCCACTGTGTTCTTGGGCCGCAAAGAAGCAAGGGGCAGGACGACAAGTGTGCTACTCGGGGTCTAGCTCAAGGAGAAGATCTGGCGGGAAACCCGTAGCAAGCTAGAGGCGCTAGGTGCCGCTCGGCACGCTCGTATCTCGCAGCGTCTCGAGGCCAGAAGATCTATCACGTCGAGGATGCGCTACGCTTGGCACAATCCGGCTCGGGAGTGCGACGGCAGGCAGATGTTCTCGCCACGGCTGTCCTCCCGCACGCTGCACTCGCCTAGTTCATTTCTTTCCGAAGATCGACCATGACCTGGTCCACCTTGTCGACGCGGATCAAGCCGACGCGAGGGTATTCCAGGTCAAGAATGACATACATCGCAATCGCCAGTGTTCCAGCGTAAACGAACATATGTACCCAGTTTCGTTCGTGGCTCTTGCCAAGACCGTAACCAGCGAGCAGAGAGCTGGTCATGACAAGCAGCGCGAGAACTAGGTAGATGGGCAGAGGCGGATGGGTTGCAAGAGCCACAGAGCGTATTCGTGTGACATCGAACATCTCATTCAGCGCATTCATAACCAGGGACGTGACAGCCGCAGAGGATTGCTGTTGAGTAGCAGTAACGGATTGATTCCACAGATCCAGTCGCAAAGCCCGACCCTCTTCTCGGAACCTGTCAGCGTCCCGATTGCCGTTCCCAATCGCGCGATACAGATCGATCCGAGAATCCACGTATGCCTGCATTTGCTTTCGTAGGGGCACTTGTGTCGCCGTTGGCAGCATCCCTAGCCGGAGCCATGCAACTTCCATCGTGTTTGTCTCTGCAACAATCAGGCTACGATGCACCTCAAAACGTTCGGCAGCCCCGGTGAACGTGAATGCGAGCAACAGACCCATCAATCCGTATACGGACGCCTCGATGGCTCCCAGGCCTGTCTCGGCCTGCGCTGCCTCGTCATGCTGGCCTCTCCGGTACATGCGCCGGCCTATCTCCAGACAGAGCAACAGCAAGCATAAGAAAGCGACGGGAACTAAAGCGCCAATAAGTAGGGAGGTCAGCATACGATCATTTCCTCGAACAGATTTGCGGGAACTTATCTCTCAATGAGGTTTCGCGAACTCGGAAAGACCTATACGGTGCACCCGCATGTGCTTCAAAGGACACAGAGTATTCGCCTTGCAGCACAGCACCGCAAGCCGCATGTGCTCTCTCGCCCCCGATCCGTACGCTACCGCTTCGCCAAGCAGGTAGACCTGTTTAGAACGATGTCTGCAGTCCCACGATCGCGCCCTTGTCCGACACTTGAAGGCCGATGCGATCTCTGGAAGTATTCACGGTCAGGTGGGAGGCCAGGGTGTAGCCCGCGGTAGCGGCAAAATGCCGCGAAAGGTTGAAACCGACAGAGCCGCCACTGGACACGAAGTTGCCGTAGCCAAACAGGTACATGCCCATCAGGTTGCCTTCAACAAAGAGCTTTGGAGTCTTTGTCAGGTAGTAGCGGAACTCAGGCCCTAATACGGGAATCGGTGAGTTCAAAGATCCCTTCGCCGAGACCGCGCCCTGCTGTTCACCGCTCCCCGTAACTTGCCCTGCCGCCTCAAGCTTCGCTGTAGTGTGGAACAGATCGAATTGCGCGGCCAGTCCCAGGTGACCACGCTTTCTGCGGATGAAGTCGTACTGGAAGCCGGGCGCGACATAGAAGGTGTTCAGCGACGTGGCGGTCGTTGCCCCTGCGTGAAATGTTTGACCTTGAAAAGTGAAGCTTCGATCGAGCACTCGTTGCCGAGAGGTATTGAAGGGTGCGACTTCGACATAGAGGTGCATCTTTCTCTTGAAATGCCAATCCACCTTCCCGGAGAAAGTGGAGTAGCTGCCAAAAGCGAGGTCTCTCTTGAGATCAATGGGATTGTTTACGTCGTTCGTTCCGTTCGTGGAGGAACGGAGAACGCCGGAAGGATCCACATGAAACCAATCCGTGTCCACACGCAGCTTGTACTGATCAAAGTCTTCGGCGTTCTGTCCTTGAGCGGTTGAAACTCCGAGAGTGAAAGCAAGCAAAGAGCATCCGGCAAGTCCCCTGTAAAAGGTGTTCATAGTGTCCTCTACTCCGAGATACAGCCCGGAGTTCGTGTTTTGTGCGCTTTGCGCATCAGCCAGTGAGTCGCCCACCGCGACGGCACGTGTCTCGACGCTACAGATCCAGGTTCGCTGCGAACACTGGCACAATAGACAGGGCAGACAGGGGCGGGGCGAACCAGTGATACACTCTTGGTTGGCTGGAAGTGCTGCCGGGAAACCTTGGTTTGGGATCAGGTTCTCGTCTCCACCGACGGCCGATCTCCGCCGCTATCAAGGCGCCAAGGCTCTTCACCTCGACATGCTCGTCACACTCCTTGTTGTCATTCACGTCATCGTCTGCTTGTTCCTGATTGGGGTCGTACTGATTCAGCAGGGCAAGTCGTCGGATTTAGCCGGCGCGTTCGGTGGACAGGGATCACAGACCGCATTCGGTCCGCGTGGTGCCTCCAACCTACTCACACGTCTCACGAGCTGGTTCGCGGTGGTCTTCATGCTGACTTCGATCGGTCTCACTGTCGCCCTGGCGCACGCTGGCGGCAACAAGTCAGTACTCTCCGGGGCAGCGACGCACAGCTCCGCCCCAGTCAAGAAATAGCCTTTTACGTACCAGCTACACCTAAGCGCAGGCTGCGGCCTGCGCTTTGCTATGCTGCCACTGCTGTTGAAAGGGTCGACGCGTGATCCGGAAAACCTTCCCTGTAGGAATGCTCGGCTGCAATTGCACTCTGCTGGGGGACGAGCGAACCCGAACCGCCATGGTGATCGATCCGGGCGCCGAAGTCTCCAGCATCCTGCAAGCCCTCTTCGGGCACCAGCTCACATTGCAAAAGATCGTCGTCACCCACGCACACATCGATCACATCGCCGGCGCGGTTGCGCTCAAGCAGGCCACGGGCGCGCTCATCATCTACAACCACGCCGACCTTCCTCTGGTGGCGATCATGGACCAGCAGGCCGGATGGCTCGGCATCGCGACGCCGGAGGTAGGGCCACCGGATCATTCTCCCGCTGATACCGAGGTGATCTCCGTTGGCGACCTGCGGTCTCAAGTCCTGCACACGCCAGGCCACACCGAAGGCAGCCTCTCTCTGTACCTTCCCGAACAGCATCTGCTGCTGGCTGGTGACACCCTCTTTGCAGGCTCGATTGGCCGCACGGATCTACCTGGTGGCAACACCTCCAGGCTGCTCGCCAGTATCCGCGATCGGCTGCTCACCTTGCCGGACAGCACGGTTGTCGTTCCTGGTCACGGGCCCGAAACAACAATCGGTACCGAACGCGCCACCAATCCCTTTCTGACCTAGACCACTCAGAGCGGCAAGAGATTCAGCCCACGAATCCATAGCTCCGGGTCCGTCAGAAGGCTCAACACGCAGCAGCCCTCCGAAAGGCCATACAGTGGTCCCGGCTGCACCAGGACACCCCGCTCCAGGGCAGCATGCGCGAACGGCTCGCCTTCTACAAAACGAGGCACTCGCAACACCGCTGTCCATCCACCCTCAAGTGTGAACCTGTCCCCGAGGCTTGCCTCCAGTCTCCGATCCAAGGCTTGCAGATTCTCCGCCAGTCGTTCTCGTATTCCAGCCTGTGTTCTGCCTCTTTCCGCGAGCCACTTCGTCAGTGCGAACTGTACCGGTGCATTCATCGAGAGAAAGGTATCTCCAATGATCTCCAGCCGTCGCATCGCTTCATGCACAACGGCGGGCGGCCCGGAAGCGGCAATCCAGGAGGCCTTCATCTGTGGGAGAGCACAGATCTTGCTCAGTCCGCTCAGCACGAAGCACAAACATCGATCAACACTGGCAAACGTCGTTTCGTGTAGCCCCATGCCGGCGATCGAATAGTCCAAGAACACCTCGTCCACGATCAGAGCCAGTCCGCGCTGTGCACACAGGTGCGTGATTGCCTCCCGCTCCCGCGTGCTGACGTAGTGGCCCGTCGGGTTGTTGGGGTGCACCAAGATCACCGCGCGTGTGCGGTCGGTCACGCTCGCCTCAAGCGTCGGAAGATCGATGGTCCACGCACCTGTTTGTCCTGACGGGGAGCCCGGCTCGTAGAACAACGGGTACTCCCGCAGAACAACATCATCCAGACCGGCCAGCAGTGCAAAGAGCGGGTAGCTGGGACGCGCGATCAGCACCTCATCGCCTGGATCGCACAGCAGACGAAACAGAAAGCTGTACGCTTCGCTTGTGCTCATCGTCAGGCAGATGCGTCCCGTGGCGATGGAGCTTCCGTGGTCACGGTAGTACGCCGCAATGGCCTCGCGCGCCGGCAGCATCCCCAGCGGATCGGGCACGTAGCGCAAAGCTTCCGGCGCACTCAGCGGTTCGAGCACCTCGGTTGACTGCGGACCGAGCCCGCACGTCGTGGGGTTGGATATCGTCAGGTCAACCAGCGATCGGCTGGCGCCACGCGCGTTCTCCACAGCCTCAGCCCACTCGCTTACGCCCGGCTGCCATCCGGTGCGACTCGAAAAATGCATGCCATCAGCATAGCGGGAGCGTCACCACCCTTTGACAGCGGCAGCCGTGTTTGCTCCCATGGAGAGCACATGCCTGATCGTCAGAACGCCCATCCCGTCCATGCAGTCCTCTTCGACTACGGCCTGGTCCTCTCCGGTCCTCCGGACCCGGTCGCCTGGAAACAGATGAAAGATCTGCTCGGCGCCTCGGAGGACGCCCTTCACGAAGCCTATTGGGCTCCTCGCCACGACTACGACCGTGGCGCGCTGACCGGCGACGCATACTGGCACCTGGTCGCAAAGACCCTTGGTCGCAACCTCAAATCGGAGGAGCACGCAGCTCTCATCGAGGCCGACAACGCGCTTTGGACGCAGCCCAACCAGCCCATGATCGACTGGGCAGCCCAGCTCCAGGCGGCGGGCATTCGAACCGGCATCCTGTCCAACCTCGGGGATGCCATGGAAGTCGGTATCCTCGCTCGCTTCGCCTGGCTTGCTGATTTCGCGCACCACACCTTCTCCCACCGTCTCGGTATCGCCAAGCCAGAGCCCGCGATCTACGCGCATGCTGCGGAAGGCCTGGGCACCGCGCCCGAAAACGTACTCTTTCTCGACGATCGCGAAGAAAACATACGTGCCGCCCACGCCGCAGGCATGCAGGCCATCATGTACACCTCGCACGACGCCTTTCTGCGCGCGATGCACGAGGCAGGACTACAGGCACTGCTGACGCCTGCCACAAAGGGGTAAGCGACACACGCCCGCGGTGCCCTGTATGGTCCGCTACAGAACCAGCGGCTATAGCGCCAACTGCTCCGCCGTGAGCAGCTGGGCTGTGCTCATCTCCGGCATCTTTCGGCAGGGCTGCGCCCAGAGCAACATCGCAGCCCAAACCCTTGTATGCATGTGCTTCGCCCTCTGTTGTGCCTTCTGCTCTCGTTCGCGTCGGTTCACTTGGCTGCCGCACAGCAGGTTGTTCCTTCCCTGCTGCGTCTGGATGGCCTTCGCTCACTGAACCACCAGGGCAGCATGAAGGCAGCGGCTTACCTGCCCGACGGCAGCGCCATCCTGCTCTATGACCAGGGTGATGGACTTCGCCTCATCAAGACGGATGCTGAGCTGTCGGAGGTCGTTGCGGAGGTGCATGAGGGTGGCGCAGGCGACGTCGGCGTCGCCTTACGCGTGGACGCTCAGGGCTTCGTCTATGTGGGAGGAACCTCCTCTAGTGGATCGCTCGCCGGTACCCCAGGTTCAGCGTTTCCTTCCGTTGCAGACTCTTCTCTGAACTCCTTCGTCGCCCGCTTCAGTGGCAGCTTGAACCTGCAATGCCTCAACTTCCTCGGCGCGGGTCGGACCCAACTGACTGGCCTGGCGGTGACCGGTGACTCGGTCTTTGTCACGGGCCTTACCTACAGCTCCTCACTGCCAATCACCTCGAAGGCCGTGCAATCGTCTCCGCCCTCCGGCAGTACCGGAAACGGCTTTGTGGAGCGGTTGTCTCTGGATGGATCCACCCTTCAGTACACCACCTATCTCGGCGGCTCCGACGGCACAACCACTCCTGCAGCGATCGTGGCGGATCACCTAGACAACGCCTACATCGTCGGCTCTACCTCGTCCTCGGCATACTCCGACATCGCCGCCCTCCAGCCTTTCCCGTTAGGCGGCGTTTCAGGGTTCATCTCCAAACTCACCCCAGCAGGCGACACCTTTGTCTTCTCCACCTTCGTGCCGGGCTCGGGCCTCTCGAGCGTCGCGCTCAGCGCAAGCGAAGACCAGTTACTCCTCACCGGTGACATCGCTGCAGGAAGATTTCCAATAGCCAGGGTACCGGGCCCGCTAACCAGCATTCCGTATCAAACACTCCTCCGTCTCTCGACCGACGGCCAATCCCTGGGGGACTCGGCAATTCTGTTTCCCGGAACACAAAGCGCTCTCACGCTGGGCGCGAACAACACCGCGTGGGTCACCGGCAATCTCACGGTGCCTCTCTCAGGACGGGAACAGCATGCTGGCCCGGGTGAGGGCTACGCCTTGCACCTTGACGCTGCCGATGCGATCGATCAGGCAATCCGCCTTGGTGGCACCGCGACGGACAACCTCCCCAGCGCCTTGCTGTCCACCATTGTGGGACCTCCCGGAGTCAGGGGGAATACAGGGACGGTCCTTGTTCCCGGCTCCGCATCGCTTCGCACCGACCCGACCCTGCTCAGCTCGCAAAGCTTCGACTTCAGCCTCTCCGCACTTGCAACTTCAGTCTTTCCCAGTGCTGCCGTGGATCTGCGGCCATCCACGTGCACGGTTGGGCAACCATGCACTGGAAGCGGAGCCTTTCTGGCTGAACTGGGCGCCCCGACAAACCAGGCCGTCCTCACGGTGTCTTCCGGCGACCTCCCCTTCCTCACGGTTCGTAACCGCGGTTCGGTCCCGACCTCGGGATTGCTTGTCCTATCGGACGTCTACAGCGTGAACACGGACTGCACACAAACTCTCGCCCCTGGGGAGCAGTGTGGTGTTCTCCTGCAAGGATCCGGTCCAGGCACCATCACGTTCCTCGGTACCAATACGCCCTCGCAGAAGCTCTCGCTTCCATCCCTCCCGGCAGTATCCTCGCAGCCGTTGACACTGAGTCAAACCGAGCTCGACTTCAGTCTCGTGGCCGCAGCCACACCCATCAGCCGAACCTTCACGGTCACGAATCTGGGCACGGCTGCACAGACCTTTCCATCAGCCCCTGACAATGTTCCGTCGGGAGCGCCGTACTCGCTCACAGAAAGTGCCAGCACCTGTCCGGGTTCCCCGTCGGCCCATGTCGTCTCACCCGCTGCCTCTTGCAGCATCACCGTCACACTCACCGCCTCCACGCTGCAAAGCAACGATGGGCAGGTGAAAGCGGCGTGGAGGGTTGGGTCGCGGGACCTCCTGGTGACAGGCTTCACGCAAGCATCCTCCCTGGCCGTCTCCGCAACGGAGATCGTCTTCGGCCCCCAGGAAAAACCACCAGGCTCTCGCCTGCCAAGATTCCTCTATCTCATAAACGCGTCGGCCCTGCCCATCACCCATAGCGCGGTCACACTGCCAGAAAACTCGCCCTTCCAGGTAGTCGACGAATGCCCAGCGACACTCGAACCGCAAAGCGTCTGTGGGATGGCTCTCACCTACACACAGACCAACTCTCCCGCTTTGGACAGCGCGACACTCGTGCTGGACGGGGGCCTGTCCGTGTTGGTCACGGGTGAGACCGTCTCACCGCGGCTTGCCTCTACGTCCCTGCCCGCCTCACCCCTGCTCGTTGCTTCGTCCGTCATCCGCTTTGCAACCCCGGTCACGATCTCGGATATCTCCACCGAGACACAGGTCGTACAGATCACCAATCCCTCCACCAGTGCCCTTCCGATCGCCGCGTCGCTGCTGGGCGACTTCACGTCCACCAGCACCTGCGGAACCGAAGTAGCAGCAGGTTCTACCTGCGCCCTCACTCTCCGCTTCGCCCCCTCCCTTGGCGGTGTTCGCGAGGGTCTCTTGACGATCTCTGCCGGCAGCGGCTTCAAACCAAATACCGTAAATCTTCAGGGCACGGCAGCTGACCTTCTCTCGCTAGCCGACACAATCCTGAACCTGGGAGACACCACGGTCGGGGAACCCACCGTCCGCTGGATGCAGGTGCACAACTCCTTGGGAACGCTCAACGTCAGTGTGGATGGCGGCTCCTTTGCCGTCGCGATCCTCCAGGACGGCGGCAACGGCCATGGTTCTCTGCCTGCATCGGCATTCACTCCAGCAACAGCGGCTCCGTGCATCAATTGCTGGATCGGCGTTCAGTTCTTGCCGCAATCTCCCGGATACAGCCAGGGCGTCCTGCAGGTCTCCGCCGACCCGGCCGGAAACGCCTATGGAGTGCCCCTGGAAGGCACTGGGCTACCCGCGCACGATCTACAGCTCAGTCCTTCTCACATCAGCTTCGGCGCGGTGCCGGTAAACAGCAGCCCCGCACCCGTACTCCTGACCCTCGCCAACCTGCTTCCGGGCTCCGAAGCTGCAAGCGTTCAAAGCATTACCGCGACCGGCGACTTCGTCCTCGGTCCCTCTCCCCACGACTGCACTGAATCCATAGAGCCCACAACGTCCTGCGCCGTGGAACTGCTCTTCACGCCGAAAGCCAGCGGACTCCGCTCCGGCACCCTGACCGTCCTCACCAGCGCTGGTACCGTCACGGCATCCCTCACGGGAACAGGAACACCAGACCCCGGTCTGGCGCTCAGCCCTGTGTCTCTGGACTTCGGAAACCCCGGATCGCAGACGATCATCGTCAAGAACACCGCCTCCGCGTCCATCCACGTGGGTCCAGTCTCCTCCGACAACGCCGCGTTCACCCCAACCACCCAGTGCACCTCGCTTGCACCCCAACAAGCCTGCCAGCTCTCCGTCGCGTACATCCCTCAGAACGCCCAGAGCACCGGGTCGCTCACGCTCCCAATCACCCCTTACGACGCTGCGGGTGGGAGCTTTCAAACCCTCTACGCAGTCCCGCTCACGGGCAGTCTGACCGCCAGCTCCGCCGGGCTCTCTATCTTTCCCGCGCAGGCTGACTTCGGCACGGCCAGCGTCAACGCGGTTGGGCAAGTGCGGCAATTCACGGTGACCAACACCTCCACCTCGCCACTTGCCGTCGACCTCGCCGGGGCCAGGAATTTCCCCCTCGCAGCTCTACCGGACTGCGGCACCCTGACCCCTGGCGCAAGCTGCACCTTCTCAGTTCTCTTTCTCCCAGAAAATGCCGGCTCGCTTACCGGTACAGTCACCGCGACGGCAGTCGCTCCAGACGGTTCCATCCTGGCGCAAACCGATCTCTACACCCAGGGCTACGCAGCTGCCAGCGGAGCACTGACGGTTTCGGGCGGGACCGCGCCCCAATCGCCACTAAGCTTCGGCCAGGTCGCTTCGGGCGAAAGTGCCGATCGCACCATCACGGTCACCAACGGTGGCCAGCAATCAGTCACCACCCGCCGACTCACAACCAGCGCCCCTTTTCACGCCATCAGCAACTGCGGTATTTTGGCCCCGTCCGCATCCTGCAACATCCGCCTCCGCTACACACCGCTTCTCCAGGTCGCGAGCGGCAGCGCCAGCGCGCCCCGCACCGACCCCGGCACCCTGCTCATCGAAAGCAATGCCCAATCGAGCCCTGACACCATTTACCTCACGGGTCTCGCCATGCCATCAACCCTGGCGCCGCCCGGTTCAACGGCCTTGCCCACGTACACACTATCGGTGGGCGCCCTGACCTTCCCTGACACACCCTCCGGCACAACATCTCCCGCGCAATCCATTTCCTTGCGCAACACAGGCTCCGTGCCGGTCACGATCGCGGGAGTGAACACGTCCTCCGACTTTCACGTCACCTCCGATTGCGGCTTGGTACAGCCACTGGCCGTCTGCACGATCTCCGTTGCCTTTGCTCCCCCTGCTGGCTCCCCCGAATCTGTCCATGCATCCGCCTTGGAAGTCACAAGCGACGCCTCCAGCGCGCTCGACTTCGTCAGCCTCTTCGGCTACGCCGCATCTGCCCCACTCCAGCTCAGCACGACAGACCTGTCCTTCGGATCAGTAGCCCTTGGCTCGAGCGCGCAGCAGACCATGATGGTTCGGAACGCAACAGTCCTCCCCGTAGCGCTCGGCCGCCGAACGGTGACTGGCGACTTCCGCCTTACAGGGGGAACCTGCCTCACCCAGGGCAGTGACCTGCCCGGCATGCAAAGCTGCTCCCTCACGATCAGCTTCACTCCCACCTCAACAGGTCCGCGAACAGGGTCTCTCACCATTGCCTCCGCAGGGACACCGCAGTCTCTCGGAGTCGGACTGAGCGGCAACGGCATCGCAGGGCGGCTGACCACCGACCGCACCTCCCTCAACTTCGGATCGCTTCCCCTCGGGGCGAGCGTCACGCAATCCCTGCGGATCGCGAATGCTGGAGCTGCCAACCTGAGCTCCATCCAACTCTCCCTGACGGGTCCGGACGCCTCCCTCTTCGGCGTGAACTCTACCTGCGCTGACCTCTCGCTTGCAGTTGGTCAGACCTGCTCTGCAGACATCACCTTTGCGCCACTTCAGTCCGGCCCAAGGACAGCCACGTTGACCATCGCCAGCTCCGATCCAACCGGGCCAAGGACCATTGCTCTGTCAGGTACCGGCGCAGAGACTCCCGGCTTCACCCTGTCTGTGAACGGTGCCGCGAGGGGCGCCGCCAGCATCCGCAGTGGCGGATCAGCGACTTTTCCCTTCCTGGTCAAACCCCAGGGCGGGTACAACCTCCCTATCGCGGTGACATGCACCCCGATCACCCCGGCCCCCAATGCCGTCTGCTCGCTTTCGGGTGCCACGGTGGCTCTGGCAGGCGGCCCGGCAACGGGGTCCGTATCGATCGCGACCGAAAGCGGGGAGAGCACCGCCTCGCTCTTGCCGTTGAACTGGCTCTTTCTTCCCGCCCTGCTGTTCGGCTGGAAAAATCGCCAGGCAGACGCGAGGCTGCGCTCGCTGAAGGTGCTCCTGCTCCTGGCCACAGCCCTGGTCGCAACGGGCCTGGTTGGCTGCGCAGGCGGTCCAGGCAGCATAGGCGCACCCTACACGCCGGCTGGCACGTACAGCTACCAGATCACAGCGCGTTCAACACAAGGCGCTGTTCTCACCTCATCCGTGGCCCTCACCGTCATTGTTCAGTGACGCAAGAACCCCTTCAGCAGTGGGAAGCCGCAGCCTGCAACGGCACGCATTCAACAATCTCCATGCCAAAGCCCTGCAGCGCCGGAACATGCGTCGGGTGGTTCGTAAGCAGTCGAATCCGGCAGATTCCAAGATCTGAGAGAATCTGCCCGCCCAGACCGACCTCCCGCAGAATGCGCTGCTCCTGATCCGGTCCGCGCTCGCGCGCCTCGCCGCTCCGGTGGAACAAAATCCGCTTCGGATCGCCGCTGGCCCGGTCGATGCCGAAGCCACGCTGCGTGTGATGGAGGTAAATCAGGGCCCCACGCCCCTCCTCCGCGATCGCCTTCAGGGATGCATCAATCGTCGTCTTGCAGTCGCAAAGGGTGGAGCCGAAGACACTACCTGCCAGGCAATGCGGCTGCATTCTCACCAGCACGGCCTCACCTGCCTGCATCGCGCTGCGCAAATCACCGCGCACCAACGCCACGTGAGACTGTCCGCCTTCAATCTCGCTCTCATAGGAAATCACGCGAAATTCGCCATGCGCCGTCGGCAACAGACCCTCCGCGAATCGATGGACATAACGCTCATTCTGCATGCGGTAGCGAATCAGGTCGGCCACGGTGACCATCTTCAGCCCATGCTGCTCGCAGAAGGTGACCAGGTCCGGCACGCGCGCCATGGTGCCATCTTCGTTCATGATCTCGCAGATCACGCCGGCCGGTGTCAGCCCGGCAATCCGGGCCAGGTCGACCGACGCCTCGGTCTGCCCGGCTCGCACCAGCACACCGCCCCGGCGGGCCCGCAACGGAAAGACATGACCCGGACGCGCCAGGTCGTGAGCCGTCGAGCTCGGCGAGATTGCTACCTGGATCGTATGTGCCCGATCAGCAGCCGAGATGCCGGTCGTTACCCCTTCCCGCGCCTCAATCGATTCCGTGAACGCCGTGCCAAACCGCGAGCTATTCTCCTGCACCATCGGCGAAAGCCGCAGGTGATCCGCCTGCTCCTCGGTCAGGGTCACGCAGATCAGTCCACGACCGAACCGCGCCATGAAGTTGATCGCCTCTGGCGTGCAGAACTCAGCCGCTACCGTCAGGTCTCCCTCGTTCTCGCGGTCCTCATCGTCGACCACCACGATCAGGCGACCGGCCCGGAGATCCTCGACGGCCTCCTCAATAGAGGCGAACTTTGCCTTTTCACTCATGCACTCTCAGCATACCCGCGAACGAAAAGACCGCCCACGCGGGGCGGCCTCGTTTCCTCTGCAGTGAAACTACAGCGTGGACTCGATCTCGAAACCCCAGGCCTCCAACAGTGACTCTGGAATGTACTTGGAGTTCTTATTTCGGCGAGCCCACTCACGCAAACGCGTCGACCGCACATACTGGTCCGGTGTCAGCTTGTATTCCTTCACAATCTGTTCAAACGACGTAATCGTGGGGACCACCGGGCCAATCGGCTCCGGCTTACCCCAATTTGGATTGCCACGGCGCTTCGCCATTTCCCCTGCTTCCTCCCTGCGCCCGGTGCAGCGCACCAGCGCGCCCGATCGCAACAGTTCATTTTACCGTGTTACAGGATGCTGAACCAGCCCAACCCTGCCCTTTTCCTGCTCAGTGCGAGACCGCCTCGTCATAAAACCGGTCCATATCCGCATGCAGCATCTTCAGTGCCTCGACGTTGAGGTACACCATATGCCCGGCCGGGTAGTAGCCAAACTCCACGTTCTTCCTGAGTGCCGCCGGCAGCAGCATGTGCGATAGATCAAACTCGGTGGCGAAGAATGGCGTTGCCAGGTCGAAATAGCCGTTCGCAGAGAACACCTTCAGGTGCGGATTCTTCCTCATCGCATCCGCCAGATCGACTGCCGTATCCGGAACGACCTGCTCTCCGCGCGTGCCCGGGCCAGCAGGGGCTCCCGACGGCCGATGGTGAAAGTCCCAGTTCTGATTCAGCCCCGGCCCCTGCAGGTTATAAGGGTCCGCACTCATGTACTTCAGTTCGCTCTGAATGTAGTCATGAAACGCACCAACGTACGCGCCCGAGATACCCGTATCGGACGGGTCGTACCCCGGCGTCTCCCCCGCTGCATCCACGTCGAAACCCTCAAAGCGCGCGTCGTAGCGACCCAGAATTTCATCCTCGCCCCGCAGCAGCTCCTTGCGAAACCGGCTCGGCTGGATGCGCAGGTTGGTTTCCTTCACATACCCGACACTGAGTCCAGTGAAGTGCGCCACCTGTTCGGCAACCGCGTCAAACTCGGCGGCAGGCAGCCGATCTCCCTGTTGCAAGGCCGATAGGTACGGTCCACGCGCAAACTTCCGGGCTCCTTCCACCCAGTCCGCCAGCGAACCCTGTTGTGGCACCTTCTTGTGGAAATACGCGATGGCAGCATACGTCGGAAAGTAGCCCACAGCCTCCGTTTCATAGCCCGGGATCCGCACGCCATAGTTCAGGATCGAGCTCAGCAGCGTCACCCCGTTAAACGCCACACCATCATTCTGCAGGGCTGCCACCAGCGCCGCCGATCGGGGTGTTCCGTAGCTCTCCCCAAACAGGAACTTCGGCGACTCCCATCGCTGATTGACCGTGATGTAGCGCACAATGAACTTCTCGAACGCCCGAACATCTGCATCCGTGCCCGCAAAGTCCTTGGCAGTGCCCTTCCCCACAGCCCGTGAGAAGCCCGTCAGGGGCGCATCAATGAAAACCAGGTCCGACTTGTCCAGAAGGCTCGACTCGTTTGGCACCCAACGGAACGGCGCAGGGGGTGTCGCCTCCGGGCTCGCCGTGATCACACGCACCGGCCCAAGAGAGCCCATATGCAGCCAGATCGTCGCCGATCCAGGACCGCCGTTGTAGAAGAACGTGACAGGTCGTTCCCGTGCAGGCACGCTGTCCTGCGTGTAGGCAACATAGAACAGGCTGCCATTGGGCTTCTCATTTTCATCACGGATGAGCAGGTTACCCGCGGTCGCCGTATAGTGCAGGTTGTGTCCGCCCGCTGTCCACACGTGCTGGGTGACGGAAGCCTTCTCCGGCGGAATCGGCTGTGCGGCTTCCTTGCCCTGCTCCGGCTCGTTTGCCTGGCGAGTCTCCGTGGCGGGCTCATCCGCCCTGTGTGGACGCGCAGGTTCCTGACCCCAAACCGTGCTCGCCAACATCGCGCCTGCGACGATGACGGCAAGCTTCTTTTCTGTGCTTCTCCCCACGGTACCTCTCCTCATAATCGATATAGAACGTTTGCAATCGCTGGCCCACACGGATTCCAGCGTTGATCTCACAGCTTGCGGCGAGTTGAACATTTAGGGCATCCAAACGGATGTTCTGGAACGTCTTTCGTTCTGTCGCCTGTCGTCGTCCTATCCCTGATCGCCAAAATGCAACGCCAACCGAGAGGCTGCCTTGAGTCCCTGTTCTGAAGTGCTTGATGTCGAGATGGACGAAGCTGCCGTCGAACAAGACGCGCAACTCCAACTCACCCGCCGTCAATTTCTAGCCACCTCCGGAGTCGTCTCCGCGGGTGTAGCCGCTGGCCTGAGCCCCACCGCCACCGCGCAGGTGGCCGCCGCCGCTGGCGTCCAAACCCTTCCGCTCACTCTTTCCATCAACAAGCAGCAGCATCAGGTATCGGTGGATACCCGCACCTCCCTGCTCGATCTGCTGCGCGAACAGCTCGATCTCACCGGCAGCAAGAAGGGCTGTGACCACGGCCAATGCGGCGCTTGCACGGTGCTGCTCGACGGTCGCCGCGTGAACTCCTGCCTCACCCTTGCTGTGGCTGCCCAGGGCTACGAGATCACCACGATCGAGGGCCTTGGCGATGAGAACCACCTGCACCCCGTGCAGGCAGCCTTTCTCGAGCATGACGGCTACCAGTGTGGCTACTGCACCCCTGGCCAGATCTGCTCTGCTACCGCTCTTCTTGAGGAACAGAAGCATGGCGAGCTCTCCCAGGTCAGCTTTGAGACCGGCAAGACGTCGCGCCCTGCACTGACCGACGAAGAGATCCGCGAGCGCATGAGCGGCAACATCTGCCGTTGCGGCGCGTATCCCAACATCGTCGCCGCCGTCCGAGCCGTCGCCCAGACCTCAGCCTGACCCACCTCTTCTCCCTCACGCCAGCAATGTATTTGCCAGCCAGCAAGACAGCATCATCAAGCTGACCCTCTCCCCCAGGGCCAGCCAGGAGAACTCCCAGTGATTCCGTTCACCTACAACCGCGCCCAGGCACCCGACGCCGCTATCCACGCCGGCGCAGCCCATGGCGCCAAATTCCTCGGCGGGGGCACCAACCTCGTCGACCTCATGAAGTACGGCGTCGAGCAACCCACCGCGCTCATTGATGTGAACCACATCGGCCTGGATCAGGTGCAATCGGGCGCACAGGGCACCCTGGTCGGCGCCTCGGTTCGTAATTCCGACCTCGCCAACCACCCTGACATCGTCGCCAACTACCCCTTGCTGTCGTTCGCGCTGCTCTCCGGTGCAAGCCCCCAGCTACGGAATCTCGCCACCACCGCCGGCAACCTGCTGCAGCGTACCCGCTGCTACTACTTCACCGACACCGCCTTTCCCTCCTGCAACAAGCGCAAGCCCGGCTCCGGCTGCGGCGCCCTCGTCGGGTTTAACCGCATTCACGCCATCCTCGGCCAAACCGATGGGGGTGCCACCTCGGCGCACACGTGCATCGCAACCAACCCAAGCGACATGAGCGTCGCCCTGGCTGCCCTGAACGCCACCGTCGAGGTACAGGGCCCCAAGGGTAAGCGCTCGATTCCTGTCCGTGAGTTCCATCGCCTTCCCGGCGACAACCCTGCACTCGACACCAATCTGCATCCCGACGAACTCATCACCGGCGTGACCCTGCCCGCCTCGTCGGCCAGGTTTGCCAAAAATTCCTGGTACCTCAAAGCCCGCGACCGCCAGTCCTACGCCTTCGCCCTGGTCTCCGTAGCCGCCGGCCTCGAACTCGAAGGCGACACCATCAAGTCCGCCGGTCTCGCTCTCGGCGGCGTCGCCCATAAGCCCTGGCATTCGCCCGAAGCCGAGCACGCCCTGGTCGGCAAGCCCGCCAATGAAGCCACCTTCAAGCAGGCTGCGGACCTCGCCCTCCGCGGAGCCAAGGGCTACAAGGACAACGCCTTCAAAGTAGAGCTGGCCAAGAACTGCATCGCACGCGGCCTCGCGCAAGCCGCGAAGGGAGCAAACGCTTAAATGCACCATCAAGATCAGGACTCTCAGCCCAAACCTCTGCCGCAGCCAGCCCATCGCTATGAAGGCATCGCCAAGGTAACCGGACGCGCCAAGTACGTTGCCGAGTTCAAGGAGCCGTTCCCCTCCAAGGACCTCCTCTACGCCTACATGGTGCAGTCGACCATTCCCAGCGGCACCGTCACCTCCATGGATCAGCACGCAGCCGAGCGCTCACCGGGTGTCGTTGCGGTGCTCACGCCCTTCAACGCGCCCAAACTGCAGGTCGGCAAGCCTCAGCCTCCCGCAAAGCGCAGCCTTACCGTCCTGCAGGACACCAACGTCGACTACAACGGCCAGCCAATCGCCGTCATCGTCGCGCGTTCGCTCAATGAAGCCATGGCGGCCGCCCCCCTGCTGAACATCAAGTACAACCGGAAACCGGCCCTGCTCGACTTCGAAGGTCGTCTCGGCCAGGCCCGCCCGCCCAAGCAGCGCAGCAAAGACCCGAACCACGAGAACCGCGGAGACATCGATCAGGCGCTCTCCTCCGCGCAGGTAAAACTGGAGCAGACGTACATCACCCCCGTTCAGAATCACAATCCGTTGGAGCCGCACAGCACCATCGCGTGGTGGGAAGGCGAGAAGCTCAACATCTACGACACGACGCAGTACATCACCGGCGTCCGGATGTCCTTGGCGCGGACCCTGAACATCGCGCAGGATGACGTACACGTTTCCTGCCCCATCGTCGGCGGGGGCTTCGGCTCCAAGGGCTCCGCATGGTCGCATGTGGTTCTCTGTTCCATGGCAGCCAAAATCGTCAACAAACCCGTCAAGCTCGTGCTCGGCCGCGAGCAGATGTTTGGTCCCGTGGGCTGCCGCCCGACCACGGTCAACATGATCAAAATCGCCGCCAACCATGACGGCAAGATCACCGGCATCAAGCACGACGCGATCCTGCACGCCTCGGTACTTGAGGACTTCATCGAGGAGTCTGTCGGGCCGAGTCGCGTTCTCTACCAAAGCGGATCCAACCAGACCAGCATCAGCATGGTCGACATGAACCTGGGTGTACCCACATTCATGCGGGCACCCGGCGAGTCCACTGGCACTGCCGTCCTCGAGATCGCCATGGACGAACTCGCCGAACAGCTGAAGATGGATCCCATGCAGTTGCGCATCATCAATAACGCTGAGCGTGATCCCTCCAAGGATCTTCCCTGGTCCTCCAAGCACCTCACGGAGTGCTATCAGCAGGCTGCCGAACGCTTCGGCTGGTCGAAACGGAACGCGGTTCCGGGCCAGACGTCAGAGGGCAACGAACTCATCGGGTACGGCATGGCCACTGCGACCTACCCTGCGAACCGGTTGGCCGCAAACGCCACCGCCCGCCAGATGCCCGACGGCAAGGTCTTTGTCGGCTCAGGCACGCAGGATCTCGGCACAGGCATGTACACCATCATGCAGCAGACGGCCGCAGAGGCAATGGGTCTTGATCTTGGCCAGATTGTGGTCAAACTCGGCGACTCAAGCCTGCCCAAGGCTCCGGTTTCGGGTGGCTCGCAATCCACTGCGTCCGTTGGTCCCGCCGTGGACGCGGCCTGCAAGCAACTGAAACTGAAGCTCGGCGATCTCGCCATCGGCGACGCGCAATCTCCAGTGCATGGCGCCCTTCCTGAGGACGTCGACGTCAACAAGGGCCGTGTCTTTCTCAAAAAGACGCCGGGGAAAGGTGAGGACCTCACCGCCTTGCTGGCCCGCCACAGCAATCAACCCGTGGAAACCCAGGGATCCGCTGAACCCGGCGAGGATCACACGTCCATGACGAGCATGTCCTGGGGCGCAGTCTTCGCCGAGGTCGCTGTCGACAAAACGACGCACATGACCAGGGTTCGGCGTGTGGTCGCAACCTACGACATCGGCACCCTGCTCAACAAGAAAACCGGCATGAATCAACTCATGGGCGGCATCGTCTGGGGCGTCGGCTTTGCGCTTGAAGAGGAGACGCACTTCGACCCGAACACCGGGCGAACGGTCAACGAGAGCCTTGCCGAGTACCATGTGCCTGTGAACCGCGACATCAACACCGTTGACGTCACCGTGCTGGACATCCCTGACAGCAAGTTCAATCCGCAAGGCGGTCGCGGTGTCGGTGAGATCGGCATCACGGGCGCAATGGCGGCCGTCGCGAATGCAATCTACAACGCTACCGGAAAGCGCGTTCGCCACTATCCCATCACCCCCGACAAGCTGATGTCCGCCTAACCCGTCGGCCTCAAGGGTCAAGCCGGGG
>CAZZXY010000018.1:0-4532 GCA_964658105.1 Verrucomicrobia bacterium Tous-C9LFEB | reverse complement strand
ACCCCCTTCTCTTTGTAGCGAATCGTTCCATTTCGGAACAATGGGCAGCCGATGTTCTGCTGCCCCTGTGCTTTCGCCTCGGACAACACGAAGATTATGCGAAGATAACCGAGTCGCATGCCCTCACGGCCCCCATCCCGGTCCCAGATGCAGTCTTCGGGTTCGCTGTCCTTGCAACCTGAAGTCGAAAATCTATCACGCAGCCCGGACCTGCGCGGGCTCCTCCACCAGGTCTTCGGCCACCGTGACTTCCGTCCCCATCAGCAGCCTGTCTGCGAGGCAGCTGCCTCTGGTCGGGACGTCCTGCTCGTCATGCCCACCGGTGCCGGCAAAAGCCTCTGTTATCAGCTGCCTGCCCTTGCCCGGGGCGGCACGGCCCTGGTTATCTCGCCGCTGATCGCCCTCATGGACGATCAGGCGTCCAAACTCTCCGCCCTGAACCTCCGCGTCGCGCGCATCCACTCCGGCCTCCCCCGCGAAGACCTGCGTGAAGCTGCCCGCGCCTACCTCGAAGGCCGGCTCGACTTCCTTTTTATCGCCCCCGAGCGCCTTCGTGTCCCTGGCTTCCCGGAGATGCTGGCCAAGCGCAAACCCGCACTCGTCGCCATTGACGAGGCGCACTGCATCTCTCAATGGGGGCACGACTTTCGCCCCGACTACCGGACCCTCGGTCAATTCCTCCCGGCGCTCCGCCCTTCACCCATCATCGCGCTCACGGCCACGGCAACTCCCGCCGTCCAACAGGACATTCTGCGCGCCCTGGACCTGCAAGACCCGGCAGTCTTCATCACTGGCTTTCGTCGCAGCAACCTGCACATCGAGGTCCTTGAAGTTTCCAAGCCGCAGCGCATCGAGCTCATGCGCAAACTCCTGTCCGGGGAGACCGCACGCCCAGCCATCATCTACGCACAGTCTCGCAAAGTCGCCGAGGAACTCGCCGGCAGCCTGAACGAACGCTTTCCCGCATCCGCCTATCATGCTGGTTTGGACCCTGCCACGCGCGACCGCGTGCAGCGCGCCTTCCTCTCCGGCAAACTCGGCGTGGTTGTCGCCACGGTCGCCTTTGGCATGGGCGTGGACAAGGCAGATGTCCGCACAGTCATTCACGCCGCACTGCCCGGCTCGGTCGAAGCCTACTACCAGGAGATTGGGCGCGCCGGCCGTGACGGTCAGCCATCCCGGGCTGTCCTCCTCCACAGCTTCGCCGATCGTCGCACCCAGGAGTTCCTGCTCGAGAAGAACTATCCGCCCATCAACGACATCGAACGCGTACTCGAAGCCCTTGGTGAAGATGTCACCACCCTTCCTGCCCTGCAGCAACAACTCAAACTGGAGCGCGAGGTCGTAGAACAGTGCATCGACAAGCTGCTCGTCCAGGGAGCTGTCACCGCCCAGCTTGATGGCAGCGTCCGCACCAATGGACAGACAACGTGGAAACAGAACTACGAGCGGCAGGTCCAGTACCGCCGCGCGCAGATCGACAAAATCATCGCCTACGCCGAAGGCGCGGGCTGCCGCATGGCCGCCCTGATCCGCCACTTCGGTGATCTCACCGATGTCGGCACGCCGTGTGGCGTCTGCGATATCTGTCGTCCGGAAAACACCTCGGCCTCCTCCGCACGTCAGCCAAATGCAGCCGAACGTGCTGAGATCCGAGCCCTTCTCAGAGCTCTGAACCAAAGTTCACGGTCCTCCGGGAAGGTTTTCAGCGAACTGGGATGGAAAGACCGCCGGCACTTCGACAGCCTTGCCGAGGCGATCGGAAAAGCCGGCCTCCTAACCATCACCACCGACACCTTCCGTTCCGACGATGGGCGTGACATCACCTATCGCAAACTCGCTCTCACACCCGAAGGCCACGATGTGGATGAGGCCGCGCTGGATACCATCTGGTTGCGGTCCGACGCATCTGCCGCAGCATCCCCGAAAAGCTCACGCTCCTCAGGTAACAAACGAACCCCCAGGTCCACCGACGACACCGAAGCGCTCACTGACGAGCAGTCGCAAATAGAGGCGCGCCTGAAGCAGTGGCGTCTGGCCATCGCTCGCGCGCAAAGCGTTCCGCCTTTCACCGTCTTCCACGACTCCGTCCTGCGATCCTTGGCAATCGCTCAACCCTCCAACGTTCGCGAGCTGGAAGCTGTCCGGGGCATCGGCCAGGAGAAGAGCAATCGCTACGGCGCGGACCTCCTGGCGATCTGCAAGGGTCTGGAACCCGAGCCTTCCGCGCCGGTATCGGTCGCAACGAAGCGATCGGAAAAGACCATCCCTGCCCAGCCGGTTGTCCTAACGGATCGTGAGCGAAGCGCGATCTCGCGCACCCAACGGACTCCCTCATCCTCCGATGGAGCGCTAAGGCCTACCGCGGCGAAGATCCCGGTGCTTCCCCTGTCTCCGGCGCAGCAGCAGCTGGAATCCACACTCAAGGGCTGGCGCTCGGAGCAGGCCGCCGCCGCCGGACTGCCCTCCTTCTTTGTTCTGAGTGACACCGCCCTGCGGCAGATCGCCTCGATCCAGCCACAATCGGTCGCTGACCTGTCCGGCATCAACGGCTTCGGTCCTGACAAGCTCGAGCGCTACGGCGCCACCCTGATCGAGCTCTGCCGCAGCTAGACTGCAACCCTTGTGGCACATCGACTCGCGCGCATCTGTGACCCTGCCGTGAGACCATACCGGAGATGAGCACCGAACCATTTGGCGTCGCAATCATGGCTGCGGGTAAAGGAACTCGCCTTAAATCGAAGCGTCCCAAGGTTCTTCACGAAGTCGGTGGCCGCGCCCTCCTGCTCCACGTCATCGCCGCCGCCGAGGCGGTCGCTTCACCCCGGAACATCTTCTGCATCATCGGTCACGAAGCCGCTCGTGTTCGCGCTGCCGTTGAACAGACCGGCGTGCACTTCGTTCTCCAGGCCGAACAGCGCGGCACCGGTCATGCTCTTCAGGAGCTCAAAGCCTTCTTCACCGCCTCCGGCCAGGTGCCTCCGCAACATCTGCTCGTGCTCTCCGGGGATGTTCCGCTGATTCGCCCGGAGACCCTCACCCGTATGCGCGACCTGCATCTCGCAGAAGGCGCCGCGATGACCATCCTTACGGCGATCCCCCCAGATCCTGCCGGCTACGGTCGCGTCCTGCGTGTTCATGAGGATTCAACCGAGGTCGCCGCGATCGTCGAGCAGAAGTCACTTCGTCCCGACCAGCTCTCGGCGCCCGAAATCAACTCCGGCATCTACTGTTTCGACACCGCAGCGCTGTTCAGTCAGCTCGACAGGCTCTCGACCAACAACGCCCACGGCGAGCTTTACCTGACCGACGTCGCCGCCCTGCTCCGCGCCGCTGGCCAACGTGTCATCGCCATCAGCGCCGACAGCGTCGACGAGGTTCTTGGCGCGAACACCATCGTCGAGATGATGCACCTTGACGCTTCCATGCGGCTCCAAACAGCTCGCCGCCTCATGGCAGCGGGTGTCACCATCTTCCGCCCGGATACCTGCGTCATCGACGCGGACGTTCAGGTGGACGCAGACACGATCATCGAACCCTTCGTTCAGCTGCTTGGGAAGACCCGCATCGGCCCGAACTGCCATATCCGCTCCTACTCCGTCCTCCAGAACAGCGAGCTTGGCGACGGCGTCCTGGTACGGAACGGCTGCATCCTTGACCACGCAACGGTCGGTGACGGCGCTTTCCTTGGCCCCTATGCTCATCTGCGCCCCGCCAGCGAGATCGGCGCCGCCGCTCATGTGGGGAACTTCGTCGAAACGAAGAAGGTCAAGATGGGTCGAGGCTCCAAGGCCAATCACCTCACCTACCTTGGCGACGCTACGATCGGGGAGGGCGTGAACATCGGTGCCGGCGTAATTACCTGCAATTACGACGGTGTTCACAAGAATCAGACGACGGTCGGCAACAACGTCTTCGTTGGCTCCGACTCAACCCTGGTAGCGCCGCTCGTTATTGAGGACGGTGCCTACATCGCGGCGGGCTCCTGCATCACGGAGGACGTTCCCGCTGGGGCGCTGGCCTTCGGCAGAAGCCGACAAACGACGAAGCTCGGTTGGGTCACTGCCAAAAAGGCAGCAAAATAGGCCTTCTGCAATTTTGCGGATACATCTACAAAAATATGCATACTTTTGTCGCCTACCTTGGAAGTATGCTACTGTTAATCATTGCTTGGATATGGGAAACCATAAACGGGTGAGAGACATTCGAGGACGTTCTGTTCTCGAGCAAGTTGCGTCACTGGCCTCCCGCCACGAGCCCTCAAAAGTTCGTGGCGTCTTTTTTGTTTGGTCACGCCACGCCGCAACCGCTGACCCCCAATCGCATCTATACTCACGTAAGGTTGATTGTTCTTTGATAACGCTCCAACGCAATGTTGGTGCCGGCCACCCAAGATGGGGGCGTCACGGCTTCGACGGGATTGCTTGCGGCAAAGAGGCATGCCGGGGTGTGGACACCCGTAATCGCTCACAAAACTATAAGTGCCGAACCTCAGTTCGCTCTTGCTGCTTAATTAATTAAACAGCCGATCG
>CAZZXY010000017.1:31009-62207 GCA_964658105.1 Verrucomicrobia bacterium Tous-C9LFEB | reverse complement strand
CCCATGACCTCTCCCTTACCAAGGGAGTGCTCTACCACTGAGCTACATCAGCCTTCTTCGGCATCGTCGCGGTCACGTGGACCCGCTCGCCTGCCCTCTACTATCCTACGCGAGCGCATCCACCCGAGCACGACCCGGATTGCGAAAAATCCGAGAAGCAGCCAGGTGAGCTGCTCGTATTTTCCCGGCTCCATCGTGAACCGGACGGCCAAGGCCAGGAAACCCAGCACAAGAACCGAAAGCACCATGCGACCGGTGCCGCTGGGCTCCATCGTCACGGAAGCCTCCCGCGGACGACGGAGGAAGAAAATGGTGCACAGGGGAGGATTCGAACCTCCGTACCTCGTTGAGGGGCAGATTTACAGTCTGCTGCCATTAACCACTCGGCCACCTGTGCCCTGCTCTGCCCACTCTCCACCTGTTCCCAGACACACCAAACTCGGCTTCGAACCAGAGAGGTGAGATTTGTCGAGGAGGACTGCAGGCGGAAGGCTGACAGTACTTCGAAATTCCTGAATGTGCTGCCGGAATCTGGAGCTGGCGAAGGGATTCGAACCCCCGACCGCCTGATTACAAATCAGGTGCTCTACCAGCTGAGCTACGCCAGCCCAAACAGCGCATTGCACCGCTCAAACCGACCGGCGCATAGAGAGACAATACCACAGTGAGCGCCCAATGAGGAGGAGGCTGATGGCGCATACGGGCACAGAAAAGTCTCCCATCTCCGACCCTCCCTGTGCACGGGATTCGCTGCGCTCCCGTCTAGCTTTGTGCAGTCTATTTCCAGCTGCGGAACGGTGATAGCATGAGCCGCATGGAGCGGTGGTCGCGTCGAGCTCTTCTTTTTTGCTTTGCCGGGATCTGCCTTTGCGGGAGCCGTTCCGGAAGGGCTCAGGTCAGCGATGGTGACGAAGGTCCGGCGATGCCCAAAGCGGACGTCAGCCGACAGCACGCCCTTACGAACGACACCATCATCAGAATGAGCAAGGCGGGGTTGGAGGACACGGTGATCGTGCAGACCATCCAGACCCAGCCAAGCGCCTACGACACGGCGCCGGAAGACCTCATTGCGCTGAAGAACGCCGGCGTCTCCCAAAAGGTGATTGCAGCTATGCAGGCGCGCAGTGCAGGGCTGACGATTCGGCCCGGCGCGAATGACGTCAATCCAGCGCCCCTGGCTGCGGGGGTTGACGAAATCGGGGTGTATTACCAGGACAAGGATGGGCAGTGGGTCCCGCTCAGGACAGAGCGCGTGCAGTTCAAGTCCAGTGGCTGGTTGAAGAATGCGGCTACCGACGGCCTGGTAAAGCAGGACATGAACGGCCATCTGGATGGACCTAAATCACCCCTCACGCTAGCTACGGGTGTTCACATCCTGATCTACACCCCGCCAGGCACGCAGGCCGAGGAGTATGACTTCCTGCGATTGGACCAGCATTCAGGCAGTCGCGATTTCCGTGTCAAGACGGGTGGTTTATTCCACTCCGAAACCGGATCGCAGCGAAATGATCTGGAATTCCACCCGGTGAAGGTCGCAAAGAGCATGTACACCTTCACGGTGCCCGTCGACATAGAAAAGGGTGAGTACGGCGTACTCCCCCCGGGTTCGTCCAACGTGCCCGGGCTTTCCAACGCCGGCAAGATCTTCACTTTCTCGATCCCCGAATGACGGCGCGCAAACAATCACGCTGGCCGATGTGGGTAGGTGTCAGCCTGCTCGCGGCACTGGGTGTGCTGTTGTTCCTGCGCGCCAAGGCACCTCCAGAGGCGGCAAGGCTGCTTCCGGAGAGCGACGCCATTCTTTACGCAAACCTGCGTCCCTTGCGCGCACTGACCCGGTTCGAGTCCGCATCAACGACCCAAGCGCCGGTTCACCGCAGCCGTGACTTTCAGGCCTTTATCGACGCCACCGGCATACTACCGGAACGTGACCTGGACAGTGTGGCGTTTGCCCTGCACCGCATGCCGGATCCGCGCGGGCCAAATGGGGACGTAGCGTATAGCGAAGTGTTTATCGGCCACTTCGATGCGGGCCGGCTCCGGCGGTACCTTGCGACGCTGGCGCAATCCAGCGAGACCTACGGGGACCGGGAGGTCTACAGCATCCCGGTTGCCGGGCGGACGTTGAGGATTGCGGTCCTCGGTTATGACATCGTCGCCGCCTCGAATGCACCGACTTCGGAGCAGATTCACTCCATCCTGGATCGCTCGCGGGCAGCCGCCCTTTGGCGTCCGGGTTCATCACTGCTGGCGGCGCGCTTCGGCCAGGTACCCCTTCTTTCCCAGGCGTGGGGGATCGGCCGGATCGGTTTGCCCTTTAGCGAGCATGGCTTCCTGTCCGTGATGGGCTTTGCCCTGCCCGTGCCCGTCGACACCCAGCTGATTGCCAGCCTGCGTTACAGCGGCGCGGTGCACGTGCGGGTGGAGGAGCTTGCACCCGATGCACTGGCTGCGCAGCACACCGCGGAAGCCGTTGGGAACATCCTGAGCATCCTGCGGGGTCTCGCGAGTGCCGATGGACCACATGACGCGCGTGATGCCGCTATGCGTGCCGTGCTGAGTTCGGCCAAGATCGTTCAAAAAGCGAATCGCGCTGTTCTTACGGCAAACGCCAGCGTCGAAGAAGCACGTCAGCTATCGGCTGACGCTAACAGCGCCCAGGCTGCGGCAGCCGCGGATGTCTCTGGCGAGTCCAGGCCGTCCCAGGTCAGCGAAGAACAGCACTGAACTTCATCGATATCTGGCAGCTTTTCGGGTGTGGACGCCCGGCCTCGCGTCCGCGGCTGCATCCTATCCCGAGGCATCAATTTGCCGGAGTCGTGTATGTCCCCGCTAAGATCCTTGCTTGCTCTCGGCCGCTTTGGAGTTGGGATCGCGCTGACAGGAAGGGCGACTGGCGCGTACGAGGATCGCTTGACCGTCTCTGTTACAGCTGAGGGTAAGGATTGGGGACGTCCTGTGGGCGTCACTGTAGCCAAGAGTGGCTCGTTGCTCGTGCTTGACGATGGCCCGAACACTCTAGGGCGGGTCACCTATGTAGCAGACAGTTCGGGGGCGAATGGCAGGTAAGCATTGCAACTACCCGGTTGTTCTCCTCGCGATGGCGGCCTGCTGCGTGCAGCCTGTCTTTGCGCAGGGCGCACGGACCATACCCGTGACCAAGGTCAACAATCTGAGCGGGCAGGCAATCTCGTTGCCCGGCGGTCTCCCGGCTCGCGCTACAGTCCTGATTCTCGGCTTCGGCCGACATTCCCAGGATGCAACGACTGCCTGGGAGCGTCCGGTACGCACGCAATTGGCCAAGCCCGGGTGGATTGGCTTTTACGATATGGCGATGCTGGCCGAGGTTCCTGGCTTCATGCGCCCCCTCGTTCTCCGGGCAGTCAAGCATGAAGTGCCGGATGTGCTGAAGCCCAATTTCCTTCCACTGACAGAAGATGAAGATGCGTGGAAGCGCGTCGCTGGCTACGCGCAAGACCAGCCTGAGGCAGGCTACGTCATGCTCGTGGACCGGACCGGGCGAGTCCAGTGGTCAACCCACGCCGCGTATTCCCCCATAGCCTTCGCAGAGCTGCGTCGAAGGGCAGAAGATCTTGCAGGCAGCACACCCTAGTCGAACCGAGGGATTGCGCGTGCCAGGCATTTGCACTGCATGCGGTAGCATGAGGGCGCATGCCTTCCTTTCAAACAGCCCTTTGCGGTTTCCTCCTCAGCCTGATGGTTTCTCCCCGGCAGTTTGCCGGGCAGAACGCCACAGGCTCGCCGCCGGCGGCGGCCCTTGCCAAGGCTCGCGGGCTGTACTACACGCCCGTGGACAGTGGGCTGAAGAGCTTCCACTGCGATGTGGGCTTTGATTGGAAAGAGTTCATCCAAAAGGCCAGCAACCAGGCCGTGCCGGACGATGACAGCCGCTTGAAGTACCTGAAGACAATTCAGATGAGTATCGATGATGACCTGCATGGCGGTGGTGAACTGCACTGGAGCGCCCCTGCCCCTGCGCCCGAGGATGCGGAGGCCTCTGTTGGCAAGATCCGCGAAGGGATGCAACAGGTCTGGTCCGGCTTCTTCCAGAGTTGGAACAGCTTCGCCACAGGCGACCTGGTCACCCTGGACGCGAGGGCGACTACGGAACGCACGAGCGATGGCTACCATGTTGCCGTCCGTACAGGACCAGGTCTTGCGGAGGAGCTCTATGACAGCAACCTCCTCCTGAAGACAGTACGTGTCACAACGCCCACGCTGGAAAGCATTATCACGCCGACGTTCTCCCCGAGTGCGCATGGCTTGCTGCTTACGGCAGTCAGTAGTAGCTACAAGCAGCCTCCGACGGCACAGCCCGTAGAAGTCACGATGAAGGTGGGCTATGCGACTGTGGGTACGTTCCAGCTGCCGTCAGAGCTGAGTGTCTCCGTAGGTCCGGCCAACTTCGATTACCACCTGGTGAACTGCACCGTTCAGACGCAGCTGACGCAGAAGTAAAGGCAGGCTGCGGGCTACAAGACTAGTTCGTGCGCCAGGTGCTCGAGGGCTTGGGCCGGTTCGGCCGTGATCCCGGTGCGGATGGGTGAGATCTGGATCATCGTGCTGCGTGGCGCCGTCAACCAGTGGAACCGATCCTTTTGCGACAGGGTGGCAATGGGGCCGGCACCCGCTTCCCCCGCGCAGATCCTGGGGACAACGTCCAGGTGCCGGGAGATGGCCGAGATGTCGGCGTCCGGCGCCAGCGCTCTCAGACGCGCCTCGTCGAGGTGTACCCATGCGCCCAGGTATCGGTGCTCCTGGGAGAACAGGATGACGCCGGCATTGATAAATTCGTCTCGGTCTACGCGCGGCACCACACGAAAGACCGCATAGCTGTAGGCCTTAGCTTCGCGCACGAGCAATCTCCTCTTCAAAGATGACGGAGTGGTCGAGACGCTCTGTGAAGAAGTAATGGTATGCGCCGCGCACCTGCTCGGCCGTGCGGTCTTCACCCTCCCGCACCAGCCACTCGTCCGGTACAAGGGCAATCACCCTTCGCAACTGCTCGTCAGTGAGTTGCTGATGGGCGTGAGCGCGGGCGTTCGTTATGTCTGTCGCCCAGGGCAGCAGTATGTGCTCGCGGATCGCACTGAACGGCGAATGGATTTTTTCCCCGGCAGCAGGCCAGTGATGATGAAAATAGAGTGACGCACCGTGGTCGATGAGCCATAGCTTCTCCCGACAGACCAGCAGATTGGCATTCCGGGGCGTCCGATCGATGTTCAGCGTGAAAGCATCCAGCCAAACCGTGCGGGAGGCAATGATTGGGTCAGCGTTGTCGCCGCTCGCAGGATCGAACACTGTGACCTCAGGGAGGAACTCCAAACCTACATTCAGCCCCCGAGAAGCTTTGAACAGGTCCTGGGTCTCAGGATCAGGCTCCTGCCGACCGAACGCCGCATCGAGATTCACGAACGCAAGCTCAGGCATCGGCAGCCCTAGCAGGCGAGCGATCTCGCCGGTAAAGACCTCCGCCACCAGAGCGAGCGGGCCCTGCCCGGCGCCCCGCAACTTCACGACATAGCGTTTCCCGTCGTCGGCCTCAACAAGAGCAGGCAGTGACCCACCCTCTCGCAACGAGGTGATGTATCGGACTGCGTTGACGGTACGCATCTGCACGAATCAGTGTACTGGCAGACCTATGTGTGCTCTGCAAAACGAGCTTGCGATGATCAGGAGAAACAACGACTTTTCGGTCAGCAGACAAGCTGCTACCCTGCTGGGAAGCTGAGGTCGAGTCGCTATGAAACGTCTGTACAACGTCATCTTCCTGCTCATGTACTTCCTTGCAATCCCAGGTAAAACCCAGACCCACGCAGACGCTTTTCCACCTGGAATCTTTGCGGCAAAGACCGTTGCGATCATCAACGACACCCGGAC
The DNA here is from genome assembly GCA_964658105.1 of Verrucomicrobia bacterium Tous-C9LFEB. Taxonomy (GTDB): domain Bacteria; phylum Acidobacteriota; class Terriglobia; order Terriglobales; family Acidobacteriaceae; genus Granulicella. The sequence continues at coordinate 56,306 of CAZZXY010000017.1, read as the reverse complement.
ACCCGGCGTGGAAAAGGGGGCTGCAGAGGCTCTCGCTTCCTGGGGTCAGTTCAAGGTCGTGAGCGATCCCCAACTCGCCGAGGTGACCCTCCGCTTTGAGAAGACGCGGCAACATGACGGACGCGACACGCAGAAGACCGATGATGACGGTAAGAACACAAGCTACGGCTACAGCATGTCCTTCGGATCGACGATTGCCATGAAGGCGTTTTTCAAAGACGCTGAAACGCCGTTCTACTCAACCAAAACAGAAGAAGCAAAGAACAAAGCCGGCGTGACCTGCGTGAACAGCTTCCACACGGCGTATCGAACGGCACTGCAGCAGACCAAGCCTTAAACACCGTTTACCCGGTTGGGAGGAGCCTTTGCTGTTTGCTCTTCAGATCGGACAACAGCTGTTCCACGCGATGGTCGTTTTCCATTCGAGCCAGCCGCTCCAGAGAATCTGCCGAGGGAAGCGCTGCCGCTGCCTCATCCTGAGCCTCTGTCTCACCGGTGACGGCATGAAGCCGTTTGACCGCCCGGGAACGGGACCGATGCTTGGCGCCTCCTCCAACGAGAGCTTCGGTCTTGGTCGCTCTGCTGACCATGCGCGCACGGCGATGTTGAGCGATCAACAACTCGCACCTTGTTTGCGTCTCAGCTAGCTTGCCCTGCAGTTTGGAATAGGTAACGCGGAGTGCAGCGGCCTCGACTGTCCCATCTGCAGCTTGCGCGCGCAGGGCCTCCAGGGTCTTCTCCTGATCCAGCGCACGTTCCAGGGCGGCCCGAGCCAGCAGATCGTTCCCCTTGATGACCGCGAGTTCGGCTTCGCAGTGCCAGGCAGCGACGACCTGCTCCTGCTCCTGCGTCTTCCTCTCAAGCAGGTGCTGATCGGCCAGCGCGATAGCCACCTGCGTCTTCAACTGGAGGAGCTGGTTCTCTATATCGAGTACGAATTGCTGGAGCATCTTTTCGGGATCTTCTGCCCGCTCCACAAGCTCATGGACGTTTGCGCGAAGCAGGGTGGCTACGCGTTCCATAAGTGCCATATGAGTTCCCTCCTTCCGCCGTATGTACCCGGCTGGCGGCGGGGGCTGCCGTGCCGGGTACACAGGCGAACGGTTAGTTCGCTTTCGGGGGATTTCCGTCCAGCGTCACGGGCGCAGCGTGGTTTGCATTGCCGTCCGTTCTTGGCGCCATGCTCTTGACGTTGCTCATCAGGTCGCTCATCTTCATGCCACTGAGCGCCTCGAACAGGGCCGGAACCTGTGCGGCAATCTTGGTGAGGTCGCCCGTGAGCTTGCTGGCCCCGATGCCATCCCCGTCGCCGGTGGAGATGATCGTCACCTTGTCCACCTTTGAGAGGGGTTCCGCCATCGCGCGCACCACGTCAGCCATGTTGGTGATCAGCTTGTCGACGACAGCAGCCTGCGTCCATCCCTGGTAAGCCTCAGCCTTGACGTTCATTGCCTTCGCCTCGGCCTCGCCCTTCTGGAAGATGATGGAGGCTTCCGCTTCGCCCTGTGTACGGATGGCTTGCGCACGGCCCTCTGCTTCGGCAATTAGACGTGCGCGTTCCGCGTTGGCCATGTTCTCGATGCGCTTCTTTTCGATCTCAGAGCGCTTCAAGACAGTCGCAATCAGCTCACGCTCGTTGCGCTGGATCTCGGCTTCCTGAACCTTGACCTGTGCCTCCTTCTCAACCTGCTGCACCTTCACCTGTTCGGCTATGACCTGCTGCTGCATGACGTTGGTTTGCAGTTCGTAGGCCTTGTCAGCCTGGGCCTGCTGACGACGGGACTGCTCGGCGAAGGTAGCCCTCTGAATGTCCAGGTCGCGCTGCGCCTCGGCCTGTTTGCCCATCGACATGGTTTCCGCGAGCACTCGTTCCTGGTCAGCTGCAGCCTTCGCCACGGCCGCCTCGCGCAGAGCAATGGCCCGGCGGATGGCGGTGTCCCGCTCAGCTTCTGCAGACGCAATCTCCGCGTCGCGGCGAATGCGCGCAATGTCGGGACGGCCCATGTTGGTGATGTACTCGTTCTTGTCGCGGACCTCCTTGATCGTGAAGCTCACGACCTCCAGGCCCATCTTGCTCAGGTCATCCGAGCAGGTTGCCCGCATGCGCTCCCCGACCATCTCCGGCTCTTTCACAATCTGCTCAACCGTGAGTTGGCCAATGATGCCGCGCAGGTGGCCTTCCATGACGAGGCGGATCAGGCCCTCGCGCTCTGCGGGTGTCTTCGACAAGAACTGTTCAGCCGAGGTCATGATGGATTCTGCGTCGGAGCGCACTTTGATCTGCGCCACGGCCTCCACGGTCACGGCCACGCCCTGCTTGGTGTACAGGTCCTGCTGCGGTGCGACATCAAAGCTCATCAGCTCAAGGGAAAGCAGCCTCGCATGCTCCACCATCGGGAAGATGAACGTCCCGTGCCCTTTTACGACGCGCTGCCCACGCATGCCATAGACAATGAGCGCCTCATTCGGGCCGGCCTTGCGGAAGAGGCGGGCCAGCGTGCCCATGAGGATCAGGGTGAAAAGAACAATGAGCCCGATGACGATGATGTATATGTTCAAGGACATGGAGTCCCCTCTCCAAGAGGGTTCCTGCGTACTGTCTTGCCGTGCTGCGTTTGCTGCAGACCGCGCCGCTGCCTTCAGGTGCGGTAGGAAAGCTTCGGCTTACTCCGCGTTGCGCGCGGCTGGGGCGTCGTCCCCCATGAGGCTGTGCTGCAGCTCATCCCAGCGGCGTACATAGCCGATGCCGCGCTGGTAGCGCAATACGACGACCTCTGCGTTTCGGCTTATCGGCGCACCGTCGTCAGAGCAGATCGGCATGGAGCGACGCGCGCCATTTTGCGTGTACAGCATCTCTCCGACCCCGTTTGCATGAACGGAAGCACTGACCCGGCCGAGCACACCGACCATCGGCGTATCTGCCGGCTCCAGTGTGCGTTCGCGCGGCAGAAGCACTTTGGCCAAAAACCAGAACACAAGCCCGGCCCCCGCAAGGCCGCTCAGCACGGAAAAACCAAGAACCAGAGCCCAGGCCAACACGCCACCATGTGTGAGCAGGTACCCCGTCCCACCAAACCAGCACAGAAAGGCCACAACCGTGAAGCCATTCAACGGAGCCATCTGCGCGGTGGGATGGCCGTGGTACCCGGCTTTGCTGAGCAATTGGCCATGGCCGCCGAAATGCCAATGCCCGATATGGAGGTGAAGAAAACCGCCAGCAAAGGCGAGCAGGCTCAACGCCAGTCCGACGCCGAAGCAGGTGAGGTAAATGACGTTCCAGTCGAAGTGGGCGATAGCACTCATGATGTGCCTCCGTTGCAGGAGAATTCTGTATTGCTAACCGAAGTCTTCGCCCTCAAAGAAGGCGTACTCACCTCAGCGATACCAGCGGTTGCGTAGCGCCGGAGCAGTTCCGGAAGTCGCGCGGTCAGCTCTGGTGCGTCGAGGATACTTCCCAGCAAAAGCAGGCACTGGCGCGAATCCTCATGCCTGGCCACTGTCAGCAATGCCTGCCGTAGCTCAGGATCCTTGCGGAATCGCTCGGCCCCGCCAATCAGCCACGTGTCCAGCTTGTCCTCGCTGAGTCGCGCATCGGACAGCAACTCCGCGTGGTAACCCTCGGGGTCGTCGACGAGGTATCCGGGGTGAATTTTGAAGAAGCGAGCCAACAGCATCCGCGATGTATTCGTCAGGTGCGGGCGAGCCCCCGACTCAATCTGGGAGAGGTAGCTCTGACTGAGCGACTCCTCAAGCTCCTCCCGTAACGCACGGACCAACTCCCCTTGCGTCAGCGCTCTGCCAAGACCCCGAAGGCTGCCTTCCACCTCTCGCAGGTATCCGAGTTTTTCGCTGAGCTTCATGATCGGTCGCGGTGCGCAACCAAGGATATTGCGATTTGCAATACGCGTCAAGGAGCAGCGATCAACTTCGGATTGCAAGCACTTGCCGGTACTCGTTGTGAACCAGGGTGCTGCGGGACGGGTCGGGGGCCACGTTGGCGCCCGACCAGAGAGCTTCCAAATCGCGTGCGAAAGCGCTCTGCCCTTCTGGATCGAGACGGCTGAACGCGACCTGGGTGGGCCCAAAGTATTGGCGAAAGAAGCTCACCGCTCCTGCCGCGTCTGTCGGCAGGTCAAAGTCAATGGGGATCAGTTCCGTTCGGATCTCGTGAAAATGGGGAGCCAATCTCTGATGAACCGTAGTGTCATCTCCCCAGAGAACGGGCGGAGGCAAGCCTGGTGGCGGGGAGACGTGGCGCGCGCTGACACGGAACATGGCAGCGGAAAAACTCTCCGGATTCCAGTTCGCCATGGCCAGCAGACCGCCGGGCTTCAGTACGCGCGCCAGTTCCAGAGCTACAACTTCCGGCCGCGGGGCGAACATGGCGCCGAACATCGTAACGGCAACGTCGAACTGAGCATCGGCATAGGGCAACTGCTCGGCATCGCCTTCATCGAAGCTGACCTCCAGATGTTCAGCGGCAGCGCGTTCCCGCGCTTGCATCAGGAGATTGGGCGCGAGGTCGAGGCCGGTGACCTGACAGCCCATGCGAGCTAACGGTAGGGCAAGATTGCCGGTCCCGCATGCAACATCCAGGACACGGAGCCCTGGTTCAAGTGCAAGCCGATTCGCAAACGCCTCCGCACCGGCAGAGACAGTTTTGGCGACGACGCCAAAGTCTCCGGCCGTCCACTGCGCGCGCATCGCGGCCTTGATCTGAGCGAGGTCAGGTCCTGTGCTGCTCATGATTTCTCCGGGAAGAGGAAAGACTGTCCCCCAGTCTCCCCCTCGTCGCACGAACGGTCAAGGATTTGCTGTTGATCGCCGAAGATGTACGTGCGTGCAAGCGCGCGCTACCGGGCAAACAGCCCTCTAAACCTGGTTGGCCACCCTTCTAAGAGCCCGCGGCGGCGCTGCCGCCAAGGTCCGCCATCGTGGATCGAAGATACTTGTGAGGATTTACAGCGATACCCCGCACCTGTACCTCGTAGTGCAGGTGTGGTCCGGTGACGCGGCCCGTGTGGCCCACGTAGCCGATCACCTCTCCTTTCACAACCTGCTGACCCGATGTCACGTTGAACCCGGAGAGGTGTCCGTAAACAGTGACGATTCCGTTTCCGTGATCCACTTCGATTTCGTTGCCGTACCCGCTGCCAAGCCCCGCCTTCAGCACACGGCCGGCTGCCGGTGCGTGGACGGGTGTACCGTTCGGCGAGCCAATGTCGATGCCTTTATGGAACTCGCCCGTTCCAAGTCCCAGTACCGGATCCTCACGCTGACCGAAACTGGAGTTGATGGGTCCCAGAATGGGCCACATATCCGGGATGTTGGCACCGGAAAGAGTCGTTCCAAGATCTAGCCCGCCTGCAAGCTCTCCCAGAGCACCGCGCGCGCCCAGGCTGGCGTTGACGGCCTGCGCTGGCGGAACGATTCCCGTGTGAGCCGTACTGCGCAGTGCATAAAACGTGTCCAGCGACTTGTAGTAGCTGTCATCGCTGAAGCTTGTGTCATCTTTCAACGCTGCCCGGGCCGCACCGGCGCTGGCTGGCGCCTTGCTGGAGCGCAACGCACGACCGTGTGCGAACGTCAGCCTTCCGGCGGTGAGCCCATAGATAGCGGAAACTTCCGTGGCGAGCGATCCGAGGCTGGCTGCCTGCACATCCCGCTCATGAGCCGTCTTTTCAAGGTGCGCGTAATCACTTCGGCTTTGGGCTAATTCATGCCGAAGGTGATTGGTCGTCTCTGTCTTTGCGAGCATGCGGCCGTAGGAACCCGCCAGACCTGCAATCGTAAACATACCTACCAGAGCGGAGGCTACAAACGCGTACACGTAGCGCATAGGGACCGAAACACGATCCGTCTCGCCGTTCTCCGCTCGAGTTACATAAACGATGTAGCGCTTTCGCATGAATACGTATCTAGCCCGGACTGGTACATCTTCGACGCCATCTCTGGAATGGCCGAACCGCGAAGGAGAAAGCGCTCAGGATCAACAGGGCGCGCAGAGGTGAAGCACTACATGACTATGGTAACGGACTGGAATCGTATCGACAAATGGAGATTCCGACTTCGCATTTTCGTTTTCGGTTCCGCTCGGGAAGCAGGATGAGGCTGACAGCGACGCTATGCTGGTCTGGTGAGTGCAGGCAAAAAACTGCCGAAGCAGAGAACGATCCCCGGACGTGGCGCCGGCGGCGAACTGGGGATCATTCGCACTATCGCGAGCCGGGCCGCCGGAGCCAAGCGGTCAGGGCGAGGCGAACTGCGCCTGGGCATCGGAGACGACTGCGCCATTCTGCGGCCGCGTCACGGTGAGGAGATCGTGGTAACAACCGACTTCTCCCTAGAGGGCCGGCATTTTCGGCGAAGCTGGCACAGCGCGCAATCGATCGGTCATCGTGCGCTGGCGCGAGGTCTCAGCGATCTTGCCGCCATGGGAGCGCGCCCGGTAGCAGCTTTTCTTTCCCTGGCGCTGCCACGCGCTCTCGCCCGGGACACGGCCTGGCTAGCTGCCTTTCTGGACGGCCTTCTCGCGTCGGCCGAGCGGGCGTCCGTTCCACTGGCCGGCGGCGATACCGGGGAGGCCCCCGGAAATGAGTTGCTCCTGGACATCGTGCTGCTCGGGGCGGTTCCGCAGGGACAAGCGCTGCGACGGGACGGTGCACGCGTGGGTGATCGGATTTTCGTCACCGGAGCTCTGGGCGGGGCGGCAGCACAGCTCGAGACGCTTACGCGGGGCGCGAAGAGAAACACTGCGGTTTTGGCCGGCAGACCGGCAGGACCCCAGCCCCACTTCTTTCCGGAACCAAGGTTGGGCGCCGGGCAGAAGCTGCTCCGAGACCGCACCGCGACTTCGGCTATCGATCTAAGCGACGGCCTCTCTACTGACCTCCATCACCTATGCGAGGCATCGGGCGTCGCGGCCGAGATCCATGCGGCAAAGCTCCCGATGCATTCCCTACTGTCCGAAAAGGCGCCCCCTGAGGCTATGCAGATGGCGCTCCACGGGGGCGAAGACTACGAGCTCCTCTTCACCGTGCCTCCAGGCAAAGGACTGCGCCGCACCCTCAAGGACGTGCCGGTTACAGAGATTGGCACCATTGTGGAGCGAAGGCAGGGTCGGCCTCGAGTCGTTCTTGTGGAAAGCAACGGCAAACGTCTGCCCCTTCCTGCTGCGGGATGGGAGCACCTTCGATGAGTCAGGATGGGGGTGTCGACGCCTTTCCGCACAGCTGGTCTGCACAGGTGCTGCCGAAAGCGCCGCTGATTGCTCCTGTACGCCAGTTCATCTACCCACAGCACGTGCCCGGGGAGGAGGATGCACTGAATCGCGGTGCACTGCTGATCTCAGTGAAGCCAACCACAGGCGGGAACTTCATGGCGACCTGCGCGCTGGGCTTCCGCGATCCCTCGCTGCCGTCCGGCATCTGGTCCAGCCCCGATCCGGATCACATGGTCGCGGTCGCAGGCGGCTATGCGTACCACATCGACACGCGCCGGCCGGATCGCTCCCTCCTACTGGAACAACGGCCTGTAACAGCCCTGCTGGCCTTGCCCGAGTACGGCTGCCTACTGCTCGCCGGCTTCCATGATGTTCTGGCGCTCGGAGCCGAAGGGGTGCGCTGGCGCACGGGCCGGCTAAGTTGGGAAGGGATCACGCTCGGCTCTGTTGAGGGTGGCTTTCTTCATGGTGTGGGCTGGGAAATGTTCTCGGACAAAGACGTCCCATTCACCATCGATCTGCAAACGGGATCCCACCAGGGCGGAGGTTATGGAGCCTTCGGTGGGTCCGCCAAATCAACGGAGTAGAAACTCAGTGCCGCGTCCCCCTGCTCCAGCACCCGGCTGCGGACCAGGGCCCCGAAACTCTTGGCCAGGGGCGCCGTCTTCGCGTGCTCCGCAATCACAAGCGCGTTCTCAGCCAGCAGGTTTCCGTGCTGCTCCGCGAGGTACCCGAGCGTGGCTTGGTAGTCGGCCGCATTTTCATATGGGGGATCCAGAAACACCAGGTCAAAGCGACGGCCATCCCGAATGGCGTCTGCCAAGGCGCGCGCCACAGAGCGCGTCTCGACGATGGCCTGACGCGATACCCCGAGCCCCTCTAGATTCTTGCGAATGGCAGCGATGGCTGACGGGCCACGCTCGGCAAAAAGGCAGGACGCGGCCCCCCGGCTGAGCGCCTCAATGCCGACCGCTCCTGCGCCTGCATACAGGTCGGCGAAGCGCGCACCTTCCAGGCGCGGTCCGATCACATTAAAGAGCGTCTCCCGTCGACGATCACTGGTCGGTCGCGTCGAATTCCCTGGAGGAGCCACAAGTACCCGAGAGCGAAACTGGCCACCGATCACGCGCATTGTCCTCCAGCATAACGGTCGCCGTCTGGCCGTTCGACAAACCGCCTCAGGCTTTCCGAAGTGCGTACACCGCCTGAGCCCTACAATCTAGGTGTGCTTCACTTTTCCGTACCTGCAGGAAGATGGCTCGGCGTGCATGTCCGCGTTCACATCTCTCTGTTCCTTCTTCTGGCGCTGGCCGCCGGCTACTCGGCTGTGACCACGGGCAGTCTTCTGCGCGGGGTAGCGCTCTGGCTGGCCCTGGCCTTTGCCGTGATGGCGCGAGAGGTGGCACGGGCCATTGCCGCCGCCTACCTGGGATTGCCGGTGCGCGCCCTGTTTCTGCTTCCCGTTGGTGGCGTGATGGCGCTTGCTCCGCGGCCGGGAGGCCTGCCCAGTGGCTCTACCCGGGCCATCAGCGCTGTGGGTTCAGCGGCGAACTTCGTCATCGCTCTTCTGCTGCTCGGTTTTGCGTACGGCATCGATCCTCATGTCAGGCTGTTCAGCCAGCCCTGGATCACAATCGAGCACATCCTGCGCAGCGCTGTGTGGCTGCAGGCGATTGTTGGTGTCGTGAATCTGCTTCCGTCAGCTGCACTTCCGACGCGGCGTTTTCTACGCCCGCAGGTCCCAGTGCAGGAGAAGAACGCCGATATACCGAAGGCTGCCCGTCCGGGCGCGGCTTTTGGGATGAGCACCGCCTTTGCCTTTGCATTCGTCGTTTCCGGCATTCTGTTCGGGCTACTGTGGCCGGTCCTGGTAGGCCTGACGATCCTGCTGACAAGCTATGTGCACCGTGCTTCTCGCGTGGGTTCGGCTGAGGCACTTACGATCAGCGTACGTGACGTCATGCTGACGGAATTCAAGCCCTTGAGTGCGTCGAGCACGCTACGGGACGCGCTTCGGCAGACGACGCACACAGCCCAGGATCTGTTCCCGGTTCTGCGGGGCGAGCGCCTCGTTGGCTGGGTTTCCCGCGCCGCGCTCACGGTACGCCTGCGAACCGATGGCGACAGCTTCCTTCAGGGTGCGATGTCGCGATCCTTTCAGTCCGTGGGGCCTGGGGAAAAGATCGGCGAAGCGCTTCGTCGTGCGACAGCTTTGGGTGCGGGCGAGTTTGTCCCGGTAGTGGAAGACGGGGCCATGGTCGGTATCCTGACCCCCGTTGGCGTTGAACGGGCGGCGGGCCAGATCCGCCTCACCCAGGTTCAACCCGAGCGCGATTCCCTGTGAGCGAGGTGGAGCTGGCCAGCTTCGTCGACGCAGAAGAGCCAGCGGGCACGGCAATGAGCTCTGACCCCATTCTGGCACCGGGTCTCTATCTCGTCGGCACGCCCATCGGCAACCTAGAAGACATCACCCTCCGGGCGTTGCGCGTGCTCCGGAGTGTGGACCGCATCGCCTGCGAAGATACCCGGCAAACGCAGAAGCTGCTGAACCACTTTGGGATTCGCAGACCGTTGGTCAGCTACCACCTGCATAACGAGCAGGAACGTGCCGAGGAGCTCATCCACGCATTACAGGCGGGGGAACGCGTTGCCGTAGTGAGTGACGCGGGCATGCCGGGCATCGCGGACCCTGGTGAGACGCTTGTTCGGGCGGCTCTCAAGGCCGATATCAGCGTCTTCCCTGTCCCGGGCGCCAATGCAGCGCTGAGTGCTCTGATTGCAAGCGGGCTTCCCTCCGCACAGTTTCGATTTCACGGTTTTCTGCCCGCCAAGGAAGGCCAACGTCGCACAAAGCTGGAGGAGGTGCGTACACAGATGACCTCCGGCGCGGACGGGGGCGCAACCCAGATCTTCTATGAAAGCCCCCACCGCATCCTGGAGACGTTTTCCGATGTGGTTGCGGTGTTTGGGCCCGAGCAGAATGTCGTGCTTGGGCGTGAGCTCACCAAGTTGCATGAAGAGTTCGTCCGGGGCCCAGCCGCCGCGCTCCGGGCGGGACTCCAGGCGCGACCCTCGTTGCGGGGTGAGATGGTGCTGCTCCTCGATGGGCGAGTCACACCTGGAGCTGCCCAGGCAGCACCGGGCGCAAAGGAGCTTCGCCTCGCCGAAGAGGTTGCCCTTGCGATGCGAGAGGGTCTAAGCGAGAAGGACGCCCTGAAGCGTGTAGCCAAAGCCCGCGGCCTGGGCAAGAGCGAGGCGTATCGGGAGTGGCAGCGCGGCCGGAAACACTAATCGGTTTCGCGGCCCTTGAGTCGGTCGTAGTTGTAGACGTCGCTGGTGGTGCCCAGTGACTCGTTGTACAGGCTCATGGCACCGGTGGCGATGCGGAATTCCTGATCAAAGCGCTGAATGCACCGCAGGTGTTCGGCGGTGGCAGGGATGCGCAGCTTCGAGGTCTCCAGGAACTTCTGGTAGCCGTGGTCCACCAGCTGCGAGATCTCCCCGTTCAGCAGCCACCCCGGTTTCGCGAGGATATGGGTGTGCTCGCCTTTGCCAGGGCCTGGCGCAATTTCAGCGGAGCAGCCGTACTTGGAGACGCGCCGGGCCCCGGCGACAGCCTTTGCACCGCCCGATGCGGCTGAGACATCGAATCTTTCGTTACCGAGGGTGGACAGCACCTCGTCAAAGGTCACTTCATGGGTTTGCTTGGTGATTTTGTTTCGCATCGCGGCTTTTGAAACTCCTGGAACTCCGGTTGTTTGATCTCAGGGCGCGACCTTTGACAGCAGGACGGCTGGGCTACACTCGCATCTAAACTGTCGCACAGAGCCATGCAGGCCTTCAATGGACCGAGTGTGGCAGCTGGCGGAAGGATTGGTTCCTCTCATGACGGACGTCACACATTTTGCGTTCGCAAAGGGTACGGGCAATAGCAACTTGCTGGGCTCGGCGCTACTGGACCGCGTGGGGCATACGCCGCTGCTCCGACTGGATCGACTGACCGAGCACCTGGCCGGTCCGCAGGGCCGGGTGCAGATCCTGGGCAAGGCCGAATGGGCCAACCCCGGAGGCAGCGTAAAAGATCGCGCGGCTTCGGCCATTGTGGCGGACGCGCAGCGCAAGGGGCAGCTGGTCCCCGGCAAGATTCTGCTGGATGCCACCAGCGGCAACACAGGGATTGCGTATGCCATGCTGGGCGCGGCGCAGGGCTTTCCCGTGACGCTGTGCATGCCATCAAACGTCAGCCCAGAGCGGAAGCACATCCTGAACGCCTACGGGGCAGAGATCGTCTACACAAATCCCGCCGATGGGTCCGACGGCGCCATTCGTATGGCCCGGAAGCTTGCCGCGGAACAGCCGGACCGGTACTTCTACGCCAACCAGTATGGCAACGAGAACAACTGGCGCGCGCACTACTACGGCACGGCAAATGAGATCTGGGAGCAGACGCAGGGACGCATCACTCATTTTGTCGCTGGACTCGGGACCAGTGGCACATTTATGGGCGCAACGCGGCGCCTGCGCGAGCTGAAGCCTGAGATCAAGTGCTACTCCATGCAGCCTGACTCGCCTTTCAATGGACTGGAGGGGCTAAAACACATGCCAACCGCCATTGTGCCGCCCATCTACGACGAGCACCTGGCGGATCGCAATATCGAGATGCCGACCGAGCGCGCGTATGCGATGTGCAAGCAGATGGGGCGCACGCAGGGATTGCTGGTGGGGATCTCTGCGGCGGCCGCTGTAGCTGCGTGTGTGGATGTGGCAGAGGAAGAGGCTCGTGCGGGGCGTGAGGCCGTGATTGTTACGATCCTGTGTGACTCGGCGGACAAGTACCTCAGTGAGCGGTTCTGGAGCGAGTCAACGCCTGAAGCTGCGGCTGCGGATGCTGTGGACAGCGAAGTCTACGCGGGGCAGAACGCATGAGCGTGACCGCACTTCGTATCCCGACCGAGCTTTACGACCAGCTAAGGGCGCACGGCGAAGAGACCTACCCGAACGAGTGTTGCGGCATCCTGCTTGGCAGGGCGAGCGAAGACGCTGCAGAGGTCCTTTCGCTGATGCGGGCCGGCAACACGAGGACGGATTCCGCGCACAACCGCTACCACATTGACCCACGGGAGCTGATGGCAGCACAGCGTGAGGGGAGGAAGCTCGAGCTGGATATTGTGGGGTTCTACCACTCGCATCCGGATCATCCGGCGCAGTGGTCAGCGACCGATTTTGCAGAGGCGCACTGGTTCGGCTGCAGCTACATCATCACGGCCGTTGATGGAGACAAGCAGACGGGCAAAGCGACGGTGACAAACAGCTTTCTGCTCACCGGTACGAGCGAAGACGACAAGTCGTTTGAGCCGCAGCCTGTCAACGTCAGGTAGCATCGGAGCTATTGCAATCAGGAGTTTCAAAGGAATGAGAGTTCGGTCATGAAGATTCATATCCCTACCCCGCTACGGGCGTATACGGACAAGCAGGAAACGGTGAACATCGCCGGTACGACGGTCGCCGCCGGTCTGCAGGGCCTGGTGGAGACCTACCCCGCGTTGAAGCAGCACCTGTTTACTCCCGAAGGCAAGCTGCGCTCGTTTGTGAACGTCTATGTTCGCGACGAGGACATGCGTTACCTGCCAGAGAAGGAAAACACCGGCGTTGCCGACGCCGATGAAGTGACGATTATCCCCTCCATCGCCGGCGGTTGTTGTCGCTAGACCCTCGCCCGCAAGGGCTTGAGCGGGGCGTCACCGTGACGCCGCTTCCCCTCTGAAAATCCAAAGTTGCGTGCTGTGGCCCGGTACAGTGAGGCTTTGTGAGCCGCTCCACTGGCCGAGATCCTTGCCGGTCCAGACGTCATGGACGTTTGCGCCTGAGGCGAAGCCGATCTCCCTCAGGTCGAACGGGACATCGCGGGTGCCCCAGGAGTCATTGACGAGGCCAATGGCGAAGCGGCCGCCGGTGAGCGGTTTGCGCCAAAAGCTGAGGTCACCGCGCTGCCAGACGCGTTCGGCCTGCTTGCCGAGCGGATCCTGGTCGATGGCGATGGCTTCGCGGTTGGTCAGGATGGCCTTGTCCGTAGGGCTCATTCTGCTGAGGTCGTTGCCAGCGAGCAGCGGCGCGGCGAGGAGAACCCAAAGGCTCATGTGGGTGCGGTACTCCTCCGCGGTCATGCCGCCGTTGCCAATCTCGAGCATGTCGGGGTCGTTCCAGTGGCCGGGGCCGGCGAACTTCTCGAGACCCACCTGGCCGTAGGCGATCTGCATCATGCGGCCGTAGGTGTCGGTGATGTCGTCGGTGGTGCGCCACATCTGCGCGTGCACGCCGGGGCCGAACTTCCAGGGCTCGTCCAGGCCGTACTGGCACAGGCTGTAGAGAATGGGGCGGCCGGTGGCTTTGAGGGCGTCGCCCATCTTCCTGTAGGCCGCTTGCATCATGCGGAATTCGAGGCGTGGGTCGTCAGGGTGCGCCTCTTTGGCCTTGCGCATGTCGTCCTGAAAGGAGCAGAGGTCGTACTTCAGGTAGTCGACACCCCATGCGGCGTACATCCTGGCGTCCTGCGCCTCGTGGCCCAGGCTGCCCTCATAGCCCCCGCAGGTCTTGGCACCGGGCGAGGAATAAATCCCGAACTTAAGGCCCTTGAAATGGATATAGTCCGCCAGGGCCTTCATATCGGGAAAGCGCTCGTTGGTATGCAGCACACCCTCTGCGTCGCGCTTGCCTTCCCAGGTGTCGTCGAGATTCACGTAGACGTAGCCTGCGTCGCGCATACCCGTGGTGACTATCTGGTCGGCCGCGGAACGGACATCGGCGTCAGTGACCTTGTTGGCGAAGTGGTTCCAGCTGTTCCAGCCCATGGGCGGCGTTTGCGCTGGCGACTGTGCCAGGGCAGGCGAGGAGAGAAGAGCAAGGGCGAACAGCGTCGTGCGAAGGTTCACGTGAGGGGCGGCTCCCGAGTGTTTTGGGAGCACTCTAGCACCGCCGGCAGAGATGAAGCGAATGCTGGCGGCGCATGCTGATGGCCTTACACTCAGGGAGGCGATCGTTGCTCCACGAAACTTTGAGCGCCATCGAAGCATCTGCCATACAGGACTGACTATGCCAACCCTTGAACACCCCGTCACCGATCGTGTGGAACTTCCAAAGCTTACGAACGAAGAAATTGCGCGCTACTCCCGTCACCTGATCCTGCCCGAGGTGGGCATGGAGGGCCAGCAAAAGCTCAAGGCGGCCAAGGTCCTCTGCGTGGGCACAGGTGGGCTGGGTGCGCCGCTCGCTCTCTACCTGGCTGCGGCCGGTGTAGGCACAATCGGTCTGGTGGACTTTGACGTGGTGGACGAGAGCAATCTGCAGCGGCAGATCATTCATTCCCAGGCGACTGTGGGCATGCTGAAGGTCGACTCCGCCGAGCAGATGCTGAAGGGTCTGAATAAGAACGTGAAAGTCGTCAAGTACAACGAGATGCTGACCAGTGCAAACGCCCTGGAGATCTTCAAGGAATTCGACGTCATCGCGGATGGCACGGATAACTTCCAGACGCGCTATCTCGTGAACGACGCGTGCGTACTGACAGGCAAGCCGAACGCGTACGGATCCATCTTCCGATTTGAAGGCCAGGCATCCGTCTTCGCCACCGAGGATGGACCGTGCTATCGCTGCCTGTACCCAGAACCGCCGCCGCCGGGGCTTGTGCCCTCGTGCGCTGAGGGTGGTGTACTGGGGATCCTGCCCGGGCTGGTAGGCGTGATTCAGGCGACTGAGGTGATCAAGCTCATTCTGGGCATCGGTGAGCCGCTCATTGGCCGGTTGTTGCTGGTCGATGCGCTGGGGATGAGCTTCCGTACGTTGAAACTGCGCAAAAACCCGGAGTGCCCGGCCTGCGGCACGCATGAGATCAAGGAACTGATCGACTATGACCAGTTCTGCGGCATCACGGCACCGAAGGATGCGACGGGGCCGCTGGAGGTGAGCTCGCATGGCAGCGTGGACGCAAGCGCGAACGTAGTTGAGGGTGTTCCGCAGATTTCCGTCGAGCAATTGAAGCAGCAGCTGGACCGGGGTGAAAAGCCGTTCATTGTGGACGTGCGCGAACCGCACGAGTATGCCATCGTGAACCTCGGTGCGCCCCTGATTCCGGTGGGCCAGGTGAGCCAGCGTCTCGGTGAACTGCCTGCGGATAAGACCGCGGAAATTGTGGTGCACTGCAAGACGGGCGGGCGCAGCCAAAAGGCCGCGCAGGAGATCAAGGCCGCGGGCTATACAAATGTAAAGAATCTGACTGGCGGGATCACAGCCTGGGCTGAGCGCATCGATCCTTCGCTGCCTAAGTACTAGCTCGGGCAGAACCATTGTAAGGTTTAGAGCAGCGAGGCCGGACGGCTTCGCTGCTCTTGTTTTTGGGGGTGATGCTGGTTACTTCAGCGCGGGTCTGAGCGACTGGATGGACCCGTCGACAGGCGGGATCTCCAGACCGAGAATCCTTGCGATGAACGGATAAACGTCGATGTTGTCGAAGCTCTTCAACCTGGTCCCGGGTCTGATGTCGGGCCCTTCTGCGTAGAAGATTGCTTTCATCTCGGGCATCGTATGCGGATCGAAGCCGTGACTACCGACATTCGGTCTACGCGTCGGTGCATGACCGTAGATGCCGTAGGGGCCGTTGGCTACGACGACAGGATCGCCCTCGCGCGGGCTGGTGTCGTAAGCGAGCTGTTTTGGCACATCCAGACGCCGGTACACGCTGAAGCGCGGATCAGGATGAGCACGAAACTGTTCGTAGGCCTTTTCCGCATCGGCTTCCGTATTGGCATAGAGCTGAGCACCATCCACCTTGAAACGGCTCAGGTCAGCGAGGGTGTCCAGCACGATGGGTTCGCCCTGGACCTTGACCATGCCGTGGTCGGCTGTAACGACCAGATCGATTGGGAGCCCCGTAGCTTTGAGGGAGTCCTGAATCCTGCCAATCAGGTCATCGACATGGTGCACAGCGTCGCGGGTCTCAGGTGCGTCAGGGCCGAAGCCGTGCCCGGCGTGATCCACGTTGGAGTAGTAAAGCGTGATGAGGTGGGGACGTTCTCCGGGCGGCAGCTTGAGCCAGGCAATCACCTGATTGATGCGTAGAACGTCATCGATCTGGTCGTCGAAGTGCAGATAGAACGAGGGCCGCACCCCGGCAATCGCGGCTTCGGATCCGGGCCAGAAGAAGCAGGCTGAACGCATGCCCTGCTGTTCGGCAAGAACCCACAGCGGCGTGCCGTAGTACCAGCTGCCATCGCTGTTTTCAGAGCTGTTGGAGTAGCTGTAGCTCTCATGACGGTCGGGATCATAGAACTGCATAGCCGCGATACCGTGGTGCTCCGGCCGCAGACCGGTCACCAGCGTGTAGTGATTCGGGAAGGTCACGCTGGGATAGCTGGGCAGCATGCCGGTAGGCGTGCTGGCGCCCTCCCGTGCCATGGCGTCGAGATGCGGAGCGCCGTACTGCCGGGCGTAGTCGTAGCGGAAGCCGTCCAGCGAGACGAGGACAACGTAATGCTTGGCCTGCTGCACCGCGAGGGATGGAGGATTGTCTACATGCACGACCGGCGTAACGTCCTGTGCTCGCACGCGGCAGGAGGTCATGCCAAGAAACAGGAGGCCTGTAGCGAGCACTGAATCTCGGAAGATCCTCATGGAACGGCTTCGTTTCGTCTTAGTCGGTATCGGCATCATCCATCACAAGGACTTCGAGAACCAGGGGCGGCTCCACAAGGGCGTCCATGCCGGACATCTCCGCGACCGCTGCGTCCACCGTAGAGCGGCGGCAGGGTTCCACGGTGACAACAAAGGGCAGGCGGTGTGCGGGATAGCCCCGCCGCTGCACGATGGAGTCGATGTTGACCCCGTGCTTGGCAAGAGCTCCGGAGATCGCCGAGATGATGCCGGGTTTGTCGTCCACAACCATGCGCAGGTAATAGGGCGCGTGCACGTCGCCGGAGACCTCGTGTTGCTGCGCGACGATCTGCACGGGATGGCTGTTGCTGGCTACGGCAAGCACGTCGGTAAGCACGGCGACTGCAGTGGCATGACCACCGGCACCGTGACCGCTGAAAACCACATCACCACCGAATCGGCCGCTGGTGACCACCATATTCTGCGTCCCGTGCGACCAGGCTACGGGCGACGCGTTCGGCACCAGCATGGGGCCGACGCGGGCAAGGACCGTGGGTGTCGCCGCAGAATCATCGATCGCCGCGCGGGAGACCTGGCGGATGGTGCAACCGAGCTCCCTGGCGTAGGCGAAGTCCACTGCAGTGATCTGCGAGATGGTTCCTGCAGGAATCTGCGCGGGATCGATCTCGGCTTCAAGGGCAAGGCGTGTCAGGATGCAGAGCTTGGCACGGGCATCGTGGCCGTCGACATCCGCGGAAGGATCAGCTTCGGCATAGCCAAGGGCCTGAGCCTTACGGAGCATCTCGGGGTAGTCCGCGCCGGTTTGCATAGCGCTCAGGATGAAATTGCAGGTGCCATTCAGAATACCGCTGATGCGCCGGATGCGATCGCCGCTGATGCCCTCGGTAATACCGGGAATAACGGGCACGCCGCCTGCCACGGAGGCCCCATAGAGCAGCTGAACGTGGTTCTCCTGCGCCAGCGCAAAAAGAGCAGGACCTCGCAAGGCGATCAGCTGTTTGTTGGCGGTCACGACATGCTTACCGGCCTTCAGCGCAGCGGTGATCCAGTCTTCGGCCGGCTCCAATCCACCCATCAGCTCGAGCACGAGGTGGACCTCTGGGTTGCCCAGGACATCGTCAATGCTGGCGGTCCAGACGGCGTCTCCGGGAACAAAGGCGGCGCGGCTGTTCGTGCGTTTGCGTTCGACGTCCCGGTTGAAGACGTGCGTGATGCGAATGTCCTTTCGCCCTGAAGCGGCAAGGACCTCGGCAAAGCCGCTGCCCACCGTGCCGAAGCCAACCAGGGCTACGTTGAGCGTTGTGTCCGGGCCGTCAACGCGCTGGCCGACGTTGGCGAGTATACGGTCTGCCATCAGTACTCCACCCGGTAGGGGCTTTTCTGCCATGCCTCGAAACTGGATCGAGCCTCGTCCGGCAACAGGCGCTTAATCGGGATCGTGCGCTCGGCAAGCGGCTTCCTCACTTCCTCGTAGAGAAACGAATCATCGAAGCCGGCGCGCGCCGCATCCGTCGCGTTGTTGCCGTAGTAAATGGTCCGGCAGCGCGACCAGTACAGCGCCGCAAGACACATCGGGCACGGCTCACAACTGGAGTACACATCGCACCCGTCAAGCTGAAATGTGCCGAGGGCTTGGCAGGCGTTGCGGATCGCGACAACCTCGGCATGGGCCGTGGGATCGTTGTTCGCCGTGACCTGGTTGGTACCCGTGGCCAGTACCTGCTCATCTTTGACGACAACCGCGCCGAAGGGACCGCCGCGGCCGTGCAGCACGTTCTCGGTGGCAAGCTGAATCGCCTGCTGCATGAACTCGGGGCGTCCGGGCATAATCAGCACCATGGTACATGCTCTGCGTTCACGTCGCGTGGTTACGCCCAGGGGCGAACGCGAGGCCGTCGTGGTCATTGAAGACGAGCACATCGCGGCCGTCCTGCCACCGGGGGAGCTGAGCACCGAGGTGCCCTGCGAGGATCTCGGTGATACGGCTCTGCTGCCGGGGCTCGTGGACGCGCACACCCACATCAACGAACCAGGCAGGACAGAGTGGGAGGGCTTCGAGACAGGATCGCGTGCGGCGGCGGCGGGCGGTTTCACGACGATGGTTGATATGCCTCTCAACTGTTTGCCTGAAACCACCAACGTGCATGCGCTGGAGCTGAAGCGAGAGGCGGCCCAGGGCAAGTCCTGGGTGGATTATGCGTTCTGGGGCGGCGCGGTGAATGGGAATGGAGGCGATCTCCAGCCCCTGGCCGAAGCAGGCGCAGCCGGCTTCAAGGCATTTCTGATCTATCCCGGCTGCGACGGCTTTACGGCGATCGACCGGGGCAACCTGGAGCTCGCTGTGCCCCATGTCGTAGGTACGGGATTGCCGCTGCTGGTGCACGCAGAGCTGGCCGGCCCTATAGATGCAGCATTCGCCCAACAGGAACGAAGTGGAGCGGATTGGCGGAGGTACGCTACGTATCTGGCTTCGCGACCCGACGAAGCTGAACTGGAAGCCATCCGTATGCTGCTGACTCTTTGCCGCAAGCAGCCGTTTCCGTTACACATCGTGCACCTATCCACAGCGAAGGCACTGCCCTTGCTGAGGACGGCAAAGGAGGACGGCCTCCCGGTCACCGTCGAGACCTGCCCGCACTATCTTCACTTCGCCGCGGAAGACATCCCCGACGGCGCAACCTTGTTCAAATGTGCACCGCCGATCCGCTCGCGCGAAAACCGGGAGTTGCTGTGGAGTGGGCTGCTCGACGGCACAATCGACCTGATTGCAACCGATCACTCCCCTTGCCCGCCCTCGATGAAACGCCTGCAACCGACAGAGTCTGGCACAGAGGGCGGCCGGTTTGATGAGGCCTGGGGCGGGATCGCTTCCCTGTCGGTGGCACTGCCCGTGCTATGGACGGAATGCACGCGGCGCGGAGTAGCGCTTGCCCGACTGGTGCGATGGATGAGCACCAATCCAGCGGCGCTGGGCGGACTGACGCGAAGGACCGGAGCCATCGACTCAGGTAGGGACGCGAGTCTTGTCTGCTTTGACACCGAAGCCTCCAGTGACGTGCGAGCGGAGCGGTTGCATCATCGTCATGCAATATCGCCCTACCTTGGCGAGACCCTGCGCGGTGTGGTTCGCTCGACCTGGGTGCGAGGGCGGCGTGTGTTCCACGACGGGGGGTTCGAAGGTCGGCCACAAGGCCGCGAGCACCCGCGGCAAAGCGAGTTCCGGGCAGCTCCACCAGTGTCCCGAGGTGACCGGTGAGCACCGTCCTGGCGCGCTGGAACGCGGCTGTAGCTGCTGAGGCGGAAGCCGAGATACGCCCCTGCAATGGATCGCACACGTGGGCTGCCGAGCTCGTTGCGCGGAGACCTTTCGTAAGCGAGGCAGCGCTGCTGGCCACATCCGATGTCCTCTGGTCAGGGCTCTCCGTAGGGGATTGGCAGCAGGCCTTCGACAGTCATCCACGGATCGGCGAAGGGCATGCAAGATCGGCTACGGAGACCAGTCTGCGCTGGAGTGCAGGTGAGCAAAGCGCACTGATGGCGGACGGGGCAGCAAGCGCCGCGCTGGCCGAAGCCAATCGCATCTATGAGCAGCGTTTCGGGCGCATCTTTCTGGTCTGCGCGAGCGGCAAAAGCGCGACAGAAATCCTCCGCCTCCTGCGCGCGAGACTCGGCAATGAGGAACAAGCGGAGCTGCACGAGGCTGCCGAGCAACAGCGGCGGATCACACAGTTGCGCTTGCGCAAGTGGCTTGGCCAGCCGGCTGCCCGTTGCGAGGACGTGTAAAGTAGTCCCACAACGCCCATGGGTTTGTCGACGCACATTCTCGATACCGCTTCCGGCAAGCCGGTCGCCCACGTCATCGTTGTCCTGTCACAACGGACGGGTGTGACCTGGAACGAACTCGGACGAGACCGAACCGATGCCGATGGTCGTTGCCGCACGCTGCTCGCAGAGCAAAGCTTGCAACCATCGGAGTACCGTCTGCGCTTTGAAACGGGAGCCTACTTCGCAGCGCGCGCACAAACACCGTTGTACCCCTTTGTAGAGATCACCTTCACGGTGCATGATCCGGGACAGCACTTTCACATTCCGTTGCTGATTGCGGCTAACGGATACACCACCTACCGCGGGAGTTAACGGAGATGTCCGCAAGCCAAGGCACTGGAGGCACCGTGCTGAGCAGCCATCGCTACGGCAAGTCACGCGTGCGCCTCATGCGCGTCACCCGGCACGAGACACATCATGACCTGCATGACTGGACCGTCGAGATCCTGCTCACCGGGGACTTTGAAGAGGTCTTTACCGAGGGCGACAACTCGCGCATCCTCGCCACCGACACGATGAAGAACACGGTGTACTTCGTCGCGCGCCAATCTACATCGGAGAGCCTCGAAGCCTTCGCGGGGGAACTGATCGATTTCCTGTTGAGGCGCAATCCGCAGGTAACAGCTGCCGAGGTCAACATTGACTCGCACCTTTGGAAGCGTCTGGTGATTGAAGGTGAACCGTATCCCTCTGCCTTTATGAGAGGCTCTGACGAGCGACAGACAGCGCACGTGGCGCGGGGCGGGGGCGGTTTGCCGACCATCCGCAGCGGCTTTGACGGAATGAATGTGCTCAAGACGGCGCAGTCCGGCTTTGTCGGCTTTCTACGGGATGAGCTCACGACCTTGCCGGAGGCCGCGGACCGCCTCTTCGGCACCGTGATCAAGGCAGAATGGACCTACAGTGCGGAGGCGCTTGCAGCGGGTGTGGACTTCAACATGCTGCGGGGTGTGCTGCGCGAACGCATGATCACTGTCTTCGCCAGGCACGACTCGCTGAGCGTGCAGCAGACGCTGTATGCGATGGCCCAGGCTGCGCTGGAGCAAACAGACGCCATCGAAGAGATCACGCTGCGCATGCCGAACAAGCATAACCTCCTCGTCGATCTCAGCCGCTTCGGTCTCAGCAATCCAAATCACATCTTTGTGCCCACCGAGGAACCCCACGGGACCATCGAGGCCACGGTGCGACGCGCTTGACGCCTGCGGTGGGGGTAGGCAGTGATCGCGCGGCACGCCTCCTTGCGCGTTGCCGTGAGTTGGCTCGTGTGACGGACATCCCGGGTGAAACAACACGCCTGTTTCTCTCCCCGGCTACGCGGGACGCGCATACGCTGGTGGGCTGGTGGATGCGGCAGGCTGGCCTGAGCGTGCGTGTCGATGACGTCGGCAACCTGCGCGGCTTGCGCGAGGCAACCCAGGAAGACGCACCAACGCTGGTCCTCTTTTCGCATCTCGACACCGTGCCAAACGCCGGAGCGTTCGATGGTCCTCTCGGCGTGCTGCTCGCTCTGGCAGCGGTGGAAGAGCTTGCGGGTGAGCCGCTGCCGTTTGCCATCGAAGTGATTGGCTTCAGCGAAGAGGAAGGCGTGCGTTTCGGCTTTCCCTTCCTTGCGTCCAAGGCGTCGGTGGGAGAACTCACAGGAGCCGAGCTCGAACGAACAGACACCGCAGGAATCACCGTGCGTGAAGCAATTCTCAGCTTCGGCCTCGATCCTGAAAAGATCGCGACCACCTGCCCGTTGCGCCCCAACACACGCGCAGCTATTGAGGTGCACATCGAGCAGGGCCCGGTGCTGGAGAGCGAAGGTCTGCCGCTTGGCATTGTGGACACGATCATCGGCCAGTCGCGGCTACAGTTAACCTTTACGGGGCAGGCCAACCATGCCGGCACCACACCCATGACCCTGCGCCAGGATGCCCTGGTGGCCGCCTCGCAATGGATCGTCGAGGTGGAACGCTTTGCCTCACACTACAAGCAACTGGTGGCGACGGTAGGACGCATCGAGGTGTCCCCGGGAGCGGCAAACGTGGTTCCCGGAACAGCGCAGCTGACCCTGGATGTGCGCCATCCGAGCAACAAATCACGACACGCATCCGTCGCACGCCTGTTAACTCGCGGGGAACACATCGCGCAGGCGAGAGGCGTACGCGTGCAGGCCAAAGTACTTTCCGAACAGGCAGCCGTGCCGCTTAGCGGGACACTGGCCGAAGGCCTTCAGGCTGCCGCCGAGGCCGCGGGCTACCGGACGCTGCGGATGTACTCGGGAGCGGGTCACGATGCCATGATCCTTGCGCCGCACGTGCCTACGTCGATGCTCTTCGTTCGTTCCCCCGGAGGCCTCAGCCATCACCCGGAGGAAACGGTGCTGGAGGCCGATGTCGAAGCGGCACTGGCCACGGTCCTGGAGCTGATTCAGCACCTCCATCTCTGAGCGCAGGATCCGCCTCGTCCCATAGAATGGCCGCACCATGCACCATCTTGGCTACACCCGCAGCGTCAGTCGCCGCGAGTACCTGCTGCACACGCCAGACGCTTTTGTGCGCACGCCTCTGCCGGGCCTCACAGGCGGCGCGGCGATCGTGCACGCTGCCCCGCAGATGGGCGCACGCTTTGCCATGACCACCGTGGAACTCGAGGCGGGCGGTGTGCTTGGCGCGGGACCCACACAGCGTTTTGTCTATGTGCTCTCGGGTGAGGCGTTGCTGCAAACCCCTGAGTCACCCAATGCGGTGTCCTTCAAGCCGGGAGATTTCCTGTACCTTTCCTTCGCGCAGCGCCATACGCTTCTGGCCCGCACAGGGACGCGTTTGCTGCTTTTCGAGAAGGCCTTTGCGCCTCTGCCGCCGAACGACCCTGACGCAAGTGCGCCCGCATTCTTGTTTGGCCAGGAAGAAAAGATTCCGGCAACTCCGCTGCACGGTGATGAAGGCTTGCAGGTCCGCTGTCTGCTTCCCTCCACGCCCGCCTTTGACTTTGCCGTGAACACCATGACCTATGCGCCGGGTGCCTCCCTGTCTCAGGTCGAAGTTCATTACATGGAACACGGCCTCTTGATGCTGGAAGGCGAAGGCATCTACCGTCTCGGCGAGGACTGGCATCCGGTAACAGCGGGAGATGCCATCTGGATGGCACCGTTCTGCCCTCAGTGGTTTGCTGCCATCGGCAAAATCCCAGCAAAGTACATCATCTTCAAAGACCTCAACAGGCATGTGCTGGGATGAACCTGAGGATCAATATCGACAGACTCATTGGCGAACTACATCGGCTCGCAACCATGACGGACTGCCTACCTGCGACAGACCCTTCTCTGCCCCAACCGCAACAGGCCGTCACACGCCTCGTGTTTACCCCGCGCGATCTTGAGGCAAGGGCATGGTTCAAGGGTCTCGCCACGCAGGCCGGCTTTGCCGTGCGTGAGGACGCGGTGGGCAATACATTTGTCCGATGGAACGGTTCGAAGCCGGAGCTGCCGGCCATCGGTACCGGATCCCACATCGACGCCATTCCGTTTTCAGGCATGTACGACGGCACAGTGGGCGTTCTCGGCGGACTTGAAGCAATGCGCTCGCTGAAGGAGGCGGGTGTACTGCTCCGCAGATCGATTGAGCTGCTTCTCTTTACGAGTGAGGAGCCGACCCGCTTCGGCATTGGCTGCCTCGGATCCAGGCTGTTGAGCGGTGTGCTCGCGCCTGACATTGCAGATGCTCTTCCGGACCGGCTGCACGAAACTGACGGAGAGGCACAGGCCGGGGGGACGCTTGCGAGTGCACGCCTTGCCGCCGGGTTCAGCGGCGCACTTGCTGACGTGCAGATGCGACCCGGCACGTATGCCGCCTGGATTGAACTACACATTGAGCAAGGACCGCTGCTGCAGCGCACCGGTGTCGACCTGGGGGTCGTCACCCACATCGCCGGGCCAGCAAGCTACCGGTTCACCGTCGAGGGTCTGGGCGGGCATGCAGGCGCCCTGTTAATGCCAGAGCGGCGCGATGCCCTGTGTGCAGCTGCCGAGCTGGTGCTTGCCATCGAGCGCTTCACGCTTGAAAGGAACAGGAGCTCGGGCACGGCGGACAGCGTCGCCACCGTAGGCAAGCTGGAGGTCTTCCCCGGGGCAGTCAATGCTGTGCCTTCGCGTGTGCATTTCATGTTGGACATCCGTGACACGAGTGTGGAAAACCGTGCAGAAATCCTCCGCCAGGTACGAGGTGCTGCTCAGGAACTGAGCCATCGTCGCGGTGTACAGATCCGTGAAGAGTGCATCAATACCGACCTGCCCGCACCTTGCGACCGCAGTCTGGTGGATCTGTTGCTGCAGCAGGCCGCAGACTGCGGGGCATCAACGAAGGAACTTGTCTCGCGGGCATACCATGACACGACGTTCATGGCGCAGATTGCTCCCGCGGCCATGCTGTTTATCTCCTGCCGCGATGGCGTCTCGCATCGCCCGGATGAGTACGCCGCGCCGGACTCAATTGCGCTTGGCACGCGGGTTCTTGCCCTGGCGCTGGCCAGCCTTGCAGCCTCCTAAGCGGCCCTGCGTCACCCTCGCACGCAGGGGTAGACTAGGTACCAGCAAAGGGTCCC
>CAZZXY010000017.1:0-30999 GCA_964658105.1 Verrucomicrobia bacterium Tous-C9LFEB | reverse complement strand
CTGCCTGCAGCAAACATAACGGAGCGCGAACGACGGATGATCCAGTCTCAGAACCCTGCTACCGGCGAAGTGCTGCGCCGCTTTGATCCCCTGACACCCCAGGCCGTGCAAGCCAAAATCGAGCTTGCCGCGCAGGCAGCCAAGAGCTACGCGGCGGAGACGCTGGAGCATCGGCGCTTCTGGATGCGTCGTCTCGCTCTGCTGCTGGGCAGCGACCGCGAGGAGCTCTCCATGCTGCTCGTCACAGAGGTCGGCAAGCCCATCCGGGCGGCTCGTCTGGAGGTGGACAAGTGTGTGGCCGTGTGCCGTTACTATGCGGAGCACGCCGAGCGCATCCTCGAGTCGGAACCCATCCCCACCGAACACGCGCAGAGTTATGTGCGCTGGGATCCTTTGGGCGTGGTGCTTGCGATCATGCCCTGGAACTATCCCCTCTGGCAGGTATTCCGCTTTCTCGCGCCCGCCCTGATGGCCGGCAATGTTTGTCTCTTGAAACATGCCCCCAATGTGCCCCAATGTGCCCTGGCCATCGAGGCGCTCGTTCGCCGTGCAGGTTTTCCCCGCGGCAGCCTGCAGGCCCTTCTTATGGAAGCGAGCGACATCGAATCGGTGCTGGCTGACAAGCGCGTCGCAGCGGTGACCGTAACGGGTTCCGAGACCGCCGGTCGCGCTGTCGCGGCACAGGCCGGCTATCTGCTCAAGAAGAGCGTGCTCGAACTTGGCGGGTCGGATCCTTTCATCGTCCTGCCCTCAGCAGACCTGCCGGCCGCCATCGCTAATGCGATCCGGTCGCGCTGCATCAACAATGGCCAGAGCTGCATCGCAGCCAAGCGCTTCGTTGTGCATTCCGACGTGTACGAAGAGTTCGAACGCGGCCTGGTGGAGGGCATGCAGGCACTGATCGTCGGCGATCCGGCTCTGGAAGTCACAGAACTCGGCCCCTTGGCGAATGCTGAGGGCTCTGACAAGTTGCTCCGGCAGATCACGGATGCCGTCGCAGCTGGAGGCAAACTTCTTACCGGCGGAAAGCGTCTCGACGTCTCCGGTTTCTATGTTGAACCGACGGTCATCGCGGACGTCCCGCGTACCGCGCCCGTCTACGCAGAGGAGACCTTCGGACCGCTCGCATTCCTATCTCGTGTTGGCTCGCTTGACGAGGCCATCGACGTCGCGAATGACACGCCCTTCGGTCTGGGCGCGAGTTGCTGGACGAACAACGCCGCGGAGCAGGAACGACTTGCGTCGAGACTGGAAGCCGGCTGTGTGTTCTTCAACGCACCCGTGGCCAGCGATCCGCGTCTGCCGTTTGGAGGCATCAAGCAGTCCGGTTATGGGCGCGAGCTTTCCGCCGCAGGCATGCGTGAGTTTCTGAATGCCAAGACGGTGGTGGTCGCCGTACCGCAGGACGCCCCACTTCAGACCGACTTCCCCTTCGTGCCGGACCCTCCGGCAGCCCCACTCCCTGCCCCTACGCCTGTCGTTTCACCTCAGCCAGCGGCTTCTGGCGTTGCCGCGAAAACGGAAGAGCCCGAGCGTCAGAGTGGATCAACGCTCGGGCTCTCCCGTCGGTAACGCCTCTTCTAGAAGTTGAAGGATGCCTGCAAGGAGATGCGCCGTACAGCACTCTGCTGTGTGTAAGCGCCGCCCGTCAGTTGAATGCTCTGCCCAAAGCGAGGCGAGGTGAACGTCGAGATCGGATTTGCGAGATCCGTGTTGTTGAAAAGGTTCTGCACGTTCAAGCCCACGGCGACGCTGTAACGCCGTCCGGTGCTGTTGCCACCTCCCCCGAAACCTCCCGGACCGCCACGTCCGCCACCACCACCGCCGCCGCCGGGACCGCCGCCCTGTCGACCACCGCCGCCGCCGCTGTTGCCACCACGATTTCCCCCGGTCTTCTCCCCAAACCCGAATGCCTTCGTGAGGCGGAAGTTGAACGTGAAAAGGTTTGGCCCGGTGCAGGGATTGATGGGCGATGTCCCGTAGCCCGCGGACACGGGATCTGTGGGCTGCGCAAATCCGAGACTGCAGCCAGGGATGGACTTCACGCTGGTGCCGTTCGCCATGGTGGCCGGCAATGCGTCAGGGCGTTCGTTGAAGTAGCTGTCGTTATTCTGGTCCGTTCCCAGCGTCACGTTGTAGGGCGATCCGCTCTGCGCGATCATGAACGGGCTGAACTGGATCAGGTGCGGCAGGGTCACGGAACCGGCAAAAAACGCACGATTTCGTGTGTCGAGAAGCGTCCGGCCGTAGTCAGCGTGGATGTCATACGGGACGGTGATCGGCGATCCATTGCCTGTGGTGTCGCCCTTGGCAAAGTTCAGCCCGTAATAACCGAAGAAGGACAACCACTTGGTCGTTTGCAGGCGACCATTGAATAGCAGTTGATCCTGCACGAAGTTGCCGCCGGAAAAGTACTGATTGTTCACCGGGTACTGCCCCGTGGGGATGGAGCCATCTCGGGGGTAGTTAACATTTTCGAGTGCAAACTCGTGAACACCCTGGGAGTGGATGTAGTTCACCGAAACCGTGCCATGGCGGCCGGCCTGCTGGTCGAAGCCACCGGCAAACTGCATCATGTACGGCGTGCGCAGCGTGGGCGCAACCGATCCATCCGCGATGGTATACAACGAACCGCTCGCGGCCGTCGTACTCGCGAGGCAGGCAGTCAGGTTGGCTGGACCGCAGGCCGCTGGTACGTTGGTCGAGGTGAAGAGAGTGGTCGATACGTCGTTGTACTTGACCAGATTGCTGACGTAGTTGCTCCCGAACCGGTCGTAAAACATGCCAAAACCGGCGCGCAGAACTGTTTTGGGATTGTTCTTGCCCAGACCGTAGGCCAGGCTGAGCCGCGGTGCAAAGTCATGGTGATCGGTGATGTAGTTCTGCGTCTCATAGCGCAGACCATAGCTGAAGGTGAGGTTCGAGATCGGCTTCCAGTCGTCCTCGGCATAGAGGCCAAGATCAACCAGATCGTAGTGAATGTTTGGATTATTCAGCTTGGTGTAACTGAACTGCGATGGCGTACCCGTAGCGTAGCTGTGATCGGCAGTGCCATCGGTCGCCGGATCGTACGTGACATCTGTGTAGGTGAATGCCCCATTCGTATTGCCGGCCGCATACTGGGAGTCACTTGTGGAGCGCAGTCGACCGCCAAAGCGGATGAAATTTTTCTTCAACGCGAGCGACGTGTAGTTCTGGACTTCAAAGTGGTTTGAAGTGTCTCTCGTGTTCTGAACTGAGGCGCCGCCCGTGGTGAATGATCCTTGCACTGTGACCAGAGGCGCGGTTCCCAGCGGAACATCCGACATCTGTTCACGTTCCCATTCAAAGCGCGTTTCGTTGATCAGCTTGGAGCTCCAGGTCTGCGTGTCGCTCACCTGAAGCTCAAAGCTCTTTGAATCGCTGTTGTACGCAGCGTCTGGCAGCACCAGGTTCCCGATGCCAGCATTCGTGCTGTCGTTCTGGACATACTGGAAACGGGTGGTGAGTACATTCTTCTCTCCTAGCGCAAGATCCAGGCGGGGCGAGATGTCGGTGCGTACCTGGGGATAATGCGTGAAGATCTGAACTGGAACACTGGGCAGACATCCAACGGCACCCGGAGCACAGGGCGTGACCGAACCCGCCATGCCGTAGATCGTGGCGTTGGTGAACTGGTTGTCTTCGATGTCGCGATGCGATCCGCCCACCGAGAAAGAAGCACTCTTGTTGATCGGTCCAGTGATGTTCCCGAAGAGAAAGATCGTGTGGTACGGCGGCTGATAGGAAGCGCTCAACGGGTTCGGTGAATTGAACTGTGAGGGATTACCGTTGACCTGAAAGTTCCCGTGGTACTTGTCCGTTCCCGGCTTGGTGAACACCTCGACGCGACCATACCCAATGCGGTCATACTGCGCCGAAAAGGGGTTCTGGTTGATCCTGATCTCACGAATCGAGGACTTGGGCGGCAGTTGACCGCCGGTAAAGCCGTCAACATAGATCTGGCCGCCATTCGGACCGGCAGCAGGCCCTGCGAGTGCGGAAAGTTCGCTGGAAAGCTCGTCCGGATCGTCCGAAAGCGCCTCAAGATCCTTGCCCTGGATCACGGTGGAACTCGCATTCGAGTCCGGATCCACCGACAACGTGAGCGCGTTCGCATCCACGTTGATCACCACCTCCTGCTGGCCGATCTGCAGCTTGGCATCGATGGTCAGGCTAGCGACGGCAGCAATCTTGAGGTTCTGCACCGAGTAGGAGCTGAACCCCGGCATCGCCACCAGGAGGCTATAGCTGCCCGGCGCAATCGAGACGCTGTAGGTCCCGTCCGGCCCCGAGGTCACTTTGCGCGCTGTCCCCTTGGCGGAGGTGTAGGTCACCGAGGCCCCCGGAATCGCTGCTCCGTCCGGGTCGGCGACGACGCCGTGAACGCGGGTCACGCCAGTCTGCGCCTGGCTGGTACCCGTACCTGCAGGGGCCGGGGTTGCTGTCTGTTGCGGGGAGGCAGTTTGCTGCGGGTCCGTGGTCGGCTGGCTAGCCCCAGGCCCCGTCGTTTGCGCCGTCCCCAGCGCGCTTGTACCCAAAAGCATGCACACCGCACCGGCGGAAAGACATGTAGGAAGCTGCATCCGTCTCCTCAAAACCAACAGTTTTTACTTGGAATGCTTCTCGTTCGACGCGTCAAACGACGCAAAAGACTTGCTATCTGCCGCCAGGGCCCGCCGAACCGCCGGAGGCACCCTCGCCACCCTCGCTCTGACCGCCAAGACTCCAGGGGGACAGCGTGGTTCCACCGGCGGGCGAGGCCGCCAGAATCTGCTCAACCCCACTCACGAGCGTGATTGCCGTCGGGTTGCCGGCATTGGCGCTGTTGGACGCCACGACCAGGACAGCGTCCCCCGGCTTCAGCTCCGCGGTGGTCTCGGTTGGCAGACGGTTCACAATACGCGACAGATCCAGGCGACCGGCACCCGTTCGGCCACCCGCACCCGAAGCCGCAGCCGATCCGGAGCCTCCGGCCGTCGCCTGATTGGGCGTGGTCGCAGGGGTTTGCTCGCCGGTTCCGGAACCACCGGCTCCGTTCGGGCGTGCGGCACCTCCCTGGCCGAAACCGGTCGGCAGCTTACGCAGGTTCGTCTGCCCGCTGATGGCGATCGTCACCATTTTCTTCGTCGCGAGATCTTTCAGGGTCACGCTCCCCCCTGTCGGATCGACGGCGGTCAGGGTGCCGGAGAAGTTGCTGAACGAACCCGCGACGATCTCATCGGCCGTGACCGTGGTGCCGTCCGTCGAGCGCTGTCCGCGCGCCTGGATCTGATCTCCCGGCTGTATAGCGGCAACGTTGCTCTTAACTGCATCTTCGAACCGGACAGATGCACCGGAGTAGCGCCGGACCAGAGTGCTTCCTGACGTGTTAACGGTGTAGGAACGGGTGCCATTGACAGCCGTGATGACGCCGGTGGCCGAATCAGCCGTCTTCACGATCCCACCCACACTGCGAGCCCAGGCCGCCTGCTCCTGGGCATGGAGCGCCGTGATCGCTCCTGACTTCAGCAGCAGCACACGCGTCGCCGTGAGGCTCTGGCCGGCATCGCCCTGCGATCCGTTCACGATTGCTTTGTCGCCAGCTGCCACATCCGCCATCGTTCCGGGCTGGGCGCTTTTGAGGTCGCGGGTTGCAGGGTCTACAAGCAGAATGCGGGCCGACGCGGGCACCGTCACGGCGTAGTCCTGTCCATTCGCCCCCGTCAGCACAAAATCCTGCGGTGTGACTGCCTTGATGGTGCCGCTCTGCCGGGGAGCACCGGCCTGTGTCGCAGGAGCGGGGGAAGTCGCGGGGACCTGCCCGGGCAGGTTAGCGGGCGACCCCATGAACACTGCCGCAAGAGGCAGCAGAACCAGTTGAACCTTCTTCGTCATCATGTGTCCTGGGTTGAGGCAGCGGATTCCCAAGTCCAGTGCGGTTCTACAGCCGTGCACTCACTTGTTTCTAGGTCCCAAATGGGATACGGCCCATCGGGGCAAAAGTTTCCGAGCAGGCGTACTCAGTCAAGCCCGTCACGATCACAGGGGCAGAGTTCAGGGGAGCTGGCTACCATCCGCGATGGGCAGAATCAGATGCGATGGGTACCTGGGTGAATCAAAGAGCGTGATGGTCTGCGCTCCGTAGGTGGAAGCCGGCGCACTCATGATGTTGGGCACAAACGTCTGAGGATTGCGGTCGTACAGGGGAAACCAGCTCGATTGCACCTGCACCATCAAACGGTGGCCCTTCAGAAAGGTGTGATCCACGCCGTGCAGGCTCCATCTGTACTCGTTGACTTCGCTGGCCTTCACCGGCTCCGGCGTCGTAAAGTCGTGCCGATACCGGCCTCGCAGAATCTCCTCGGCCACCATCAGCTTGTATCCCCCGTCGGGGTAGACGTCGATCAGCTTGACGACCCAGTCCCCGTCGGTTCCGGTCGTCGCTGCAAACAGGTCCGCGGATACATCTCCCGTCACAGTGACGTCGCTCGTGAGAACGGGTGTGCTGAAATTAGCGAGATCCTTTCGGTCGGCGACGAAGCTCTGGTCTTCCACTAACCACGGCCGCCACTGCGACGTCTTGCCGTAGGTCGACTGGATCGGACGGTGCCGATACGGAACCGGGTTTGCCGGATCCGCCACATAGGAGGCCGAGTGGGCGTTGTACTCGCCTTGGGGTGCCGCCGCGGTGAGCCTCCTGTCAGGTGCCAGGTACGCATTCACGGAGCGGAAGCCGGTCGGCGGCGGCCATGCAGCATAGCGGTGCCACTGGTTCTCGCCTGTGCGAAAGCTCGCCGTGCCCTCGAGATCGAAGCCCGGTTTGCCCTTCAGGTAGAACTCAAAGAAGGGTGCTTCAAACGTCGCCCTGTAGAACTCCCCCGTCTTCTGACCGCCAAAGGCGACCTTGCCGAACTTGCTGGCCAGTTCGTCCCCTGGACCACGCGCCCAGGCTCCATGGTTCCACGGGCCGAGCACCAGAAAGACCCTGTGTTGCAGATCGCGTGCGTCCTCATGAGCATGCAGCGCAGCATACTCGGCTTGCGGCCCCCACATGTCCTCCTGATCCCAATACCCACCCACTTCCAGCGTAGGGACTTCCGGCTTGGTCAGCCGGCGCTCGACGGCCATGTCCTGCCAGAACTTCGTGTACGACGGTTCCGTGAGGAACCTTTGCGCTGTGGGCAGCTGCGTGACCCCGGCAGCGGCGGCCGCTCCCGCAAAGTTCACGTGCCGCAGAAAGAAGTCGTACTGATCTTGTTGGGCGTCGGGCCGGATGTCGGTCTTCTGCGCCTCCATCTCCTGCACATAGTCGAAGCCGTAGGTCTCGCGGAACGCGCCATTGTGAAAGAAGTCGTCTCCCACCCAGATATCCGTCATGGGCGCCTGGGGGCTGATCGCCTTCACCGCAGGGTGAGCGTCCATCCCGGCCATGATGGCGAGAAAGCCGGGGTAGCTGATGCCAAGCACACCGACCTTGGCCGCGTTGTTGGGCTCATTCTTCAGGAGCCAGTCAATGGTGTCGCGCGTATCGGTCGTCTCGTCCACCTCGCGCTTGCTTCCATGCGGCACGATCGGTCGATTCATCACGAACTGCCCACCCGAACCGTAGCGCCCCCGAATGTCCTGGTACACGAAGATGTAACCGCTCGCTGCGAGTTCTGGCTTTCCGCTTTCGATCGCCCGCGCCGTCATGCTGCTCACGCCATACGGTGTGCGCTGCATGAGAAAAGGCAGCGCCGCCCCGGCTGTCCGGCTTCCCTGCGGCCGATAGATCACGGTGTGCAGCGTCACGCCGTCCCGGACAGGCACCATGACGTCCTCGCGTGTGTACCGGGGTCCGTGGTAATCCGAAGGCGGGGCCTCGTCCTGAACCCCCGAAGGATCGGGGATAAGTGGCGGGTCAGGATGTTGTGCCCACGTCGCCGCCGCCCCTGCAATCGCCAGCACGACCCACGCCGCGGCCGTGCCTGTCCTTCCCACGTGTCCCAAGGGTAGGTCTCCTATTTGCCTGTAAGGTTGCCGGGGCTGGCCATGCACTGCCATCCCTGCCGCGCATGTGAACCGTCGCAAAACGGACGCTTCTCACTCAGGCCGCAGCGGCAAAGGCTCACCGCCGGCTTGCCGGTCAGGTCCCACTCCTGCCCATCTGCGTCTTTAAGGATGATGTGACCTTCTACCCGCAGCGGCCCGCTCGGCCGCACGGTAATGATGACTGGATCTGACAAGCGTTCTTCTCCTGGATGTTCAGCGCTCAGAATACCAGTGTGGGCGCTCTGAGCCATGGCTCGGCCCTACTCCCACGATTCGGCTCGGCTTCGATGCGCAGAACGTCGTTTGCCGCGGGGAAACGCAACAGTTCCTCATCCGAGAAGGCGTGCTCCGGACGGATGCGGATAGAAAGCTCTAAACCTTGAAGACTGAACTCCATGGGCGCAGTGTACCTCGATTGCTGTGAACCCGACTGTCCTGAGTCAGGACAGTCCCACCATCACCTCATCCACATAACACCAGCCCCAGTGCTCACCCGGCTCAACAGACTGCATCACCGGATGTTTCGTGGCGCGGAAGTGCTTGGTTGCATGCTTGTTCTTCGAGGAATCACAGCAGCCCACATGGCCGCAGTTGAGACATTCCCGGAGATGAACCCAGGTATCACCCACCTTCAGGCACTCCTCACACCCAGCCGACGAGCGCTGCACGGGCCCAAGATGATCAAAATGATGACATGCCACATTCCACCTCCAGAAAAGCCTCGTTCAGCGTGCCGCCTCGATGCATGCCTGCTGCGCCGCAAGCAGGTCGCGGATGCCGGCCTGTGCCGCATCCAGCATGGCATCCAATTGAGCACGCGAATACGTCTCACGCTCCGCCGTGGCCTGCGTCTCCACCAGGCCCCCACTCGCGGTCATCACGACGTTCATGTCCACCTCGGCGCGGCTGTCTTCCTCATAGTTCAAATCCAGAAGAACCCGACCATCCACAATGCCCACCGACGTGGCGGCCACCATCTCCCGGATCGGGCTCTGTTTTAGCGTCCCGGCATCCACCAGTTTGCCCAGGGCGATCGCCAGCGCCGCACACGCGCCCGTGATCGCGGCCGTGCGTGTGCCTCCATCTGCTTGCAGCACATCGCAGTCCAGGATCACTGTACGTTCGCCCAGCAGCTTCATGTCCACCACGGACCGCAGGCTGCGGCCGATCAGGCGCTGGATCTCATGTGTGCGTCCACCTACCTTGCCGCGCTCGCTTTCCCTTGGTGTACGGGTCAGGGTAGCGCGCGGCAGCATGCCATATTCCGCTGTGACCCAGCCCCGGCCGGAGTTGCGCAGCCAGCCCGGCAGGGTGTTCTCGATGCTCGCGTTGCAAAGCACACGCGTATGCCCCGTTTCAATCAGGACAGAGCCCTCCGGCGTGGCAACAAAGTGGGGCGTGAGGCGCAAGGGGCGCGCCTGGAACAGCGAGCGGCCGTCACCGCGCGGAAGCGAAGAATCCGAATACATAACGCGATTATAGGAAACCGCCACGTTGACGCCTTGTCCCTGCTGCACCTCTGGGCGGGACTGCATGCAACGAAAGAGCAGTTTCGCCGATAGCGGCACCGTGTTTTGCTTGAGGCGGACAGATGCAACTGCAGAGAATACGGTCCACGGCGATGCTCAGCGCCGCAGACCGTCCAGCACCGAGTCTAGAGCAGCCCCCGAGGAGAGTTGGACCAGCCGGCGCATTGGACGTTTTAGTCGTGGAAGACGATGACTCCATCCGTACCGTCTGTGCCGGCCTGGCAGAAAGCCTTGGTTGCCGTGTGCACACAGCCCCCTCTGTGCCCGACGCGCGCGCCCTGATCGCCGAACGTCCCTTCGACGTGGCGTTTGTGGACCTGCGTCTTCCGGGAGGCACGGGTGCCGAGCTGCTCGAGCAGCTTCGCGCCGCCAATCCACGAACCCTTGTCGTCATCATGACCGCGTTTGCCACGGTGAACTCCGCCGTAGACCTGATGCGCAACGGAGCAGGTGATTTCCTGCACAAACCCTTCGCCCTCGATCAAATCACTGCCATTCTGGAACGTGCAGCGGCGCGGGGGCAGAGATCCCAGGTGAGCCGGGCGCTGGAAGACAGGCTCCAGGCAGGCATTGCCTCCGGCAGGATCATCGGTCAGTCGGGCGCGATGCAAAAGCTCCTGCGGATCGTCGCAAAGGTCGCGTCGGCTCGGCATCCTGTGCTCATTACCGGCGAGCGTGGCACGGGCAAGGAAGTCGTTGCGCGCGCCATCCACGCCAACGGGCCCTCCGCAACCAGTCCGTTTGTGGCCGTCGACTGCGATTGTCTTGAGCCATCTCGATTGGAAGCGGAGCTCTTTGGCTCTGATCCGGCTTCCCACGGGGGAACCCGGGAGGGTGCCCTCGCCGCAGCGCGGGATGGAACCGTGTACCTGGGTGAGATCGCTGCCCTGAGCCTTCCTGTCCAGACCCGCTTGCTACGAACCTTGGAAAGCCGCCAAATCAGCCAGACACCCGGCTCGCCGTCCGCCCCACTCACAGCTCGCGTGCTCGCTTCGTGCAGCAGCGATCTTGAACGGGGTGTGGAGCAGGGCCGCTTTCGCAAGGACCTTTTCTACCGCCTGAACGTCGTCAATCTGCGGGTTCCGCCTCTCCGTGAACGCCTTGAGGATCTCGCTGCTTTGGTTGAAACCTTTCTGGACGATCACCGGCAGGAACACGGCATCCACTTCAAGTTTTCCGATCATGGCTGGGATTCAATGGTGGCCTATGACTGGCCCGGCAACGTAACAGAGTTAGAGGCCATGATTGCGCGGGCCTGCGCCGTGTCCAACGATCACCTGCTCCACTTTGAGGATCTCTCGACCCAGGTGAAGAGCTTCCTCGCAGTCCAGGAGCAGCCTCTTCCGCAGGCGACCCCCGCCGCACCGGCCATTACGCTCCAGGAGATGGAAAAACAGGCGATCGTGGCAGCGCTTGGGCATCTCCGGGGAGACAAACTTCAGGCAGCAAAGGTGCTGGGCATCGGCAAAACCACGCTTTACCGCAAATTGAAGGAGTACGGCATTGCTGAGCATGCAAACTGATCCGCTGCAAGCAACCAGCGACGCTGCCCAACGTGCCACTCCGGCAGCGCGGGTGCTTCTCTTCGCGGCAGAATCGTCCACGATGCGTGTCGCCCAGTTGCTGGCCCAGGAGCTCCAGGCAGCAGTGACCACGGTCATCGATGCAAGGAAATGTCAGGAATTGCTCCAGCACAAGAGCTTCTCCATGGTCGTGATCGAGGAAGCCATCGCTCTCGAAAACGCGGCTACCCTCGACAGCCTGTACGACCTTGCCGCGGAAGCCGTTGTTCTGGAAGTCAATTTTGGTGTGGCCAATCCTCCCCGCATCGTCCGCCAGCTTCGGTCGGCTCTGGTGCGGCGTGAGGTTGTCTACAAGAGCGCCAGAAATGCAGCCATGATTTCACTGCAGCGGGAGCTCACGGCCTCCGTCTCGGGCCTTCTGCTCGAGTCGCAGCTGGCCCTCCGAAGCGCCGGCCCCGAACTCGCCCCTGCCCTTGAGCACCTGGTCACCCTGGCGGAAGCACTTTGCCAGCATCTGCGGTTCTAAGTGGCCAGTTTGCGCAGAGATCGGCATCCCACTACGAGGCACGATGACCGGACAGGCACCTTACGTGTCCACGGTACAATCCATGCCTGAGAGCAGCGCCCGCAAGTGCGCGCCACAACTGGGGGAGAGAGATGATCAAGCTGACGCCGGGCAAACTGGCTGGACTGAAAGCGGTTTCTAACGAACGGGGCGTGATCGCCGCCGCTGCCATGGACCAGCGCGGGTCGCTGTTGAAGTCCCTGCAGGCCGCACGCGGTGGTTCCGCCGACGGCCACGATCTGGAGCTTTTCAAGTCCATGGTGACCGACACCCTCACGCAGTACGCCTCGGCCATGCTGTTGGACCCGGAATTCGGTCTGCCGGCCACCAAACACCTGCACGGCAAAGGCCTGCTGCTGGCCTACGAAAAGACCGGCTACGACGCGACCACGCCCGGCCGCCTGCCCGATCTGCTCGATAACTGGAGCGTGCTACGCCTGGAAGAAGCGGGCGCGGATTGCATCAAGATCCTCCTCTACTACACGCCCTTCGATCCGCCAGCCATCAACGACATCAAGCATGCCTTTATCGAGCGTATCGGCGCTGAATGCCGCGCCTTCGACATCCCCTTCTTCTGCGAGTTCGTCGGCTATGACGCCGAGGGTGGCAAAGAAGACACACTTGAATACGCGCGCAGAAAGCCTGCGGTGGTAGCCGGCTCCATGAAGGAGTTCAGCAAGCCGCAGTACGGCATCGACGTTCTGAAAGTCGAGGTCCCGATCAGCATGGAGTACGTGCAGGGGGCCCAGGCGTACAAGGGCGTAGCTGCTTACACCCGAGCTGAGGCCATCCAGCACTTTCGTGACACAGCGGCGGTCACGACGCTTCCCTTCATCTACCTCTCCGCCGGCGTCTCCAATCCCGTGTTCATCGAAACGCTGCAATTGGCAGCCGAATCCGGCGTCGCCTACAACGGTGTCCTCTGCGGCCGCGCTACCTGGAAGGACGGTGTCCCCGTCTTTGCGCGTGGGGGCAAGGAGGCCTTCAGTCAGTGGCTCGCAACCACCGGTGTCGAGAACATCCAGAACGTAAACCGTGCCCTCGAGGCCGCCACGTCCTGGCACGACAAGGTCGAAGCGGTCTAAACGACACTCCCAAGTGGCGCGTCCGAAACGGGGCGCGCCGCTATACCTGCCTCACGTGAATAGAACCACTGGCGGGCAATCAGCACCCCTAGGCTCCCAGCCAGCAAAGCCAGCGCAGCACCTGAAACGTGCAACGATCGGACCAGGACCACGCACACACTGGCCTGCACGACGATCCCCGCCACGTTGGCATAGAAGACGCGGTCGGCGCGCCCCAGAGCCGTGAGTCCATACGACTGGGCCAGGGTGCACGCGTACGCGGCTAGGTTCAGCGCCAGCACAGAGGCCACCAGCCTTGTGTTGCCGGGGGCGGATCCATAGATCAGCCGCGCGATGAGGGGGCTCGCCAAGGCCAGCACGATCCCGAAGCCAAGAGACGCCAGCAACAACATCCGATCGAGACGCCTGACGGTGTCGCGAACGCCCTCAATCCCCTTCTCATGGTGCGCACGCGCCACGGTCGGCCCCATCACATTCTGCATACTGGTCAGCGCCGCGCGTGGGATGTTCACCAGGCTTTCGCAGATGGAGTACGTCCCCACAAAGCTGCTGCCAAGCAAAGCGTTCAACGCCCACGGGTTGCACTGTGCGCTCGCCAGAGCCACCATGTTCCCACCAAACAACCATCGTCCGATCCGGAAATCCTGCCGGCAGTCGCTGAGTGCCGTCCGGCAGTTCACACGCCACGTTTTCCACTCGCGCACCAGCCACCAGAGACTCACAATCAGGGAGCCGGCGCAGAGCACCGCAAGCGTGAGCGGAACACTGAGTCGTCCCGTGCGATACAGCCACTCGACCCCGGCAATCTGCAGGAATACGGTAGCCGTATCCGTCCAGAAGGCTTCCTTCAAACGCATGTGAGCGAAGTACATCCGGCGCGTGAACTCGCGAAACAGAATGCCGCCGCCCGCCAGAACCAGTGGACTGAATGTGGAGTGAAGGGCAACTTGTTCGGGGCGCACCGTGCATTGGGCAGCAATCCACAGAACGCCGCTGAACAGCACACAGAGACACACCTGTAGCAGCACGATGCTGCCCTGGTACTGCGCCCGGCGTTCGCCCGGCAGCGATGGCAACGCAAAGGTGAGCGGCGTCCAAAGAAACCCGTTGGAGAGCTGGATGGCGATGTCCATCGCTCGTTGCGTCAGTATGTAGATCCCAAACTGCGCCAGGCTGCAGTGACGGCTCACAACCGCTGCAACGACCATGTTGCCGAAGCTGAAGACGATCTGGTCTCCCAGCGCGTAAACCGCCCCGCCCTGGATGCCCTGCCGGAGCTTCCAGCCAACTCGATCCAGCCACGCCAAACGTGTCTCACGACGCGCTGCATGGGTGGAAGGAGCAAGCGGAAGCGAACTCAAGCCGTATGTGCCTCGACACCTTCGAAAAAGGATGCTGCCAGCCCGCCATCCTCAAACTCCTGCCGTTCGGGCCGTGCCCCCGCCAGCGACCGGTAGATGTCGTTGATGCGGCTGTGATTGCGATCCCATAGAAAACGGTTGGCGCGCTCCGTTGCCCCACAGCTCAGCTCGAGCAGACGCTCTGGGCGGTCTGCCAGATCCTCGATTGCCTTGGCCCAATCGGCATACGCCTGCTTCGGCCTGACAACCGGCACCTTGATCCCGGACGTAGCATCCACCATGTCGCCGCATCCTTGATGATCAAAGCAGATGACCGGAACACCGGCCGCAAGGGCCTCAAGAACGACGTTGCCGCTCGTATCGCGCAAACTTGTGAAGCAGAACAGGTCTGCGCTGTGCATCTCCGCGACAGCGTCGGTGAACGACTGACGCCCCATGAAGCGCACACGATCGGTAAGCTTCAGGCGATGGCTTTCGGCCGCCCAGGCAGCCTGCATCGGCCCATCTCCAAGCACGTCCAGTTGCCAGGGCACGTCAGGACGGAGGCGCGCCAGGGCCCGCAGAAGGATTGGCAGGGCTTTGCGGGTATGCAGCTCTCCGCTCCACAGCAGCCGCAACGGTTGCGTCACGAGACCACTCTGCTTCCGTGCAATGCGCTCCTCGAAACGCGACCGATCGGGCTGATGGACGGTATGCAGCCCTGTCTCCAGGAGCAGCTCCACATCGCGGCGGAACGCACGCCGAAAATCCGCAAGATTCGTCGAGTTGGCAGCCATCACCAGCGTCGCCTTTTGTGCTGCCGAGCGGACCCGCCGCTTCCGAAGAGCTACCCGGTTCGCAACCCCGCGGATTCCTTCCTTCAGGGCCTCCTTTGCCGGAAGCGCATGGAGGAAGCGCACCGGGAAGTTCTGTGAGCCACCCATGGGTCCCCAGATATAAGGAATGCCGAGATCGAGGCCGTACCCGGGTTCCCGGAACGTGCACACGTTCACCTGGTGCACCACATCGAACGCCTCTTGCGCATGCAGCCGACGCATGTACTCCAGCGCGAGCTTGTGCCAGTGGTGATAGGCGCTGTAGTTATACGCAAACAGGCCGGCCTTCTTCTCCATCTCCCGCAGCTTGGCATCCGGCTCCGGGGTATGAAATCGCACGTTCGGGGGAACGAGCCCTTCCGCCCGTGCACGCACCAGGTGGCGGTAGTTCGCCTCGCTGGTCACAACGTGTGTCTCTGCCAGCTTTGCCGCGCCGAGCAAGCGTCCCCAGCCAACGGCCCACTCCGAGCCAACATAAGGACTGCATTCATAACAGATCAAAAGGAGCTTCACTCGGTCAGCCTCGCTCTCATCGTCGACCAATCAGGAAGAAAGAAATATGGCCTCTTCGGGCCACTTCAGCCGCGTAAGAGTGATTACTGTCGGCCACAGCGGACGGCCTTCGCACAGCAGTCACAGGCCTGCTCATCATCAGCGGCACCGCGCCGCGTCGCCAGTCCCCCAAAGGGGTTAACCCTGGAGACCTTTGATCCATTTCCCCCGGTTTCAATCTCCGGTACCTGTAAGTAGTCGCCAGACCGAGTACTCCGCTGGTCCATCGCGGGACAGGGTCGAACGAGATCCCTGCGGTGAGAAATCAGGAACAGAGTGAACCGCATGACATCTGAGCCCGTACACACGTTTCCCGACGCAAAACTCGCTTTCGGTCCGGCTGCCAAAGAGAGATCGTCCGTGGCTCAGCGGGGAACACTCGCTGCTACCCGGCCCACGCCGCTGGCACGCCAGTTGGCCGCACCTGCTGTTCAACTCGTCGATCAGGCAGCTGTTCTGCTCGCCTATGCCCTGACCCGCCTCGAAGCACCTGTACGGCAGGGGCAAGAGGCAGCCACATATCTTGCCATGCGTGTGTCTGTACGCAACCTGCTGACCGGCGTTCTGCTGCTGCTGCTTTGGCGAGCCATGTTCTGGTTCATGGGCATGTACCAGCCGCAGATCAATCGGCGCGGGGCCGTCTTTCTTTGGAAAGCTCCCCTCACGGCACTGCTGTGCGCCGCCCCGTTGGTGCCGCTCTTCGTGACGGAAGGCTACGTGAACTGGCCGCGCGCCCTGGGAGTGTTCTGGTTCGCCGCCTCCGTGCTGCTGCTCACCATCCGCGTTTCCGTCCTTACCTATGAGGAGTCCATCCGCCCGGTCTTCCGGCAGCGTCGGACCGCCATCATCTGTGGCACCGGCCCTCTGGCTCGCGCGCAGGCTCTTGATCTTCCCGGGAACCGCCGTTATCGCTACCAGCTGCTCGGCTTTGTGGACGACAACCCGCACGCAGGTACCGAGTCGATGGGGCCTGTGCTCTGCGGTGTACAGCACCTCGAGCAGCTGCTCATGCACCGTCCTGTGGACGAGGTGATTATCGGGCTGCCATTAAAAAGTCGGTTTGGAGAGGTCGAACAGATTGTGGCCATCTGCGGCCGCGCCGGCGTCCAGATGCAGTACTCGATGGACCTGTTCAACACCGACATCGCCAAGCAACAAAAAGTCGTCAGCGACCGCACCAATCGCGTGGTGATGGAGATGGTCCATCAGGATCACCGCATTTTTGTCAAAGACATCGTCGACCGCACGCTGGCCTTTGTCGGGCTGATGATCCTGTGGCCGCTGTTTGGCTTCATCGCTCTCGCCATCAAGCTCTCCAGTCCAGGGCCGGTGTTCTTTGTGCAGCAGCGAATAGGCCTCAACAAGCGTCGCTTTGGCATGATCAAATTCCGCTCCATGGTCGTGGATGCGGAAGCCCGTCAAGCCTCGCTCGAGCACCTGAATGAGACCTCCGGCCCCATCTTCAAGATGAAGCGGGACCCTCGCGTCACCCGCGTCGGCGCCCTTCTGCGCAGCACCTCTCTCGACGAGCTGCCGCAGCTGATCAACGTCGTCAAAGGCGAGATGTCGCTGGTCGGTCCGCGTCCCCTGCCGACACGCGACGTGCAGCGCTTCTCAGAGCCGTGGCTGATGCGCCGCTTCTCGGTGAAGCCCGGGATTACGGGCCTATGGCAGGTCTCCGGACGATCCAATACGGACTTTGACAACGCCATTCAGCTCGACCTGCGGTACATCGATCGCTGGTCTCCCCTGCTCGACCTCAAGATCCTCGTACAGACACTCGGCGCGGTGATCCGCAGGAGCGGCGCCTACTAGGCCTGCGGGCCGCCTAGAAGCCAGGCGGCCTCTGTCCACTGACACCGAAGGCTTTCTCCAGGGCCATGCCGGCCGAGACGATCGTGCCCTCGTCAAAGAGTTTGCCTACGAGCGTGACTCCATGCGGCACCCGTTTC
Source organism: Verrucomicrobia bacterium Tous-C9LFEB (assembly GCA_964658105.1). Taxonomy (GTDB): domain Bacteria; phylum Acidobacteriota; class Terriglobia; order Terriglobales; family Acidobacteriaceae; genus Granulicella. The sequence goes on along the minus strand of CAZZXY010000017.1, from coordinate 13,586 downwards.
GGCGAGGCGAACTTCGACACCGGCTTGCCCGGATCGGGCGCCCAGTCACTGCGCGCCTCGTTCACTTCCACGAACCCTGCCCGCAGCGTCAGCGATGGATGGCCGGTGAAGTTGGTGATCACCAGGAACTCATCGCGCAGGCTGGGCACCAGCAGCAGGTCGACACTCTCCATCACACGCGCGAACTCGATCGCCACCTTGCGCCGCAGGCGGTCGGCCTGCACGAAGTCCACCGCACTCAGGAAGCGTGACTGGCGGAAGGTATTTGGCCACGCATCAGGCACCTGCATCCTGAGCGTGTCCACCTCGTTGTCCAGCGTTATCTGCTCGAAGGCAGCGGCGGATTCCGCGAACAGAATGACGTTCATGGAGTCATAGGGCCAGTCAGGCAGCGAAACCTCGACCGGCGTCATGCCGAGTTGGCGGACTGTCTCAAGCGCGTGGCGATCGACGTCGGTGGCGGGCGCTTCCGCCATCCACTTCGGGAAGTAGCCCACCTTCAGACCGGACAGATTCTTCGCCCCGTCGAACGCGAGTGGCAGGTCGACACTGGCCGTGTCGCCCGGATCGAAACCGGAAATCGTGTTCAGCACGAGGATCGTGTCCTCGACCCCACGGGCCATGGGCCCCAGCTTGTCGCAGGTCCAGCTGAGCGTCATCGCACCGGTGCGGGGGACGCGGCCATAGGTGGGGCGCAGGCCCTCCACACCGCACCGCATGGAGGGCGAGACGATCGACCCTTGCGTCTCCGAGCCGATGGCAAAGCCTACGAGGCCGGCAGCCACTGCGGAACCTGGGCCGGCGCTGGAGCCGGAGGAGCCCTCCTCGAGCAGCCAGGGGTTCTTTGTTTCCCCGCCAAACCAGACGTCGTTCAGCGCCAGGGCACCGAGGCTGAGCTTGGCCACGAGCACCGCGCCTGCCGCGTTCAGCTTGGCGGTCACCGCGGCGTCTTGGGCCGGGATGCGATTGCGGAAGGGCTCGGCGCCCCAGGTGGTGAGGATGCCGGCCGTGTCGAGCAGGTCCTTGGCGCCCCAGGGGATGCCGTGTAGAGGGCCGCGGTACTTGCCGGAGGCGATCTCGGCGTCGGCGGTGCGTGCCTGCGCGAGGGCGTGCTGCTCAGTAAGGGTAATCACGCAGTTCAGCGTGGGTTGAAAGCGCTTCAGGCGCTCGAGGTAGATCCGGGTGAGGCGTTCGGAGGTGAGCTTGCGGTCGCGGATCCAGCCGGAGAGCTCCACGACGGTGCTGAAGGCGATGTCCTCGTCTCTGGCGGGCAGCGGCCGGGACGGCGAGGTGCTGGGCTGGAAGGCTCCCGTCCGTCCCGTAGAAGCCTGGCCAAAAGGCTTCATAGCTGGATTCCAGACAGTGGCAGGGACGTCGTCATAGCCCAGCGGGAGCTTGCGGGGGCCGGTGCGGCGCTCATACAGGGGAGCCATCGACTGCTGCCAGTTCCCGGCAGCCTCGGCCAGGTGAGCGTCGCTGTACTCGACGCGAACAAGCTTTTCGGCTTCGCGGAGCGTTTCGGCGGTCACCGAGGGGCCGGTTGGGGGCGCGGTGCCGAATGCGGGCGGCGCGCCTGGCGTCTTTGCCCCAGCGGGCGAACCCGCCGGGGACGGCGTTTGGGGAGTCTGCCGCGATGCGGCCTTTGCCTCGCCTGCGAGTGCGGCTCCTACCAGGCCCAGTGAGCCCTTGGCCAGAAATGTCCTGCGGTTGTCTGCCAACGTTGTCCTCCGTGTATCAGCAACATACAGTATGGGGAGCGGAGGTCGAGGCATGCCGGTTGGGCAGTTGACGCTGGAGCTGGGCATCGAGCACGCGCAGTCGCTGAAGGACCGTCGACAGGCCGTGCGGTCGATCAAGGACAAGCTGCGGCACGGGTTCAACGTGTCCGTCGCCGAGTTGGACGAGGCCCCCGTGTGGAACCGGGCGACGCTGGGTGTGGCCGCGATCTCGGGCTCGGCGGCGTACCTTGCCGGGCAGTTGCGGGAGGTGGAGGCAGCGGCCCGGCGGCTGGCGAACGGGCTCGGCTGCGAGATCCTGGACAGCTACGTTGAGACGGATGTGCTGTTGCCCGAGGGCTAGGTGGTACTCCCCCCCCCCGGGTTTTCTGCAAAATCTTCCAAACATTGGACTTAGCCGGGTACCTGGTACGGGCGGGGGTGAGGGCTGGCTGCAATTCCAGGTCCCCTCGCTAGAAACAATGGTAGGACTTCCGACCGTAATTACGCGCAACCTGTGGCTGAGATTCCCTGCGAACTTTCGCTGAGTGTCGCAGAGAGAGAAGGCCCCCGTGCGGGGAATCACAAGCAGGAAATACAGAGAAGCATGACCGACAAAGGAAAGACCTGCACGAGGTCCCTGCCTGCGATTGCCGGATGCTAAACTAAAGCGTTACGACGATGCCTGAACAGAGAGCCCGCCAACAACACCGCGAACGAGTCGCAAGCACCTTCCAGGACGAGATCACCGCCATGCTAGAGGGTGAACTTTCCGACCCCCGTATCGCCCCGTGCCACGTGACCGAGGTCATTCTTGCCCCGGGAGGCAAGAGCTGCCGCGTCCTTGTGGCGGTGCAGGGTGATGAAGCCGAAGAAGAGAAGACCCTGGACGGATTGATGGCCGCGCGCGCGTACATCCGGACGGAGATCCGGGACCGTATGGGCGTCCGCCACGTGCCGGAGCTGACCTTCGGCATCGATCGCTCGGAGAAGATCGGCGAGCGTATGGGCGTTCTGCTGGGCCGGATCGACAAACAGCGGACGCGTCTGCAGCGCAAGGGCGCCAACCAGCCGGGGGCAGCGCGCTAGCGCAGCATGCCGACCCTGCATCCCTTCCAGACCCAGCCCCTCCTGCTCGAGAGCCGAGAGCAGGCTTTTGCGACGCTTCTGCCCCTGGTACGTGAACACGAGACATTTTTGGTGACCTCCCACGCGCGCCCGGACGGCGATGCGGTGGGATCGACACTTGCCACGATGCACTGGTTGGAAAGCATGGGCAAGGAAGTAACCGTTTGCTTCGCAGATCCGATTCCGCGCCCGTTTGCTCTTCTTCCCGGCGCCGATCGCATCTGCGTTGAATTTCCCAAAAAGACCGTGGATGTAGGCATCGTGCTGGAATGTGACTCCGTGGCACGCACGGGCTTCGCGGAGCTGCCGGCGGCCTTGCTGGTGAACATCGATCACCATCACAGTGGCACCAGCTACGCCGCAGTGAACTGGATCGAGGCGACCGCGCCTGCCGTCGGGGTGATGATCTATGAGCTGGCGGTAGCGTCCGGCGTGCCCCTGGGCCCCGCGTTGGCCAACTGTTTGTATGCGGCTGTGCTGACAGACACCGTCGGCTTTACCCTGCCGAGCACCACCGCTGCGACCTTTGACCTTGCGCGTCATCTCCTGGAGCTGGGTGCCGACGCTGCTGGCATCTCCGACGCGGTGTACTTCTCCCAGAGGGAGAGCAAAGTACGCCTGCTGGGGGCGGTGTTACGCGGAATGCATGTGAAGGGTCCGGTCGCCTGGAGCGCGGTGACGCGTTCCGATATGGACACGACAGGCGCCGGCGTGGAGGATTCAGAAGGGATTGTGCAGCACATCATTGCCGTGGAAGGCGTACGCGCCGCTGCTCTGCTTCGGGAACTGCCCGGGGGCGAGTTTTTGCGGGCGAGTCTGCGCAGCAAAGGGGCCGTGAATGTCGCGCAGGTGGCGGAGGCGTTTGGCGGGGGCGGCCACAGGAATGCGAGTGGATGCACCGTCGCCGGACCTCTGGAAGAGGCCGCCTGCCGTATGGAAGAGGCGCTGCAGGCGGCATGCCTGTGCGTCCAAGGGCCCGTTCAGGGTCTGGTAGGCTAGGTCTCGCCCTGGATGAAGGCTCCCAAGGACGCGATGCCTCCCTGCCGAGATGTCAGCAGCGCTAAGTGGTGAACGCGTGATTGTGACTCAAACCCCCAAAAGCGTAGCCGGGCCGGCGGCCGGAACGGGCGGAGTGACTGCCTGGCTGGGAGAGTTGCGTCGCACGCGGTTAGGCTGCGCTGCCCTGGAGTTTGCGGTCCTGATTGGTGTGACAGCCTACTTCATGCTGTTCGGGCTGGTTCCCTATTTTGGCGGCGACAAGGTGGGGCTGGTCGGGGCCGACGAGCCGAGGTATGCCCAGATTGCCCGCGAGATGCTGGCCGCGCACTCGATGGACTGCCACGAGGTCAATGCGGACATCCTTCCCCACAGTCTGCGCCCGCACGCCATTCATGCCTCCTATGAGTGCCTGGTCGGCGGGACAGTAACGCCGATCCTGTACGGAAAACCCTGGCTGGAGAAGCCCGCCCTGTACTACTGGCGCGCGATGGGATTCTTCAAGGAGTTCGGCGTCTCAGACTGGTCGGCCCGGCTGCCGTCCGCAACAGGTGCCGGCTTTCTGGTGATTCTGGCCTTTCTGCATCTGCGGCGCTTTCGCCCGGGCGGTCACCTGGACGCCGCGCTGATCATGGCGTCTACGGTCGGCATCGTGGGCTTTGCGCGTGGCGCCTCCACGGACATGCAGTTGGCTGCGCCGTTCTGCGTGGGCATGCTGGGCTGGTATGCCTGGTACGAGACCGGCAAGAAGTTCTGGCTCTTTGATCTGTATTTCTTTGGAGCCTTTGCCACCCTGGCCAAGGGACCGATTGCGCCCTTCATGGCGTTGGCCATCATCGTCGCGTTTCTGGGTCTGCGCAAAGAGTGGTCCGCGCTGCGACGGACGATCTGGATGCCTGGAGTGATCCTGTATCTCGCAATGGTGCTTCCCTGGTACATCGAGGTACAGCGGCGTAACCCCAGCTTCTTCCGCGAGTTCTTTCTGCAGCACAACCTGGAGCGCTATACCAGCAACCTGTACCAGCATCATCAGCCGTTCTACTTCTATGGCGTTGTGCTGATTTTGGGCCTGATGCCGTGGACCGCCGTCTCGCTCCGGGCGCTTTGGGACGCGATCGGCACTTCGTTTGCCGAGTGGAAGGCGCGCCGCCATCCGCTGCGTTACGTGGGGCATGTGCGGGCGGGGGCCGCCTTTCCCGAGTTCCTGGTGCTGTGGGCAGCGTTTCCGATCGTATTCTTCTCGTTCTCCGGGTCCAAGCTCCCAGGCTATATTCTTCCCTCGATTCCGCCACTGGCCATTCTGACGGGAGACTACCTGTTCCGGGTGCGGCGGCGCGGCCTGCCGGACTGGCTGTTGAACCTGCACGCGGGGTGCACGGGGTTTCTGACCTTTGTGCTGCTGCTCTGCCCGCAGTACATGGTTTATGCAAAGCTGGTTCCGGCTCCCCACACGTTTTTATGGACGGCAGCCCTTGGCATTCTGTCCGCGATGGCGGTGGTGGCAGTGGTCCGGCTGTTTGGCGTGCAGAAGCTGCGCGCGATCACCCTGGTGCCCCTGGCGGGCTGCTTGTTCTTTTTGCTGGGGATCAATGGCCATCTGCTCGATCTGAACTACTCAGCGCGCCCCCTGGCTCGCGAGATTGCGTCGTCGGCACCCGATGTCCATGAAGTGGCGATGCTGGATGTGCGACGCGATCTGCGCTATGGCGTGGCGTTCTACCGAAACCAGGCCATCACGCAATATCGCCTGGACGGGGTGCCGGAAGAAGTTCACGTACTCGTGGTTCCCACCCATGAGGCGCCACAACTGAGTCAATGGATCGGAGGACGCCCCTATCAGCGGTTGTTCTCGTATCCCACGCAGGGGTTATCGGTATACAAGGTCCTGCCCCGTGCGGGAGAATAGCCAACTATCAGTCTGCGGCCCACGCAGACTGGTGTGCATCACAACGATCTGACTCTGTCTACATGCTGGCGACATCCACGCAACTCGAGGTTCTGGACCTTCGCCACTTCTCGGCGCCGGCTCTGCGGCCGCTGCTGCGGGAAGAAGCGGCGAAGTGGGATCGCCGGCTGACCTGGGACTACACGCGCTCGGTCGAGCTGCTGCTGGAGTATGTCAACAGCCGCTCCCTGACCGGGTACGTTGCCATGCGGAGCGGGCGTGTGGCCGGCTACGCGTTTGGCGTGTGTGAGGCCGCCAAAGCCGTGATGGGCGATGTGTATGCCTTTGGCGAGGGCGAGCAGGACAGCAACCCTGTCTGCGAAGTGCTGCTGGACCACCTCGTCGAAACGCTCCAGGCCACGCCGGGCATCGGGCGCATCGAGTCGCAGCTTCTGCTGTTTCCAGAGGGTGCGCTGCGACGCCCTTTTCTGAGCCAGGGCTTCCGTGCGTTTCCGCGCTGCTACATGGTGCGTGACCTCTCGGACGTTGTTTCAGGGGCAACCGCTCCGGTTCTGCCCGCTGCCTTTCGCATGGACAGGTGGCAGCCGGAGGCGTATCTGCCGGCCGCGAAGCTGATCCAGGAAGCGTACCTGGGGCACACGGATTCTGACATCAACGACCAGTACCGGACCCTCCCGGGGGCACAGCGCTTTCTGCACAACATCGTGCACTTTCCCGGGTGTGGCGTCTTCGATCCGGCGAACTCCTGGCTGTTACGCGCCGTGGGCACAGGCGAGATCGAGGGCATGGTGCTGTGTTCGCGCGTGCGTAGCGACGCGGCGCACATCACGCAGCTCTGTGTGCGCGGGTCGTTGCGTGGACAGAGGCTGGGTGGCGTGTTGCTGGAGGGGTGTCTCCGCGAGTTGAGAAAGCACGGGCTCAGTACGGTTTCGCTGACCGTGACCGAGAGCAACACGCAGGCCCTGAAGCTGTATGCGCGGGAGGGCTTTCGCGTCCTGCACCGCTTCGAGGCCTGGGTGTGGGAAAAGGAATGAGGGAGTAGGGTCGGGAAGATGAACTTGCAGAAACTCTCTCCGAGGCCTGCTCCCTGTTCCCTACTCCCTGCCTTTCCTACTCCACGTGATAGTTGGGGGCTTCGCGGGTGATGACGACGTCGTGGACGTGCGATTCGCGCAGACCGGCGTTGCTGATGCGAATGAACTGGGCATTCTTTTGCAGTTCCTCGACGGTGCCGCAGCCGAGATAGCCCATACCGGAGCGCAGACCGCCGACCAGCTGGAAAACCATACTCTGCAGCGGGCCACGATGCGGGACGCGGCCCTCGATGCCTTCGGGGACGAACTTGGCGAGACGGTTGCCGCTGACTTCGGGCTTGGTGAGGTCGATGCGGTCGTTGAAGTCGCCGGTGAGATCGTCCTTGCTCTGGAAATAACGCTCGCCGGAGCCCTGGGCCATGGCGCTGAGCGAGCCCATGCCGCGGTAGGCCTTGAAGCTGCGCCCCTGGTAGAGGATGGTCTCGCCGGGCGACTCGTCGACGCCGGCAAAGAGCGAGCCCATCATGCAGACGTCGGCCCCGGCGGCGATGGCCTTGGTGATGTCGCCGGAGAACTTGATGCCACCGTCGGCGATGATCGGAATGCCGCGCTCGCGGCCGGCGCGGGCGGCCTCCGAGATGGCGGTGATCTGGGGCATGCCGGCGCCGGTGACCATGCGCGTGGTGCAGATGGACCCCGGACCGATGCCGACCTTGACGGCGTCCGCGCCGGCGTCCATGAGGGCGAGTGCGCCGTCATAGGTGGCGATGTTGCCGGCGAGGAGATCGATGTGTGGGAAGCGCTTTTTGCACTCGCGGACGGCTTCGAGGACGCGGGAGCTGTGGCCGTGAGCGGAGTCGATGGCGAGAGCGTCGACGCGGTTTTCGACAAGAGCCGCGGCGCGGTCAAGGAAGTCGCCCGTGGCACCGATTGCGCCGGCGACGCGCAGGCGGCCCTGCTCGTCCTTGCTGGCGTTGGGGTACTTGAGCTTTTTCTGGATGTCCTTGACGGTGATCAGGCCTTTGAGCTCATAGGCGTCATTGACGACGAGGAGCTTTTCGACGCGGTGATCGTGCAGGATCTCTTCGGCGTCTTCAAGCGTCGTGCCGACGGGCACGGTGATCAGGTGCTCCTTGGTCATCACGTCGCCGATGGGGATGTCGGTGCGGGAGACGAAGCGGAGATCGCGGTTGGTGAGAATGCCGACGAGCTTGCCGCCCTTGGTGACAGGGACGCCGGAAATTTTGTAGCGGCGCATGACCTCGAGCGCGTCCGCAATGGGGCGGTCTGGGTCGATGGTGACCGGGTCGACGATCATGCCGGACTCGGAGCGCTTGACCTTGTCGATCTCTCCGGCCTGGGCCTCGATGGACAGATTGCGGTGCACGACCCCAAGGCCGCCCTGCTGCGCCATGGCGATGGCCATGCGGGACTCGGTCACCGTGTCCATGGCCGCGGACATGAGGGGCGTCGCCAGGCTGATGCGGCGGGTAAGGCGTGTCTGCGTGCTGACCTGGGTGGGGACGACGTCGGAGTAGGCGGGGACGAGCAGGACGTCGTCAAAGGTCAGGGCTTCTGGTACAGGGGTGCTGATCATACCGATTGAGCGATTCTAGTGCAGTTGAGGGAATGGTGCGGGAAGGGAGGTCAGGGCGCCTCCGGGAACGGGGAGGGCGTCAATGGGACGCGCGGGGAACAAAGGTTGCAGCCGTGCGCCTGAAAGGGTGAGTGCGGGGGTTGCAGGAAAGCGTTTCAAATGCGTCTGGAAGCGAACAGAACTATAGAGGTTGGTCACCCATGTTGAAGGTCCACAGTGAGGCGGCAACGGGATGCGCTGCCTGCCGCACCGGAAGCGGGCTCGGCTTTGAACTGACAATGGCATTTCAGCCCCTTGTAGACGTCGAGGCTGGCCGGGTCTGGGCATACGAGGCCCTGGTGCGGGGTGAGGGAGGTCTCTCTGCCGCGCAGATCCTGCGGCTGGTGAACGATGAGAACCGCTACGCGTTCGACCAGACCTGCCGGGTCAAGGCGATCGAACTGGCGGCGAAGCTGGGCATCGCGCAGCGGGGCGCCAAGGTTTCCGTGAACTTCATGCCGGGCGCCGTGTACAGCCCGGCGGCGTGCATTCGGCGCACCTTGCAGGCGGCGACCTTTTATCAATTTCCGCTGGACGCGATCATCTTCGAGATCACGGAGGGCGAGCGCATGGTCGACACGAACCACATGCGGCGCATTGCCTCCGAGTACGCGCGGCACGGTTTTACGCTGGCACTGGATGATTTTGGGTCGGGATTTTCTGGTCTGAACCTGCTCTCCGAGCTGGATGGCATCCAGCTGGTGAAGCTGGACGGAGCCCTGATTCGCAACATCGAGAGCAATCCCAGGGCGGAGCGCATTGTCGCGACCATGGTGGAGCTTGGCGCGGGTCTGGGCATCGAGATGCTCGCCGAATGTGTGGAGACCCAAGAGGAGTATGCCGTTCTGCGACGGCTGGGGATCAAGCTGATGCAGGGATACCTGTTTGCCAGACCCTCCCTGGAGGCGCTTCCGGAGGTGTTATGGCCGGAGGGAGTGGCGGTCCCAAGCCACGCAATGGCGCGCGGGTCGACTGCCGCGGTGGCCCTCGGAGCGGCTTAGGTACAAGCGTGGACGGGGCCTGCAGTCAGGCAAACGATGTGCGGTGCAAGGGAAGGAATCCGGGCACCCTCGCTGCGGTCCTGGGCTGGCCGGCTGCACCTCCCTCCCCCGCGACGGGCCTGAACACTGGTTGAGTTCTGTCCCTGGCTGCCCTATACTGGCTCCAGCAGACAATCCAGTCTGCCGCATGAGGTGCCGTGGGCAAACCGGCAGGCGGCCGACGAGGTGAGTGGGCGATAAGCCCACTTTTTCTTTGCGGCAAACCCGGGCTGGTTTCTGTGCCCGGCATCGACGGACCCGGGCAAAAAGCGATCTATGGCTCTTCAGATTGAGACAATCCGTGCCACGGCCGACCGTGTCGCCTCCAGCCTGGGGCTGGAGGTGGTGGACGTCGAGTTTCAGGGCGCCGGCAAGCACCGGGCCTTGCGGGTGTATGTCGAGAAGGACGCCGCTGGCCGAGCCAAACTGGCCGAGCAGGCCGCCACCGAGGAGGGTGCTGCCCTTCTTCCCAGGGGCGTGCCGGTGGAGGTGCTTTCGGGGACGACGCACGAGGACTGCGAGATCTTTGCGCGCGACTTTGGGACGGTCCTGGACGTTGAAGACCTGATACCCGGCGCCGAATACACGCTGGAGGTGAGTTCTCCGGGCCTGGAGCGCAAGCTGTTCAAGGCGGCGGATTACCAACGGTTTCGGGGCAGCCTCGTGAAGCTGCAGACATTCACGCCCGTGGAAAACAACCGGCAGTTTACGGGACGGCTAACGGATTTCGACGGGCTTGTACTGAAATTGGATCTGCTTGCCGTCAAACAGAAGGGCAAGAGCAAGAAACAAGCGGGGGCCGCGGCCACCGCAGTAGAGATCCCGCTGAGCAACGTGGAACGCGCGCAGCTGGTTGCAGAGATTTAGAGAGCAGGGGTTAGGCAACAGGGATTTGGGATTTGGCGGACAGCTTAGCTGAGGGTGTGGCAAGCCCCCTGAAGCGATGTCCCGCACAGAACAAGGGCAGCCGCAAGCTGCCGATAGAGGAAGAGACGAATGGCAAGTGCACTGTACCAATCCATCGAGCTGCTGAGCCGCGAAAAGGGTATCGATCCGGAGATTGTGGTCGGCGCGGTTGAAGACGCGATCGCCCTGGCGACGCGCAAGTATTACAAGACCGCGGAAAACATGCGGGGCGAACTGGACCGAGAGTCCGGCGAGATCCGGGCCTATGTGTTCAAGACGGTCGTCGAGGGCGACGAGCAGCTGGAGGACGAGGAAAACCAGCTCACGGTCGAGCAGGCGCGCGAAATGGCGCCCGAGGTGGAGGCTGGCGCAGAGCTGCGCTTCTACAAGGACACCACACCGCTGGGCCGGATTGCGGCACAGATGGCCAAGCAGGTCATCTTCCAGAAGGTGCGCGAGGCCGAGCGCGACACGATCTTTAACGAGTACGGCGACCGTATCGGCGAGGTGCTGAACGCGACCGTAAAGCGGCTGGAGCCGATGGACGTCATCTTCGACCTGGGCAAGGCCGAGGCCCGGATGCCCAAGCGCGAGCAGTCGCGGCTGGAGTCGTTTTCGGTTGGAGAGCGGATTCGCGTGGTGCTGCTGCGTGTGGACCGCGCCGCCAAGGGTCCGCAAGTGATCGTGAGCCGCGCCGCGCCGGCGCTGGTGCAGAACCTGTTCCAGAGCGAAGTTCCGGAGATCTACGACGGAACAGTGCAGGTGCGGGCGATTGCGCGTGAGGCCGGCGAGCGGACCAAGATCGCTGTCCAGAGCCGCGACAAGGATGTGGACCCGGTAGGCGCCTGCGTGGGCATGAAGGGTATGCGCGTGCAGTCGATCATTCGCGAACTGCGCGGCGAAAAGATCGACATTATCGAGTATTCGGACGAGATCACGACCTTTGCGGAAAAAGCGTTGCAGCCAGCCAAGGTAAGCCGCGTGTCCATCCTGGATCTTGGCGACAAACAGCTGGAAGTCATCGTTGACGACACCCAGCTTTCGTTGGCGATTGGCAAAAAGGGCCAGAATGTGCGCCTTGCGGCAAAGCTGTTGCAGTGGAAGATCGACATCAAGAGCGAAGAGGAAAAGCGCCAGGAGGTCGAGCAGCAGATGCAGGCCATGCAGGGCGCGCCGCAGACGCCGATCGAGCAGGTGACGGAGCTGGGCGAGGGCGTGATGGAGAAGCTGATTGCCGCCGGAATTACCACGGTGGAGCAGCTGGCCGACATGACGGAAGAGGAGCTGGGCGAGGTCCCGGGCATCGGCGAGCGCTCGGTGGAGCGCATTGCGACGGCGGTCCGGCACTACTTCGGACACTTCAACGAGGGTGAGGCACGGCCTACGGATGCGCCGGTGCCGGAACCCGTGCTGGAGGCCGGCGAAGAAGCCGTGGCTGCAGCTGCGGCATCAGATGAAGCGGGAGACGAGGTGCACTCGATGACAAGGACGCCGGAAGAGATCCTGGCTGAACAGGCTGCCGCTGCAGGCGGGATTACAGAGGTACGGGATTTTTCAACGGAGGATCTGGCCAGCGCGGAAGAGGCGCTGGCGGAGTCCGACGCAAACGATGCGGCCGACGCGCGGGAAGAGCAGATTGAGCTCGGGAACGATTCGATGGACCGGCTGGTGGATGATGCCCAGGATTTTTCCGACGAGGGCATTGACACGGACGGGCACGATCGCAGATAAGCATTCGGGCGACAAAGTTTTCAGGTGATGTTCATGCGTCAGCCTCTCTCCGCTGGAGCGCTCCACGGGCGTTCGCGGAGAGGGGCTGGCAATTTTCCAATTTCGAGGGATAATACCCTTGGACCAACTTCTATCCCGAACACGAATGGGGCTGCTATGACCAGCTAGACGCGCCGAGGGAATTCAAAAAAGGACCGGATGAGCAAAGTTCGTATTAACGATCTCGCGAGAGAGTTAGAGGTCAAGAGCAGATCCATTCTGGATGCTCTGACAGCGGTGGGCGTCACCGAGAAGAAGACGCATTCCAGCTCCATCGAAGAGGATGAGGCGGAAAAGGTACGCGGCTATTTCGCGCGCGGCACGCGGCCTGCGGGCAGCAATTCCCGTCCACCCGCTGGGGACAACAGGCAGGGCTTCAATCTGTCGCATGTCTCCAAGCCCGGGGACGCGTTGAAGGCCATTCTGGAGCGCAAGCAGGCGGAGGCCACGGCACGCAGCACGCCGCCGCCCCGGCAGACGCCCAGTGTGGCAGTCCCGCCAGCGCAGCGTCCAGCCATCACGGTGGCCCCGGCATCCTCACGTCCCGCGGCGAATGCACCAGGAGCTGTCGTTCCTGGGCAGCGTCCCGTTGTGGCCGCGACGCCCGGTGCCGTGCGTCCAGGCGGCCCTCCACCTCCCTCTGTCGGCGTAACGCGGACAGGGACGGTGGTGATGCCACAAGCGCGGCCCCCTGCTGCCATCGCGCCCAGTCCTGTGCCCCCACCCGCTCCCGCTGCCCCGGCCACACCAGCGCCCGCGGCGGCAGCCCCGGTGGTTGCAGCACCACCAACGCCGACCGCTGCACCCGTCGCCCAGGCCGCGCCACCCCCTGCCCCTCCCCAGGCACCGCCGGCGCCCGTGCGGCGCATTGTGATGCCGCAGCCCCGGCAGGCGCCACAGCTGATTACGCCGCCGCCGGCGATTGCAAGCCGGCCGGTACAAGGGCCCGTGGTGGCTCGTCCTCCGGCCAATGCCGCGCCCGCACAGGCGGGTGTCTCGCCCACGGCGGCGCGTCCGGCTGGTGCCCCTGCTCCAGCGGCGCAGGCTCCGCCCCCGCCGGCAGCTCCTCCCGTCGCGGCGCCTCCGGTCGAAGTGCCGGTTGCGGCTGCTCCGGCACCGCCGGCAGCTCCGGTTCGTCGTGTGGTCATGCCGCAGACGGGCCCACGGCCTACCTACACGGCAGCGCCGGGAGCCGCGCAAGCCGCTCGCCGGCCCATCTTTGAACGGCCACGCCCTGGTGCACCTGCCGGTCCTGGGGGACCGGGAGGTCCAGGCGGACCCGGTGGACCGGGCGGCTATGCTGGCGGTCCCGGCGCACGTCCCGGGATGGCTCCCGGCGCACGTCGCCCCATGCATCCGACCCGCACCTTTCCGGGCGGTCCGGGTGGTGGTCCTGGAGGACCGGGCGGACCGGGTGCACGTCCCGGCTTCGGCGCTCGTCCTGGCTTTGGTGCC
>CAZZXY010000016.1:0-62515 GCA_964658105.1 Verrucomicrobia bacterium Tous-C9LFEB | reverse complement strand
CTACTCCCTACTCCCTACTCTTACGCTGCCCCGAGCGGCTTGAGCAGTGTCACCTTCCCGCCTGCTTCCTTGCGAAAGGCGTGCAGTTCCTGTCCATTGACATCGATGTGCCTAAGGACAACGGCTCCATCCACAATCTCCAGGTCTGAGAAGCCGAGCACCTTTGACCCGAAGGGCCCGCGCTTCTCCGGTGGTGTAGTCCAGTCCACCAGCTCGGCGCCACCACCGCCGGAGATCACGAAGCTGGTCGGGTGTCCGGCAAACTCAATGTGCTGCAAATCGTGGTCGTGCCCTGTGATCCAGAAATCAACCTTGGCCTGGCGCACGGATGGCTCCCACCGCTTGATCAGGAGGGAGTTGTCCTTGTGGATGCCGTTGGTAAACAGCGGATGGTGGCAGACCACGGCCACAAAGGGCGTCGTTCTTGGCTTGGCGAGCTCGCCTTGAAACCACGCCTCCTGCTCGGCGACCAACTTGTGGCTCATGGTCGAGGACCACGGAAAGGGGTCTTCCTTGGTTCCGGGCAGATTGGAATCAAGGCAGATGAAAGTGATGACCGGATTCGTCTGCGGCCAGGTGAAGGTGTAGAAGTGGCCCGGCATGGTCCAGCGTGTCTTTACGTGCTGCGCGTAGGCCAGCTGCAGCTCGGCTTTGCTGTCGACTCGATGCTCGTAATCATGGTTTCCGAGAACCGCGTAGAACGGGCAGGAAAGATGCGAGGTGGGGTACATCTGCTCGAAGTCGGTCTGCCACCGCGGGCAGTTCAGCCCGCCGATCATGTTGCCATACCAGTTGTCACCGAGCAGAAGGACAGCCTGTGGATGCACATGCTTCGTGTCCACATAGCGCTTTATCTGGTCCGCCACCGCTCGCTGCTGCTGCGGGTAGTGTTCGGCTCCCCAGTCGCCGAGCAGGAGCATGTGCGGGTTGGCCGGGTTGGGTTGAGCAGAATCGTCCCCGAAAAAGGGAGGGGCAGTGGCGAAGAGGTGCCCCGGCTGCATCGCTGCCAGAGCAGAGAAGGCGACCGTCTGCCGCAAGAAGGTCCGGCGGTTCAGCGTGGATGACGAGGAATCAGACAAGAATGGAGCCTCACGGAGCACGCAGGGGCAGCTCTAACAATTGGACGCGCTCGGCGCAGGCTCTGACGCTTACTGGTCGGCTCGAGTTTCGATGGGAGCGAAACGAGCGTTGCTCCATTTACTGCAACAGGACCCCGCAGGACCCCGCGACAACGGATGTCAGACGGGGTCCTGTGCCAGGTGGAGCTACTGGACGGGAGCTGTCGCGAGCGTCCGCGGCGGCCGCACAAAGAAGGGCAGGATTGCCGAGAAGAGCAGCACGATCGCCAGGATGTGCAAGCCGCTCAGGTAGTGCCCCGTGGCCCGTCGCGTATGCGCGATGAGCAGGGGGCCAAACGCGCTGGCGAAGCCCCACGCGGTCAGCATCAGCCCATAGATCGACCCAACAAACTTGGGTCCGAAGTAGTCCGTGGCAAACGCCGGCATGGTGCCGAAGCCGCCTCCGTAGCAGAGCAGAATGATGAACACCACGGCGGTTAGAGGTCCCTGCTTGTTGATCCCGGGAAGCAGCCAGAACAACGCGGCCTGCAGGAGAAACATGATCAGAAACACAAAACGGCGCGGTATCAGGTCAGAGATCCATGCCCAGAAGATGCGCCCTGCGCCGTTGCCGAAGCTGACGATACCGACCATGCCGGCCGCTGCGAGGGCCGTGACACCTGCCATCTCGCGAAAGATCGGCGCCTCCTGCGAAATGATGGAGATTCCCGCGGAGGTGTTCAGGAAGAGCAGCAGCCACAGGGCCCACCACTGCCAGGTCCGAAGTGCCTCACCCAGGGTGAAGTCCTTTGCGCCCTCGGTCTTCTTCAGGGCGGTCGAGGGTTCCCATCCTTCCGGCTTGTAGCCTTCCGGTGGGTTCTGCATGAAGTAGCCGCAGGCTACCGTCACCACCAGGAAAACCACGCCGAGGTAAAGAAACGTGGTCAGAACTCCCACGCTGGCAATCAACCGTGTGGCGATCGGCGCCGTAATCAACGCGCCAGCGCCAAAGCCACCTACCGCGATGCCCGTCATCAGGCCGCGCTTGTCAGGAAACCACTTCACCAGCACGGCTACCGGGATGATGTACGCAAAACCGACGCCGATTCCGCCAATCACGCCGTAGGTCAGGTAGAGCCACCACAGGCCGTGGTTGGACTGGCTGGCCAGGGCCACACCGAGCCCATACAGCAGGCCGCCGGTCATGGCCACAACGCGTGGACCGCTGCGCGTGCTCCATACCCCACCAAAGTAGGCGGCGAAGCCAAGCACAAAGATGGCAATGGTGAACGCCAGGGTGACCTGGTCGATGTTCCATTTGAACGTTGTCATGAGCGGCGTGCGAAAGATGCTCCACGCGTATTCCGCGCCCAAAGCGATCTGCAATATCACCGCTGCAAGCGCAATGCCCCAACGTTTTCCAGACATGTATGTTCGTCCCTTCAGTCGGCCCGGTCTGTTGCATCCGGCCAACCGCGTGCGTTCCGTTCAGATGCCAAAATACGTGAGCTGGTCGTAACGGCAGCGCCCACTACTTTGGCCCACTGCGGCAGGGGTAGGCAACGGTACTCCCGTTACCCGCGCCCCAATCTTTGGGGGCCTGCTCACCCCGCCAGCGCCGGTTCGTCCATACCGGTGTAGCAATACCCTGACTCCGGAGTCAGCACCAGGCATGAGCACCTCCCCCGCGATTGTCCTCCCCGGCGACACCCTACGCCGACGCGTCAGCCCCTTTGCGATCGGACTGGGGGAGACACTTGCGGCCAGCTCCCCTGCGGCCGAAGTAGAATCAGCGGCAGATCGCATGCCCAAACCGGGATCCAGTTCGGCCGCACAACCCGGAAGCGCTCGCGTCAAGCTCACCCCGCAGGAGCTCGATGCTCGAGCCCAGCAACGCGCCGAGGACGACGAACTCATCCGCGCCGCGCAAAAAGGAGAGCGTACCGCTTTCGACTCCCTGGTACGTCGCTATGACCGCAGCGTTCTTCGCCTCGCCCTGCACATGCTCGGCAACGAAGAGGACGCCCAGGACGTGCACCAGGAGGCTTTCATCAAGGCCTACCGCCACCTGTCGAACTTCCGCTTCGAGTGTTCTTTTTACACCTGGCTGTATCGCATTGTGACCAACCTTTGCCTCGACCAGCTACGGCGCCGCAAGAGCCGTCGCGAAGACCCGGCAACCGTGCTCGACTCCTCCGGCGAGGAGATGGACCTGATGGCCAACGTGCAGGACGATCGCTCCACAGCCGATCCGGATCGCGAACTGGAGCGCAAACATCAACACGCCGCCATCCAGAGCGCCCTTGCTGAACTGACGCCCCGCGAACGCACCGTCTTCGAACTGAAGCACTACCAGGGCCTGAAGCTGAGAACTATCGGAGAGATGCTGTCCACCACCGAGGAGACAGCCAAGAATACCCTCTTCCGCGCCACCCGCAAGCTCCGCGCACGGCTAGCCGTAGTGAGGTAAAGAAAGGTCTAACGACCGAGAACTTAGCACCTTCAACCCAGTACCGCACCACCCAGCACCACCCAAGCGGGCATGAGACATAAACGACCCGCACTGCAGAACCTTCATGAGAGGCCACACGAGGAACGCACCCATGCGATGCCAGGACGCGCAAGAAAGCATTGTTTTAGCCCAATACGGTGAACTGCCAGACGACCTGCTGTTGCCACTGGAGCAGCATTTGAACAGCTGCGAAGATTGTCGCCGCGAGTGGAATGCCCACCTCGCGCTGCATGAAACGTTGGCCCTGGATCCGGTCCTGGATCCGCCCCCGAACCTGCTTGCCGCGTCCCGCATGCGGCTGGATGACGCGCTGGATGCTATGCCCATGCGGTCTGTCTTTGGCGGCTTTTCGGCCAATGCCCATCGCTGGTTCAGCTTTGTTTCAGGGGCACCGGCGCTGGCCACCCTTCTGCTGGGCGTCGGCTTTCTTGGTGGGGATCTGCTTACGCGTTACCAGGTCGCTCACACCCCGCAGAAAGCTACGCCGGTCGTCATCTCCCGGCCTGGGCAGGGCGAGGTCGCGAGCGTGAGCGGCATCCGCCAGACCCCCAACTCCGACCTGGTGCAGGTGGATTACAACCGGGTCGTCCCCGAAACAGTGCAGGGCTCCATGGGCAGTCCGGAGATCCGCAACCTGCTGCTGCTCGGCACCAGGCTCGCCGCCAACAACAAGGCGCATGAGGCGGCCGTGTCCCTGGTCGCCGATGAGTGCCGGACAGGCCATGCCTGCAGTTCCGTGGACGAATCGGACAACGGCTCAGGCGAACTCCGCCTCGCACTGGTCAACAGCCTCCGGTTCGACAAGAGCCCCGCCGTCCGTATGCACGCGCTGAACGGGCTTCAGCCCTATGTGGCAGAAGACGTCCATGTGCGTGACGCCGTGCTCGAAGCGCTGATGCACGATCGCAGCGAGGCCGTGCGCACCGAGGCGATCTCGATGCTCTCGCCTGTGGGCGCCGACTCCAGCGTTCGCCAGGCTTTGCGTACTGTCTCCACCGAGGACGTCAATCCTGCCGTCCGCACCGCCTCTTTCCAGGTGCTGCAGAGCGCCTCGGACATCGAGTAGATCGTCATGGCGTGGCACGTCTCCTCTCGCTTTGGCTCCGGGCGCTGCTGTCGAGCCGTTCTGCTCGGCGGAATCGCCTTGCTCGCCTGGGTACCGGTCCGGGCAGTC
The DNA here is from genome assembly GCA_964658105.1 of Verrucomicrobia bacterium Tous-C9LFEB. Lineage (GTDB taxonomy): Bacteria > Acidobacteriota > Terriglobia > Terriglobales > Acidobacteriaceae > Granulicella. Next base: position 57,771 of record CAZZXY010000016.1, on the reverse strand, counting down.
TCCGGATCGACGAAACCCGCACATGCCGGCCTTCGCGGTTCAGCCAATGGCAAGTCGCAGGGGTACCTCGGCATTGAGTTCCACGACGTCCCTGACGACCAGCTGAAGGCCATGCGGCTCAACGCCGCGCACGGCGTCGAGGTCGTGATGGTCGACCATGACGGCCCGGCGGGCAAAGCCGGACTGCGTGCCCATGACATCATCGTCAGCCTGAATGGACAGGCTGTCGTTGGGGCCGAGGCGCTCCGCCGGATGATTCACGACGCCGGGGCCGGTGTGCAGGTGGCCCTGACAGTCCTGCGTGGCGGACACTCAATGAACGTCACCGCCCAGCTGGGTGACCGCGATGAGGTGGCGCGCGCCGCGATGGCGCACCTGTATGTCGCTGAGGCCCCGGCACCGCCCATCGTCTCGGACAGCAGCTCCCCATTGGTCTCGGGTTTTGTGGACAGAACCCCTGATGCCACACCCCCGCTGCCCACGGCTCCCGCCACGCCAGCGCCCGGTTCAGGCTTCATCGGCCATATCGTTCACGGCAGTATCTACACCGGTGCGGTACTGGACGTGATGGAACCGCAACTCGCGGGGTTCTTCGGTGCGGCCCTGGGCACAGGGCTGCTGGTTCACTCGGTTGTTCCCAACAGCCCGGCGGCAAACGCCGGCCTGCGGGCAGGCGATGTGGTCGTACGCGCCGACCTCTACACCCTGCGCAACACGGCAGACTGGACCAAGCGCCTGCATGCTGCCAAGGGCAGGCCGATCACCCTGTCGGTGCTGCGTGATCGCCGCGAACTCAGCCTGACGCTGCAGCAGGATCTCAAGCACCATTCGCTGGTGGAGTGGCCGGAGATGTTTCAGTAAGGAGGGAACGGGAAGCAGGGTTCTCCCTGCTCACCCTTTCCGTCTCAAGCACTTACTTTGCTGCGACGGGCTTGCCTTCCTGGACGTAGTTCTTGTTCCAGCTGGGTATCTCTACCACGTAGGTTCCGGGCCGCTCGATCACCGCCTGGCATCCCAGCCGTGAGTTGAGCTGCAGCCCAGGTGCAAGATCGAGCCGATCCAGCTCCTTTTCTTCTGCTTCCGTGACGGCTTTCGTGCCTTCCAGCACAAAGAGGTGGCATGTCGTGCAGGCGCAGACGCCCCCGCAGGCATGGTCCAGAAAGATGCCGTAGTTCTCGGCGATATCCAGGAAGCTCATCGGCTCACCGTGCCCGTCGTAGGGCAGCGATCCGAAAGGGAACTCAACAGTCTTGTTCTCCGGCTTAAAGGTCACGCGGACTACGTTGGGCGCGGGTGGCACGGAGAGGTCGATCGGCGGTAGTTCGTGGGACTGATGTTCTGACATGACCTCTCAATTCTATTCGACGGGTTCAGCGGGGCGGCTTTCGCTTAACCCCCGGAGCATCACCCCGCTTCAGAACTGTCATCCCGCAGCGAAGCGAAGGGACCTGCTGTTTGCCAGGCCCGTTGGCCTCGAGAGGATCTCCGAACCTGTCGCTCAGTCCTCGGTGGACGCCCCGGGCGTCGCCTCATCCCCTTCACCCACGGCGACCACGTCGGAATCGTCGATCTGCGCAGCGGCAAAGGGGTGCGGCGCGGTTGGTCCCTCGCCCAGGCTGTCCCCCGCGGCCTGCATCGTTTTGCCGCCGATCGCCCCGGTTACCGCGGAGTCCATCATCAGCTCCGCCAGCCGGCGCGTCTTCTTATCCAGCCGCTCGATGGCGTTGCGCATCACGCGGTGATCATCGCCTGCCATCGATGCCTTCAGGTCCATGGCCGCCGCCTTGATCTCCTGGTGCTCTACGGAGGTGAGCTGCTGCCAGATGGGCTGCGTCATCGCCTTCTCCACCGCTTCGTGGATGGTGTCTGCCTCGTTCCTGGCCTCAATAACCTGCCGCTCGTGAAGGTCCTGCTCCGCCATGTCAAAGCTCTCCAGAATCATGGATTCCACCTGCTCGTCGGTGAGCCCGTAGGTGGGTTTCACCTCCACCTGCGCCTCCTGGCCACTGCGTTGTTCGCGCGCGGTGACATTGAGGATGCCATTGGCATCAATCAGCAGCTTCACCTCAATGCGAGGCAGCCCGGCCACCATCGGCGGAATGTTTTTCAGATCGAAGCGCGCCAGCGATCGGCAATCCTTTGCCAACTCGCGCTCACCCTGCAGCACGTGGATCGCCACGTTGGTCTGACCGTCCACGCCCGTCGTGAAGTGCTCGGTCGCGCTGGCAGGGACCGTGGAATTCCGCTGGATAATCTTCGCCACCACACCGCCCAGCGCCTCGATGCCAAGGCTCAGCGGTGTCACGTCCAGCAGCAGCAGATCGTCCGTGGCGGTGTTCTCCTGACCGGAGAGGATCTGCGCCTGCACCGCCGCGCCCAGCGCCACCACCTCGTCAGGGTTCAACTCGGTGTGCAGCTTTTTGCCGCGGCTTTCCAGGTCAAACACCTTCGCCACCAGCGCACGCACCGCAGGGATGCGGGTAGAGCCCCCGACCATGACCACTTCGTCGATCTGTTCAGGGTTCAACTGCGCATCTTTCAGTGCCTGCCGTACCGGTCCAGCCGTGCGCTCGATCACACCCGCGATCAGGCTTCCAAACTGCTCGCGGGAGATCTCGCGAAGATACTGCTTGCCTTCGGGCAGCTCCAGTTGAAGCCGCGCGGTCGGTTGCGATGAAAGCGCGATCTTTGCCTCGATCACTGCTTTGCGCAGCGCCTGAATCGTCTCTGGACGCCCGCTCACATCCACGCCAAGATCGCCCTGGATGTCGTCCAGCGCCACCGTCAGCAGCAGGTTGTCGATGTCGTCGCCACCGAGGTGCGTATCACCGCCCGTGGAAATGACCTCGAAGATGCCCTCGTGCAGCTTCAGGATGGAGATGTCGAACGTCCCGCCGCCGAAGTCGTAGACCGCGATAACGCCGTCCTTGCCGCCGTGCAGCTTATCGAGTCCGTAGGCCAGCGCAGCCGCCGTCGGCTCGTTCACCAGCCGCAGCACCTCCAGCCCGGCAATGCGGCCCGCGTCCTTCGTCGCCTGGCGCTGGGCGTCGTTGAAATAAGCAGGCACAGTGACAACGGCCTTGGTTACGGGACCACCGAAGAACCGCTCTGCATTGCGCTTTAGCTGTAACAGGATGTACGCCGAGATCTCCGGCGGCGTCAGGGTCAGGCCGCCCACGTTGAGCCGCAGCACCTCGCCGGGCTCCAGCCCCTCGGCCAGCTTGAACGGAAACAGCTTCAGCTCCGGTTCCACGTCGGCGAGATCGCGGCCCATGAGCCGCTTCACGGAGTACACGGCATTCTCGGGATGCTCCAGCAGGACGTCCCGCGCCGCATTGCCCACGGCCCAGCCATGGTCGTTGCCTTCGGCTGTGTCATAGCGAAATGCCACCACGCTCGGCACAATCGCCGACCCATCCTCGCCCGGAATCACCGCCGGCTGCTCGCCCGCCATAAATGCCACGAGCGAATTGGTCGTCCCCAGGTCGATGCCGACTACGCGTTCCAGATCTGCCACTGCCACTCTCCTGCCGGCGCACACGGGCGCCGCTCTCTATTGTCGCCGCTAAGCCGAATCCTCTGTACAGATGCCACCCACCGGGACGATGATGCTGCCCGGAGGTCCGTAAGCCCATGCCCGAAACTTCCCAAACCGGTTCGACCCTGATTCCCAGCGTTCGCTATAAGGACGCTCATGCCGCCATCGAGTGGCTGGAAAAGGCCCTGGGCTTCGTCCGTCACGCCGTCTACACCGGCGAAGACAACACCGTGCAGCACGCCGAACTGCGCCACGGCACGGGCATGGTTATGCTCGGTTCCGTCACAAACGCCAGCCCGTACCCGCAGTTTCAGGCCATTCCGTCCGATATCGACGGCCGGGTGACCTCGCCGTTGTACCTGGCGGTGGCGGACTGCGATCCCCTCTGGGCGTCCGCCCGGGCGGCCGGCGCTCACGTCGTCATGGAACTGCAGACCATGGACTATGGCGGCCGCTCATTTTCCGTGCGCGACCCCGAGGGCTACCACTGGTCCGTCGGCGAGTACGACCCCTGGCGAGCCAACGAAGCGGCAACGGCGACCGAAAACGCATCAGAGAAGGCATGAGCGAAGAGCAAGCCATCGCCCGCCCCTACGTCCATCTGCTTGACGGCCGTGATCCCGCCGATGTTCTCCGTGCCACACCGGCACGCCTCACCAAGGTTCTAAGCGGCATGACGCCGGAACAGATCGAATACAAACCGGCCCCGCAGAAATGGTCCATCCGCGAAATTCTCAGCCATATCGCCGATTGCGAGATTGCCTGGGCCTGGCGTCTGCGCCTGATCTACGGCTCCGACAACCCGACTCTGCAGCCCTTTGAGCAGGACGCCTGGGCCAACGCCTACGAGGGCGCAGGCTACACGGCCGAGGCCGCACGCTCCACCTGGAGCGCCGCCCGCCGCTGGAACCTCGCCCTGATCGAGACGCTTACCCCGGAACAGAAGCAACGCCCGGCGACCCACCCGGAGCTGGGCGCGATCACGTTGTGGACCGTGGCAGAGATTGCCGCCGGGCACGACGTCCATCACCTGACCCAGCTGGAGAAAGTCGCGGCAAAGAACGCCGCCGCCTAGCTCCTGCACTACAACGCGGGGTCGATCCTCGCCCGGAGATCTAGGGAGGGAGCCGACACACGGCGATCCTCCCCGTTTCGCTTTCTCTCCCGAAGCAGCATGAAGGGCCTCTCCACGGTGAGATACAAGGCCCCGGCTACAGCCAGGCAGGCCAGGAAGTACACCGGCAACATGCCGTAGGTGTTGTCCGGAAGACCAGGAACGACCTTCAGCAGTACATGCACCGCTTCCTTGTGCGTTAGGTAGAGGCTGAAGGCCAGGGTCGCTATCAGCTTCGCACCCGGCACACGGAAGCGTGCGAGTAAGCCGTTGTCGCTGATAGCGGAGGCGGTAAGCAGCGCAAAACCCCAGCCGAGCAATGGGTATCCAAAAAGATCGTTCACCAGCGCACGCCCCGTAACGGAGCTGAAGCGCGTCTTCGAGCACCAACCGGCAAGGGCGATGGCCAGCAGCCCCGTGACCGTCAGCAAGTGCCCACGCTTCGCGATGGCGGCCCACCAACTCGGTCGAAAGGTGCGAAGGGCTGCCAGAGCCACCCCTGCCAGCAGGCCATCCGCTCGCGTGTAGGTGGGGTAATACATCTTCTCGATGTAGGTCAGTCCGAACAGATCACTGTCTGACCCCATCGGACGCAGGACGTGGAACAAAACAAACGCCCGGGCAGCGATACCCGCGATCAGGAAACCCGCGAACAGTGTGTACGCTTTCCAGGCCGCCGGTCGACGCATCACCAGCACGGTCAGAATTGGCAGGATCAGATAAAAGTGCTCTTCCACGCAGAGTGACCACGCATGGGAGAAGGCCTGGTTCTTGCTGTAATCAATCACCAGATTTTCAGTGAAGGTCGCAAACTGCCACCACGGCTGCAGTCCCGGTGCCTCTCGCCATGCCGGCGCAAACACGTAAAGCGCCAGCACGACAAAGAAGGCGGGAAGGATCCTGTACGCCCGCCTCGTGTAGAACTCCTTTACGTCCAGGGTTTCGCCGCGCAGGTAGGGCTTAAACATCTGGGAGGCGATCAGGAAGCCGCTCAGGACAAAGAAGAGATCCACACCCATCCATCCAAAGTGAGAGGCCCCCTGCAGCGCCTCCGGGAAGTGCCCATTCAGGTGGTAGGGCATCACCCAGAGGATGGCGAGCGCGCGGAGTGTATCCAGCCCATGCAGCCGCGCTTCGGGCCTGGCAAGGGTCGTGCTCTTGGCCTCTTCCGAGGTGCCGAAGCTCACTTCGCCCCGCCATGTTCTGCCGCCAACGACTGGCGTTCGTAGGCCGCCTCAAACGCATGCTGCGCCTTGGCCAGCGCTGCCCTGTAGCCAACCGGATCAATCCAGACGCGATCGCCGCCGGCGGGCATGCGCTTCAGCTTTGTGAGCATGTCGAACGTGCTGCCGTGCGAGGCAAGAAAGACATCGCACGGCAGCGTGCTCAGCACAGAAAACGTCATCGTGTAGTCGCTCGCGATGCCCGGATACGACGGCGGCCTGCCCCCATGCACGCCCAGTAAGCGGTAACTGTCCAGCACGCTCCAGCTACCCACGATCACCACATCGCGCAGGGTGCCGGCGGGCTCGCCCGGAAGATGCGCCTTGGTCGTCCAGGTCGTTGTGCCCCTGGTGTGACCGGGTGTGCGGTGCGCGGTCATCGTGACGCCACCCAGCGTCACGTCTTCGCCGTCGTGCAGCACGTGACTGACGTGTGCGGGCGGGAACTGCAGTGCCTTGTCCGCACCGCCGAACGCAAAGTCTGTCTTACCACCGCTCTCCATCACATCGACATCGCCGTCCATCACGTCGAGCTTCGCCCCGGTCTCGCGCAGGATCTCGGCCGCGCCGCCGGCGTGGTCCACATGGGCATGGCTTACTAGCAGAATCTTGATGTCACGCCAGTGAAAGCCCAGCTTCTCCACGCTCCTCCGGATCAGCGGCGGCGAACTGGTGTAGTTGGCGTTCAGCAGGATGTCACCCCCCGGCGTTGTGATCAGGTACGCCGCGAGATCCTTGCTGCCCACGTAATACAGGTTGTCCGCAATCCGGAACGGCGCGACGGGCGTGGTCCAGTCGGCATTCACCGCCCCATGTGCGGGAGCGCCAGGGGCTGTCCCGAAGCAGACAGAGACGAGAAGGAGAAAGGGTCGAGAACCACGAAAAGGCATACCTCTCTGCTGTACCAGAGAGAGCCCCGCGGCGATCGACGCTGAACCCTTGTGGTTACCCCGAAGCGGATTCGCTGGCGCGCTGCTCTTGCTCGCCAGAAACAACTACCCGCTAGACCAACCGAAACCGTTCGCGCATCAACCGTTGAAACCGTGGCCGCCAAATCAGGTCGTAAGCCAGTTCTTTCCCAGGGAACATGGCCAGCGCCGCCGTCCGCGCATCGGCTACCATGGCCGCGGCTTCGTCATAGCTCAAGGTGTTGTCCTGCGCGATCACGCCCATCACCATGTTCATCATGATCTGCAGGCGCCGGATCAGCTTGGCTTCTTCCTGCCGGGCCGTCGCGCTCAGCTCCGGAGCTTCGGGCGGGGTGTTGGCTCCGTGGGTGGATTCCTGCTCGCTGCCAAGGTCCTTGTGCGCCTCGTCCACCCACACCTCCGGCCGGCCGAAAGGCTCCAGCGTAGATCATTTATACGCCGGGGTCGCCGCCACCGAGCCGTCCGGTGCAAGCAAAAACGTCTCCGCACCTTCACGGTCTGTACGGAAGGTTTTCACGTGGGCCGCCTCCAGTCGATCCAGCACCTCCCATCGCGGATGCCCGAACGTATTGTGCTGTCCGACGCTGATCACCGCATCCCTTGGAGCCACTGCCGCCAGGAACTCGGGGTTTGTCGACGTCCGGCTCCCATGGTGGCCCACCTTCAGCAGCGTCACCGGACGCAGCCGCCCACGCGCGACCATCGCCACCTCACTCGGCGTCTCGGCATCCCCCTCCAGCAACACGCTTGCTTGCTCCCAGTCCAGTCGCATCACCAGGGAATCATCGTTCCGTGCCTCGCCGTAGTTGGCATAGCTCCGCTCCGGGGAGAGCACCGTGGTCTTCATGCCACCCCAGTCGAAGCCGTCGCCGGCCGCCAGCCAGCGCACCTGGACACCCAGCTGCGCCGCCTCTTTCAGCAGATCGCGGACGGCGGCAGACTGTCCCGGCTCCAGGCTCAGCCACAGCTCCCGTGGCCGAAGATCCCGCAGCACCGCCGGCATACCCCCGATATGGTCGCTGTGCCCATGTGTGATCACGACGGCATCCAGTCTGCGAAGGTGCCGTGACCATAGGTACGGCGCCACCACCTGCTCGCCGACATCCCACTTCGCTGCGATCCTGCCCACCGGCCCTCCCGCATCCACGAGCATTGTCTTTCCTTCAGGCGAAACCACCAACACGGAGTCACCCTGGCCGACATCAATCGCCGTCACCTCCAGCCGTCCGGCGTGCACGACCGGAGCCGCAGGCCACAGAGCAGCCAGAGGCAATGCCACCGCGGCCAGGGCGCCTCCCCAGGCCAGCGCAGAACGCCTGGCGCGAAGAGCCCAGACAGCGAAGGCGATGAGCAGCAGGCACAACGCTACGGCGGCCGTCGGCGGTGACGGCGCGCGCAGGTCGCCCAGCCTGGCCCGTCCTAGAGCGCCGACGACAGCCCGCACCAGGTGCAGCAAACCCGCGGTTCCCGATGCCGGGAGTGCCGCCATCCAGGGGCTCGCAAGACCAAGGGCAAAGGTCAGCACGCCGCCTCCGGCAAGCGCCATCGCTAGGGGTGCCACAAAAAGGTTCGCAGGCATCGACATCGGCGCGAGGCGATGAAAGTAAACCGCCATCGGCAGCGCCATGCACAGCTCGATGGCCGCAGAGAGCAGGATCGACTCGCCCAAGAGCAACAAAAGACTCATGGCCCCGACGGGGAGCTCCCGCGCCCATCGCCACCCCAGCAGGTCACGGCAGACCCCGCCCCACATCCGCAGCCAGACCCTTCGAGCAGCCACATGCGGCGGCAGAAACGCATCCAGCTCAATCACCTCAAGCCGCGCGGTCGCCGCCCTCCAGCCACCGAAGAGGCGCTCTCCGGCAGGCACGGCCAACCCAGCGACAGCAAGGATCACCAGCGCCGTCATTTGGAAGCTGGATTCGTACAGCGCCCACGGATCGGCGACCAGGATCAGCAGGGCCGCCACACCGAGCGCGTTGAGCCCTGACCGTTGGCGATCCCACGCGCGTGCGATCAGGTAAAGCGAGCTCATCGCCAGGGCACGCTGTGCCGGTACGCCAAAACCGGTCATCAGCGCGTAGCCCAGCGCCAGGATGATCGTCAGTCCCACGGCAGGGAACTCCGGCACGCGCGCCCGCCGCAGCAGCCAGAAAACGGCCCCGGTTATCAGCGCCACATGGAATCCCGAGACAACGAAGAGGTGAAACGTCCCGGTCCGCTCGAATCCCGCGCGCTGCCCCTCGCTCAGCTGCGTCTTGTCTCCGAACAGCATCGCTGCCAGCATGGCCGCGTCATCCTGCGTCAGTCGCAATGCCCCTGGCAGAGCGCGAATCGGCGGGGCGAAGGGCAACTCCTCGAGCCGCTTCGACGCCAGGTGTTGTAGCTCCGACAGACGGCACTGCAAGCCCGGCGTTCCGGCGCTGAGTACCCGCACTCGGTGTTCCTGGGCCGTTCCCAGCGCCGCGATCCCCTGCCCAAGCAGCCAGTCCGCATAAGAGAACGCGCCCGGGTCCCGATACACTTCCGGCTCCCGCAGCCGAACAGGGATCTCGATCACCTCGCCGCATCGGAGCGGCACCACGCCGCCGGTCACCGTAAGCCGCAGGCCGCCCGCAATCGGCTGCATCGTCGACATATTCGGGGTGACCTGCTCTACGGCGTCCAGGGCCAGATCCACGCCCTGGATCTCCGGTCCGCTCTCGGGTTCCCATCCGCCGGCTTCCACCAGCCAGGGCTGGACCGGAGCCACAGGCGTCCCCCGGATCGGCGTGGCCTCCCGCAAAGACCGCACAGCGATTACACGGCCCCGCACCGTACGGCTCAGCCCATCGGCATAGGGGTGCAACGGTGTCGGACGGTAGCTGGGTGCCTGCATCTGCGCGCACCAGCAACCTACGCCCATCCACAACGCCAGAACTGCCATCCACGCAACGCGTGGAGCCCATCGGAGGCTCGCGCAGGCTAACGCGAGCAGCAGGGCGATGCCCACTACCAGGGTCAGCGGCGGATGCCACTGCCGCGCAAGCAGAATCCCGGCCGCAAAGGCCAGCGACGCCAGCAGCATCGGGACGCCGCGTGGCCGCAGCGGCTCCACGGGCGGTCGTCCGCTCATCCAGAATGTGGCAGCACCAAAGCTCGGCATAAGGGTGCGCTGCCTCGCCCACAGCTGTGGGCGCGATCTCAGCTTCCGTTAGCGTCCCACATCCGCCCTCGTGAGCACCATCACCGTTTCGAGGTGGTAGGTCTGGGGAAACAGGTCTACTATGTGCAGTTCTGCGACACGGTACTGCGTCGTCAACACACGAAGGTCACGAGCCATCGTCGTCGGATCGCACGAAACGTACACGATCTCTGCCGGCCGCAACTGCAGCAGCAAACCGCAGGCCTCTTCACCCGCCCCCGCCCGCGGAGGATCCAGCACGATCAGCTCCGGCCAATCACGCTGCACAACAGCCTTGCGCAGAAACGCCAGGGTCGTCTCCTCCACCGTGCGGTCCGCCGGCCGTTGCAGGCCGCGCTGCAGCTCGGTCACGGCTACCGGATTTGCCTCTACCGCCGTCACGGCCCGAAATCCCCCCGCCAGCCGTCGAGAAAACAGCCCCACCCCGGCGTACAAATCCCACGCCATCTCGCCATGCCGCTCCCCGCACACGAGCTCGACCATCTGGGGCACAAGGAAGCGGTTCACCTGGAAAAAGCTGCCCCGCTGCAGCCAGAAGGCGTCCTCGTCCACCCGGTAGGCGATCCCGTCCGTGCCCCAGCGAGCCAGTTCCTCCGCAGGCCGTCCCGAGGCCACATGCAGCCGCGACGCGCCCATCGAACGCACCGGAACGCCGGCAGCTGCCAGTCTGTTCGCAAACCGTTCGAAGCCGCCCTTGCGCCCCGGCACCGCCCCGGCACACAGCAGGTGCACCTGCACCGTATCGCCCGCTGCATCACAGGCGATTTCCAGCTCGCTTGCTGCGCCCATCCACTCCGCGGCGTCACGGTCCTCGGCCGCAGCCCGCGATGCAGCCTCCGCGGTAGCCCACAGCACCGGGGCGGCGATGGGGCACATGCGCACAGGCAAGAAGCCCTTTGCGCCACGCACGCTGTACCCCAGCCGCAGCGTTCCGTCCACGTCGCGCACCCGCAGTCGGATCCGGTTGCGGTACCCGTAAGGCTCCGGCGATCCCCAGACCACGACCTCCGGCAGCTCCGGGACGCCGGCCCGCTCCAGCGTCTCGCGCAGGATCTGCTGCTTCATTGTCAGCTGCGCATCATAGGTCGCCATCTGGTACTGGCACCCACCGCAAACCCCAAAGTGCACACACAGCGGCTCAACCCGCTCGGGCGACGCCTGCAATATGCCAAGCGGCGCCCCCGCGGCAGGCGGTTTCACGACCTCGCCAGGAAGGGCAAAGGGCACAAAAACCACCTCGCCAGCTGACGTCCTCGCCAGACCATCGCCGCCATAGGCGGCCTTCTCCACCCGCAACGGCTCCTCTGCCCGGTCCAGGCCTTCGGACTTATTTGGCATCGGGTTCACCCTGGGACGCGGAGTCGTCCTCACCCTCCGAAACGGGCATATAGAACAAACTAAGGCGAGGCAGCCTGCGCTTCTCAAACAGCCGCTTGTGCACAAACTGATCGCGCACCTGCCGCAGCTGGACCGCTCCCATCTTCGCGCGGTACGGCGCCAGTTCCCGCTCCGCAGCCTCCCGCACTGCCAGCAACTCGGCCTCCGGCACGCTCGCCAGCAGCGAAGCCTGTAGCCGCTCCTCCAGCACTGTCAGGGTGCGGTCCAGCTCATCCAGGGCCGGATGCGTACCCGCCCGCATGTCCGCCGCAAGCTCCCGTAAGCGCGCGGCCGTCGTGCGAAACCCCTCTTCCAACCCGGCGGCCTCAAGCGTGGCCGCATTCGCCTCAAGAAAGCGTGCGACCCGGTCGCCTTCAAAGCCCGTCTCACGCTCCGGCTTCGCTTCCGCCGGCCGGCCGCCGATGGACGCCTCCGCCATCTCCGCCGCGGCCTGCATCACGGCCTGCGCGCACCACGCCAGCCCATTCACCTTGGCCAGCCGTCCCTTCATGCGAGCCTTGCGCGCCTCGTGCTTGTCAAACGCTTCGTCGATACCCCGCAGCACCGCCGCCAGCGGGACCTCGGCCTCGCGCCATGTCTCAATCAACGCCCAGTCCAGCGTGGAGAGCAGCAGCAGCGAGCCGCGCCGCGCGGTAAAACGATCTTCAATCTCGCTGAAATATTCGAAGTAGTTCATGACGGGCACTGAGGGATGGCGAGTGGGCATTGAGCTGCAAGCCCTTCACTCTTCACTTCTTCCGATTCCGTTCCCAAATCAGCCGGAGACCATTCAGCGTCAGCATCGGCTCCACCCGCTGCACATACTTGCAGTCTGGCGCGATCAGGCTAGCCAGTCCACCGGTCGCCACGGTCTTCGTCTCTGGCCCAAGCTCCGCCAGCATGCGCTCCAGAATGCCGTCCACTAGCCCGATATACCCGTAGTACAGCCCAATCTGGATGTTGTCCGTGGTATTCGTCCCAATGATCTTGGGTGGCTTCTTGACCTCGACACGCGTCAGTCGCGCTGCCCTTGAAAACAATGCCTCGGCCGAAATCCCCAGTCCCGGCGCGATCGCTCCGCCCAGGAACTCGCCCTTGCGCGACACCACGTCGAAGGTCGTCGCCGTGCCTAGGTCCACGACAATAGCCGGTCCACCCACCAGTTCGTAGGCCGCCACACAGTTCACAATCCGATCTGCCCCGGCTTCGTTGGGGTTATCCGTCAGCACCGGGACACCGGTTTTCACTCCGGGCTCAACGAACAGCGGACGCACGCCGAAGATCGTCTCGCAGATGCCACGGAGCGTCGGGTCCAGCGGCGGCACCACGGAAGAGATCGCCACGCCGGTCACATCGCTGGTCTTCAGCCCGCGCATCGTGAACAGCGCCTGTAGCAGCACACCAATCTCGTCCGCTGTCTGGCGGGAAGGCGTCGTGATGCGCCAGTCAGCGATCACCTGGCCCGGCGTCTCGCTCCCCGGGTCCGCGAACAAGCCCATCACTGTGTTGGAGTTGCCGACGTCCAGCGTTAACAGCATCCCGCCAATCCCATCCCCATTCTGAGGCCGTGGCCGTTACAGCTCGCGCACACCGCCGGATCGTACCGTTCTCCGACGGCCGTCGTCGCTGTCCACCAGCAGAAAGCCGCTCGGGTCCAGCCCGGCCGTCACGCCAGTATAGCCGCCCTCCTCGGGCACCCGGACCCGCTTGCCTCGCAGCCACGTCGAGGTTTCCTCGAGCCTCGCCAGCACGCCCCGGCCATGCTGCACCCCCGCATAGGCGTCCTCCAGGCTCCGAACATTCGCGCAAAGGTGTCGCAGAAGGGCGATCAGCAGGGGCTGCCGGTCGGGCACCTGCCACCCCTCCAGAAACAGGGAAGTGGCCTCCCCGGCCAGCTCCGGCGGAAACGCCCGGTGCGCTACATTGATCCCGATACCGACCACCGCGTAGCGAAGCATCGCCCTCTCGCGACTGACCGGCGCGCTCACGGCAGCCTCCACCAGCACGCCGCCAAGTTTGCGGCTACCGGGCGCGTCGCGCGTCACCAGGTCGTTCGGCCAGCGGATGTCTGCGGTGATTCCTGTCACCTCACGCACCGCATCCCACGCCGCCAGGCCTGCCGCCAACGAGAGATCAAACGCCGTTGCCGGCAGACGCGGAGAGAACAGCGTGCTCACGTACAAACCGTCGCCCGGAGCGGAAAGCCACGTGTGGCCACCACGTCCACGCCCGGCTGTCTGCGCGTCGGCAACCCACACACCGTGCGCCACGCCGGCCTGCGCGGCCTCCAGGGCCAGGTCGTTGGTCGAGTGCACCTCGGCCAGGTGTTGCACAGAGCCGGAGAGCACCGTGCCTCCGAGGGCCGCGTTCACCTCCGCGCCGTCAATCGTGTTCCCCTGTCGCAGGCTTCCGGGCATCACGTAATGCTAACGCGCTGCATCTCACCCTCTGAATAGCACGTATGCCCGATCAAATCGCCACCCCACTTACGCACCAGGCCGCCATGCTGTTCCTCCTCGCGCTGCCGATTGCCTGCGCCGCCTGGACCGTCACGCACGAGGAGGTCTTCCGCGAGCCTCGCGATTACTGCAAGGAGAAGAGCCAGACCAGCAAGGCACTGCCTAAGCGCAAGTTCTTCTACCTCTTCACCTGCGAGTACTGCTTCTCGCACTACGTCGCAGCTTTGGCGCTGCTGCTCTTTCAGTTTCAACTGCTGTATGTCGGCTGGCGCGGCTACGTCGTCTCCTGGTTTGCGCTGGTCTGGGTGGCCAACTTTTACATGAACATCTACAACCGTCTACGCCTCGAAATCAAGCACGAGAACGTCACGATCGCAGTGGAGCAAGGGGCCTTGCCCGCCGACTCACCGCAAGCCGCACCCAGGTAGTCTGCTGTGCTCTGGCTAACGCCGCGCGCCCGCTATGCCATCAGACGGAGCGAGAGGAACTCGGATGGCAGACGACACAAACACGAAGGCTCCACTGGAACCGCGCGGTTTCGGGGAACACACACGCGGTCTTGCAGGGGAGTACGCCCATGAACAGGGCTGGGGCCTCGATGTGGAGGAGCGTACCAAGCAAGCGGATGCCCCGCAGGACATCGATGGGGGAACGGACTACGATTACGGTGCGAAGGACTTTGGCGACGACCCGTTGAACACGGCTATACCGCCCGACGCTCGGGATCAGAGGCAGAACGTTCCGTCCGAGCCGAAAGAAGAAAAGTCCTAAGCGCCCCGGGCGATAACGAGTCAGACAAGAAGGAGCAACGATGTCCAATCAGCACAATGACCATGCAGGCAAGGATTCAATCGAAGCAATGCACGAGAACGATGCGCACAGCACTGGACAAAACGACGCCGTTCCCGGCGGCGCGCACGCTCACTCACCCGCGGCGCACGAGACAGGCCCCAAGGCACATACCAAGGCCGTAGGCGATCAGCGCGCTCTCGTGGACAAGGAAGAAAGCACACGGGAGCAGGGTCGTGCTGACCAGAGTTATCGCAACGCGTAGCCCTCCGTAACGCAAACAGAAAGGCACCCAACTATGGGTGCCTTTCTCTTTGCCTGGATACGGTCTCGATCTAGCTGTTGATGACCTTTTCCTGTGTCTCGCGTTCCTTGCTGCCGCCGCTGTTCGTAATTCCCTGTCCATCATCCTTCGGCAGTGTCGGGCTGCTCGGCCCGGTGTTCGCCGTGCCCTCATCCAGCGACTTCGGCTGGTTATCCCGGCCAGCCGTGGAGTGAAAAGAACGGTTTCCCGCAGTCTGCGCGCCGTCGCTGTTGTTGTACAGCTCAGGATCCGCCCGGTACGAGTCTTCCGGGTTCATGTTCGGCTCGAGGTCCATCTCGGCCGAGTTCACATCCTGCTCCGTGTTCGTGTGTGGCGTCGTCTGAATTGCCATAGCGCGTTTCTCCTAGACACCCTCAGACGCCTCCGATTGCTCCTTGAGGTGCCCGCGCCCACCCTGACCATTTCAGTCTTGCGGTAATGCAGCCAGGGCTGCCTCCGCCTTCTCCTTCAGCGCGCGCGTCTCCGCCGCTTGCTTTTTCAGGCCCTCCACGATGTGCGCCGGCGCCCTCGCGAGAAAACTCTCGCTGCCCAACTGCTTCTCCGCGGCCTGCAGCCCCTTGTCGAATTTGGCAAGATCCTTGGTCAGCCGCTCCCGCTCCGCAGGGACGTCCACTTGGCGCTCGTACACCACGGCCACGTCAAAGGACGTCGTAGAACGCGCATTGGAACCACTCAGGGCAGCGCTCACCAGCTTCACGCCGCTCACACGCGCCAGCCTGGCCAGCAGATCCTGGTGAGCGTCCACCAGCGCAGCAATGCGATTGACCGCATGCACCTGGATCGACGTCGGTTCCTTCTCCGGCACGCCCAGCTCCTTGCGCAGGCCACGCACCGTGACCACCAACTCCTGCAACGTGTTCATCGCTTCTACGCTCGATTGATCCGCCGCGAAATCCTTCGGCTGCGGGTAGCGAGTAAGCGCGATGGACTTTGCGGGCACGGGCATGTCCACCTGTGCATGCAGTGCATGCCAAAGCTCTTCTGTCAGGAAGGGCATAAACGGCGAGAGAAGGCGCAGGGCAGCCTCAAACACACTGACCAGCGCACCCAGTGTGAGTGCCGTGGCTTCATTCTTCTCTGCACTGAACTCCAGCCGCAGCTTGCTGAGCTCCACGTACCAGTCGCAGAACTCGCCCCAGAAGAACCCGTACACCGCCTGCGCAGCTTCGTCGAAGCGATAGTCGTCAAGCGACCTCTGAACGTTTATAGCCACAGCGTTCATGCGCGCGAAGATCCACCGTGTCTCGAGCGGCGTTGCATCCGGCAGCACCGCGGCCTCCACACCGGATCCTGCCAGGGGAGAGTGCAACGACACACGATACCCAGCCTCTCGCCCACGCTCAATCTGCATCGCCAGGAAGCGCGCCGCGTTCCAGATCTTGTTCGCAAACGCGCGATAGCCTTCCGTGCGCCCCTCGCTGAACGCGATGTCCGTGCCGGGTGAAGCCTGCGACGCAAGCGTAAACCGCACCGCATCCGTACCGTACTGCGTGATGATCGAAATCGGATCGATCACATTGCCTTTGGTCTTCGACATCTTCTCGCGGTTGGCATCCCGGATCAGCCCATGGATGTACACATCCCGGAACGGCACCGTATCCGCCAGCGTGCGTTTCGACCCATCCGGCATGGGCACATCCGTCATCAGGTGGCAGCCCAGCATGATCATGCGCGCCACCCAGAAGAACAGGATGTCGAAGCCCGTCACCAGCAGATTGGTCGGATAGAAAGCCGCAAGGTCCGGCGTGAGGCTATCGCTGCCATCCCATCCAAACACGGTGAAGGGAAGCAGCCCCGAGCTGAACCATGTGTCCAGCACATCGGTCTCCTGCTTGATATCCGTGATCCCGCAGCCGCTGCACGAGTGCGGCGTCTCCACGGCAACCGTCATCTTGTCGCAAGCCCCGCAATACCAGGCAGGAATGCGATGCCCCCACCACAACTGGCGCGAGATGCACCAGTCATGCAGATTATTCATCCACTCGAAGTAGGTCTTCGCGTAGTTTTCCGGCGTGAACTTCACATGCTCATCGCGCACCGCAGCAATGGCCTTAGAGGCAATACTTTCGCCCCCATCCACCGGCTCCTTGTTCACCGCAAGAAACCACTGCATCGAAAGCCGCGGCTCGATCGTCGCACCCGTGCGCTGGCTCGTCGCCACGGCCATCGGATGGTCCTTCACGGCCACCAGCGATCCCTGCTCTTCAAGGTCGGCAAGCACACGTTCACGCGCCGCATAACGATCCAGCCCGTCATACGGCGAGCCCGCGAGCTTGATGCGCGCCCCTTCATCCATGATGTTCAGCTGCGGCAGGTTATGCCGTTGACCGATCGCAAAGTCGTTCGGATCATGCGCCGGCGTCACCTTCACCGCACCCGTCCCAAACTCCGGGTTCGCCCACTCATCGGCAATCACCGGGATCTCACGACCCACCAGCGGCAGCACCAGCATCTTGCCGATCATCGCGGCATAACGTTCGTCAGAAGGATTCACCGCCACAGCCACATCGCCCAGCATGGTCTCCGGCCGCGTGGTCGCAATCGTGATCGACCCCGATCCATCCGCTAGCGGATAGCGCACCTCATACAGCTTGCCCGCACGCTCCTCGTGCACCACCTCAAGATCGCTCACCGCGCTTTGCAGCTGCGGATCCCAATTGACGATGTACGCCCCGCGATAGATCAGCCCCTGTTCCCACAGGCGCACAAAGGCCTCGCGCACCGCCAGGCTCAACCGGTCGTCCATGGTGAAGTACTCGCGCGTCCAGTCCACGCTCGCGCCCAGCCGGCGCATCTGCTCGGTGATGGCGCCGCCGTACTCCTTCTTCCAGCACCACACGCGCTCGGTAAAGGCCTCACGGCCCAGGTCCTGCCGCGTAGGCCCACCCTCTGCCTTCAGCTGTCGCTCCACCATCATCTGCGTGGCAATGCCTGCATGATCGGTGCCCGGCACCCAGACGCTGCGTTCGCCGCGCATCCTGTGCCACCGCGCCAGGATGTCCATCTCTGTCTGGTTGAGCATGTGGCCCATGTGCAGCCGGCCCGTCACATTAGGCGGCGGCAGCAGCTGCACGAAGCTCTTCGCCCCGGGGTCGCTCGCCCCCGGTGAATCGACTGCAAACAGCTTCTCCTCAATCCAGTACCGCGCCCACTTCTCTTCGATCGCCTGCGGATCGTACGCCTTTGGCAGCTCAGAACTCATAACCCTTCAAGCCTAGCAGGGCGCACGAACCATGGAGGAACCGTGCGCCCTGCGAGGCCTGAACGGCACACGCTCAGAAGCTGTACCGCAAGCCTCCCTCAATCCGCCGCCCATTGTCCGCCTGGTACGGCACCCCAAACAGTGGCGAGGCAAACACCCCACCCACCGACGTCACATTCGTGTGGTTCAGCACGTTGGAGGAGCGCACATTGACGGTCAACACCTGCTGGTGATCGGCCTTCGCGTTGCGCGTCAGGGTAAACGCGCGCTGGATGTTCGTATCCAGGTAGAACTGCCACGGCATCACACCCAGGTTCCGCTGCAGCACGCCTTCCCCGCCTGTCGCGACCAGCAATCCATAGTGCGTCTGCAGAGCACCCGGCGTTCCTGGCGCCGCAATCTGCGGACGGTCGTTGAAGTTGCCGTCCCCGTTGTTGTCGAAGCCCGTGACGATGTTGTAATGCGCATCCCCACCGCCGTGGAAGTTTCCACTCAGGATGAACTTCTCCGGCACCGTGAAGCTCGCATTTCCGAACAGGTTCCAGAGCGGCTGATTGCTGCGATGCGCAAACTCGCCTGCTTCGGTGAAGCTGCTCTGCGGCGTGCTGAAGGTGCTGTCGTCCGTGTTGTCGACCAGGTTCACCCGCACTCCGCCAAAGAACAGCTGGACCCGCTTCAGCGAGTGCTGCTCAATCCCGGCAAAGGTCACGTTCGCGCGGCCCTGCCCACTGTTCTGCACCTGCAGCAGGTTCAGGTTCGACGCAAGCGGCCTTGGTCCGGTGGGAACACCGTTCACCGGCGAATTCACATTCTCTGTCCTGGCGATATTCCAGAGCCGCCCGACGTAGTAATCCAGCGAAAGGTTCCATCCACCGGGCAGCGCACGCGTTCCGCCGATGTTCTCAATCGCATAGCTGCCGTTGGTCAGATGACCGGCCACGTTGCGCGCGCTGGCAATGGCTGTGCCGCCCGCCAGGGGACTGCAGCCGTTCAGACCCGCGACGGCGCAATAGGTGGTCGGGTTATAAACCGTGTTGGTCGTGCGGGCTGTGCCGTCCTCACGCACGATCTCCGCCCAGTCATCACCCTGGATCTGCGTCGCAAACAGGCCCGCATGGGCGTGCAGCGTCCAGGTCCCCTTCTTCGTCGGCGACCACAGAATGCCCGCGCGCGGCGTGAAGCCGCTCAGCGTCAACGGGTTCGTCTGCCAAAAGTAGCGCAGCCCCGTCGACAGGTGCACGCCTTTGCCCACGTTCCAGTCATCCTGGACAAACAGCGCATCACGCACCTGCGTAAAGCCCACAGCCGGGCTGCCGGCCACACCCGTGAACGCCGTGGGCGCCCCGCCCGGTTGGCCTAGCTGCGCCCGCTGGAACTGCTGGATGCCCGTAATTGTCTCGGTCTCTGAGCCAACCGGGACGCCGTTGCTGTTCAGCACGGGTGCCACACCGCCACCGAAGGTGTAGGTGCCATTAAACCCGGTCGTCAGCTGCTCGTTGGCATGGAAAATGATCATCTCCGTACCGAACTTCAGGGTGTGCTTGCCGGTCGTCAGGATCGCGTCATCATCGATCTCCGTGCGCAGGTCATGATCGCGTTGATTACCGAGCGTGGCTCCACCCCCGGTAAACGCGCCCGAAACCTGCACCTGCGGCGCGACGGAAGTCGGCACATCCGTCTCGTTGTTCCACCGCAGGGAAAACCGCGCCTCATGCATCAGGTGCGCCGAAAGGGTGGTGATATCCGTGAACCGCAACGTATGCTCCGCGGTGCCGCTGTTGTAGCCGGCCTCCGCCAGGTTCGTGCCCCCGACGCCAAGATTTTGCAGGCTGTTCATGTTGACGGAATACGAGCTGATGAACGTGTTCTTCGCTCCCAGCTGCCAGTCAACACGCGCCTCGCCAACCCACAGGCGCTGTGGTGTCGGCACGTTGACGACCGTGTTTACCAGATCTCCGCTGCTGTTCAGCGTGACGGCATTCACCACGGCAAAGTTGTCGATCGAGCGATGCTCCAGATCCACGGAAAAGTCTGCGTTCTTCACGATGGGGCCAGTCAGCTCGAAGCCATAGCGCTGCTTGCCCAGCGAGGCCCGGCTCGGCGAAAACGGATCGCGCGCATTCATCCACGGGCTGCCATTCGTCGCGAACAATGCGCCATGAAACGCGCTCTGTCCGGGCTTGGTGTACACCTCCACCCGGCCTCCATCAAAAGGCGGCTCCCGGTATTCCGCGGAGTACATATCAGGGTTCACCTTGATGTACGCAATGGAGCTCTTGGGCGGCAGCTTGCTCGAGTCCTGGAATCCGTCCACCGAGATCGTCGTGTTCGACGGATTGCCGCCACTCGCCGCGCCCAGCTGTTGCAGCTCGCGTTGCAGGTCATCCGGATCATCGGCCAACGCCTGCAACTGCTTGCCGGAGATCGTTTGCGAGGCGCCGGTACCCTGCGTGTCCGGCACAACCGTCTCGTCAGCGTTCACATCGACGCCAATCTGCACTGTATCCGGCTTCAGTACGAACACAACGTCGCCAGCATGGGGCAACTTCAGTTGCACTGTGTCAGGGGCGAAGCCTTCCGCCCTCAGAGCGAGCGTATGGGTTCCAGCGCTCACGCAGGGGAAACGAAACCGACCATCGTTGCCACTGGTGATCACCTGTCCGCTGTCCAGCGTCAAGCTCGCACCCGGTACCAGGGCCTGCGTACTGTCACGCACGACACCCGCAAGCGGCGCGCCATGGGTGGCTCCGCAGGTGGCGTCTGCCGGTTGTGTCTCACCTTCCGCAAAGGCGCGGGGGAGCGCAAGCGCCGCAAGCGCGGCGACGGAAAAAATGCGGTGCATATCAGGGTCTCCCGAGAAGCTGATGGGTAAAGATCTAAACCGCTGACAACAGCGATTCGCGATGAACTCAGCCGATGTTCTGCAAATCCCTACGCTTTCCTAAACGCTGCGGTTCCCGGATCCGAACGCAAAAGGTCATCCTGGCTCGAATAGGTGACGTCCCTGTGCGTAGAGGCGTGCAGTCTCTGCTCAGTGCAGGGGTTCCGACTGCTCTCGCGCAAGCACTTCGCTGCCCTTGCGCAGATAGATTCGGTAGGCAGGTTCGTTGTTGTGCCCGAAGTGCCGTTCGATCACGGGAACGTAATTGGCCCGCAGGGTTGAGGCGTACTCCGGCCAGGTATCGATCTTGTCAAAGCTGGTGGCGTACTGGTGGTAATACTCGTTTCCCAGCACAACGACCGTGGGTGGATGCAGCGGTTCGCGCGCCGCAAACCAGCCGCGGTAGTAGTCCACAGCCGGACCGGGCGTCGGCGAGAACAGCAGCAGATCGCCCGTCGTCCCTGTGCTCTGCACGATCCTCAGCCGGTACAGCGCATTCAGGCAGCCATTCACCAGATCGAAGCACTGCACCTGCTGCTGCAACGAACTCCCGCCCAGTTGCTTCAGATCCCGCTCCAACCCGAAAGCCAGTGCCTGCGGCGGGGGTACCGTGCGGGGATACTCATACATCTGGTGCACGTAGTGAGGCGCCGCCCAACCGAAGATCGCCAGCACTGCGGCCAGTTCGAGGCCGCGCGGCAGCCCTCGACGCGTTCTCTGCGCCCCAGTGAACTCCCACCCGGCCCAGAGCACCAGGAATACGGTGAACATGTAGCGGTGGTACAGATAGCCCTTACGCTGGATCCAGTACGAGCTGAAGCCACTCAGCACCCCCAGCAGCAGGGCCACTCTCTCCCACGTCCAACGCCGTCGCTGCACCAGTGCGGCGGCAAGCGCAATGACGACCACGGGCAGCAGATACGGTGACAGGAGGTTCTGCAACAGGTAGACCGTTCCGCGAATCTTCTCGTGCACGTAGTACGGCAGAACATGCCGTGCAACAAACAGCAGGCTCGACAGCGCGTGGTAGCGCAGGACGAAGCCAACCATCACCGCCCACATCGTCAGATTGCCTGCCGTGGCCCAGGCAAGATACCGGGCGATACCTTCGCCCCGTCTTGCGACAAGGACGACGGCCAGCGCCGTGAGCGAAACGTCCAGAAGGATTGCACCCGGCTTCAGTCCGACAGCGAGTCCGGACAGCAGCCCGAAAGGCAGCAGCATCAGCGGCCGGTGTCGTCGCATCGCCACGAAGAAGCAGGCCATGCCCGCCACGAGCAGGACGGTCATCACCTCGTCCCGTTCGACCGCCATCATGGGACCCTCGGCCCCGTGCATCAACGTAAACATCAGGGCCGCATAGATACCGGCCAGCCAGTGCCGCGAGCCCCCGATCACCATGCCGCTTCCGGCAAGCACCGCCATCAGGAAGTACTCGTATACCCGCCAGGACAGGTCGCCCCAGCCGAACACGGCCATGGCCCAGCCTTCCGTCAGATAGCAGCCCGGAAGATTCATGTCTGTGATGTCGGTGTACGGCCGGAGGCCTCGGGTGATCAGGAAATGGATGTAGTGCATCACCGCGCCGTCCCAGATCACCGCCCAGTGCAGGGAAGCCAGCACATAGTAGGCAAACAGTCCCAGGGCAAGCGTGCAAACGAGCCGAGAGAGCCATTTCCCCCAGGGATCTGCGATCGTTTCGGTCAACACGGTATTCCAGCCAGTTCGAGGGGCGCCGGGTGCTCACGACGGGGGTATCGCCACGCCTTGTCGGAGGTCACGCCAGGCTGAGGGGAAGGCCGATGAAGCCAAAGAAGCGATCGCACGCAAGCTCAATCCTAGCAGGGCGAACAGTCCCTTTTGGCCGCGGGCGACGCACTCCTGAGCCCCGGCACGCCGCGTGCACGCCCCACCCACGCCCGCGGAAGTGCCCTGGGGCCCAAAACAATGGGCGGCCCGTGTAAGCGCCGCACTGTTTCGCTTCGACAGGTCTGCCCTAAAAAGGGTTGACCTTGTCTACACCCTTCTTCTTCTTGTGCTTGCTGGAGCTCTCGTCGTTCTTATCAAACTCCGGCTTTGGCTTCTTTTTGCTGTTCGGATTATTGGTCTCGGCCGCAGGCTGCGGGTGACCCTGAGCCTCGTTCACCGCATCCGGTGCCACGGTAGGTGCCTCCGCCGCAGGCAGCGGCGCTGTGTCGCCCCGTGCAGGTGCAACGATCCCGAAATTCGCATCCGGTTTGCCTGTCGCAGCCGGACGATCGCTCGCACGATTGCCCACCGCGTCGCCTGTCATCGCTCCCGGCGTGAGTACATCCACGCCCAACGATGCGCCGCTGCCGCCCACTCGGGTGCCGCCCCCACCGCCCGCGGCAGCCGGCGTGGTCTCCGTCATCGTGCCTGTGGTGCGCTCGCCATCGGTGGTCCCGTTCCCCACGTCAGACAACGTCAGCGGCGCAGAGGCTGCAGGCGCTGTCGGGGTGGGCTGCGCCGGGGCCGGTGCATTCGCCGCTGCTGCCGCCGCCGCTTCCGCCGGCTTCGCCGCATTGGGATTGAAGGCGCCGGTGTAATCTGCCTCGATCTGGTGCACGATCGCCGGCGCAAAGGTCGGTGCCGCATCTTCCAGTGGGGGCGCGCCCAGTTGAGCCGCGGTCACCGTGTCCGGCTTGCGGATCAGCAGCAGTTCGAGACGCTTGCGCATCGTGTATTGCGCGCGGCTGCCCTCCAGTGTTTCGCTGGCCGCCACCTGCTCCGCCGTTGGTTGCGGAATTGGCAGGTTCATCCCGGCGAGTCGCTCCTTGGCGTCCTCGGCATGCAGTGCCGCCGCATGCTCCATTACCACGGCGCGGTATGCTGCCGCTGCCCGGCCGTCGTAGTCCTGTTCCAGCTTGGCCCGCGGTCCTTCCGGCATCTGGACCTGCGCCCGCACCACGTTCGCTTCAGCCTCATACGCGTCGCCGATCCCGATCAGCGTGTCGTCCATATGGCTGAACAGCGGATACGTGTCCACGACCGTCTGGTAGCGGGCAATCGCCGCCGGGTAGTTGTTGTGCGTGCCATAGAACTGGCCAAGGTCATACTCGCGCTGCGCCAGGACCTCCTGCACATCGCGAAGCTTCTGAGTCGCCTCGGTCAAAACCGCTTTGGGTGCGTCCGGGTACGACTTCAGCATCGTCCGGTACTGCGCCTCCGCCTTCAGGGCCTTGGAGTAATCGCGATCCGGCACGTCCATCTGCTTCAGGTAGATATCGCCCATGCGCATCTGCGCTTCGGCGGCCTCCGGGGCGTTCGGAAAGAACGTGATGAAATCCCCATACTCCTGTTCCGCCTGGGCCATCGCCGCCGATCCACCCTCCTTGAACCAGCAGTCGGCTACCGCCAGCTTCGCGCGCATCAGGTACTGCGAATCAGGGTAGGTGTTCAGCAGGGTCTGCAGATCCAGCCGCGCCACATCGAAATGGCCCTTTTTCTGCTGCGCCAGCGCCTTGTCATACAGCTGCTTGTCCGGCAGGCCCGCATCCTTGCCGATCAGCGGGTTATATTTCTGCTCCCGGCGGACCTCCGCCTTGGTGTCCTTCGTCTGGACATCGCGGTCTTCCTTGGCCACATGCTCCTTGGCCTTCTTTTCGGTGTCCTTGGGAGCCGCCTTCACCTTTTTCGGCGGGGCAGGCGTGCTGCTCGTCGAACTCGTAGGTTCGTCCTTTTGGATCCACTTATGCTTCTTCGCTGCCGGGGCGGGTGTCTCGTCGGTCTGCGGTGCGGCCGTGGTCTGGCCGCTCGCGGGGGCGTCCGTCGCCGCTGGCTGTTGCGCCATAAGGGGTGACCCTGAGATCAAAAGCAGCAGCGCAGCCCCGGCTGCCCAACCTGCCCGGCTGTGAGGAAAAAAGTTCGGCTTACCAGCGTGCATCCAAAACTCCTGGCACCAGCCAGATAGGCGGGCGCTTCCCAACATTCTAGGCGTCAGCTGGCAGTTCCGCCTACCCCGCCGCACACCGCCTGCCAGTTCGACGCTCCAGCCGCCAATTCGCAACCCTGCCGAATCCCGAGCAGGCTTCCCTAAGCCCTCACTTCAAGTGCCCCACGAGCCGTCTTCAGCAACTTCCGCGCGTTCTCCTCGGTTTTTCCTGGCTCAAACACTGCCGATCCCGCCACAAGCATGTCCGCGCCCGCCCGCACGACTGACGCCACAGTGTCGTGCGCGATGCCCCCGTCCACCTCAATTCGAAAGTTCAGCCCCATCTCCCGCCGCAACCGGCTCAGGTGCGCAATCCGCTCCACCGACCGGGGCAGAAACTTCTGCCCGCCAAACCCTGGGTTCACGCTCATCACCAGCACGTGATGCACCATCGGCAAAACTTCAATCAGGTGCTCCACCGGCGTATGCGGATTGATCACCACAGCCGGCTGCATGCCGTGGTCGGCAATCAGTTGCAGCGTCCGGTTCAGGTGCCGGCACACCTCCCAGTGCACCCCGATCATGTCCGCGCCGGCCGCCGCGAAGTCCGGGATGAACTTGTCCGGGTCCTCGATCATCAGGTGGCAGTCCAACTGCAGCTTCGTGATCGGTCGAATTGCCTTCACTACCGCTGGCCCAAACGTAATATTGGGCACAAAATGCCCGTCCATCACATCCACATGCACGATGGTGCCGCCGCCACTCTCGGCCAGGCGGATCTCATCCGCCAGGTGCGCAAAATCCGCTGCCAGTATCGAAAACGCCAGCTCAATCAACGCCGCTTCTCCTACGTCCGGTCTCCCCCGCAGAATAGCAGCGGGCGCCTTAGGGGAGGCAGCAGGAGCCCAGGGCGGTTGTCGCCTCAACACATCGCGGCCACAGAGCTTCCCGCCACGCTCGCGCAGACGCCACCTCAACGGCGTCTCGCATTCGCGGCACCCATGTCCATGTCCATCCTGGATCCACCGAACCCACCCTCCCTGCTTTAGAAGAAAACGAAAGTAACTCAATACGAAAGTAGCAAGTAAGTGCACCCAGTTACCTAACTACACAGGCCTTCATACTTAGGTAATGTGTAAGAAGTTGCATGATTTACACTGGCCTGTAACGCATAAGTTGTAGTACGCTGCCGCACAGCTTCTCATTACTACTTTTTCTGTGCGCAGAACCTGCGTAGGAGACTTCATGCGTCTTACCTCTCTCTTGTCAGTTGCCGCCCTCTCGGCTGTAACTCTCACCTCGTATGCCACCCCGATGCCGTTGACACCGGGCAGCACCGCCACTCCGGATACCGGCACGTACAGCGGCAAAAAGCTCGATTCTGTTACGGATACCAACAAGGCAGGCACCATCACCTACACGGAGTCGGTATACCAGGACAAGAACAACCCCTTCTGTGCCGGATGCCTCGACTTCGTGTTGACCCTTTCGGATCCCAGCTTCTACACAGAAGGAACAGGCGTTACCGTAACGGACTTCAAGGGGTATGACGTGGACGTCGCCTATAAGAACAGCGGGAACGTGACGCCGGACTCTGCTATGCGGGGCAAGGGCGGGAATGACATCACCTTCAATTTCTCCCTGTACTTTCCGGATCAGACCGACCCTCTCATCCTCTACACCAATGCGACGAGTTATACCGACAGCTCCCTGACCATCGCGTCGCAGTTTGCCATTGACGATCCGCCGGCCTTTGCGCCCACTGGCCCGGCCGTGACCGGTGTCACGCCGGAGCCGTCCAGCCTTCTTCTGCTGGGCACCGGTCTGCTTGGCGCGGTGGGTACCCTCCGTCGCCGTTACCTCTAAGGGATTCTCTCCACCTATGCAGCAAGCCTCGGCCACAAGCCTGAGCTTGCTGCGTTTGGATTCAGATCGCAACGCCAGCTTCCGGGAACACGGGCGATCCGTTTAGGAAACGACCTGTTCTGGCAGCAGCGCCCTGCCGCGTCGTTTCCGTTTGGGCAGCACAGGCACAATTCTTTCCACCCCCTCGCGGCCTGGATGCAGCACACGCGTCCTTTCCTCCTTATCGGCAGCGCCCGCCAAAACTTGAGCGGCTTCGCGGTCCACGGGCGCCAACTCCGCCGGTGGACCCAGAGCCGCGCGTGCTGCTGCATTCAGCAGGCGTCGCACCGGCCAGCTTCCATCCGCATTCGGCAGCAGGACCTCGCCAACCCGCTGCTTTTCCGGCCGGTAGTACCAGCGCTTGAACAGCGCCAGGGCATCGCCCCGCAATGACGGTTCCGGCTCACCCAGTTGCCGCACGGACGCCTCCAACTGGTCCAGCACGCCCTGCGCGCGCTCCTCCGGAGACATGGTCGCCACGTCCTCGCCGCGGCTCTCCGGCACCGCGCTCAGCATGAGTGGCTGCGCGAACAGTGACGAGCCCACCGCCGTCTGCTCCCGCACCGCTCTGACGCCCAGCGTTGACAGTCCTACCGGCCCAACCAGCCATCCCTCTTCCAGCAAAAACACCGCCGCTTCCTGGGCTACCTCCGACTCCGCGCCCTGGGCCGGCGCTGCAGCCTGCACGACCAGCGCGCGCACCTCGTTGGCCGATCGCACCAGCGGGTCCGCCCCTTGCGCTACGGCCTTCACCTTCTCCCATTGCCGATGCAGCGCCGCCGCGCCCTCAAAATCCATCGCTTCGCTGGCCTCGTCCCGTCTGGCTGCCATCTCCGCCAGCAGGCTCTCGCCGCGTGTCCGCAGGTACGCAAACACCCGCTCTGCCTCAACCCGGTACTGGTCTCCGGAGACAGCTGCCTTGCACGGCGCCAGGCACCGCCCCATCTCGCCATACACGCAGCCCGGGTGCTCCGGATGCACCAGCAAATCCTCATAACAGCGCCGTACCTTGAACTGTTCGCCCACGGCTTCGGCAACCCGCTCCGCTGCCCCGCGAGAGGCAAACGGCCCAAAGCTCTCCCGCAACGCGCGACGGCTCAGCTTGTTCGACACAAGCACGCGGGGATGATCGTGCCCCATGGTCACACGCAGAAAATACGGGCAATGCAGCCGCAAGCGCTTCCGCGCCTCGGTCTCCCCAAACAACGCATGGGTGGCACGGTACAGCAGCAGGACTGACTCAAACTCCGATCCCGTGGTCGTCCACTCGATCCACCGCACACGATCCCGCAGATTCAACCGCTTCGACAGAATCGGCTTGCCCTCGGCATCTACCGTCTCCGGCGGCAGCAGCAGGCGTCGCAGGCGCCGCCGTACATCCGCGGCCCGCATCAGGTAGGGCTGATCTGTCTCCCGCTCGCCGCGAAGCGCAAAAATACCCGCCCGCGCAGGCACGCCTCGCAGGATCGCCTCTGCCTCTTCCGGGGCAAATGCCACCCGCTCGGCGAATGCAAAACCCTCTGCCATGGGTGGATTCTAGACTCCGTCCCCACAAGCAAGCCATGTCGCCAAGGTGCAATGACCATCGTGCGGGGTTGAAGCATTCCTCCGCCCGATTGCGGAGACATCGCCAGGGGCTTCTTCTAGGAGTGTTCGAGATCCGTACAACCAAGCAAGCTGCAACGGCTCTTTGCCGATCGCACGGTGGTCGCCGGCCTGACACATCGCTTTTGAAGGGCACGCCGCCCTGCCTATCCCACCCTTCAAAGGGCAGGGTCGGAGAGGAGCACAGATCCAGCTCCCGTCGCACAATAGTGGGAACCACAACACCGTACCGGGCGTATAACGATCCGTATCCGCACCTCTGGAGATTGTTATGCGCCCTCTGGCTCTTGGTTGCTCCCTGGCTCTCCTCGCCGCATCCGCTCTTGCGGGTGCGCAGAACTTCAATACCTCGCCCTGCAGTGACAACGGTGGTGGCGGCTCGAGCTGGTGGGGACATGAGGAGCGTGCCTGCGAGATACGACGCGCGACGCTCCCCCTCGATGGCAGCAATCTCGGGGTGACCGGCAAGAATGGCAATATCGAGGTGATCGGGGAAGACCGCGCCGATATCGCGCTCGAAGCCAAAGTCACAGCCCAGGGCTCGTCGCAGGGAGAGGCCGAGTCCCTCCTTCACGAGATCAAGATCGTCACCGGCAGTGACATTCACGCAGAAGGCCCCAATCAGACGGGTCGTCCCCATAAAGGATGGTCGGTAGACTTCAAGCTGCGCGTGCCCCATCGCGTAGAAGCGGAGCTCCGGACCAGCAACGGCAACATCAATGCCGCGAACCTGCAGGGCCACCTGAACGCCAGCTCTTCCAATGGCAATATCACGCTGGATCACATCGGCGGTGAGGTCCGTGCGACCTCGACCAACGGCGGTCTCCGGCTGCAGGACCTCGCGGGCGGTGTGCACGCCGAAACCACCAATGGCGCTGTCGACATCTCGCTGGCGGGTAACCAATGGCGCGGCGGCGGCCTCTTCGCGAAGTCAACCAATGGCGGCGTCAACCTGAAGGCTCCCGATCACTTCGCAGCCCACCTGGTCGCGCAGACCACCAACGGCGGCATCTCGGTAGGCTTCCCCATCACCGTCCAGGGCAAAATCGGCCGCAGTATCGACACAGACCTGAACGGCGGTGGTCCGGTGGTTCACCTCGAGACCACAAACGGCGGCATCTCCATTAACCGCATCTAGGCCGAAGCGCAGCCGCCCACAGAAGCGTCATCTCGACCGGAGGCGCAGCCGAAGCGGAGAAACCCCTGTATTTTGCCGGAGGCGGAACAGCACCCTCCGGCCAGTGGGAAGCTCGCAAAACAGCGCAGTTTGCGTGCAATTAGGATCCAAACATCTATACTTGGAAAACCAGAAAAGCAGGGGAACGTGTCGTGGTCAGCGATAACCCGACAGGCAGGGTACCCCGCTAACTTCAATAAAGAACGTATTTTGCAAGAAAAGTAGGGGGGTACCCTAACTACCCGCCACCGTCATGCCCTCGATGCGCACCGTAGGCACCGCACCCGATCCACGAAACTCCAGATCACTGCCGATCGCGCTCACGTTGCGGAACATGTCCTTCAGATTGCCGGCGATCGTGATCTCCTCAACCGGAAACGCCACTTCGCCGTTCTCAATCCACAGGCCGCTCGCTCCCTGCGAGTAGTCGCCCGTCACGAGGTTGACGCCAAAGCCCATGGTGCTCAGCACCAGCAGCCCCTGCTTCACGTCACCCACGATCTCGTCGTGCGTCTGCGTCCCGGGCTCCAGGAAGTAGTTCCCGCCGCCGATCCCGGGCGCCCCCGACAGTCCCCGCGAAGCCTTCGCATTCGACGGCATGTTGAGTTTGCGGCCGGTATAGGTGTTCAGCAGCAATTCCTTCAGCACGCCGCGCTCAATCACCACCGTCCGTCGCGTCGGCAAGCCATCCCCGTCAAACGGCGACGTGCCAAACCCGCCGACCTTGATCGTCGATCCATCCGCAAGCGTGTGGTCAAAGACCATCGTGCCGTCGTCGACCATCGTGATGTTCTCGCCGGCCACCTGCTCGCCCAGCTTGCCTGCAAACATGCTCGCATTGCGGTAAATTGCATCGCCATTCGCCGCGCCCAGCAGGTTCCCCATCAGCCCGCGCGCCGACTCTGGCGGAAACACCACAGGGCACTGCTGCGTAGGCACCCGCCGCGCACCCAGCAACCGCAACGCCCGCCGCGCCGCCTCACGACCCACCGCCTCAGGGTCCTCCAGCAGCCGCGCGGTACGCGCGCTCGAGTACCAGTACCCGCCCTGCATGCCCCCGCCATCCTGCGCAATCGGCGAAGCCGAAAATCCAACGTAGGAACGCTGATACTCGCCCGTGAATCCACGCGAGTTCACCATCACGCGGCGCGTCGAGGAGCAATCGAAGCTCGCGCCTTTGGAGTTCTGGATGCGCGTGTCGAAGCCCATCGCCGCGGCCTCACAGCGCCGCGCCATCTCGATCCGCTCGGGCGCAGGGATGCTGTTGGCGTCCTCGAAGTACAGCGCCTGCGCCTCGGGATCGTGCATGCCGAAGACCTCGCGGTCCGGCAGACCCGCGAAGGGATCGACACCCGTCACCTTCGCCAGCGCGACGGCACTGGTTACCATGCGTGCCAGCCCGGCCTCACTCAGGTCCGAGGTGGACGTGGACGCCGTGCGCTGTCCACCTTCAGCACCACAGAAGACACGCAGGCCAATGGCCCGCGAGCCCGCTTCCGTGAGCTGTTCCACCTCGCCCAAGCGCACATGCACGTTGAACTCATCGCCTTCATAGGCCATCGCTTCGGCATCGCTGGCACCTGCCTGCAACGCCCGCTCGACAGCCTGCCCGGCTAATTCAGCCAGGGGCGACGTCGTTACCGGCTTCATGGGGCAGGGCTCTCCACGAGCACCGGTGCGTGAGCGTCCTTGGCCTGCTGAAAGGACATACCCGCCGCGCAGTACTCCGCATCAGGACGGCTGAGGTGCTCTGCATGGGAGGCCGTCACCTGACCCGCCTTGCGGCGGTGCAGCTTCATCACCCCGTGGCACTCCTTGCAACGGAATTCCGTGTCGTTGTCGTCCACTGCATCCTGAACCGTCTTGAGCTTCCAGAAGGGCTCATAGCCGGAACCGCTTGCACGTAACTTGCGCCGTTTTACTTCGCACTCGTAAATTTTTTCGCGCTCTTTACTGGCCAATAGGCCTCCTTGTGACATCAACAACTAACGTCCGGTTCCGCCCACCGTCATGCGGTCCAACTTGATCGTCGGCATGCCTACACCGACCGGTACACTCTGCCCTGCTTTGCCGCAGGTTCCAATGCCTTCGTCAAGGGCGAGATCATTGCCCACCATCGACACGTGCTTCAGCGACTCGGGTCCGTTACCCACGAGCGTCGCTCCCTTGACGGGCGCCGTGACCACACCGTCTTCAATCAGGTAGGCCTCGCTCGCGGTGAAGACGAACTTGCCCGTGGTGATATCGACCTGCCCGCCACCGAAGTTCACCGCGTACAGCCCGCGTTTCACGCTGCGCAGGATGTCCGACGGATCATCCTCGCCGTTGAGCATGTAGGTGTTGGTCATGCGGGGCATCGGAATGGCCTGGTAGCTCTCGCGGCGTCCACTGCCGGTGTTGGGCATGCCCATCAGCCGGGAACTCAACTTGTCGCTCAAATAGGTGCGCAGGATGCCGTTCTCAATCAGCACGGTCTCCTGTGTCTGATTGCCTTCGTCGTCCACATTGAGGGAGCCGCGGCGTCCCGGCATGGTGCCGTTATCCACAACGGTGACCTTGCTGGACGCGACCTGCTGACCGATGAGACCGGCAAATGCGGAGGTCTTTTTGCGATTGAAATCGGCTTCCAGACCGTGGCCGACAGCCTCATGGAGCAGCACGCCGGGCCAACCCGGGCCGAGCACAACTTCCATTTCGCCTGCCGGCGCAGCCTTGGCGCCGAGCTGCAGGATGGCCGTGCGCGCGGCCTCGCGGGCAAAGTGCTCCGGGCTCTTGTCGCCCGTAAAGAAGTCCATGGTGACGCGTCCACCGCCGCCTGAGCTGCCGCGTGCGACCTCGCCATTGCCATCTTTCGCGATGACCAAGACGTTGAAGCGCGCCAGGGGCTGGGTGTCGCTGGCGAAGGTGCCGTCCGAGGCCGCAATCAGGATCCGGCGTAACTCGTCGTTGAGCCCCGCTCGAATCTGCACAATGCGTGGGTCAAAGGCACGAGCCGCGCGGTCGGCGCGTGCAATTAATTCCAGCTTGGCAGCGATCTCCGCATCCACGGTGGCGCCCGCCACAGGGTAGAGCGACGGCGTAGGCCGCTCCGTAAACCCTTGTACGCGCTCCGTTTGTGGGCCGCTGGCGATGAGCGCAGCGGTTCTTGCGGCCTTGAGGAGGCGCTCCGGGGAAAGATCGTCGGTGTAAGCAAAGCCCGTCCGCTCGCCGGAGAGCACGCGAACGCCACAGCCCACGCTGATGCCCTCAGACGCGGTCTTGACGATGCCCTCGTCCATGCCCAGGGAGCTTGAGGTGACCGCTTCGAAATAGAGATCGGCGAACTCGCCACCGGCACTCAGGGCCTCGCCCAGGCAACGCTCCAACAGGCGCTCGGTTAAGCCGAGCGTGTCGAAGAAGTACCTTTTGTGATCATATGCAGGCTGCAGAAATGGAGAGGGGAGGGCCGCCATACTCCCATTGTACGTTGCGCGCGTCAACCTGCGGGTGGCGGCCCTATCGCCCGTTGGAGGGATCCGGCGAACCGGCTACGTTCATATCCAGGAAAAGCTTCGGCGTTCCGGGGGCATAGCAGTTGCCATCCGGGCTATACGTCGAGCTGCAACTCTGTGTGATCTCGGGTCGGCGGGGTGACTGAGCATACTGCCAGGCAACTACGTCAGGATCCGGAAGTGCGCTTAAGGGCCGAGGATGCAGGGTGCAGCCCGGCGCAGGCGGGCACTGATCTAGGGCATCGAAGATCGCGACTTCGTGCAGGTGTCCGGCCTTCACGCGCGCCCGGATATCTTCAACCGTGTCGATCTTCTGGCCCGGGCTGTCCTCCACCTGCTGACCGCTGGCGTACACGCCGGGCCGGAAGCCGGAGGCGGCGACCGCTTCGGTCCAGCCAAGCAGGTAAGCGGCCTGCTCCTCTAACAGACGCCCACCCTCCTCCTGGTCCAGGAAGAGAATCGTGTGGGCAGGGAAGCCCTCCTGCTTAGCCCGCCCAATCGCAATGGCGGCGTCCTGGCGGCCGAGTTCGGCGGGCTGGGTACCCGCCTTACGAGCTTTCAGGATCTCGGCATCCAGCCGACCGTTGGCCAGCACCAGAAAGCCCCATCCTCCCCCCTGCAGGAACGCACGTTTGCCGGCCCAGGAGTTCGCGGTCTCTCCCGGCGGATCGGTCAGCCAGAAACCCGTGAATGCGAAGCTCTTGTGCAGCGTCACCATGTCGGCGTCACCGGGATAGACGTTTCGGTCGAAGCCTATCCATTCACCGGGAGCTGCCGGGCCCATCGGAGCCGCCTGTACGGATGCCGCGCCTGAGCCGCCTTGTCCTGGACGGCTGGATGCACATCCGAGACCTGCGAGCAGCAATGTCCCAAGGACCCAACCATATCGCCCCATGTGCACCGCCTCCCGCGGTTAGACTACAGCCCACGGCGTGCTTCCATGCGCCTGCCTATGCCCCAAGGAGCTCCATGTCCGCCGCCGACTCCGCCGCGTTCGACCCACGGTACCCCATTGGCCGCTTCTGGCGACCTGATCCGATTTTTCCCGAAGACCGGCTGCATGCCGCGATGGTCCTGGCCGAGTGCCCTGAGCAGCTGCGGGAAGCTGTCCGCTCCCTGGACGACGAACAGTTGGACACGCCCTATCGCGAGGGCGGCTGGACGGTGCGCCAGGTCGTGCACCACATGGCCGATTCCCACAGCATCGCGTTTGTGCGCGTGCGGCGTGCCCTGACGGAGATCTGGCCGGAGGTTCATGGCTACGACGAAAAAAGTTTTGCCGCACTTCCGGACACCGCGGCACCGGTCGAGTGGTCGCTGGAGATCGTGGAAAGCGTGCATGCGCGGTGGGTCATGGTGCTCGGGAGCCTGACCGAGGAGCAATGGGCGAGGGGCTACCGGCACACAGAACGCGGCCCAATGGCCCTGGACCAGGTGATCCTGATGTATGCCTGGCATGCGCGTCACCATGTGGCGCACATCCTTCATCTCCGTTCTCAGCACGGCTGGTAGGGAGCCGCACATGGGCTCCGCGAAACGGAGGTAATGGTCGATGGGTGGGAGTGCTGCGCGAGGCGTCGACTGCTAGCGTTCTGGCATGCCGCTGTCCCGAGCTGTCCTTGCGGAGCCATCTGGAACGCCCCTCGTGCAGGCGCCCGAGCACATTGCGGCGACACTGGCTCGCTTTCTGGAGCAGCATCCGGATGCTGCTGTACTTGAAGACGGCAAACCGCTGTTTGAACTCGGGAAGGCGCAGCACCGCATCACGGCGGAGCACGAGCGCTGCACGCTGCAACTGTGGAGCGGCGAACGGAACCTTGTGCGCACGGTCGTCGCTGCGGCCGAGCGCAGTGGAACCTTGCGTCTGAGCACGAAGCGGTTTGGGCACGCGCAATCGAAGGCACTCGTCCTGGCTCCCACCACCGAGCGCCGCGAGCCGAACCGCCGGGAACCGGCTCGACAGCAGTACCTGCGCTTGCTGCAGCGGGTCGTGGCACGCGAGTTCGGCGACTGGCAGCCCGATGGCTTTCGCGCCGCGATGGATCTGGAGCGGTCCTTTGGTCCGGCCTACACGCGGGGCTCGCTGGTGCGCGGCAACGAGGCGTGGGCGGTCATCGGCGTAGGTGCTGCAGAATCGCAGAGCGTCATTGATGGGATCCTCACGCTGGGCGTGCTTTGGCTGCATCACTGCCGTGAACGCAGTGACGGCCGCCGGCTCTACAAGGGGTTGCGGCTTGTTGTCCCCCGTGGCACTGCCACCTTAACCCTGGCGCGCTTGCCGTGGATGAACGCCGCGGCGGCGCAATGGGAGCTGTTTGAGCTTGACGAGCGCAGCGAGGAGCTGGTCGAGCGCGACCCAGCCGATCAAGGCAATCTCCGCACACGGCTGGTGCACCACCCTGATGAAGCGGCAGCGAAGGAGCGTTTCGCGCAGGCCATCCAGACGGTGCTGTCCCTGGTCCCCGAGGGCGAGGAGTACCGCGTGGAGCAGCGCCTGCGATCCACCGCGGAGCTTGCGTTTCTGCTCCATGGTCTGGAGTTTGCCCGGGCGCGCATTTCGCTGGCTCCGGGCAGCTTCGCTCACACGCTCGAAGTTACGGTGGGAGTGGGTGCCGCCGAGACGGCACTGACCACTGCAAGCCGGCGACAGCTGATGGAGCACGTTGCTGAACTGTTTGCGCGGCGCAATGCCGCGGTCGCGCACCGCGGCAGAAAGATACGACCGCATGCCCCCGGGCGGGGCATCGGGGCCTTTACAGGGCGGTCGATACACACTCGCCTGAGCGCGACAGCACTAGGCGCAGATCCCTCGATCCGCTCCCTCGATCGTCTTGAACTGCGGGAACGTGCCATGGCGGCGCAGGGAGATCCGCTCTTTCGCGCTGTGCCGGAGCGATGGCTCGAGTCCGTGCTCCGCGAAAACCTGGCGCCGCTGACACGATCGCTTGCGCCTTTGCCAGGAGAGACCTCTCACCCGATCGAGAGCTTTGCGAATGAAGCGGATCAGGACAACCGCGGCAACAGGGCGCCCCCGGCGCCTCGTCCGGACTGGACGGGATCACGGGATCGAACAGGAGATCGCCTCATCCCACGATTTGATCCACGCTTCGTGTACACCCAGGTCCCGGCGATTGCGGGGGCTGGTGACCGGGGCATGCTCGACCTGCTGGGGGCCACGGAGGATGGCCGGCTTGCCGTGATCGAAATCAAGGCCTCTGATGATCTGCAGCTCGCCTTGCAGGGTCTTGATTATTGGATCCGTGTGCGCCACCATCATGCCGCGACGACCGAGGCAGGAGGTGTCCCCGGAGCTACCGGGAGCAACGATTTACAGCGCCATGGCTATTTTCGTGGTGCGGAGTTGTCACCCAAGCCGCCGCGCCTGTACCTGGTCGCGCCAGCCCTGCACATCCATCCGGCGACGGAGACGATCCTGCGCTACCTTTCGCCCCGGGTGGAGTGGAGCCTTCTCGCGCTCGATGAGCGCTGGCGTCAGGACGTGCGTGTGGTCTGGCGCAAAAGCGGAGGGCAACCGGCGCGGTAGAAACCAAGCACCGATCAGGGCTGCAGTACCCGGATCACCTGCGCTCCAGCCTTGCCCTCCAGCGAGTACGTGTTTTCCGTACAGGGAAGGACGACGGCCTTTGCGTGAGGCAGCGGCAGAACGTGGCCCGTAGCTGCACGCAGGCTGCATCCGTCTTCGAGGGCGATCAGGATCTGCAATTTGTCAGGTTCCCCCAGGTGCGCCGGTACGGCGTTCTCCAGGGCGAAACGGTCCACGGCGAAGTACTCGCAGGCGACCAGCCGTGTGAAACCGTCCATCGGTTGCGGCGACACCAGACCGGCGGCGGTTTCGGAGCGCGTAACCGCCGTGCCGGCGTCTACATGCAACTCGCGGGGTCGGCCATAGTCCCACAACCTGTAGGTCGTATCGCTGTACTGCTGAGTTTCCAGTACCACCATGCCCGGACCAATCGCGTGAATGGTTCCGGCGTCGACAAAGACCATGTCGCCTGCTTTGACGGGCAACATGCGCAGCTTTGCCTCCAGTGTGCCGTCCCCGATGGACACCTTGATCTGGTCTTTGGACAAGGGCTCGTTGAAGCCGACGGCTACCTCGGCGCCAGGTTCGGCCGAAAGAACGTACCAGCACTCGGTCTTGCCGCGCGGCATACCGAGCGCCTGGGCTTCGGCGTCGTTTGGATGCACCTGAACCGAAAGCTTCTCGCGCGGAAACAGCAGCTTGATCAGGAGAGGAAAGCCCTCATTGTTTGCATCCCCGAGGAGGTTGGGGGAATCTGCGGTGACCTCGGCGAGTGTCGGCGCGGCAGACGTGCCGCTCTCGACTTTGCAGCTTTCCGCTGTCAGCCAAATCTCACCAATGCGCTTGCCTGAAGTGGTATCGGCATGCCAGGGTGTGAGGTCCTCGGTGCCCCAGATGCGCTCCACGAGCACCGGTTCCAATGCAAAGGGCTGCATCTCTGCGATGAGCGCGGTCTGGACATCTATTGTCTCGGTCATAGCCATACTCCTGAGCAGTGTACGCGCACGCAATCATCGGGAGTGTAACGGCAGGAGGCATGCGTTGACGAGGGCACGGCCGCTGCGGACGTGACGAGCGAAGTTCCCGAATGGTATCGTTCACAACGAACGGGAGTGCCGGGAGGCGCCTGCTTTCCGCAGAGATGGCGAGCACGCGGCACCTCAAAACATCCGACCCGCGATGGCACAGCGTCCATGGCCGGTTTCCGTCCAGGAGTTGAAGCATTGAAGCGACTTGCTGTCTCCCTTGCCCTTGCAATTTCAGCTGTCGCCTCCGCTGAAGTTCGGCTGCCACACATGTTGTCCGATCACGCGGTGCTGCAACGTGAGCGGCCCATCCATGTATGGGGCTGGGCGACACCCGGAGCGCACCTCGCCGCCCACTTTCACAACCAGACAGTGCCGGCTGTTGCGGATGACCTCGGCAAATGGAGCGTCTGGCTTTCCGCGGAAAAGGCGGGTGGACCGTACACGCTCGCGATCTCCGGCGATGGCCCGGAGAAGACCGTCGCCGATCTGCTCGTGGGCGATGTGTGGTTCGCCTCGGGGCAGAGCAACATGGAGATGCCGCTCGCCGGATTCGGTCCGGGTACGCCTGTGAAGAATGGTGAAGCGGAGATCGCGGCTGCCACCAACCCCAGGCTGCGCCTCCTGCTGGTAGAGAAGAACGCCTCGGACTTTCCGCTCACCGATATCAAGGCAGGATGGACCGATTGCACCCCGGAGACGGCGCGGCACTTTTCCGCCGTGGCGTACTTCTTCGGACGCGAAATTGCGGCGAAGGAGAACGTTCCTGTTGGCCTGATCGACTCCACCTGGGGCGGCACGCCTGCGGATTCCTGGGTGTCCATGGACACACTTGGCTCAGACCCTGCCCTGCAGCCGGCGTTCAGCAGCCGCGCCCACTTTGCGGCCCACCTGGCGGACACCGACGCTGCCCTTGCAGCCGAAAAGCGTGAAGATGCAGCCGCGCTGGCTGCCGGCAAGCCCGCGCCTGCGCACCCGTGGCACCCACTTGAGACCTCGTATGCTCCGGGGGGGCTCTATAACGCCATGATCGCGCCCTTCACGCCCATGGCGATCAAAGGCTGGATCTGGTACCAGGGAGAGACGAACTCGGGCCACGACCGCGCCCCGTACTACGAAACGCTTTTCCCGGCGCTCATCACGGACTGGCGCGCACGCTTCGCGCAGGGCGACCTGCCGTTTCTGTTTGTGCAGATCTCTTCCTTTCACTCGCCCGGAGAGGACTGGGGCCGTGTGCGCGACGCGCAGCGCCGCACTCTGCGGCTCGCCAACACGGCCATGACCGTTACGTTGGACATCGGCCTGCCGGGCAACGTGCATCCGCCCGACAAGCAGACTGTTGCCGCACGCATGGCGCTCGGTGCACGATCGCTGGCCTATGGGGAACGCGTTCCCTACGCGTCGCCCTTGTATCGTCAGACCACCCGCGAGCTGCAGTCGGACGGCAGCCTCGGCTTACGCGTGTGGTTTGACCACGGGGAAGGCCTCACCTATAGAGACAAGCAGGCGACGGGCTTTGAGATTGCCGGCGCGGACGGCAAGTTCGTGCCCGCCCAGGCTCGCGTTGAACGTGAGACCGTGCTGGTGAGCGCACCGGCGGTCCCTCAGCCGGTGTCCGTCCGCTACGGATGGATGGGCGTGGTCGAGAACGCTCTCTTCAACGCCCAGGGACTGCCCGCCTCGACGTTCACGTCAGAACCCGAGATGCCCTGGTAATCTGCTAATCCGCCCCGCCTTGCCGGCATATCGTTTCTGCACCCTGTAGTGATTTCCTGATGAGGTTCTCCAAGTGTTCAACGTTCGTCATGCCGTTTCTTCCTGCCTGCTCTTCGGGCTCGCGTTCGGGGTGTTGACACCCGCGGTCTGCGCTCAGACCACGCCGGCGCCGGGTGTGGATGCAGGTCTCGCGCTGACGCCGCCCATGGGTTGGAACAGCTGGAATCACTTCGGCTGCAACGTGAGCGAGCAGCTCATCCGGGATACGGCCGACGCCCTTGCTTCCAGCGGCATGCGCGATGCCGGGTACAAGTACCTGGTGATCGACGATTGCTGGCATGGAGCGCGTGACGCGCAC
Source organism: Verrucomicrobia bacterium Tous-C9LFEB (assembly GCA_964658105.1). GTDB lineage: Bacteria > Acidobacteriota > Terriglobia > Terriglobales > Acidobacteriaceae > Granulicella. Next base: position 18,037 of record CAZZXY010000016.1, on the reverse strand, counting down.
GGCGACATCCAGGCAGATCCGAAGCGCTTTCCCTCCGGCATCAAGGCGCTTTCGGATTACGTCCATAGCAAAGGATTGAAGTTCGGGATTTACTCGGACGCTGGAACGAAGACATGCGCTGGCCGCCCTGCGTCCCGCGGGTATGAGTTCCAGGACGCGGCGCAGTATGCCGCCTGGGGCGTCGATTACCTGAAGTATGACTGGTGCAACACGGGCACGCAGAATGCGCAGGCCTCGTACGCCACAATGCGCGAGGCGCTCAACCACACGGGACGTCCCATTGTCTTCAGCATGTGCGAGTGGGGCACCGCCAAGCCCTGGATGTGGGCAGGCGACGGCATCGGCAACCTGTGGCGCACCACGGGGGACATCACAGACCAGTGGAATGGCAAGAAAACCTACTCCCTGGGAGTGATGACCATCGTGGACCTGAACGAGCCGCTGTACAGCGCCGCAGGGCCCGGACACTGGAACGACCCCGACATGCTTGAAGTTGGCAACGGGGGCATGAACGCTGAGGAGTACCGCGCCCATTTCAGTCTGTGGGCCATGATGGCCGCACCGTTGATTGCCGGCAACGACGTCGCGCACATGACTTCGGAGACGCGCTCCATCCTGATGAACAAGGATCTGATCGCCATTGATCAGGACAAGCTGGGCCACGCCGGTCGTCGCGTGCGCAAGGACGGCGATCTGGAGGTCTGGTCGCGCGAGCTGGCCGACGGCAACCGCGCGGTGCTCCTGCTGAATCGCGGATCATCCCCGGCGCCCATCAAGTTTGCCCTATCCGACGTGGGCTACCCGGACACCTTCACCCTGCATGCGAGGGATCTGTGGGCCGGCAAGGATCTGTCCCCCGTGCAGGGAAGCTACACGGCGGAGGCGGTGCCCTCGCATGGTGTGGTTGCCCTGCTGCTACGGCCATGAGCCTCGATCGTCAGGAGCCTTTTGGCCGGGTTCGCCATCCAAGCTTGTGAGGGCACATGATGGCGAACGCAACGGCAGTATCTCCCACATTTCAGCTTGGCGGTCAGCAAGAGATCCACCGTCTCGGCTATGGTGCGATGCGCATCACCGGAGAAGGCATCTGGGGTGAACCCAAGGATCGTGAGGCTTCCAAGCAGGTCCTGCGCCGCGCAGTGGAGCTTGGCGTCGATTTCATCGACACAGCGGACAGCTATGGTCCCGCGGTCAGCGAGATCCTGATCGGCGAGGCGCTCGCGCCGTACAAGCCCGGCGTGATGATTGCCACCAAGGGCGGCCTGGTCCGGACAGGGCCGAACAAGTGGTTGCCGGTCGGACGGCCGGAGTATCTCGAGCAGGAAGCCGTGATGAGCATGCGGCACCTGAAGACGGACAAGATTGACCTGTGGCAGCTGCATCGCATCGATCCCAAGGTGCCCGTGGAAGAGTCGCTTGCACCGATCAAGCGGCTGCAGCGGCAGGGCAAGATTCGCTTTGTGGGGCTAAGCGAAGTATCTGTGGCGGAGATCGAGCAGGTTCGCAAGTTCATCGACGTCGTCAGTGTGCAGAATGAGTACAACCTGACCACGCGCAAGAGTGAGGATGTGCTGAACTACTGCGAGCAGCACAGCATCGGCTTTATTCCGTGGTATCCGGTGGCTTCGGGCAAGCTCGCGCAGCCAGGCGGCAAGCTGGATCAGTTTGCCCAGAAGCACGGTGCGACCGTCGCGCAGTTATCGCTGGCCTGGTTGCTGCATCGCTCGCCTGTGATGCTGCCCATCCCGGGCACCAGCTCGGTGCAGCACCTGGAAGAGAATATGAAGTCGGCTGACCTGCAATTGAGCGAGAGCGATATGCAGGAGCTGGAAGCAGCGACGAAGTAGCTCTCTGAGATGACAGGGGGGGGAGGGGTGACCCCTCCCCCCTTTTTGCGCATCATCTTCGATCAGTTGAACTTAGACCTGGATCAAGGCGCGTCAAGGCGCGCGTTCGACCCTCGTCCGCAGCGCTGCGCGTACAGACGGGGCTCGTTCTTTCAGGATACAAAATGCAGGGCAAATTGCCTGCAACCGGTGGCGGCGAAGACAGAAACTCCGTGCAGCAGCGGGCAAAACACAGGGGTCTCTCCACTGCGGAGACAAGAGGCCGTCTGCTTAGGTCGAGATGACGCCCTTTGTGGCGATGGGAGGGTTGGAGAGCCACCTGTTCGGTGGAGATGACCCGGCTGAAACGTCCGAACGGTGTTCTCCGGTTGTGTCGGGCATCAGAGATGTTTATGAGTCTTACGTTGAATGCCAAAGAAACTGCACTGGTTTTGATTGATCTTGAGCACGGTATCGTGGCGCGCGATCTTGCACCGCACAAGGCCGCGGATGTAGTGGAACGCTGTGCGACCCTGGCCGCCGCCCTGCGCAAGGCGGGCGGCACAGCTGTTTACGTGCATGTGTTGCTGAGCGAGATCGTGCGCTTACCATCGGACGTGCCGATGAGCGCAGGATCCCCGGCGATGCCGCCCAACGCATCGGAGCTTGTGCCCGAGGCTGGCTATCAGCCAGGCACCGATGTGCTGATCACGAAGCGCCAGTGGGGTGCTTTCCATGCGACCAACCTGGACCAGGCCTTACGACGCAAGGGCATCAAGACCATCATCCTTGGCGGCATCGCGACCAATTTTGGCGTGGAGTCCACCGCCCGCGCCGCGCAGGAACACGGCTATGCGCTGGTGTTTGCCGAAGATGCCATGTCCAGCATGAAAGCCGAGATGCATGAGTTCTCTACGAAAACGCTGTTTCCCATCATGGGGCATGTGCGCAGTACGGAAGAGATCCTCGCTGCCCTCGGTTAAAGCCCCATGTGCCTGGAGCAAAGGGAAGGGCGGCCCGCAGGCCGCCCTTCTCTGTTGAAGCGTCAACTTTAGAAGATGATCTTCGCACCCAGCTGCATGTTGAACGGTTCGCCGGCACCGATGCCGGGTGCCCCGTTGTAATCGCCGATGGTGTCGTTCAGGGTGGCGCTACCGTTGTTGGGATCGAACGCCCCGGGGGTGCAGGCCGTCCCATTCGAGACGCCCGAAGACGGGCAGCTCGCAAAGGTGATCGAGGGCGGAGCAAAGTTTCTGCGGTTAAAGACGTTGAACATCTCGGCCCGTATCTGCACGGCGAGGCGCTCCCCGAAACGTTGGTTCTTGAACACGGACAGATCCACATCGCTGTAGCCGGGGCCGTAGAACGAGTAGCGACGCGTTGTCCCGAAGGTGCCGGGTGTGGGATTCGTGAAGGCAGCGAGATTGATCCAGGTCGCGCCGGGAGCCTGCCCATTGGCACCGACGTGCGGATCGCCTATCTGGTTCACGCGATCGTTCCCTTCGTTGGTACCGCTGATGTCCCCGGAGGCATGCACCGTGAAGGGCAGACCACCGTGGAATGACAGCAGCCCATTGGCCTGCCAGCCGTTGGTGAGCGATTTCAGGTGCGAACTGCCCGGCACCGCATAGCTCACAAAGCTGGAAAAGGAGTTGCGGACGTCGAACTCCGAATTGCTGTAGTCGCCTTTGAAGTTGCGGCTGTCCTGGGGAAGGGTGCCGCGGTAATCGCTGACCTCGTCCATGTTGTGCGACCAGGTGTAGACGGTGGAGGTGGAGAAACCGTGCAGGTTGGATATCCGGAACGTGGCCTGCAGGGAGTTGTAGTTGGAGGTGCCAATGCTCTCGATCTGGTTGATGTTGCCGTACTGCGGATACTGGCTGAAATACGGACGCGTCACCTGCCGTTGTGTATCCGTGGCGTACACGCCTGGAACTGCCTGGTTGATGTCCAGCAGGCTCAACAAGTGGCGTGCTGAAGATCCGACGTAGCCCAGCTGAAAGATCGCTTTGGGGGAGAGCGACTGCTCGAGGTTCAGGCTGTAGTTCTGGTTATACGAGGGACGGAAGTTGGGATCGACCGAGAACACACCGCAGGGCGAGGTCGCGGCGCAAGGGTAGCCGATGCCCGAGGGGAAGATGGGCACACCCGACTCGATGCGGGTCTGAGCGGCGCTGTTCGCCCCGACGTTGTACACGGGGCTGGGACCACCGGGATTCCCCTCGACACCGTTGGGCGCCTGGTTGCCGGGACGGTTATCCAGGAACGGGTTGAGGTTCGGCGTGTCCGCATAAAAGCCGTAGCCGGCCCGCAGCACCGTGCCGCTGTTCAGAGCGTAGCTGAGACCCACGCGCGGGCTGATGTTCTTGTAGTACTGCTGGTAGAGGTTGGGGATCTGGGCTCCCTGGAACGCGAGACCATTGGTCGCCGTAAGCTCCGGACGGAAGACGGAGATGTCCTGGAAGGGTTCATGCATGGGACCCTCGTAGTCAAACCGAAGGCCGTAGTTGACGCTCAGTTTGGGGGTGAGCTGCCAGGTGTCGCCCGCGTTCAGGAACCACGTGTTCACGAAGACCTGCCGCTCCGGATCACCGATGGCAATAGACGCTGCGGAGAACTCACCGGCGAGGAAGTCAGCCAGGGCGCCCGCGTAGCCACCACCGCCGACCCGTGTTCCGTCGAAGGTGAACGAGCCCACCGCATGCCGTTTGTAGAACTCATCGAGCTGCGCCTGGCGGAACTCGCCGCCGAAGCGGAACTCATGCTTTCCTTTGATCCAGGAGAGCTGATCGGTGAGATGACCGGTGATGTCGTTGCGTCCTTCGGGCGGCGTAAGGCCGACGGGGTCAAAGGCCGTACTCACAACCGTTGTGCCGCCACCCGTGCTGCTGCTGTTGCCAATGGTGATATTCGGGGCGTTGCTGAAGGGCGCCCCGGTGACAAAGCCGAGGCTCGCCACATCGTAGTTGGAGTTGTAGTCGGAGAAGACCTGGTTGAAGTAGTTCACGCCTGCAAGCAGCTGGTTGGAGATCGTGCTGGAGATCAGGCGGTTGTAGACGATGGCGATGTTCTGCACATGGATCGGCGCTACTTCGTAGTAGGACTGAAGCTGCGAGCCGACAGGCGCTACCTGGTTGCCCTGGCCGACAAACCAGTGAACGCTCAGGTTGTCCTTGGCGCTGAGGTGGTAGTCGATCTTGCCGAGACCGTTCCAGCTGTAGCCGAACTCCGGATCCGAGGAGTGGTAGTTCTGCGGGACGCCGACGGTGTCCTGCGCGAGAACACTCTGGCCCCACAGCGAATTCAGCACGCTGACCATCACGGGATTTACGGGAACACCCTGGGAGGCGAGAATGGCCTCCGCCTTGCCCTGCCAACCGACGGAGGGCTCGGTCGCGGTACCCGACTGGCCGATCACGAAACGCTGATGCTCAAAGGTGAGGAAGCCGAAGAGCCTGTCTTTAAGGAGAGGGCCGCCGACCGAAAAGCCGGTGTTGTAGTTGCGAACCTTTTGCTTGGTTGGCGAAAACGGGCTCTTGGCTCCAAACGCCTCATTGCGGTTGAAGTAATACGCCGTGCCGTGTAACTGGTTGCCACCAGACTTCAGCGTCAGGTTGATCGTGCCACCGGGGTTGCGGCCCGCTTCGGGAGCGCCCTGCGTCTGCGCAGAGAACTGATCCACCGCGTCAATCGGCAGAATGATGCCGGCAATGCCCGACACACCGCCCTGGTTGACGGCAGGCACATTGTGCCAGAGGTCGTTGTTATCGACGCCGTCGATCTGCCAGTTCATCTGGTTGGCGCGTGTCCCGTTCAGGGAGCCGAAGCCGTTGCCGCTGTAGCCCGCATAGCCGGCGGTTAGGCCGATCATCTGCGTGAAGTCGCGGCCGTTCAGCGGGATGTCGGCAACGGTCTTGGCGTCCAGGATCGTGGTCTGTGTGGTTGTCGTGGTATCCAGGGCAAGGCTGGCTGCGTTGACCTCGATGACCTCGTTGTTGCTGCTGACGAGCAGTTTGACGGGCAGCGTGTAGATCGCTCCGGCCGAGACGTTGACGTGTTCAACCTTGGTGTTCGCGAAGCCAGGGGCTTCGACGCCGACGGTGTACTCGCCCAGCGGAAGATCTGCAAACAGAAAGGCGCCGCTGGAAGAACTGACGCCGCTTGTCTTGATTCCGGTACCGGTGTTCGTGATGGTCACGGCAGCCCCGGAGACCGCGGCGCCTGTGCTGTCGCTCACAGAACCGTTGATGCCGCCGCGAAAGGTCTGGGCTCCGCACACGCACGCGGTACTTAGGGAAAGGGATAGGGCAAAAGCGACGGAATCGTACTTTCGAAACAGGTGACGCATCAATACCTCCGACAACAGGGGACGATGACCCCTCCCATGAGGGGTTGCGTTGACGTGTCTAAGCGCAAGAAGCCGTTGACCCAGACAGAGGGGGGCCGTGTACCAGCAACTACCGAAGACGAACGGAAAAGCTGTTTGCTCTGCTACGGGAACTGGTTGTGTTGAGTTTTTGTGAGGTGATTGAACGTTAACCGCATGGGACATCGCAAGGCGGCTTCATGGAAAGGGCCTATCGGCGTTATAGGCAAAAAGGAAACGGCGGCCAGGGCTGGCCGCCGTTTCCTATAGAGAGAGGGAGAGTTATCGTCCCAGTTCTTCCAGATAGCGCTCTACCTCGAGAGCCGCCATGCACCCCGTACCCGCTGCTGTAATGGCCTGCCGGTAACGACGATCCTGGATGTCGCCGCACGCGTACACGCCGGGCAGGGGGATGCCCATCCGCGTGGTGAAGACATTCCGTTCGGTCTTGATGTAGCCATCCGAGTCAAGGTCGAGTTGCCCCTCGAAGCCCTTGGCGTTGGGCTCGTGTCCAATGCCAAGGAACATGAAGCTCACGGGCAGGGTCCAGTGCTCACCGGTCTTTCGGTTGTGCAGCTTCAGGCCCTTGACGTCCTTCTCTTCCACTCCGAGTACCTCCTCCACCATCGTGTTGTGGAGGAACTCGATTTGCGGATGCGCCTGGGCGCGTTCCAGCATGATGCGCGAGGCGCGGAAGTTCTCTGACCGGTTAATCAGGTGCACCTTGCTTGCGAAGCGGGTAAGAAACAGGGCCTCTTCCATGGCGGAGTCGCCGCCGCCAATGACGGCGATCTCCTTGCCCGAGGCGAAAAAGCCATCGCAGGTGGCGCAGGAGGAGACACCGTAGCCGATCAATGCCTGCTCGGAAGGCAGGTTCAGCCAGCGTGCAGACGCACCCGACGCGATGATCAGCGTACGGGTATTGATCGTTTCCGCCCCCAGATTCAGTTCGTAGGGAGTCTTGGTGAGATCGACAGAGGCCAAGTGGCCCATGCTGATCTCGGCACCGAACCGGCTCGCCTGCTCCTTCATGTTCTCGATGAGCTGCGGACCCTGGATGCCCTCCGGCCAGCCCGGGAAGTTCTCCACCAGGGTTGTCATGGAAAGCTGGCCACCCGGCTCATGACCCTCAATGACGAGCGGTTTGAGGTTGGCACGCGCAGCGTAAATGGCTGCAGTAAGGCCCGAGCAGCCGGAGCCCAGAATCACAAGGTCGCGAACATTCTCATCAGACATAGCTAGGGTTTGATTGTAGCGAGAGTGGTTCGGATGCAACTCTGGATTCTCGCCGGTACGGTTCCCCGGGGTAGCTCCCAGCGCTGTACCAAGGCCCTGTAGGATGCCCATATGGCGAATCTTGTACTGGTTTATGGCATGCGGTTGTTACCGGCGGACGAGGTGGCAGGGGTACAGGCAGCGCCCGTTCAGCTGAAAAACGGCAACGACGCTCAGGTCACCATGCACATCCTGGAGGGCAGCCGCGAACAGATCGAGGCACAGCTGAAGCACTCTGTCGAGGCCTTCTTCGAGTTCTACCCGGAGCGGTAAGTCAGCCGCCCGCCCCGGGGATAGCCCAGAAATCTGCCCCAAATGGTGCATAAAGCCCCCGCCTTCTGAAGCACGCTCGCACACTCCTGCACGTCGTCCTGTTTTGCGACGAAAAGGAGAGTGGGGGCAAGGGAAGCGGTGCGCGGATGGCAGCAAACACTCTGGATGGGAACCCTGCTGGGCGTCCTGCTGTTCTGGCCGGGGCAACTGGCCGCAGCGCAGGCTGCCATTCCGAACAGCGCGATCACGGGAGAACTTCGGTCCCTTGCCAGCCACTCGGCGCTAGTCTTTGTCGGCCAGATTACTTCAATTCAGCGACGGACGGGCGTTGTCGACGTGGCGTTCCGGGTCGAGCAGACGGTCAGCGGTGCAGCAGCCGGGACCTATGTCATGCATGAGTGGGCTGGTCTGTGGCCTCCCGGTCACCTGCGCTACGTCGTTGGTCAGCGTGTTCTCGCGTTCGTCTATGGAGCCAGTGCTGCAGGGTTGAACGGACCGGTTCATGGTGCGGAAGGCCTCGTTCCCGTGGTTGTTCAAGGCGCAAACGCTCCCAGGTTGCTGGATGTGCGCAGGCTTGCCGCGGCCGTGGTGCGGGCGCCTGGCACACCTCTGCCTTCCGAGCGCGACGGAGCCATCCCCCTGAATGACGCCATCGCCTCGTTCACGCAGGCTGCCACGGGCACCCACTCGGAATTCATCCGACTGCCCATTCCGATCACCGCCCATCCACCGGCTGCGATGCAGCCGGACCACGGTGCAGGCGGCTTCATCGCGCCCCCTGTGCATACGGCGGAAGCGCCCGTTCGTGCGGCACTGACGTTGGAAGGGCCCCGCCATGAAACGCGGTAAACGGCTTTCTTTTGCCGCGGAGGCCTGGCTTACGTGCCTCGCCGTGATGATCTCTTTCGGAACGGGAGTGCCTTCCGCCTGGGCGGGCAGCGCGCGGTTTGTCGCAGGGCAGGGGTGGGGCACATGGGCCGGGGCAAACGTCGCGTGGAACACAACACAGTTGCTGTACTACACCGATCAAGGCCCGCTCAGCGCGACGGTCTCGCACGCCCAGGCGGATGCGATGGTCAGCGCTGCGGCAGCCGTGTGGAGCGTGCCAACGTCCAGCATCTCCTTCGCGCAGGGTGGCTACCTGGGCGAAGATGTCAGCCCATCGAACGTCTCCTTTGACGGCCAGCAATGGATTCTTCCGCCCGATGTCCAGACAGCCAATGAGAGCAACATACCCGTCGCGATCGTCTACGACGCAGATGGGAGTTTGATCGATCTGTTGCTGGGTGCTGATGCGAGCGAACCGGAAGGCTGCGGACAGAACGCGGTAATCGGGGACGTCGACGACATTCATCAGGATGATGCGACGATTCGCCATGCCACCTTGATTCTGAACGGTCGCTGCGTTGGCACATCTGCTCAGCAGCTCACCCAGATGCAGTACCAGCTGGCTCGCGCCCTCGGCCGCGTGCTTGGCCTTTCCTGGTCCCAGACGAACGACAACGTCTTCACCGGACAAACAACAGTGACGCCGCAGCAGATGGCGTACTGGCCCTTGATGCACCCGATCGACGTCATCTGCGGCAACTACACCTACGGATGCATGAGGGATCCTTTTACCTTGCGTGTGGACGATCTGAACACGCTCGCACAGCTCTATCCCGTCTACCAGGGTGCGGTTCCTGCAGGAAAGCAGGCGACCAGCGATGACGCGCTCTATCTCTGGGGCATCATCTTCTTCCCTACCGGCCAGGGGATGGATTGGGTAAACATCACGGCACGGCGCGAGAATAACGGCATCATGGAGGACTGGGAAACAGTCTCGGCGATCACCGGAAACCAATATCAGCAGGCGATCAATACGCCGGTCGGCAGCGCAGGGGATCCGAACGAAGGGTCAACGAATAGCGGATCCGAGGGGTACTTTCAGTTCAGACGCGTGCCGTTGGACGGCGTGTCGAATGTGTTTTTCACGACCGGGGCGATCAATCCGCTCTACACGGGCGACTCTGCCGTAGGGACTTACCTTCGCTCACCGGCCACTCCGTCCGGTCCACCGATCTCCATCATCGACTGGGGGGCCCTGACGGCTGGCGACCGCCCCGTGGGTGGCTACACCTATGCCGATAACGCCGCGGCCAGCTGCGCCACAGGGCAGGACGGTAGCGAGACCGCCCCCGCTGTCATCGATCCGAGCGGGTGGCAGGCAGGTCTGCTCTGCAGTTGGGGACACAGCTCCTGGTGGAACTTCCCCGTCGCTGCAGGGCATAGCTGGACGTTGGAGGTGACGGCCACCGATGAGACTGGCGCCGCGACCTTGAGCAAAGCTCAGCCAGTCATGGGCCTTTGGAACGCCGCAGATCCCGCGGGTGTGCCACCGACTGTCGCGAGCCAGCCTGCCCCCTTCAACTCCATGTCCTTCGGCATGACGCAAGCGGCGATGGACGCGCCGGGTGCCGATGGGACCTACCGCATCTCGATCACCGATCAGTTCGGTGCGGGTCGTCCTGACTTCAACTATGTCGCGCGCGTGCTGTATGCCGCGGCGGTAACGCCTGCCGTCATCGGCACAGGCGGAGGACAGATCGCCGTCACGGGCATGGGGTTCCGACAAGGCAATCAGCTCCTGGTGAATGGTGTGCCAGCAACCGTGCTGCGTTGGACCTCGACGGAGATCATCGCGGACGCGCCCACCCTGGACGCAACGGGAACCTCGATCGGCGTTCCCGTCACGGTTGCGGTGACCGACGCTGAGACCGGGGGTATCGCGACAGTACCGAACGCCGTGAGCTACGCCGTTCTGCCTGATCTTCTGCAGAAGGTCTCCGCACCAAATGCTCTCGAGACTGGCTTGGCCGCCCCAACTCCCTTGGCAGTGCAGGTGGTGTCGAGCGATGGTCGAACTTCTGTCTCCGGCGCGCTCGTCTCCTTCGCTGTAACGGGGGGAATGGCTCAGCTCGGGATCTGCCAGGGCGCTGCCTCCTGCACCGCAGCGACCGATGCTCAAGGACGTGTCCAGACCTCCGTTACCGGTGTTATCGCGGGACCTGTCACCTTGCTCGCCACGGAGATAAGCGGGGGAGCTACCGTGCAGATCATCCTCGCGGATGCAGACCCGGTACGTTCTGTCTCGCTGGACCAAACGGAGCATTACGTGGCCGCGGGAGCAAGCGGAAGCTGGACGCTTCATCTCTCCGCCTTGCAGGATGGTCTCGGCACCGGAAATGCCCCTGTGACCTGGACCGTAAGTGCTGGCCTGACCGCTGGGCTGGTGGATGGCTTGACTGCAGCAAACGGAATCGCCGGCGTGACGGTGAGCGCATCGGCTCTAAAGGCCGGAGCGGTGGAGACCGTCACCGGATGCGCCTGGGTTTCAGTTTGCGCTACGTGGGTCATCCACGCCGTGCCTGCGTCAGAGTGGGTCGTGCGGGCACCTGCTACGGCCACGCAGCAGGTCGCAGCGTCAGGGACGCTGAACTCCTTCACAGTCGTCGTCATGGATGAGGCAGGTCATCCCCTGGAAGGTGCCCCGGTCAACGTCTACCAACGCGTGCTGGGTTGGGAAGGACCTTGTTCGGGCACTGACCGCTGTGCCTCTGCCCCCGTGTTGAAGTCTGGACAGGACTCGCTCGTATCGAATGCCGCAGGAGGGATCGCTGTCCTTCCACTGCAGGTGGAAGGCGTTCCTCAAGTGGTGGAAATTGCCGTTTCCAGCGGAAGCTACGGCTTCCTTACTTTGACGTTGGTAAAGTCGCCGTAAAGGCCTAGTCCCCCGAGGGAAGCAGCGCATTGGAGGCGGCCCGACGGCGAATGGCGGCAGCGCCGAACGCGGCAATGTAGATGTAGCAAATAGCCGGAAGGATGAATGCCGCCTGAACGCCGATGTGATCCGCGAGTTTCCCCATCAACTCCGGCACGATGGCGCCGCCAAGAATCGCCGCGATCATCAGGCTGGAACCCTTGCTGGTCAAAGGCCCCAGATCCTGGATGCCCAGCGTGAAGATGGACGGAAACATGATGGAGTTGAACAGACCTACCGCCAGCAGGGACCACATGGCTGTCGACTGGGGAAGATCGACGACGTGACCGAACAGGCTGACCGGATGGATGGCACCGGTGCCGTGCGTGTGCATCGTGATCATGACGAGAAAGAAGGCGCAGACCGCGGCAATGGCCAGCACGGTGCCGGTCCTGATCTTCTGCAGAATGGCTGAACCGACAAATCGCCCGATCATCGCGCCGCCCCAGTAGACCGGCAGGTAGTTCGCCGCCACAGCCTCGGGCAGGCCGGCAATTTGCGGCAGACCCATGTAGTTCACAAGGAAGGAGCCGATGGAGACTTCCGCGCCCACATAGGTAAAGATGCCCAGTGCGCCAAACAGGAGCCATGGGTGGCTCCAGATCGAGTCAGGGCGGCTCAGAGCTTCAGAGAAGGCTCCCGGTCGAAAATCCTGCGTATGCCGCGACACGCCAGTTGCCGTCTTGAGCTTGATCAGCCCCAGCGCGAGCGCGATGAGAAGCAGCATCAGCGCCAGGCCGATGTACGGCATGCGCACGGAGGAGGCCTGCGCGGCACGGTAGCTCTGCTGGGCTGCCGAGGAGAGCGAATGCAACCTGGATGACTCGATCTGCTTGGCCACGTTGCGCAGGATCAGGGAGGCCCCTACGAACGGGGCGATGAACGTGCCCACAGAGTTGAAAGCCTGCGCAAGATTGAGGCGGCTCGAGGAGGTAGCTGCCGGGCCGATCACGGTGACGTATGGGTTAATCGAGACCTGCACGATGGTCATACCGGCGGCCAGGATGATGAGAGCGCTCAGGAAGACGGGGAAGCTCGCCACAAACGACGCCGGGACGAAACCACCTGCGCCGACAGCCATGGTGATCAGGCCGGCGACCATGGTCTGCTTGTAGCCGAACTTCTCGACCAGTAGGCCGCCGGGGTAGCTGAACAGGAAGTAGGAGCTGAAGAACGCAAACTGCACCAGCATGGCTTCGGCGTAATTCAGCTCGAAGATCGACTTGAGGTGCGGGATGATGATGTCGTTCAGGCAGGTAAGAAAACCGACCATGAAAAAGAGCGTGGTGACGACGGTCATCGCCCGTACGTCGGTCTTGATTTCCAGGCCGCTGTCATAACCGGGTGCGCTGGGATTCCTGACGAAGACAGCCAAGGGGAGGCTCCTTGAAGAAGGGATGTTCAGAAGTGTGCGCCCGAAGCAGGAAGCGCCTTTCAAGAGTAGCTGCTCCGTGCGTATTTTGGCGCGCTGCCCCGACGGCAACCTCTCGGATGGGGAGAGCGGCAGCCGCCTCCGCCGCGGGTCTCGCTCCCTGCTTGAAACACCCGGTTCCGGGCACAGCCATCCGGCGGCCGGAGGTCTATGCTGATGGAGGGCAGATCTGTGCCCGCCTGAGGGATACCAGATGCGAAGCGGTTGGGATGACAGCAGAGGCAATCGGGGCGGAAGTGGCTACGGCGGACGGGACTTCGTTTCATCGACACCCAAGCCAGCTGGCGGCAACGACGAACGGGACTTCTTCGACGAACGGACGGAGGTAAAGACACATACCCTGACCTGCCCCAACTGCCAGCAGGCGGCTGATTATGCCCTGACTTGGCTGGTGCGCCGCAAGCGGGCCCGCCTGACCGGCTATGCGGACACGGCGCGCGAGGCACGGTTTGCCAAGGCGCGGAGCTACATGGTGCGCCGTGACGACCTGGTTGCCTGCCAGAATATCCGTTGCCGCAAGCGTTTCGATATTGCCGGTTTGCAGTCTGTTGCCTTTTTCGAGGACCCTGCGGGCGGCTCGGTGGAAGACCGGGCGGCAAGGATCCGCGCGGCGTTTGCGGGGCGCGGGCGGGAGTAGGGGCAGTCTGCGCGGGAACCAAGCTGGTTAGCACCGGTTCAAGTGCTGGTTGAGGGTTCGGTGGCCAAGCAGGGGCATGTTCGGTGATCGGCCGTGTGCCCGTTCCGAGGGAGCCCTTCTTCCGCGACAGGGCTGCTTTTCCAAGTTGCGATGTGGTCTAATTTTGTGAGTATCTGAACCAAGGAGTGCCATACCATGCCGAACATGAACCTGCCAGCTGAGGAGCGGATGCTCACCCCGGTGGAGGTGGAGACGCTGGACCGGCGTCGGCGACGCGGCCAGCTGCTGCTTGTGCTCGGCTTCCAGTTCGGCATCGTGGCAACGCTGATGACGCTGTGGTCGGGGCAGGACTGGCAGTATTCGCCTGGCTGGGCGCACCCAATGGTGTACTGGAACCTCATCACGGGCTTTGCCTCGCTGCTGTGCTTTGGCTACGGTCTGCGGCTGCGGCGCGGGATGAACGAGTTCTTCAGTTACTAGTTGCGGCGATCGAGGGCGTGAGCGCGGGGTACCCGTACCCCTCCCCCTGTTTCTTGCAAAATCTTCCAAAGATTGAACTTAGGTCCGGATCAACGCCCGACCGTCCCCTGTGATCCGCCTCCCCATAGATGGTACGGAGAACCGTTGCTCCATCTTCCATTGTAAGGAAGAGGAGGCTAATTGCACGCAGCGCCAGGTGCGTGCGTCCTTTTCTTTCCCCGCACGTCTACACTCAGCATAATGACCTCCGGACTTCACCTGCGCCGCTCCAGCGACCGCCCCGACCCGTGTCCCACCCTATGGATGCGTTGGATGGTGCTCGCTTTTGCGCTGATGTTCGGAGGGATCTCGACCGCGCAGGCGGCCCATCTTCACCGGCCGGGGCTGCCGGGACATCATCTGCAGGCCCCTGCTTCCGGATCGCAGAGCGTCGACAACGAGGAACACTGTCCGCTGTGCGTGGCGATCCATGCAGCGCTGCCGGCGCCCATGCTGCTGGCACCTGCTCGGGCCGTGGCGGTGGTGCAGCCTGCAGGGCGATCCCCGGACATTCGCGCTGCTGCAGCGTGGCCCTTTGCGAACTTCAGTAGACCTCCTCCCGCGCTGATCTAAGCCCTCCTTCCATCTCTGCCTCCGGACGCAGCTGTAATCCCGGCCAGGCTGGGGCTTTCGCTACATCTCCGGCGTTATCGCAAGGGTTCGCCGGCCAAGGACGGTCCGTCGTCGAAGGGCCGCACAGGAAATCTATATGAGTCGCAGAAATTTGCGAAGCGAGTTCGCTTCTCTCCTGGCCATTCCCATTTTGGCCACTGCAAGTCCGTACGTTCTGGCGCAAGCTACGATCGGCAGCGTCACAGGAACGATCACGGATACGACCGGGGCGGCCATCCCGAACGCGAAGGTGCAGCTTTCCAACAACGTCAGCGGCCTGAGCCGAACCGCGACCGCCGATGCGGGCGGACAGTTCCGCTTCACCAACATCCCGGCCGACCCGTACCGGCTGAGCGCGAGCGCTCCCGGATTCCAGCCCGGCGGCCAGGCGGTGGTCATCAACTCCGCCCTGCCCGTAACGGCGAACATGAGCCTGAACGTGGCCACGGCGGGAACGGTCGTAAATGTTGAGGCACCGCCTGACCTCGTGGAAAGCGACCCCACGTTCCACACCGATGTGGACCGCAGCACGATCGACCACCTGCCGGTGGAGGGATCTTCGGAGTTGAGTTCGATCGTGACCCTGACGTCGCCCGGCGTTTCGGCTGACTCGAACGGCCTGATGCACGGGCTCGGCGACCATGCGGAGAACACCTTCTCGGTGGACGGACAGCCGATCTCCGATCAGCAGAGCAAGGTGTTTTCGAACCAGCTGCCGGCGAGTGCCGTGCAGAACCTTGAGGTGATCGCCGGGGCGCCGCCAGCGGAGTACGGAGACAAGACCTCGCTGGTGGTGAACGTGACAACGCGTTCCGGCCAGGGGGTCACCAAGCCCACCGGCAGCATTACGACTTCGTACGGCAGCTTCGGGACGAGCAATATCTCGGCGGACATGGCGTACGGAGGCAAGAACTGGGGGAACTTCATCACGGCCACCGGGGGGCAGAGTGGTCGCTTTCTGGACGCTCCCGAGTTCGCGGTGATGCATGACAAGGGGAACGAGGAGAACGTCTTCGACCGTCTGGACTTCGACCTCAGTTCCGTAAGCGCCCTGCGCCTGAACTTTCAGTACACACGGTCGTGGTTCCAGACGCCGAACAGCTTCGACACCCAGTACAACTTCGCGTCTCCGCAGTTCGGTTTGACCACGGGTCCGACGGACCAGCGGTCGAAGATCGAGACGATCGACATCGCGCCGACGTATACCCGCACATTGAGTCCATCGGCGGTACTGACTTTCGGTGGGTACCTGCGCCGCGATACCTATCGCTATTTCCCAACGGACGATCGCCTGAACGACTTTGGACCTATTCAGCAGGAGAGTGTGTCCCAGCAGCGCTCGCTGACCAATGCCGGGGTACGCAGTGATGTGGCCTTCACGCGTGGCATCCACAGCGTCAAGATCGGTGGCGTGTACAACCAGACCTTTCTGCGCGAGAACCTGCAGCTGGGCCTTGTGGACCCGAACCTCAACGCGCCCACGTCGCCGACGTACACGCCCGTGCTGGTGCCGTATGACCTGACGCGCGGCGGAGGTCTGTACGGATGGCATGGGCAGACCGATGTGAAACAGCTCGCGTTCTATGGTGAGGACACGATCAGCGCGGGCGCATGGACGGTGAATGCGGGCATCCGTGGTGATATTTACAACGGCCTGAGCATTCAGCGGCAGGCGGAGCCGCGAGTGGGCGTGAGTTACAGCCTGAAGAAGACCGGGACCGTGTTCCGCGCTTCCTATGCGCGCACGCAGGAGACGCCGTTTAACGAGAACCTGGTGCTCTCCGCGACGGGCTGTAACGACGCGGTGCTGAACGCGATTTTCTCGACGGTTGGGCCGTGTATTCCCGCGTCTTTCAATCCCGGGTTCCGTAATGAGGCGCACGTGGGACTGCAGCAGGGGATCAGCAAGCACTTCGTGTTTTCCGGCGAATACATCTGGAAGTACACGCATAACGCCTACGATTTCAGCGTTCTAGGTGCGACGCCGGTGACTTTCCCCATCGAGTGGCACAACTCCAAGATCCCCGGCTTCGCGGTGACGGGCACCATGACGCAGGTGAAGGGTTTGACTGCCGCGGTGAGCTTGTCTTCTGTGGCAGCGCGCTTCTTCAATCCGCAGATTGGCGGCGTGGGTGCGACGGTGGGCGCGCCGGGCGGCTATCCATTCCGCATCGACCACGACGAGCGGTTCAACCAGACAACACACCTCGAGTACCAGATGCCGTTCCGGAAGAGCATGTTCTATTCGTTCAACTGGCGGTATGACTCCGGGCAGGTTGCTGGATCCGTGCCTTGCTACGGCATCACGGATCCGAACAGCTCGTGCGGTGAAACGTCGATCACGATCAACGGCCAGCCCGGGATCGACTTGAGCCAGCTGACGGCGGATGAGCAGTTTCAGTCGGGGCTGACGTGCGATGGGGTGAGGGCGACCTCGACGTCGGGGTTTACGCAATGTCTGGCATCGCAGCTGACGTCCTGGCTGGTGAACATCCCCGCAGCGGGTACTCAGAATAACGATCGCAACCCGCAGCGCATTCAGCAGCGCAACCTGTTCGATATGGCGCTAGGGGACGATGATGTGGTGCACTGGCATGCGGATCGTTACAAGATCGGGGCACGCGTGACGGCCATCAACATGGCGAACAAGGATGCCCTGTATAACTTCCTGTCGACGTTTTCCGGGACGCATTATGTGACGCCGCGGACGGTGACGGCGGAGGTGTCGTTTCACTTCTGAGGTGTGTGGCTGCATTGCAGTCTGGCGACTGCGTACCTCAGCGGCTGAAGCCGCGTCTGGCTTGCGCGCTCTGCGGCGTGGCTGAAGCCACGCCCTTCCCGTTCTTGCTGATGCATGAAGGTTTGGCGCGGCTGAGAGTTGGGATCTGGTGAAAGAGGGATTGCCTAGGCATCGGTCTTTGGGGTGTGCGTGGTTGATGGGCTGCGTTGCAGTGTGCGACTGCGTACCTCAGCGGCTAAAGCCGCGTCTGGCTTGCGTTCTTTGCGGCGCGGCTGAAGCCACGCCCTTCCCGTTCTTGCCTATGGTGAAGGTGTGAAGGGCTGCGTTGCAGTCTGGCGACTGCGTACCTCAGCGGCTAAAGCCGCGTCTGGCTTGCACGCTCTATGGCGTGGCTGAAGCCACGCCCTTCCCGTTCTTGCCGATGGCGAAGGTGTGGCGTGTTATGGCTGCGAGTTGGGATCTGGTGAAAGAGGGGATTGCGTTTAGGGCACGGGTCTTTGGGTGTGCGTTGTTGATGGGCTGCGTTGCAGTCTGGCGACTGCGTACCTCAGCGGCTAG
>CAZZXY010000015.1:1988-67270 GCA_964658105.1 Verrucomicrobia bacterium Tous-C9LFEB | reverse complement strand
TGTTGCCCTTCTGTTTGCAATCCCCGCACGAAATCTGCGGTTGCCCTTCTGTTTGCAATCCCCGCAGGGGATCTGCTGTTGCTTTTTGTTTGTCATCCCCGCAGGGGATCCGCGTTCTCCAGGCTAAGCGAACCCGCCTACAGATACTTCCCAAACAGCACCTGCAGCCGCTGCTTCGTCGCTTCGGGAATCACCTTGCGATCGGTCATGATGGCGAACTTCGCCGCGCTCTGGGCAGGCGAGGCGCTCAGATCCGAAGGCATCAACCGCACCGCAGCTTTGACCACCTTCTGTGCGTTCTCCGCGTTCTGGTGCATCACGGCAACGACCTGATCCACGGTCACATCATCGTGCCCTTCAAACCAGCAGTCGTAGTCAGTGACCATCGCCAGCGTGGCGTAGCTGATCTCCGCTTCGCGAGCCAGCTTGGCTTCCTGCAGGTTGGTCATGCCAATCACATCGGCGCCCCAACTGCGATACAGTCTGGACTCGGCGCGCGTGCTGAACTGCGGTCCTTCCATGCACAGGTAGGTGCCGCCAAGCTTGCCCACAACACCGACCTCTTCGCAGGCCCTGCGGAACGTGTCGGCGACGATGCTGCACACGGGATCGCCAAACGCCACGTGGCCCACGATCCCATCGCCAAAGAAGGTGGCCGAGCGATCAAAGGTGCGATCGATGAACTGATCGGGAATCACGAAGTCCGTGGGTTTGTGCTCTTCCTTTAGGCTGCCCACGGCGCTCACACTCAGGATGCTGGTTACACCGAGTGCCTTCATCGCATAGATGTTCGCCTTAAAGTTCAGCTCGCTGGGCAGGATGCGATGGCCCTTGCCATGCCGCGCCAGGAACGCGACCTGGCGGCCCTCCAGCGTTCCCAGCACGAAGACCTCGCTGGGCTCGCCAAACGGCGTCTCCACGCGCTCTTCCCGTATGTCCGTCAACCCCGGCATGCCATACAGACCGCTGCCGCCGATGATGCCAATTTCCGCCTTCGCCAAGCTCACTCCTACATGCGCCTCGAACTCAAGGACGCCCGGTGCAGTATATCGCTGTGGGTTGTTTTTCCGTGCCTGCGGGCCCGCCAAGCCATCCAAGAAGAAATGGCAACCGCTCCGAAAGCCACTTCCCAGGCAGCCGTCACGGCCGTTCTCGCCAATCTGGTGATCGCGTCCGCCAAGACGGTCGCGTTCCTCTTTACGCGTTCGTCCGGCATGCTCTCGGAGGCAATCCACTCCTTCGTCGATGCGGCCAACGACAGCCTTCTCGTCTACGGCGAACACCGCGCCGACAGACCCGCGGACGAGACGCATCCCTTCGGCTACGGCAAAGAGCTGTACTTCTGGACGCTGCTGGTAGCCCTCTTTCTTTTCATCCTTGGCGGCTGCTTCTCGCTCTACGAGGGCACCCATCGCCTGTTGCATCCCGAGCCGCTCCGGCATGCGTTTTGGAGCTACGTCACGCTTGGGCTGGCGTTTTGCTTTGAGGGTTATTCGTTTCTGGTCGGCCTTCGTGAGTTCAGGGAAAAGGAAGGCGTCTCCGTGTCGTTTCGCGCTATCCACCAAAGCAAGGATCCCACTACCTTCACCGTCATCTACGAGGACGCCGCTGCCCTTCTTGGCCTGCTGATCGCCCTGGGTGGCACCCTGTGCGCGCAGCTTCTTGGCTGGACACGCGCCGATGGTATCTCCTCGCTGTGCATCGGCGCTTTGTTGCTCGTGGTCGCGGTTCTGCTGGTGAGCGAGAGCAAGGCTCTGCTGATCGGCGAGGGCCTGGACGTGAAGGAGCTACGCGAGGTACGCGAGCTGGCGCTGGCGCAGTCCGGCGTGGTCAGCGTCGGCTACCCGATGACCATGTATTTCGGCCCGGAAAACGTGCTGCTGACGATGAACGTGCGCTTTGCTCAGAACCTGAACCGCGATGGCATCGAGCTGACGGTGGATGCTGTCGAGCGCGCCATCCGCAGCCAATTTCCTCACATTCAGCACATCTACCTGGAAGCCGAGTCGCTCGGGAGCGACAGTCGTTTTGACCCAGCCCGGCTTCCCCAGCCCTGATTCTACAGAGACAACGCGCGACAGATCGCATCTACGCGTGCCTTTACCTCCTTCGGCATGGCCAGCATCTGCGGCCACTGGCGTGTGAAGCCCTCCGCCGCCCACTTCCTCGTGCCATCGATACCCATCTTGCTGCCAAAATTCGGCAGCCGCGAGGCGTGGTCAAGCGAATCCACCGGACCCAACGTGAACTGGATGTCGCGCTCCGGATCGATGTTGTTGGTGACCCGCAGCGTCACCTCGCCGAGGTCTTGCACGTCGCAGTCTTCGTCGACCACCACGATGCACTTGGTGAACATCGCCTGGCCCAGCGCCCAGATGCCGTTCATCACCTTGCGCGCCTGCCCCGCGTAGCTCTTGCGGATGCTGATGATCATGAGGTTGTGAAACACGCCCTCTGCGGGCAGGTTGATGTCCACGATCTCCGGCAGTGTCAGCTTCATGAGCGGCAGAAAGATGCGCTCCACCGCCTTGCCCATCCAGGCGTCTTCCATCGGTGGCTTGCCTACAACGGTGGCGGCGTAGATCGGGTCCTTGCGATGGGTGATGCAGGTGATGTGAAAGACGGGGTACTCGTCCTGCATGGTGTAGAAACCGGTGTGGTCGCCGAAGGGTCCCTCGGTGCGCAGCTCACCCAGCTCGACGTAGCCTTCGAGGATGATCTCCGCATGGGCTGGCACCTCGAGATCCACCGTCTCGCAACGCACCAGTTCCACGGCCTTGCGGCGCAGAAAGCCTGCAATCAGGTACTCCTCCACCTCGGGAGGTGCGGGCACGATCGCGCTGAAGGTCGTCGCCGGATCGGTCCCGATCGCCACGGCCACCTCCAGCCGCTCACCGCGGATCTTGCTGAGCACCGTCTGCGGCACGCTGGAAACGTCGATCGCCCGGGCGGTGCCACCGGCCGTCAACGCCATCACATCCACGGCACCGCTGGCATCACCAGCGGCTTCGCGCAGCTTGTCACGGAAGTGCTCCGCTGCGACCTTCTGACGCTGCCAGTGCATGCCTGTGGTTTGGCCGTCGTACACCTGCATGCGGTACATGCCGACGTTGCGCTTGCCGCTCTTGGGATCGCGCGTGACCACGCATGGCAACGTGATAAACCGACCGCCATCACCGGGCCATGTCTGCAGCACCGGAAACTTCAGCAGGTCGACGTCCTCGCCCTTGAGCACGACCTCTTTGCAGGGTGCCTTGCGCGCGTCGATGCGCTTCGGGAAGAAGGACCCCACCTCGGCCAGCATAGGCAGCATCTTCAGCTTGTCGACCAGCCCGCTTGGGGGCACGGGGTGCAGCAACGTGTCGATGCGCCCGGCAATCTCGTCCAGCGAGTCCACCTCGAGTGCCAGCTTCATGCGGCTCTCGCTGCCGAACTGATTCATCAGCACACGCGCGCCCTTGTAGCCCGTCACGTTCTCGAACAATAGCGCAGGGCCGCCCGCGTCTTTCGTCCCGCGGCCACTCTTGGACGCACGATCCGCGATCTCCGCCATCTCCAGGATCGGCGAAACCTCTGCCTTGACCCGCTTTACCTCACCGGCGCGCTCCAGAGCCCGCAACCAATCCCGCAAACCGTCGTAAGCCACACAGATCTCCTCCGTCCATCATCGCCGCATGGAGAGCCTTGCGCCACAACCCCGCATTTCCGCCTTCGGCCCAGCAAAAAAGGCGAGCGCGCGGGCGCTCACCCATGCAATCGGCCCACGATCCCGTTACGCCGCTGCGACCACTTCAACGGGCTCCAGCGCGTAACCCGCGTCTCGCCATCCCTGCAGGCCACCCCGCAGCGGTCGCACTCGCCGCACACCCAGCCGACGCAGATCCAACGCCACTTTAGCGCTTGTCTCTTCGCTCGGGCAGGTGCAGTACAGCACGATATCGCGGTCGCGCGGGATCAGTTCATTGCGCAGCTTCAGCTCGTCGGGGCCAATCCGCAGCGCATTCGGCAGCGTGTACGAGTCGCTCAGGACATCCAGCGGATGGCGCAGGTCCACGATGAACGGTGCGGGCAGGCCTTCGCGCTCCGCGTCATCCATCATCGACAGCAGTTGTGACGGCTCGAGCCGCAAACCGCGGAGTTCGCGCAGAAAGCGCAGCCGCCGGATGTAGCGAATCAGCAACACACCCACGACCATGAGCAGCACCAGCGCGACTGCCGAATGCGTCAGCATGCCGAACCATCGCGAACTGCGGTCGACCAGATCGCCGACAAAACGGCCCCCAAACAGCCACGCGCTCGCCCAGATCAAGGATCCCGCGATGTCGTACATGACAAATGCCGGGTAGCTCAGCCCCGCCTGGCCCGCCAGCGGCGCGGCCATGGTGCTCAATCCCGGAACGAACTTCGCAAACAGCATCGTCGTGCCACCACGCCGGGAAAGACTCCCCTGCGTGCGGCTGACACAGCTTGCCGCTTCAAACGACATCTTGCACAGCACGTTCACGATGCGTGTCCCATAGCGGCGTCCGAGCAGAAACCACATGGAATCCGCCAGCAGACAGGCCAGCAACACCAGGGGCAAGACAAAGAGGATGTGCAGCTTATGGGCTGCACTCATCGTGCCCGCGGCCAGCAGCACAGGTGCACTTGGCACCGGAATACCCGCTTGCTCAATAAAAACCCAGCCGAACAGAATCGAGTAAGCGTGGTGCACAAAGGCCCGTAGCAGAAAGTTCATCGCTTACCTCCTTGTCCGATATGGCATAGATGTAGCACGATCCGCAGTGGTGCAAAAGAAAAAGAGAGGCGGCCTGGATGAGCCGCCTCCCTGGCGAAGTGGGGTTCAGGGGCGAGAAGGTCGGACCTTCTCACACTCGTTGAGTGTGGATCACTTCACATGCACGACCGGCTCCACGGACATGCCAGGCCGCAGGGCATTGTCGCTGTTTTCCTGCTGCAGGTTCGTGAAATCGATCCGCACCGGGATGCGCTGAACCACTTTCACGTAGTTGCCCGTAGCATTTTCCGGGGGAAAGAGGCTGAGCCGCGATCCTGTCGCGCCACCAATCTGCGTGATCTTGCCAGTGAACTTGCGGCCACCCAGAGCGTCGACCTTGATGTCGACCGCCTGGTTTTCCCGAACACCCTTTAGCTGCGTCTCCTTAAAGTTTGCGGTCACCCACAGATTCTTGAGCGGAACAACCGTCAGCAAGGACTGCCCAACGCTGAGGTTGTTGCCCACAGAGACATTCTTGCGGCTCACAATGCCATCAATCGGCGAGATGATCTTCGTATAGCCCAGGTTCAACTTGGCCTGATCCACGCGCGACTGCGCCTGCTGCACGCTGGCCTGTGCTGCCTGCGCCCGCGCGTTCTGCACGGCAATCTGCTTGGGTGCGTTTTGACGGTTCTGTGACTGCTGCGACTGCGCGGACAAGAGCCGCTGCTCCGCGGCGCTGACCATCTCCTGCGAGGCAGCCGCTGTGCGCTGCGCCTCATCGACAGAAGCCTGCGCCGCTGTCGCTGTCGCCACCGCTGCGTCGTACTGCTGCTTGGAGATCACGTCACGCTTCACCAGCGGGGTGTAGCGATCCACATCGGTCTGCGCTTTCAGGGCATTGGCCTGCGCCTGCAGAATGCGCGCCTGCGAAGCCTGGGCCTGTGCCCGCGCCTGCGCCACGCCGGCCACGCTGTTCTGCACATCCTGGCCCGAAGTCGTCACCGTGGTGCGCACGCTCACGCTGGTGATGGGCACGTTGGCAGTTGCCTGGAGGTATTCCGCCTTGGCGTTGGCGAGATTGGCCTCGGCCTGCTCCACGGCGACCTGGAAGTCGCGCGGATCCACCTGGGCGATCGGATCACCCGCCTTGACCGGCTCGTTCTCGTCGACGAACACCTGGGTGACCTGGCCCGCAACGCGCGCACTCACCTGGTAGAGATCCCCATCCACCTGGGCGTCGTCAGTGTCTTCGGTGAACGTTGAGCGCCAGTACAGGAAACCTGCGATGAGCGCCAGCAACACAACAACGGAAAGGATGATCAGCCGGCGTCCGGTCTTCTTTGCCGGAGGCTCCGGCGGTGGAACGGCAGTGTTTCCGGGGCTTCCCGGCTGCGCACTACGCGCCCCGGTACCCTCGCCGCTCCCCGGCTGAATCTGCACCGTCCCGGAGATCTGCGCGGTCTGTCCGCCGCCTCCACCTCCCGGAACCTGGTTTTCCTGCGAGTTTAGATCGGCCACCGTTACTTTCCTCCGAGATAGCTCTTGTAATTCGTTGTCGCCACGCCCAACGCTCGTGCCAGGCCCAGCTTGGCCACATTGTGCTGATAGAGTGCCGCGATGTACTGGTCGTTCGCCTGCTGATCCGTTGCAAGCGCCTGGGATACCGGCAGATTGTCCGCAACCCCTGAACGAAAGCGCTCCTGCGCTTCCTTGAGGGCCTCGTCCGCCAGATCCACGTTGCTCTTTGTGGCCTGGACCAGCTTGGCTGCTGTCTGGATGTCCAGGATGGAATCCCGTACATCCGCGTTCACCTGTTGAATGTCGTCGGCCAGTTTGGCCTCGACCTGATCCCGCTGCGCTGCCGCCACCTGCTCATCGCCGCGCGTCTTTGCAATCTGCAGCACGGGCGCGGAAATCTGCCCGGTTGCCGTGAAGGTCCCGTGCGAGTGGCCTGGCGTGGTGCCCAGATCACCATAATCACCCGTGACGTTCAGCACGGGGAGCTGCTCATCAAAGGCCGCCTTTTGCCCGGCCTTGGCCGCTTCCACGCGTTGGGCGTCGGCCTGGAGGTCCTTGCGACCCTTGAGGGCCTGCTGAAAGGCTGCCTCTGCTTCCGGCGTATCCAGGGAGGCATAGGGCGCTGCATCCGCGATCGTGAACTGCTGATCCAGCGGCAGGCCGATCGCTCGAGCCAGGGCGATACGGTCCTTGGCGAGCTGATTGTTGGCCGAGATCAGGTTTTGCTGCTGCGTCTGGTAGTCCACCTGCGCGCGCAGCACATCCAGCCGTGGACTTGTGCCGGCTTCGTGCGCCGCTGTCGCCTGGTCCAGGCTCAGCTTCGAGCTGGCGATCTGCGCTTCCACGGCCGTAATTCGTGCCGCATCGGCATTGCACAGCAGGTAGGCGTTGCCGACTGTCAGCACCACCATGTCGCGTGCATCTTCTGCCGTCAGCTTGGCCGCCTGGAAATTGTGCTTTGCGGAAACGTAATTCTGAATGGCCTGCAGATTGACAAGGTTTGCGGTCAGGTAAGCACGGAAGTCGATTACCTGGAACGGACCCACCACCGAAGCAATCCCCGGGAATTTGAGCCCGTATGCCGCCAGATTGACCTGCTCGATCGTGATGTTGGACCCGGCCGTCACAGTCGGCAGCAGTTGCTGCAATTCGCTCAGCCGCTGGCCGTTGGCACTCTTGATGTCTGAGCTCTGCAGGATCACACCAAGGTTGTAGCGAAGGCCCTTTGCGATGGCATCATCCAGGGTGAGCGACAGTACGCCGGCCGTTGCTTTTTCCCGGATCACACTGCCTCGAAAGCTCTGGTCCGTGGCGCTTCCAGGGGTCACACTGGGTGCCGGCTGAGCGAGCTGTTGTTGCACCTGCTGCACCGCGCCCAGATTGCTCGTAGAGCTCGCTCCAGACGCACTTGTGGCCACACCATTGGTAGCGGCTGCAGTCTGCGCTTTTGCTCCCAGCCCCGCTACCCACAGCAGTCCGGATACACCCAGGCACAGCAACGGCCGTCTACACATTTGCCACATCTCTCCCATGCTATCGGAACAGGAGGTCTCCCCGGACTGCGGAAACTTAGGGGATACCTCGCAGGTTGATTCCTTTCTTCGATGCGTACCCTCCCGGCCCGATGCAAAAAAAGGACTTGCCCGTGAACGACATACCCCGCCGGGAAGACAATCCTCACCTCATCTCTTTACACTCGGTTACCTGAACCTTGCCCTTGGAGGGCTGTAGATGTTTCTTGGCATTGACGTTGGCACCGGCGGAACACGCGCCATCCTGATCGACCGCACCGGCACCGTTCTGGCTTCCCATTCCGCCCTGCATGCGCCGATCCACTCCGAACACATCGGCTGGGCCGAGCAGCACCCGGACGACTGGTGGCGTGCCGCCCAGGAAGCCGTCGGCGGCGTCCTGAAGCTTGCCGTCGAGGGGGAACACACCGCGCCCGTCGAGGCCATCGGCCTCACCGGCCAGATGCACGGCTGCGTCATGCTCGACAAGGACTTCCAGGTCCTTCGTCCTGCGCTGATCTGGGCCGACCAACGCACCCAGCCCCAATGCGACTGGCTGACGGACACCGTCGGCTACAGCAAGCTGATTGATCTGGTTGCCAACCCCGCGCTACCCAACTTCACCCTCACCAAGCTCCTCTGGGTGCGCGAGCATCAGCCCGAGATCTTCGCGAACATCGCCCACGTCCTCTGCCCCAAGGACTTCGTCCGCTTCAAGATGACGGGCGAGCTCGCCATGGACATGCAGGAAGCCTCCGGCACCCTGCTGCTCGACGTCGCCCATCGGCGCTGGTCCGAAGAGCTTGCCGGGATCGCCGGCATTCCTGTTTCCTGGCTGCCCAAACTCTACGAGGGTCCGGAGATCTGCGCCCGTATCAACGCCGCGGGTGCCGCTGCGACCGGCCTCAAGGAGGGTTTGCCCGTAGCGGCCGGCGCCGGCGATCAGGGTGCGGGTGCGGTTGGCATGGGCATCCTGACCCCAGGATCCGTCTCCGCGACCATCGGCACCTCCGGCGTGGTCTTCGCCTCAACGGCCGCCCCCACGCACGACCCGAAGGGCCGCCTCCACACCTTCTGCCACGCGGCCCCCGGACTGTGGCATGTGATGGGCGTCACCAACGGCGCGGGTCTCAGCTTCCGCTGGCTGAAGGACACCTTCATGCCCATCAACAGCTACGACGACCTCACAGTGCTCGCCTCCGATGTTCCACCCGCGTCGGACGGCCTGCTGTGGGCGCCCTACCTCTTCGGCGAGCGCACACCCTATCTGGACCCCCACGCGCGCGCCGCCTTCGTGGGCATCACCGCCTCAACCACACGCGCCCACTTCGTCCGCGCCGTGCTGGAAGGCGTCGCCTTCTCGCTCAAGGACACTTTCACGCTCTTCGCCGAGCTCGGCATCCCCGTGGAGACGATCCGTCTGGGCGGCGGCGGCGCGCGAGGTCCGCTATGGCGGCAGATCCAGGCCGACGTCTATAACCACCCCGTCGAACTCCTCGAGGCCGAAGAGGGCGGTGCTTTCGGTGCAGCCCTGCTCGCGGCCACCGGCGTCGGCGCGTGGTCTTCCGTGGAGGAGGCCTGCAACAGCACGATTCGCGCCGCCGAGACCATCCAGCCCCAGCACGCCGACGCGATGCAACGTCACTACGCGCACTACCGCAAGCTCTACCCCGCCCTGAAACAGGTCAGCGCCTGATCGAACGCACGATCGGCAAGCCTGTCCCGAACGAAACTCCTGACCTGCGTGCGAACGAGGCAATCTCCCGATTTCCTCGCTCGCGCACCTCCCTCTCCCGGTAACCTACGGAGCCCCAATGCCGAATCCCATCCGCGTAGCCGTACTCGGCTACGGCCTCGCCGGCCGCGTCTTTCATTGCCCTTTCGTCTCCGCCGTTCCCGGCCTCTCTCTCGAGGTCATCATGCAGCGACACGGCGACGACGCGGCCGAGGCCTACCCACAGGCCCGGATCGTCCGCACCCCGGAAGCCGCCTTCGCTGATCCCGAGATCGACCTCATCATCGTGGCTACCCCCAACGACACGCACGAGGCGCTCGCCCATGCAGCGCTCGCCGCCGGCAAACACGTCGTCGTCGACAAGCCCGTCGCTCCCAGCAGCAGCGCCATCCTTGCTCTCGCTGAGGCCGCCCGTGCTGCCGGCAAGCACCTCATTCCCTTCCACAACCGCCGCTGGGACGGTGACTTCCTCACCCTGCAGCACCTGCTCCGGGAAGCGAAGCTCGGCCGCATGGTCAAGATCATCTCGCAGTGGGACCGCTTCCGCCCCACGCCCCGCGAGGACACCTGGAAGGAGCAACCCGGCCCCGGCCAGGGCATCCTCCAGGATCTCGGCCCACACCTGATCGATCAGGCGCTGGCCCTCTTCGGCCTGCCGCAACGCCTGACGGCCAGCGTGCGTCGCGACCGTGCCGGCAGCGAAATCGAGGACGCCTTCGATATCGTCTTCAGCTACGACCTCCTCTCCACCACGGCCCTGCCCGCAGCCATCACGCCAGCCGGTGCCGCCCAGCCCACGCAGGGGTTCCTGTACGAGTGCCACGCAACCATGATCGCCGCCGACGCTGCCCCGCGCTTCCAGGCTCACGGCACAGAGGGCAGCTACACCAAGTGCGGCCTCGATCCGCAGGAAGCCCATCTCGTTGCAGACGGCCGTCATCCACCCCAGCTCGGCTCCTCCGTTCCCTGGATCGAAGAACCCGAGTCCCTCTGGGGCACACTCACCCTGGCCCACGACCCGCGCCAGCCCGCGGACCTCACCCGTTACCGTCTACCCACGCATCCCGGCGATTACCGCCTCTTCTATGCCGCCGTCCGCGACGCCCTCCTCCACGACGCCCCCCTGCCCGTAACCGCCATCGACGCCTTCCGCGTAGCCCGCCTCATCGAACTCGCGCGCCAGAGCAGCACCGAACGCCGCACCCTGGAGGTCACCGTCTCGCCCACCTGAGATGGATCGGTGCCGAAACGGTACTGAGGCGTGAGTTGACCGGGTGTAGGGCGGCAACGTCTCATAAAGCAGCTCAGAGCTTGTGCTCGGGCGAGGCCATTCATGCCAACACTTCCCTCCCTGCTACGCGGACTGGTGTTGCCACTGGCCGTCGTTACTTCGACGGCCCTCGTGCCTTCTGTCGCCCAGCAACCCTCAGCCGACGCGTGCCGCGTCTCTTTGCATTGAACCGTTCAGGCCTCTCGCCTCCTCAGGTCTGCGTGGGTGCGTCCTTAGGGCGCGCACCTCGGCTCTGGTTTGAACTTTCCAGCCACACCTCACCCCCATCGGCGGCATACTGCTGCGTGTGACCTTCTTTGAGAGCCTGCTGGTTCTGCTTCTCATCGCTGTCGTGTTGCTGCAGGTCTCCCGGCGCCTCCTGCTGCCATACCCTGCCATGCTCGCCGCTGCCGGGGTCCTTGTGGCGTTTCTGCCCGGCACTCCCGACATCACGATTGAGCCCACAACCGCTCTTGCCCTGTTTGTCGCGCCCGTCATCGTGGACGCTGCCTACGATTTCCCACCCGGTGCCGCGCTCCGCTTCTTCGGCCCGCTGATCGCCTTTGCCGTCTTCGGCGTCCTGATCACGGCGGCCCTGGTCGCCTGGCTGGGGCACACCATCCTCGGTCTGCCTGTCTACGCCGCCGTTGCGCTCGGTGCGGTCGTGGCACCGCCCGATGCCGCCGCCGCCACCGCCGTCCTTAGCTCCGTCTCCGTCCCGCGCAGTGCGGAGGAGGTGCTGAAGGGCGAGAGCCTGCTCAACGACGCCACGGCGCTGCTTCTCTTCAGCGGCGCTCTTGCCGTCCAGACGCACGGGGGTATCAGCCTCAGCTACGGGTTCCGCCTCGGCGCGGCCGTACCCGGCGGCATCGCGCTCGGCATCGTCTGGGCGCTTGTCTTTCGCGCCTTGAACCGCTTTTTTCGCGACACCCTGGGCGGCAACCTGCTGCAATTCGTGAACTCCTACCTTGTGTGGATCATCGCCGATCACCTTGGCCTCTCTGCCGTGCTCTGCACCGTCGCCATGGCGATGACGACCGCCCGATTCGCCGAACTCAAGGGCTTTCCGCGGATGCGCGTCCAGTCCTTCGCGGTGTGGAGCGCTGTTGTCTTTACCCTTAACGTCCTGGCCTTTCTGATCATGGGCATGCAGGCCAAAGGCATCGTCGCTCACATGGGCAGCGGCGAACTCCACCATGCCCTTCGCTTCGCCGCCGCGATTGTCGGCACCGTCATCGTTGCCCGGCTGGCCGTAGTCGTCGGATTCAACCGGGCTAACTCGTTGTGGTCGCGATGGCGGGGGAGGCGGCACCCTGCCAACGTCCGTCAGGCTCTGTTTGTCGGTTGGAGCGGCATGCGCGGCTTTGTCACCCTCGCCACAGCCTTTGCCCTTCCCTCATCCTTTCCACAGCGCAACATCATCGTCCTCACAGCCTTTGCCGTTGTGCTCGGTACGCTCGTCCTGCAGGGCCTCACCCTTCGCCCCGTGATCAGGCTCCTGAAACTCGACGGGGACGAAATGGACGCGAAGGAGATGGCGGCGGCACGGACCAGCCTGAGCTCTGCCGCCCTCGGCACGCTTGCCGGCCAGAGCGGTCCTGTTGCCGAAAACCTGCGCTTCAACTTCAGCCTGGAGCAGAGAGCAGCCGGCCAGCCCGGCGAAACCTCCCAGGTGCGACGACGGCGAGAACTCGGCTTGTCCGCCATCTCCGCCCAACGCGTCGAACTCGAGAAGATTCGCAACCGTGGAGAGCTCGGCATCAGTGGCTACGGCCAGCTCCAGGAAGAGCTCGACTGGCACGAGCTGACCCTTCTGCGCGATGAAGAACGCCGCATCGAAGAAAGCTGACCGACCCGCAGCTCCCTGGCTTCTCCCTGCTTTCGCCTTTGTGCTCGCCTTGTTGTTGTCATTCCCCGAACGGGGAACCTGCTTTATCTCTCCCTCCCTTATCCTCCCCAGCAACCGGCCGCCATCTTCCTCCGCTTTCCACGGCCTCAACACGAGCAGCCACGGCCCCCGTCGCAAGACGAGTAAACTGGAATCGATGCACCAGGCACCTAAAACCCAACTGAAGTTCCTCGTCGCTGCCATCATCGTCGTCGGCACGATCTCGTGGCTCGCGATCACCGGCGCCGGCCGCACGAAGAGCTACTACGTCACCATCGCCGAACTGCAGGGCATGGGAAACAAAGCCTACTCGCGCAATCTGCGGGTGGCCGGGAACGTGGAGCCGGGTTCCATCCAGCGCTCCGGACCTACCGCCAAATTCACCCTGGTGGAGCTCGGCAAGACGATCCACGTCGACTACCAGGGATCGGAGCCGCCACCCGACACCTTCAAGGATGACGCGCAGGCATTGGCCATCGGAACCTATGGTCGCGACAACGTCTTTCATGCCATCCAGCTGCAGGCCAAGTGCGCCAGCAAGTACGCCCCGGCCAAACCAGGACAGGCACCCACCGGCAACACCACGCCTTTGAAGACAACGGCGGCAGTCGACCGATAGGACTTCCAAAACGTCTTGACTCCCTCCGTGTCGGCAACGGTCGACACGTGTTACCAAAGTTCCTGCCCCCAAACGGTTGTAATGCCACTTTGGTGTAGTACGCTGAAACCAACCTTCAGGAGGTTTCTTTTTATGCGTTTACGCTCAATCGTGGCTGCCGTAGCCGTTGTCTCGGCCAGTCTCGCTGCCCATGCTGACACTCTTCTTCTCGGAAGCTACGGAACAGCGAGCGCCGCACCCGGTGGAGTGGCAAACACCAGCGTTACTTATGGCGCTACTGGAACGACCTACAACATCCCGACCGGCGGCGTATGGAGTGGTCCGCTCAGCAACTCGAGCTGGGTCTCCTTCAACCCGAATACATACCCGGGTGGATCCTTGCAGGCGACAGACGGTGTCTACACCTACCAGACGACCTTCACGGGCACGGGTTTCTCCTCCGGCTCGATCTCGGTCCTGGCGGACGATACCACCAGCATCTACCTGAACGGGTTTCTGATTGCCTCGGCCGCAGCCACCGACCCGGCTACGCACTGCACAGTGTCCACGCCCAACTGCATCACATCCAGCCTGTTCGCGCTGCCCGGCTCGGATTTCGTTGATGGTCTGAATACCCTCACCTTCGACGTTAACCAGGACTTCCATTACGCAACCGGGCTGGACTTCAGCGGCAATGTGCAAGCTGGCGTCACGCCCGAGCCTTCGAGCTTCCTTCTGCTTGGAACCGGCTTGCTGGGCGCGGCGGGTGTGTTGAAGAAGCGCTTCAACGCATAAACGTCTCCCTGCAAAAAGCCCCGGCTACGGCCGGGGCTTTTGCTGTCTGGGCAACTCGTTCCAAGCTGGGCAGCAGCGCTGCTTCGTCGACAACAAAAAGCATTTGCACCGTGTTGATCCCCTTGCCTGCAATTACGGGTCGGTGGCGTAATCTGGTTATACGCGCCCCGGTTGGGAAGCGAGCTCTCGCGTTCACCCGTCTCCAGAGAGCATGATCCGCGCCTAAGTTCTTTCTTTCGAAGATTATGGGGCAAATACCCGGGGGGGGGGACTACTCCCCCAGCGCACGCATGAACCGCCACTGGAACTCCACTCCCCGGTAGAACGCCTCCACGCGGATGCGCTCATCCTGCCCATGCGCGCGGTCGTCTCCCTCGTCGATGCCCATCCCGGAGATGCCGTAACTCGGAATCCCGGACGCCAGCGTGTAGATCGAGTCACTCGCGCCCGTCTCCATCGTGGCCAGGATGGGCACCCGGCCGAACACGGCCTCCGACTCGCGCTTGAGCGGTCGCAGCACATCCTCGCGCATCGCCGGGGGCGCCATGGCCCCCTTGGTCGGCGCGGACGGAAACACCGCTCCTGCGTTATCGACGTAGTTCACGGTCAGCTTCGTGTCCGCGAACACCGAGATCAGCCGCTGACGAACCTCCTCCGGCGGATGGCCCGGCAGGATGCGGCAGTTCACATTCGCGCTCGCAGAACCAGGCAGCGCGTTGGGGGCATGCCCCCCTGAAATCATCGTCGCCACACAGGTCGTCCGCAGTGTCGCGTTCATCCGCGGGTCCGTGGAGAGCTGGTTGGCTGCCTTCTCGTCCATGGGCGAAGCGAGCACGCCCTCGAGGAGCGCCCGGCGCTCCGGCGTGGACTTCCCGGCCTCCTCGGCCAGATACGCTCGTGTCACCTCGTTGAGCTCCGCCGGAAACGGCTGCGCTTCCAGCCGTCCGAGAGCCTGAGCCACCTCGTAGATCGGATTGTCGGGCCGTGGCAGCGAGCTATGCCCACCGGCGCTCGTGGCCACCAGCTGGAAGTCTGCGTACAGCTTCTCTGTCGCCTCGAAATCCAGCTCCGCGGGCTTCCCGTCCTTCAACTGCACGCCGCCAGCGTCCGGGTTGATGACCACACTTGCATTCACCAGGTCTGGCCGGTTCTTCAGCAACCAGTCCACCCCGTTGTCCGCTCCGCCCTCCTCGTCGGCCGTCAGCGCCACGATGATGTCCCGCTTTGGTACGAAACCGGAGCGCTTGAGAAGGATAAGGCTGGTGACCAGCGCCGCGTCACTGTCCTTCACGTCCTGCGTACCTCGGCCATAGAAGAAGCCATCCTTCTCGGTCAGGTGGAAGGGATCAAGGGTCCAGTCCGAACGTTTCGCCTCCACCACGTCCAGGTGGCAGATGAACATGAGCGGTTTCCCCGTCGCGCCCTTGGCAGCGCGGTAGCGCACGACCAGGTTCAGACGCTGGTCCCGAGGCCCGACCAGCTCCATGTCGCCGGCCGGAAAGCCCGCCTTCAGCAGCCGGTCCCGCATGGCCTCAGCCGCGACGCGGGTGGATCCCGTGGAGTGCGTGGTGTCCGCCGTAATCAACTGCTCAAAGATATCGCGGGCAAGCTGGCGATCAGCTTTGGCCAGGTTCTGGGCCGTGCCCGTTCCGGCGCCCAGCAACAAGGCACATACCGCAGCTGCAACCGTCCGTTCGCACGTGTTCCATCGTCTCAAGCGCCTTTACCTGCCTTGTCGGGAATCTCGCTTCTATACTCGCATGGAGCCCAGCTCCATCGTTCCTATGACCTCTCCCCCTTCCGCCAGCGCCCACGCGCAAACGATCCCCGCTGTAGAGCTGGAGCATGTGTCCCGCATTTATGGCAGCTTCGTTGCGCTCCGGGATGTCTCGCTGGCGCTGCCGGCGGGCAGCAGTGTTGTTCTGCTTGGGCCCAACGGAGCGGGCAAATCCACGCTGTTGAAGCTGCTCGCCGGGCTGGCGCACCCGAGCTACGGCAAGGTGCGCGTCTTCGGCAAAGACCCCTCTGAACTGCGCGGTCGCATCGCTTACATGGCGCACCAGACCATGCTGTATGACGAGCTCACCGGCCCGGAGAACCTCGACTACCTGCTCGGGTTACAGCTCCCGGGGTTAACGGCGACGCAGCAGGCAGAGCACGTCGCGGAGGCGATGCGCCAGGTCGGCCTGGACCCCGCCAACCCGCGCCGGCTCGGGGAGTACTCCCAGGGCATGCGGCAGCGTGCGTCGCTGGCCGTTGCCATGTTGGCAGACCCTGACATTCTGCTACTGGATGAGCCGTTCTCCAACCTGGACGTCGGCTCGGCGAACGCCATGATCGTACGTCTGCAGGCGTATCTGGCCCAGCCAGGGACACGAGGCGTGCCACGCACGCTGCTGCTGACCACCCACCAGGCGCAGCTTGCGCAGCCCCTTGCGCGCGTGACCCTGACCCTGCGGGACGGCAGGCTGGAGCCTGTCCCAGGGCCAGAGCGCACCACGCAGATGCCGGTGGCCACAACGGGAGTGAGTCCGATCGTATGAGCCACGCAGGCAACATGCACAAGACCAATGCGGCTCGCCTGCTGGATGCGCTTGGCGTCACGTACGAGCTGCGGGCGTATGAGGTTGACCCTGACAATCTCTCAGCCATCACGGTCGCGCAGAAGATTCACATGCCCATCGAACAGGTCTTCAAGACGCTGCTCACACGCACCTCCGAGAACACACACATCTTCGCGATCGTGCCTGGAAACTCAGAACTCGACCTCAAGAAGCTGGCCAACTGCGCTGGCGTTCGCAAAGCCGAGCTCGCCGCCCTGAAGGATGTCGAGCCGCTGACCGGCTATATCCGTGGCGGAGTGACCGTTCTCGCGGCAAAGAAGCCCTTTCCTTCGTTCGCGGACGAGACGCTGGAGATTTTCGACGTCGTCTCCGTTTCGGCAGGACAACGAGGCATGCAACTGGTTCTTTCCCCTGCCGATTACCTGCGCGCTACCGGCGCAACTGTTGCCGACCTGACCAAAGCCCCCGTGGTCCCGCACGCATGATCTATGCCCGGCACGTGATGGCGCATCTGCGCAAAGATCTTCAACTGGAGTGGCGCAACCGGGACGGCATCAACGGCATGCTGTTCTTTGCCCTGCTGATCGTGGTTGTCTTCTCCCTTGCGTTCGACCCAACGGCGTACCCGACCACCGCCCGCCAGATTTCCGGCGGCCTGCTCTGGGTTGGCGTCCTGTTTGCGTCCATCACGGCGCTGAATGGCTCCTGGGCGCGCGAGCTGCGGAACGGTGTGCTGGATGCGCACCGGCTCTCCCCGGCACCTGCCTCCGCCCTGTTCGTGGGCAAAGCGTTGGCAAACTTCCTCTTCGTTTCGGTCGTGGAAGTTGTTCTGGCACCGGTGTTTTCGATCTTCTACAACCTCCATCCGGTGGGGCAGACATCCATGCTGCTGATCATCGTGCCCCTGGGCACATGGGCGCTGGTCTGTAACGGCACGTTTTTCGCAGCGCTGAGCCTCCGGACCCGGAATCGCGAGCTGCTGCTGCCGCTGATCCTGTGCCCTATCGCGATGCCCGCCCTGCTGGCGGTCATCCAGGCGACGACGAACGTGCTGACGGGCGAGTTCGACCCGGGACTCTGGATTCGCATGCTGATTGCCTATGACGTCCTGTTTACGACGGCTTCTGTACTGCTCTTTCACGTCGTCCTGCACGCGGACTGAGCTTCCCTGTTGCAACGAGGCCAAAAGCAGCCCAGGTTGCGGTGATGATGCTCCGCGGTTTGCAACGTAAAATAAACAAGGTGACACAAACGGCTACAACCCGCAGCAGCAAGGGCCAGCTTCTCGGCCTCGCCTGGTTCGCCCTGACGTCTGTCGTGCTTGCCATTGGGTTTCGGCAGGCCATGATTGCCCCGACCGAGGCGACCATGGGGAACCTGTACCGGGTGTTCTTTTACCACCTTCCCCATACCATCCTGAGCTTTGTCTTTCCCTATCTGAACTGCCTGGCGTGCTTTGGGTATCTGTACTGGCGCAATCGCAATCCGCCACGTGCCATGATTGCGGACGCCTTTGCACTCGCTACAGGTGAGATTACGGTGCTGTACTCGACCGTAGGCCTGGCAACGGGCATCCTCTGGGGGCGTGCGGCGTGGGGCATCTGGTGGACATGGGACGCTCGTCTTACGACGTACCTGCTGCTGTGGTTGCTGTACGTGAGCTATCTCCTGGTGCGCGGTTTTGCGGGTGGAGGCGCGGCACTGCCCGGTGGCGGGCAACCTGGGCTGCTCTCCGCGGTTCTTGGCGTCTTTGCGGCGATTGATATCCCAATCTGCTTTATGTCGATTCGCTGGTGGCGAACGCAGCACCCTTCACCGGTGTTTGGTGGGGGATCGGATTCCGGTCTGGATCCCAGCATGTATCCGGCGCTGCTGTGGAACATGGCCGCGTGGGCCATGTGGGGCGCACTCCTGGTTGGCTGGCGCTATGCACTCGAACGCCGCCGCCAACGGATGGCTGCCGCGCAGGCACTTGCCTTTCTGAGTACGGGATCCTTTGGGGAACCGGTACCGACCCTGACGGAGGTCAGCTAAGCCATGACCATTCCCTTTCAAACCCTTCCACAGCGACACCTGGTCTTTGCGTACTGTGCCGTGTGGCTGCTGCAGTTTGGCTATGCCGGTTGGCTGTTCAGCGCGTGGCGACGTACGAGCCGTGAGCCCTAGCAAAAAAGCAACGGAGTCTGAATCTTCCCAGACTCCGTTGTTCCGAGGAGTCATGCTGACCCGGTTGCAAGGTTCGCAATCGTGTCCCTTGAGTGAACACACACTCCGGCTCAAGGTTGCGTGACGGATCGTTTTTCCGAGACCCGCAAAGGCGCGTCATCCCGTAAACTCGACGGAGTGTCACGCCGCTTCCGTTACGAATCTGTCTTCCAGTCGGTTGTTCCCGGGACAGACCGGGCAGGCGAAGCTATCAGCGCCTCGAAGCGGATGGGACAGATCGCATCGGCGCTCATTGCGGCCGTTTTCCTGATCAGCGGCTGCCATCGCAAACCCTTTCCCAGCTTCCCTGCCAACTACCGCGAGTACGCCTATGTCAGCGATGGCGCCTCCGGGACCGTTACGGTGCTGGACCTTGTGAACATTCGCCAGGAGCGCACGTTGCAGGTTGGCCGCAAGCCGA
The DNA here is from genome assembly GCA_964658105.1 of Verrucomicrobia bacterium Tous-C9LFEB. Lineage (GTDB taxonomy): Bacteria > Acidobacteriota > Terriglobia > Terriglobales > Acidobacteriaceae > Granulicella. Next base: position 48,045 of record CAZZXY010000015.1, on the reverse strand, counting down.
CGGGACTTGCCACCAACCCCAGACGTCGCGAAATCTACGCGGTGAACAGCGGCAGCGATTCGGTCTCGGTGATCGACGCCGAACAGAACAAGGTCGCCTACACCATCGGCGTGCACCGCGCCCCTTACTTCATCAGTGTTGACGCGGCTGGCCGGCGTGCGTACGTTGCCAACTCCGGTTCCAACACGGTGTCCGTCCTTGATCTCGAGCAGCGCCGGGAGATTGCCGTGGCAGGCACCGGGGAGGGCCCGGGGTTAGCCAAGGTATCACCGGACAACCGCTCCCTGGTGGTGAGCAACCGCACAGCCGGCAGCGTATCGATTTTCGCGGTGAGTGCCTCCGACAAGGAGCCCTTGCGGCTCCGCAGTGTCTTTCCGGGTTGCGCCGGGGCGACGGATGTTGCGATTCTGCCCGACTCCAGCAAGGCTTTCGTGGCCTGTTCCGGGTCGCACCAGGTGATGGCCGTGTGGTTGAGTGCAGCCCCGGACTCCTGGCGCGGCAGGCAGGATGCCAGTCTGCAACAGGATCATCTGCTCACGCTTCTGGACGTCGGCAAGACACCCACGCATGTGGTCGCCAAGTCGGACAACGGCGAGGTGTTCTCAACCAACTTTGACGGCAACAGCGTATCGGAGATGTCGGCGTGGACGAACGAGGTTACGAACACATACCCCGGCGTGATGCAGCCGTCACACGCCCTGATTGGCGGCGGGAACTCTGCGCTGTGGATTTCGGATTTTGGATCGGATTCCGTAAGTCTCTACAGCATTGACGATGGCAGGATTGTGGCCAGTGTCCGCACGGGATCTCGGCCGGATGCGCTTGCGTTGTCGGCAGATGAGCACCTGTTGCTGGCCGCGGACTCCGGGTCGGCGGACGTTGCCGTCATCCGCACGGGGAGTACCGGCGGGCCGACGCTGTTTACGCTTTTGCCGGCGGGCCCTCAGCCGAACGACGTCGTCACGCTGGCGTTTCACGTTCGCTGAGGCAGCGGTGCCTGGGAAAAGCAGATCCCTTCACTTCGTTACGGGATGACAAGCGTGGTAAGCGCGTTCTGCTAGTCTTTGCGGCTTTCAGACGCCTGCGTTTCGCGGAGTGCCTGGCGCGTTGCGGAGACGTAGGCGCCTGCCAGCAGCAGCAGCCCGGAGATGAAGGCCCACATGATCAGAGTTACCGAAACGTAGAAGTCAGCGTAGACGGCCTTGAAGTCGAGGAACGGCAGGCAGAGCACGTAGATGTACTTGGCCACCGTCCAAAGTACACCCATCACGATGGCGGTCGGCAGCACGGCGCGTGGTGGCACCTTGCGATTTGGGAGGCCCCAATAAATGAGGAAGAACAGACCGATGCTGGCGGCGAGACCGACGATGTGCAGAAAGGATCGCCCGATGAAGGCGAAGACGACGTTGCCGGTGTGCCCGAAGAAGAGCCACCCGAGCACCGTGCGCTGCGCGGCGGACATCGCCACCGAGGTCATGGCCAGTAGTGCCACGCCGACAGCGAGGCCGATCGAGACGACTTGATTCCCGAGATAGTTGCGGTTCTTCTTGACGTTCCAGACGCTGTTGAGTGCCACCTCGAGGGGAAGAAAAACGCCGGTGACGGTGACGAACAGCATCACGAGCGAGAAGATCTTTACCTGCGTATGCGCAAAGGCAAGCTTCTCCATGCGGCGCACCACGAATTCCTGGTTGCTGGGCAGGAAGTTGGTCATCATCTCGCCCACCATGTTGACCATCAGGTCGGAATGGAAGACGCGTCGCGAAATGGTGAGCAACAGAACAAAGAACGGGAACAGCGAGAGAATCACCTGGGCGGCCACGCTGAACGCGTAGGTGTGCACTTCGGTCTTGCTCATGTAGTGGGCCAGCGCCTTCACCTGCTCCCAGGTGCCGCTCATATCTACGCGCTGCCCTTCAGAGACCTCCCCTTTGGGGGAGAGTACCTCCTCACCGGCGTCGGGCGTGGCCGCCTGCGGGGACTTGGATTGCCCTTCCTCTGCATCGGTCTTTGGAAGAACCGAGGTGATCTCAGCCATGCCGCTAGTCTAGCGGTCCAGCCAGCGCCGTCTCCAGAGCTGCCGCCTGCTCGGCGCTGATTGCCCTGGCTTGGGACCCGTTTAGCTGCTCCAGAGCCCAGGCAGCAGCTTCGGCCAGGACGGTATCTTCTTCGTGGCTCCAGAGGGTTAATTGCTCGCGAAAGCTCGGATCGCCACTGTTGCCCATTGCGATCGCGACGTTGCGGAGGATGCGTTTTCGGCGCGTGCGTTCCAGCGGCGAGTTGCGGAAAGCGCGGTTGAAGGCCGGGGCGTCCAAAGAGGCCAACCACGCTAGCGAGGGGTTCACCAGCTCCGCCCGCGGCTGCAGCATGCCCGAGCTGCCGACCGGGGCCCGGCGGTTCCAGGGGCAGACGTCCTGGCAGATGTCGCAGCCGAAGACCTGCCGTCCGATGCCTTTGCGCAAGCCGGGATCGATGCTGCCCTTCTTCTCGATGGTCAGGTAAGCGATGCAGCGCGTGGCATCCATCAGCCTGGGCGCGCCGTGGAGGCCTGAGCCGTGGAGCGCGTCGGTGGGACAGGCGTCGATGCAGCGTGTGCAGGTGCCACAGCGGTCCACGGCGGGTACCGGCGCGGCGTCAACCGGTAGTTCGAGCGAGGTCACGATGACGCCGAGCAGGAGCCACGACCCGATCGCCTGATTGAGGACGCAGGTGTTGCGTCCGATCCAGCCGACGCCGGCGCGTGCGGCATAGCCGCGCTCCAGGATGGGACCTGTGTCCACATAGGCGCGAGTCTCGCAGGCTCGACCGAAGCGCTGCTCGATTTGCGTGGCTATGGACTTTAGCCTGGGCAGAAGCTCTTCGTGGTAGTCACTGCCGGGAGCTATCTCGCCCGTTTCCGGCGCCATCGATGCCCCGCCCTGGCCGCTCCAGGCGTAGCGGGCGATCCAGCCGGTATCTCTGGGCGCCGAGTCGATCGATCGCGGGGCAGCGGTGTTGTAGTTCACAGCGCATACCAGGACGGAGCGGGCCCAGGGAATGGAGCGGCGCAGATCGCCGCGCACGAGCTGGCCTTCCGCGTCGGTGCGGATGAGCCAGTCCATCTCGCCTGCAGCACCGGACTCGACCCAGGCTGCAAAACGCTGGTCGTCGTCAGCGGTATCGGGCACAGGAGCGAGACCGGCGAGATCGAAGCCGCTTGCAAGGGCAGCGGCTTCGATCCACCCACGATCCTCCAGAGACAGCGCCATAGCTGTAGGTTCGCCGAGAATGGCATCCCCTGCAAACGGTGCGCGTCAGAACTCCAGCCGCAGCGACACCTGCCCTGTCCGGTTCCCACCGAAATCCGACCCACGCGACTGGGTGATCTGGCCAAAGTTGGCACTGGTGATGTCGAGGTTAGGGTCGGCCAAGTTGGTGTGGTTCAGGACGTTGGTGAAGGTGCCTTCCGCGCGCAGGTGCACGCTTTCTGTAACCGGGAAGCTCTTGGAAAGGCCGGTGGACAGGTTGACGGTGCCGGGACCCGTGATATCGCCGACGGATTCAGTTCCGTAGCGACCGATGGGCGCGGTGCCAACACCCACGTCGCAGGGACTGGCATTGTTCACGAACTGGATGGACGCGTAACCAGCACGCCCGGGACAGGCGAAGGCGTTTACGTTCACCCACTGGTTGCGGTTGTGGCCCTTGTAGTTCGCGGACGCGACGCGATCGGGGCGCATCTGCCGGAAGAACAGTGTGCCCTCGCCCGTACCAGCCGGGTCGATGTAGCCGCTGTCGAGGTAGGCCGTCAGGTAGGGTCCGGTCTGGTCGAGGAAGATGCCTGAAAGCTGCCATCCACCCACCAGCAGATCGGTAAAGCGGTTCATGCCGCTGCCGAAGCGCTTGCCCCGGCCAACGGGCAGTTCGTAGACCGTGGTGGTGAGCCAGCGATGCCGGCGGGTGCCTGTGACATTGCCGTAGTCGAGATGCCGATCGAAGCTGTCGGTCGGGTTGTAGCCACCCTGCTCGTCGGAGAAGCTGCCCGCGAGGCCGTTGGAGGCGCCGTAGGTGCCCTGGTTGTCGGCCAGGTTCTTGGCAAAGGTGTAGGTGCTGCTCAACGACATGCCACGGGCGAACCTCCGCGAGAACTCGACCTGACCCGAGTGATAGATCGCCTGGGCCTCCGTGTCGCGGCTCTGCACCTGGTAGAAGTTGGGGAACGGAAAGGCGGAACGGGGCTGGTCGGCAGCGCGGGTCGTGTTCGAGATTGGTAGTTGATTGCGCTCCGGCTGCCAGACGAGGTGCCACGTTTTCAGACCGACGTAGGAGACGCGGAGCCCGTACCCATGCCCCAGGTCGCGCTCCACCGAAAGGTTCGTCTGCAGCGAGTAAGGATCATGCCAGTTGGTGTCTACCGACGCGTAGAAGCCAGCGCTGCCATACGAAGGCGCAAAGTTGCCGCTCGCAAAGCTGTCGGTTCCCGCGGTGGAGACCTTGGGGAACACAATGGCCGGGTCGGTTCCATTCGCGTTCTGGTTGACGTTGTTGAAGGTCTGCTCGCCTGCCTGCAGGGTGCCGGTCAGTGCGTAGAAGATGGCGCCCGTGGTGGTGATGTTGTAGTAACCGGCACCGCCGCTGATCACGGTCTTGTCATTGCCGAAGGGCCTGTAGGCGAAGCCGAGACGCGGCTCGAAGCGCAGCTTTGGGTAGGTGCGCAAGCCCGCGGGTAGACCGGCTGCCACGTTGTCGACGACGGGCGTGCAGGGTGCGCCGTTCTGGGTACCTCCTGTGGCATAGGGATTGTTGACACCGGCAGTGGCACAGGCGTTCAAGTTGGCGAGCTCTTCGGCGTTGAGGCGGTCAGCGTGACCTGCCGGATAGACGAGCCGTCCAGACTTGGCGACAGAGGGATCGAAGTTGCCGATGTTTCCGCCAGGATCCGAGAAAGCCGGGTGCAACTCATAACGGAGACCGAAGGTGAGGTTCAGGTTCGGCGTGGCCTTCCAGTTATCCTGCCCATAGAAGGCGTAGGCCGACGACGTACCCTGGTTATCGGCGTTCACGTTGTCATACTGCGTCTGGTAGGGCACACCCAGCAGAAAGTCTGCGAACTCCTGCCCGGTGGAGGTCCCCACGGAGGGGTTGAAGTAGAAGTTGCCGTAGTTGTCGCCGGGCGTGAAGCCCAGCACCGTAATGGCTCTCAGCTGGCGGATGTCCGCACCGATACGGACGACATGCGGTCCATGCTGCCAGGTGAGGTTATCGACGTACTGGAAGATGCGGGAGCGCTCGGTGGAGTTCAGCCGCGAGCCGATGGAGGCGATCTGGTCGAAGCCGATGTGGCTGAGGCCGTTGAAGAACGGCGTGGGCGGCAGTCCCTGAAAGCCCGCCTGCTGCACGGCGGCTGCGCCGTTGAAGGGATTCAACGTGCCATCTTCTTCCAGTGTGAAGCCGAAGCGGAACTCATTGGCCAGGTGCGACGTGAAGGTGTAGTTCGCCGAGATTGCGAAGATGCGGTAGTCGCCGATCGCGTTCGAATACGGCAGCGTCAGATCCGCAGGACGCAGCTGGGTGATGTTCTTCCAGGTGTAGCGCGCGAAGATGTTCAGCTTCTGCCCAAAACTCTGGTCGACGCGAACGTCGAACTGGTTGGAGTTGATGTCCTGACGGCGCGTGCTCAGGTAGTTGAAGCCGTTGTCTGCGATGGCCTGCCCAAAGGAAGCATCAGGCTCTATGTTGGGGTCCGGGTAGAACTGCAGGAAGGCGGCAGCGCTGGGATTGAGCGTGGGGATCTTTGACCCTGCGTAGGTTCCGCCTGTGAAGGGATTTCGCAGTGATGAGGTCTCCTGGGAGAAATCGCCCGCCTTCATGCGTGCGGTCGGGACCTTGGCCTGGAGGACCGTTGCCAGCGGGAAGCGGAAGCCCTCGTAGGTTCCGAAGAAGAAGGTCTTACTCCGGCCGTTGTAGAGGTGCGGGATGACGACAGGGCCGCCAATGGTCACGCCAAAATCATTGCCGATCTTCTGCGGCTTGATCGGGCTGGCGACGTTGCCCTGGTATGGCGTGGCATCGAACGCACGGTTCTGGAGGTATTCGAACAGCGATCCATGCAGCGTGTTGGTGCCGGACTTGGTGACCGTGGTGATCTCTCCCGGCTGACCATACTCTGCGTTGTTGTTGACGCCGTCTACGCGGATCTCGGCGATGGATTCTGCAGAAGGAAAGGCGTCTGCCTGCACGTTGTTATTGGTCTGATTCTGGGCGGAGATGCCGTCGACGGTGGTCTCAGCCTGCGAGGGCAGCCCGCCCTGGATAGAAAACTTCACCCCGGGGCTCGGCGAAGAGGAGGCTGCCGGCGGATAGGCCGCGGAGTCGGGCTGCACACCTGGCAATGTCTGGATCACATTCAGGGGCGAGGTCGATCCGGCGCCCCGGTAGTTCGCGGGGAGATCCAGCACGGCTTCGGGAGAAAGCGAGGCGGAGATCGCTGCATTGTCCGTGTTGATCACGCCCGCATCGGTCGCATTCACTGTCACGGTGTCCGTGCCCGACACGGTGAGGGACACGTCGTAACGCAGCTGCTGTCGCGCGTCGAGATGAATATTTTCTACGGTGGTTCGAGAGAACCCCTTGGCCGAGATGCGTAACGTATATGTTCCGGGGTCGATGTTGAGTGCGTTGTAGCTGCCATCAGCGCCCGTTGCAACACTGCGGTCCGTGTTGCTTTGCTGACGGTGCAGCACCACGGTTGCGTTGGGCACAACCGCGCCGGAGGGATCGCGCACCGTGCCATTCAGGGATGCGAAGGTGGACTGACCCGAAGCCGTGAGACCGGCACCAAAAAGGAAGAGAAGAAAAAGAAGCTTACGCATGGAGTTCCTCGGAGCAAGCGGACCTATGCCATGCGGTCGGTTGCTGGCAGTGTGTTTAAGAGGTTGAGGGAAGGCCGGCTGAGTGCGTGACGTTCACGGCGCAGCCTGAGCCTCCAGAAGACGAGCAAGGAGAGGCCTCCGCCGACTGACCCAACGCCTCGGCCGATCCAGAGTCCACGCAGCGCCATGCCGTGGTGGAAGCCCAGCGCGTACGCCAGCGGCATGCCAATTCCCCAGTTCCAGACGAGGCTGACGAGCAGCGGTGTGCGGGTATCACCAAGTCCGGTGAGTGCAGAGGCCAGGACAACAAAGAGCGTGTCGCCCAGCAGCAGAAAGGCGCAGATGAGGAAGATGGGCGCGGCGGCCACGACCACCGCGTGGCTGTTGGTGTACAGGCCGGCCCAGAACTGCCCGAAGGCCGCAAAGACCGTGGCGGCGATTGTCATGAAGCCCAGGCAGAGCCACAGGCTCGCATTGGCGGCGCGACGTACCTGAGGCAGGCTGTCACGGCCGGCGCTTTGCCCGACGCGAATCAGCGTTGCATAGGACATGCCGTTTGGCACCTGGTAGACGAACGCATTGAGGTCGAGCACGACCTGGTGCGCGGCGAGCAGAACGGTGCCGAGCCTTGCACACAGGATCGACATGTAGGTGGAGATGCCGAGCTCCTCGAAGTATTCAAGCCCGCTGGGCCAACCGATGCGCAGAAGGGCTTTCAGGCGAGGCCAGTTCGGCACCAGCATTTGCGGGTGCACGTGGTAGCCATCGCGCTTCAGCGCCCACAGCGTGCCTCCGATCAACAGCAGGAGCATGTAAAGCCGCACCACGCAGGTCGACCATCCAGAGCCGGCAACGCCCATGGCGGGTGCCCCGAGATGCCCGAAGAGGAAGACCCAATCGAACAGCAGATTCACCACAGATGCTGTGATCAAGGAGACGGTGACCAGGGTCACGCGATTGATGGATTGCAGAAATCTTCGCAGGGCCATGTAGGCCATCAGCGGACCCGTCGACCATACAAGCGCACGCACGTACCGGCCCGTCTCGGCGGCAATGTCCGGAGGAGTTCCGAGATGTGGCAGAAGGCGCAGGCTGCCCAGGGTCAACAGGATCACCAGCGGGGTTCCGCCAACGACAATCCAGAACGACTGTGCGAGTAGATGAACGCACTCGTTCTCTTCCCCGCGCCCAAACGCCTGTGCAATCAACGTTTCCAAACCGTTGAGCAGGTAGATGGCGCAGAAAACAACCGCGTAGAAGATGGTATTGCCGAGCGATGATGCTGCAATCGGCAAGGCCGAGTCATGCAGACGCCCAATCATCAAGGCATCAACGATGTAGGTAGACATCCAGCCCAGTTCGCCAAGTGCAAGCGGACCGCCCAGCAGTGTGGTCAGGCGAAACTCGGTGCGAAGGTCACTGGCCTCCTTCGCACGCGCAACAAGCTGTGTAGATTGATCAGACAGAATCTCACTCCGAAACACGGAGAAATGAAGGCGTTCGTTATGTTTTGACTTTAAGCGAAGCTCCTGAGAATGCGCCTCCCAGCTTACGACTCTGCAACGCGATCTCCTACAAATTTGTGGCAAAGTGAAGCTGATCGCAATCGGTGGACGCAGGCAACCAGCGTGTCACGGAGGCATCCAATGTCCCTTTACCGGGAGGGATGGAGACGTTTCCTTGCTTTCTCAGCAAGGCTATCTCCCAGGAGCACTGCGCCCAGCAGGCACACTCCCAGCAAACCGATTGTCCCTGCTCCGCAGAGAGCCAGATCCACAAGCTCCGCAGGCCAGTTCACAGACCCAAACCCCTTCATGAAACCGAGTGTCCGGTCGTGCGTTGGCTTCGCCGCGGGTCGCTGTTCGATCTGCATCAGCGTCAGGATGATCGCGGCGTTGGGCTCGACGCGCACCCAGGAGGACGCACATCCGTGATGACGGCAGAGGCTGAGACCAGGGCTGTCCATCTGGAAAGACAGCTGGTCGGAAGGCACGAACAACTCTGGCGGCAGCTCCACAGACAGGGATTGGGTCCCCTCTTCCCGTATGGCGGGCGACCTGCCTGCTCCGTTTTCCGCTGCGACCAGCGCGTCTAGAGGTGCGCTCGCCACAACAGCCCCGTTGAGCAGAACACGAAGCGTTCCACCTGACCTTCGCTGATCGGGGTCCCAACGGTAATTCAGGTGCAGCGTGGCGTGTTGCACGATCTCGGACGTAGGGAGGGTGAAATCACGTTCGGCAGAGGGCGTGGACTCGTCAAGAGTTATCGGCCCGGACGGATGCAAGGCATCAAGGGAAAGGGTGCGTTGCTTGTAGAGCACCTTCGTACTCTTTACCGTGCGAGGTTCTCTGTCTGCTCCCCTGGCGAGGCCCGGGACGCCTGAGCGGCTGATCGCGTCCACCGAATACTGTGCACGGAGCGTGTGTCCCCGAAGTGCGAGTACACCGATCGGCAAAGCCACCGAAGCAATCAGGACTGCCCCGGAAAGGCGCGCTCCGCTGGGCCTTGCAGGTCGCCAGGAGAGCATGTTCCGCAAGGCCGCAGAAGCGCCGAACCAGGCAAACGCAGCGACCTTCCCCAGGCTGCGCAGAGGTCGATCTCGCTGGCGCCGGTTGGCGGCGGCAACCCAGGCATCGGCACGCGCGTACAGCAGCACGGCAAGGGTTTCTTCCTCGCGGCTGTTCAGTGGATCGAACTCCATTCGAACCTTGCCATCTGCCGTTTGAACAATGGTTGCCGGGAAGGACGCCTGCTCCCCAAGGACCGGCATGGTCACAGTGACTGGCTCGCCTATCGCGACGGTGGCGCGCCCCTGAACCCTCACCATGACGCCACCCTGTGAGGCATCGATTGTCTCGCCTGGAAGACTCTTTCCGTCGGGAAAGTGCAGGTGGACGGGAACGCATACTGCTACCCGAACCGCGCGCCGTCGCTGTTGTCTTTCTTGAGCAACACCCAGAGCGACGCTGAGTACGATCAGGTTGAAGAACGTCCATCCAACGCTGATCCACACAAAGCCCGCGCCGCCATGTGCATACAGCGTTGCCTGAAGCCCTGGCGCGTGCCACGCCAAGAGTCGTCCGGTCGAAGGCGCCGCAGCTAGAAATCGCAGAACAACCGCCACCAGCCCAAGCAGGTTTGCGAACATCAACACCAGAAAAGGTCCGGCGATGCGGGTGTCGAAGATGGTTTCCTCGATGCTGCCCTCCTTGGCGATCGATCGAAAACGAACGTGGGAACGCGAAAAGAAGGCGCCGAGTGCCGGCCAAAGCGTGTACGGTGCCAGCACTGTTTCGCAGATCTGGTTCCAGAACATGTGCCGATACCGGCCATGGAGGCGTGCCCGCGCGACGCAGGCAAAAACGAGATGCGGCAAGGCAAAGGCGGCAATTGCGGCCGAAGAGCCCGGGATCGTTGTGAATCCGAAGGCGAGATACAACAGCGGAGCTAGCAAGAAGATCAAGCGTGGCAAGGCAGAAAAGGAGCGCGCCATTGCGTGGAAGTAGCACATCCGCTGGGCCAGCGTAAGCCCTGAAGCGAACAGCGGATTGCCGCGTCGCAGCATCTGCGCCATGCCCCTGGCCCACCGCATTCGCTGGCGAATGTGGCTGCTGAGACTCTGGGGTGCGTGGCCGGCTGTCTGAGGGAGATTGAGGTAGGCGGTGTTCCAGCCGTGGGTGTGCAAGCGCAGGCTGGTGTGAGCATCCTCGGTCGCGGTCTCCTGGGCGAAACCGCCCACATCGTTCAACGCCGCACGTCGGATTACAGCCGAGGAGCCGCAGAAACGGCTAGCGTTCCAAAGGTCATTGCCGTCCTGCACGACGCCGAAGAACAGCTCACTTTCGCCTGGGATTTCACGCGCGTGAGGGAGATTTCTCTCAAAGGCGTCCCGAGAAGAGAAATGATGCGGCGTCTGCACGAGTGCGAGATGCGGGTCTCGATCAAACCACCCCATCGTGACCTGCAGAAACGACCGGACCGGGACGTGGTCGGCATTCAGCACGGCCACAAACGGCGCTTCGAGCCGACGCAGCGCGTGATTGAGGTTGCCGGCTTTTGCGTGGTCGTTCCTTTCACGGGGAAGGTACCCGATACCAGTTTTCGCGCAGAAGGCACGGAACGCATCCCGGTTCCCGTCGTCCAGCAAGTGGACCTGGAGTTTGCCTGCCGGCCAATCCAGATGCAGTGACGCCAGGATGGTCGATTTAACCACGTGCAGCGGCTCATCCAGCGTGGGAATGAGGAGGTCGATCTCCGGCCAGAGGTTCACATCCGCAGGCAACGGCACCGGCTTTCGATTGAGTGGCCAGGCCGTCTGCAGATAAGTGAGCCCCAGGTTCATGAACGAGTAGAGCTCTGCGCCGAGCACGAGCACGAGGACAACATCCCCGAGGAACCCATGCACGTGACGCAGGTTTCCCTCTCGCAGTGCTCCACCAACGGTCCGGACGCGCCAATTTGCATAGCGAAGACTCGCAAAGCAGGAGAGCAGCACGAACGCCAGGTTCAGTACACGGCTGCCAGGATGCTGGCGCGACCAGGGCAAAGCGGCAAGCAAAGCGACAACAACCAGACACACTTGCAGGTGCAGAGGCACCGTAACGAATGCAAAGGTGGCCAGTAGCACCAGAACGACCGTAAGCCCTAAGGATCGCAGTCCTGTAGATGTACGCTCGACCTTCTCTTCCTCAGGCAAGCGGCTCGACGGGGCCGTCACCGTTCACTCCACCGAGCCTGTTCCAGTCCCTCCCGCGCGGGCTCGACTTGTGTACGCAACCACGCCGCCAGGTGTTGAAGATCTGCGGCAATGCCCTCGCTTGGTGCGTAGTCCATCACGGTCATGCCCTGTGCGAGAGCCTCGGCGATTGCCGGCGAATGGCGCATGACAAAAGGCAGCAACTGTTCCCCGAGTTCCCCCTCCAGCATTTCGCGAATGTCCAGATGCAGAGGTTGCGATGAATCAAACTGCGTCAGCAGATACCAGGGATGTGCCTCAGAGAGGGAGGAGGGCGAATCAAGAGGAAAGGCACGTCGCAGTGCCCGGAGTGTGAGCAGCGAGTTCATATCGGGAAGCAGCGGAATGAGAACACACCCGCCCAAGCCGATGAGGTGCTGCAGATCTGTTGTGGCCGCAGTGGACGTGTCCAGCACAACCCTGCTGAACCCTTTGCTGTCCCGATGCAGCTTCTCGCGAAATTCCTCAACATCGATTGCGCCCGGGGCGTAATCAACGAGGTGGATCGGGGCGTCGGGCGTACCGGGCGGAGGAGCAAAGACCCGTCTTCCTCCCGGTCGGGTCTCCTCAGCGCCAAAGAAGAATGGCAGGATCTCATGCGAAGTCATGTCGACCAGCAGGACGCGCTCACCCTGGGCAGCCAGGGCTCGGGTTAACGAGGCTGCCAGGCTTGTCTTTCCCACACCGCCCGCCATCGAGAACAGGGCCAACAGCGGCGGAACAGTGTCGCGGGGCCGAGACGGCGCACCATCGGGCTCGGGCATGCTTGCACCCACAATTCCCCGCAGGGCATACCAGCGCTCGGCAATCCGCGTGCGCGTCGTCTGCAGCGTTTCGCCGGAAACACGGGGCCGTTGCACCTCTTTGGTTGCGGCCGCATACATCTCCATCCAGGACGGCATGCTCGACGCAGCTGACTCAGGCTGGTCGCGGCTCTCAGGCGTCGCGAGCTTCTCCCGTCTCCGTGGCCTACCCTCAAGACGGATCCCCTGACCTTCCTGTTCCGGATCGGGCAAGGGTGAGGACGTGCCCTCCTCAACGTACGCCGAGCGCTCGGCGGGAAGAACAGCTGCACGGTACGCCCCAGCAACCTCGAGTTCGGCGGCTTGTGTCTCCCTTTCGGCTCTGCGACGCGCTTCGGCGTGCTGGATGTAGCGCATGCGCTCATGCGCGGCCTGCTGCCGGAGATCCTCCGTGCGCGCGAGGAAATGCAGTCGCGCCTGTTCCGCCGCTTGAGCCTCCTCCGGCAGATGTCGTTCAACGGCGCGGCGGACCTCCGCTGCTTGCTGCCGAGCAGCTTCGGCGGCCTGCTGTGCCCCTCGGTCAGCCTCGATGGCCGCCCGGTTTGCCTCGTCTGCGGCGGAGGTCTCAGCTTCCAGCTGCAGTCGTGCAGCCTCATACCGCTGCCGCGCCCTGGATTCCCGGTGCACTGCGGCGAAGTCTCGGTAGACGACGCCTTTCAGATCGATGGACCGAAACAGAGCAGCCACATCCTCGGGCATCTCTGCGTGGGAGGTCGGGACGGCTCCTGCTTGCGTCTCTGTGGCACTGTCGGCTTTTGTGCCTAAGCGCTCCTCCGATTTCGGGGCCCCGTGCAAGACTTCGACGTCCCTTCTGTGTATGTCTGGAGCCTACGATTCACCCCATTCCGCGTCAATCTAACCTCCGTAACCAACCTCAAATCCGTCGGTGGTTACATGCGGCGTGGGTTGAGGTCGAGACGCACTCGCGCCCCCGTCGCGGCCCTCGTCCTCAGGCGTCCCTGTGCTACCTTTATGAAGGAGAGAGCGGGTAGCTCAGTTGGTAGAGCATCGCCCTTTTAAGGCGTTGGTCCTGGGTTCGAGCCCCAGCCCGCTCACCATCAAAACTGCACCGTTCGCAGCGTCCAAAGTCCCCTCCAGGCAGTGTTTGAGCCTTTTGCGATCACGCAACGGGATCCGCCTCACGAGTCCCGCGGGACTGCTTCATTGCACCTGTTCATACTCCGAACCAGGACCAGGCGGGTGGGAGTTCAGTTCACCGAACGCTCTCACTTCGCATGTAGCGGTTGATCAGCTTCGAGGCTGACCGCCGCGTGTAGCGGCATGTCCTGCGAGCAAGGACCCGCTTGCAGCGTGAAAACCCCCCGGGGAACAGTCCAGCCGTGATTTCGTGTGTCCCAGATTGCGAGGTTCCGTTCCGGGACCTTCACGGTAATCTCTTCTCGCTCTCCCGGTTGCAACGAGACCTTGCTCCAACCGACCAGCCGATTGAAGGGTTCTCCGGCTGCATCCGGGAGTCTCGCGTACACCTCTGCAATCTCTTCCCCGGAACGCTCGCCGGTGTTCTGCAGGGTGAAGGTGACGTTCAGCTCTTCCCCTCTCCTGACCTTCATATCCGAGTAGGTGAAGCTCGTGTACGAAAGACCAAAGCCAAAAGGAAACAGTACCTGTTTCCGTTCCGCCTCGTACCACTTGTAGTCCACCTCCAGACCCTCGTTGTAAGTCGTCCTGAAGGAAGGAAGCCCTTGAAGCAGCCGGCGGGACATGGCGTCGCTGTCCGTCCAGTCCTCCTGGGACGCGGGCGGAGGTGTCACCAGAACGGGATGCGGCAAATCGGCGTCCGCGAGTGGAAACGTGAGAGGGAGTTTGCCGGAGGGGTTCACCTTGCCGAAGAGGATGTCCGCGATCGCTGTACTCCCGGACGTGCCGCTGTACCAACTCTCCAGAATGCCCTGCACCTGGTCTTTCCAGGGCATGAGCACGGGGCCACCTGTCTCCAGGACAACGACCGTGTGCGGGTTTGCCGCGCTTACGGCGCGTATCAGGCCGTCCTGCCCATCAGGTAGCGCGAGTGTTGGCAGATCAACGCCTTCAGCCTGCCATTGATATGCAAACAGGAGTACAACATCCGCCTTCCGGGCCACCGCGGCTGCCTTTTGGATATCCGCACCATCATTAAAGAGAACCTGTGCGTCAGGTGCGGCTACCTGGATTGCGGCGAGCGGAGCATCTGGGAACCAGACGGCTTTCTGCCAGTCAGCATGACGATCTTTCTCCGGGATCGTCCCGATTGCATTCCCTCCAGGCGGATCCACCTGGGCTGATCCGCCGCCGGAGATCATGCCCCGGTCCGCGTTCCGGCCAATCACGGCGATGGTGTGTAGCTTTCCCGCAGCGAGCGGCAGCAACCCACCCGCATTGCGCAGGAGCACTGCACTCTGGCTTTCAAGCTCGCGAGCAAGCGCTGCATGCTCGAAGACCTTTGGTACCTGCTTCGTGGGCGGATCATCGACGACACCAGAGGCAAACATCGAGCGCAGGATCCGGTGCACGTGTTCGTTCAATTCAGCAACGGACACTTCCCCCTTCTTCACGGCGGTCTTCATTGCCGGGCCATAGAAGAAGTTTCCAGGCTCTTCCTGATCAAGTCCCGCGTGTGAAGCCTTCGCTGTGGAGTGTGTCGCAAGCCAGTCCGAGACGACGAAGCCGCGATAGTGCCAGTCCTGGCGCAGCACCTTGTTGAGCAGAAAATCGTTCTCACAGGCATACGTGCCGTTGACGCGGTTATAGGCACACATCACGGCACCTGGTTGACCGGTTTCGATCCCAATCTGGAAGGCAAGCAGATCGCTCTCCCGCATGGCACGTTCGTCGATCTCGGACGAAACGGCATGACGGCCACTCTCCTGGTCATTCACGGCAAAGTGCTTGATGTCGCCGATGACATGCGTCGACTGCACGCCACGAATAAGATGTCCGACCATTGTGCCGGCCAGCAGCGGATCCCCGCCGAGGTACTCAAACGTGCGGCCGTTGCGCGGTTCGCGGTTCAGGTTGACGCCTCCCCCGAGGGTCATGTTGTAGCCAAGGTCTCGGAGTTCGCTGCCGATCAGTGCGCCATATTGTTCAGCAAGGGCGGGGTTCCACGACGCGGCCAGGCCCAGATTGGAGGGCAACGCCGACGAGTAGCGGCCGCTGCCAGCGGAGTAGGCAACACCATAAGCGGAGTCATCCATCTGGATGCCCGGGATACCCAGTTCAGGGAAGCCTGGAACATAGCCGGAGCCGCCGTTGCCTTCGCCCGCGTGCGGATCGGGCGGTCCCAGATGGGGATCGCCTGTACCGTGCAACAGCTGGATCTTCTCATCCAGGGTCAAAACGTGTAACAAAAGATCCGCTCGTTGGTCGGGGGAGAGCTTCGGGTCCTGCCAGGGTTTGGGGCTCTTCGCATCCGTCTTCTGTGCCATGGTCGGGTTCGCCGACACGACGATCAAAGCGCAGACGGCAAGTCGGAGCATGCGATCAACAACCTTCACATCACCTCTTCAAACAAGAGCATCTGGTCCGCCCGAAACACCTAAAACGTGTAGCGAGCGCCGAACTGGAATTGTCGCGGCAGGTTGGCAGCGTTGTAGATCTGCCCGAAGCCGGCGAGGACTGTGGGATCGGTCTGGACCGCGGGATTCCAGAAGACTGACGGGTAGCCAAACTGCACAGAGTTGGTGACGTTGTAGCCCGAGATTTCCAGCCGCAGCGCGTGCTCTCCGTGAATGGCGAAGGTCTTGTACACCGAGACGTCCAGATCGTGCGCGCCGTCGGTGCGAACGTTGGAAAGAAACGCGGGCGCTGTGCCAGGAAGGAACTGACTTGCCGGCTGCGAGAAGCAGGTGTAGTTGAACCACTGCGTCACGGTATGTGCCGCGCCCGCGCCCGGGTCGCAGGCCAGATCCACTCGCTGGTTGAAATAGGGATTGCCCGTACCTGTCGGTGAGGCGATTGGCACTCCACCACTGAGATAAGTAATGCCATTCAGCGTCCAGCCGCCAAGCAGATTGTTTGCGAGGCCGTTCAGGTTCAGAGCCCGCCCTTTCCCGATGGGCAGATCATAGGAGACCTGGAGATTGAACTGGACACGAACATCCTGCGCGCTCACGCTGTGCTCCAGGTTCAGATTCCGCCAGTTCTGCGGTGCGCCGCTGTGGTAGCCGACAAAGCCCAGCGGCGGCTGGCTGTCATCCGTCATCAGCTTGCCCCACGTAAAGCTGCCCAGCAGGCTCAGGTGATGGGTCATGCGCCGCTCAACCTTGGTCTGCAGTGAGCTGTACTCCGAGTCGCCACCCGGATAGCCATTGACCACGACGCCCCCACCGAAGTTGCCAGCGTTGAACTGCGGGTACGGCTCCAGCGCGAGCCATTGCGGCACCGTATCCTGCCCGTAAAAAGGATTGGTCGTGGGCAGGATGGGTGCCCACTGGTTCGGCACCGTGACGCAACCCGTCTCCCCGGTCACACAGAGAGCGTAGTTGTATTGCGCGATGGTCTGCAGGGGCAGAACGTTGAGGTCGACGCCGGCCAGCGGCAGGAAGAGACCGCGGCTGCCCACATAGCCCAGGCTGAACACCGTGCTGCCGGGAAGCTGGTATTCAAAGCCGAGATTGAAGTTGTAGGTGGTGAGGGTTCGCGGAGAGCGAAGAACCGTGCTGAGACCGGCCCCGATGTTGGTCGCCGGGCCCAGGCTGTTGCCAAGCGGTTGCACCACACCGCCGGGAAAAGGATTGCTAAGCGGATTCAGCAGAACGGTATTGCCATTGCCGTTGTATTGCGTCGCATTCCAGTTTGTCGAAGAGCTGAAGCCGTCAGAGTTCAGTGACGGGTTTGCAACCATCTCGGTGCTCGGGCCGTAGTAGATGCCTGCTCCCCCGCGAAGGACGAAGTTCGGCTCCAGCTGATAGGCGAAGCTGGCGCGGGGTCCTACGTTCTTGAGGTTGGTATCGAACGGGCTGCGTTCGCCAGGGCCAGCAAACCGCTCACCTCCGGTCAGGGCGACGCCATTCAGCGTGTAGCTCAGCGTTGGATCGAAGTACTCCTGGCGGTTGTGCCTTTCGGTGCGGCCGCCAAAAATGTCCCAACGGAGCCCCAGGTTCAACGTCAGTTTCGGTGTTGGGTGATAGCTGTCCTGGATGAAAGCCGCGTAATAGGGGTTGGCTTGCGCCGCAAAGACGTCCTTGGTGAAGTTGGCGGCTTCGGCCCCAGGGAACGAACCCATACCCAGCAGGAAGGAGGCGAAATCACTGCCGTCACCGGCAAAGGTCGTGGAGCTCGTCGCAGTGTTGTCGAAGGAGTAGGCGCCGGCGGGCGCACCGGGCTGTCCGATGTTCAGGAATTTCTTCTGGTACTCAAAGCCGACGCTGAGCTCATGCTTGCCAAGCACCTTTGCAAGGCTCGCGCCGACATCACTGTTCTCACTTGCGAAGAGAAAGGTGTCGTAATTCCCTGTCCCGCCAATCGGTGCTGTCTGAGAAAAGCTCATGGTGGGGATCTGGGGATAGATCACCTCATTGGCGAGAGACTGCGGAAAACCAACGCTGGTGATGTCAAAGCCTGCCTGGCGCGGGTCACCCGTCTGATCCTCATAGTGGCGCGTGAAGGAGTAGCGAAGCTGCAGCACCGTCGTGTTGTTGAGCGTCAGATCATCGCCAATGAGCACGTTGCGAGTGTTCGTGACGTTTACGAAGTAGAAGGGGTTATATTCGTTGCTGTTTCCGTACAGGTTGGCGTTCCCAAAACCAAGGCGTCCGTAAGACAAGCGGCCAAAGATCCGGTTGTGGTCACTCTGGGCATAGTCAATGCGCACGTCGAATTTCTGTGCCGTCTGCGGATCAAGCCCGGAACCTGTGTAGTTGTTGATGTGGTAAGGCCCTTCGCCGGCCTGGTTCGGCAGCGGGAACTTGTTGGCGAAGTTCGCCGCCACAGGGTCGATGTTCTGCGATGGGATGACGTTGCCGTCAAACGGTTGCCGTGTGCCGTCATCATTGTCGGGGACAAGCGGGTTGTAGATTGTGAAGGCGTCGGCGGAGAAGTCTCCCGTGCGCTCCGCCACGGTCGGTACGGTGTAGTACCCATTCTCGAGCTGTTGTTGCTGTGTAGCCTCGTAGTCCCCGAAAAAGAAGAGCTTGTTCCGGAGGATGGGGCCGCTGATGGCACCACCTTCCTGGTACCGATGGAAGTCGAGCGGCGGCGCTCCAGGGTTGGATTGCTTGTAAAAGTAGTCATTGGCAGCAAGGGCGTTCGGACGGAAATACCCGAACGCGTCGCCATGAAAGGCATTGCTGCCGGACTTGCTTACGAGGCTGATCACGCCCGCTCCGCCGCTGGCATAGGTCGCCGGTGTGTTCTGGGTCTCTACCCTGAATTCCTGTACGCCGTCTTCCGGCACCTGAAAGGCCGGGATGATCGTGGCCGCGTTATTTTCGGCAACGCCGATAGGACTGCCATCGAGCATGTAATACGCATTGCCCTGCAAGGCTCCGTTGATCGTATAAGCGGATACATCGATCAAGGATCGTGCGTTGTTGATGCCGGGCGTATCCGAGGCATTCGGCGTGCCATTGGTCGGCAGGACGCCCGTGCTTAGCTGAACAAGCTGATAGACGTCACGGGTCAGCAAGGGAACGCGATCAATGGCCTGTGCAGAGATGAGCTGACCCACCGTGGAGTTGCTGGCGTCCAGCAGAGACGACGACTCATCCACGGTGACGGTTTCACCCACGCCGCCAGCCTGCAGCGTCACGCTCAGATTCCTTGTCTGATCGACCGTCACGATCACATTCTTCTCGACCGTGTTTTCAAATCCCTGCCGCGTGATGGTGACGTTGTACGTTCCCGGCGCGACTGAAACGAAGCTGAAGAAGCCGGCATTCGTCGTGTTCGTTGTCAGCTTTACGCCCTTGCTGACTTCTTCCGCCACAACACTGGCCTTAGGCACAGTCGCGCCTGTTCGGTCCTGCACTGTGCCGCTGATACCACCCATACCAGCCTGCGCCGAAGCCGACATCACGCTGAAGGCCGGAAGCGCAGCGAGCAAAAGGAATCGCGGAAACAAGGACGTACCAACACGGCGCAATGCCATCGAAGCCTCCCAAGCCGTCTTGAAACTTCTCTGGTTAGAACGTTTGAATATTGAGTTAATTGCTTGTATAGGTCGAGAGCGACGCCTTGTCAAGCAGAATTGCACGCCCTCATCACCCAAAGCCTGGAAGTGCATTGCGACCTGTTCTCCAGAGAACCGCGACCGGCTTCCGCACCAGAAACGTCCGTCGTGTGGTAAGCCTTGAGTGCACTTGGCACAGCATGCACGTTCACTACAGCCCCGAAGGTGATCTCCATGCCACAGCGTAAGTCGGGTCACGTCACGCTGCAGGATGTCGCGAAAGCGTGTGGCTTTTCTGTATCCACCGTGTCGCTCGTGCTCAGCGGGGCGGCGCTATCCAAGAATGTTGCCGTAGCGACCAGGGAGGACATTCGAGCCATCGCTCTGAAGCTCGGATATCACCCGAATGCCTACGCACGGTCTTTACGCATGCGTCAGACCCAGACCATCGGTGTGCTGGCCTTTGATCTCTCCGATCAGTTCTGCATTCCCATCCTGCGCGGCATCCAGTCCGGCCTGAACTCGGCGGAATACCCTTCGCTGCTGATGGATGCGCAGACCGAGCGCAAGCGCTTTGACGACTACCTGCACCTGCTGCTGGAGCGGCGCGTGGAAGGCGTGATCGTATTGGCCAGTTGGGTCTTTGAGGAGACCAATCTGCTGGCTGACATGCGCAAGAATCGTGTGCCCGCCCTGATCGTCGGCCGCGACCTGACCGCGCGCGGCATCAGCTCCATCCTCGTGGACAACGAGGCAGGAGGGGCGCTCGCGGTAGAGCACCTGATGGACCTGGGCCACACGCGCATCGCGGTGATTCGCGGTCCTCAGGAGATGGCTGATAGCAAGCCTCGCTGGCGAGGCATCCAGCGGTCCGCGAAACGGCGAGGACTTACGCTGGATCCGGCACTTGTCGTCGAGCTCCCAGGCCTGGTCGATCCTACGTCGGGCTTTGAGGGCGGGTGCCGCCTGGCCAAACAACTACTCGCGGCACGGAAGCGCTTTACCGCGGTGTTGGCATTCGACGACATCACCGCACTTGGCGTGCTGCGAGCACTGATTGAGGCGGGCATCCGGGTCCCGGAAGACTGTTCTGTGATGGGCTTCGATGATGTCTTACCTGCCAAGCTGGCGACGCCTGCCATCAGCACCATTCGCCAGCCCCTATGGAGCATGGGACTGCAGGCAGCCGAACATATCCTGGCTGCCGTAAAGAGCAGCGCCGGAGGAGCTGAGGACAGGCCGATGCTTCTGAAGGCCGCCCCGGAGATGGTACAGCGTGCCTCTACCGCTGCAATCCAGCGCACCAGCAAGCGGTGACACATGCTTGCCGGTGCATTTCCCTACAACGCTGGCTTCTGCAACCTCCAGGACCACATCAGAAAAGAGGTGGCTGTCAGATCAACGGCGGGTTCCGTGGTGCTGTACGACTCGACATCGTCCTTGTAACGCGTGAAGCGCGCTTTGTCATAAAGACCGGGACTGCCATTGAAGCGGGCGAAGGTGTCGACACCGTCTGCCGGACACGTTCGCATGCCGTCCAGAGCACCGGAGCTGCGTTCCGGGTTAGGGCCTTCCACAGCGGCACCCCACAGGATGGGCGTTCCGCCGGCCGTTCCATTCAGTGCGCCCACGATGTTTGCCACCTGGTGCTGGATACAGTTCGGAAAGGTACTGCCCTCGCCGACCAGAAAGGATGATCCCCACGCATTCGCCCCGAGAATGTTTCCAAGCCAGCGCTGCGCATGGATGTCGTACCTGGCCGCGCCGCTCAGGGCGTGTGCCTCACTGGCCATGACGGAGAGCCCTGCCCCATGTGAGGTCACATCGCCACCGTCCCACTCCTCTCCAAAGCCCCATGGGTCGGTCCCCCCGGTGGCGATGGCAGCGTCGACCTGCTTCAGGAGCTGCTTCTGCACCTCCTCTGCGGTAACCGCAAGCGGCTGCGCCACCGACGTCCGTCGCAGTGCACGCACGAGCTCAAAGTGCGCCAGCCCGCTCACGTCGTAAAGGTTCAGCGTGTCCGCTTCCCCTTTGTCGGCGATGTTGCGGATGTATCCAGAGGCGAACCCCGTCGCCTCCTTGAGGTACTGCGCGGATCGCTTATTGGCGGCCATGGTATCCAGATCACCGCAGCGTTCTGCGTCCTGGATGGCGAGGGCCAGCTCCGCCGCTCCCCATTCCATGTCGTCCTCCCAGACGGTCTCTCCATAGCCGTCAAAGGGGACGATGGTGGTCAGCGCTCCGCTACCGCCGAACGGCGCAGGATCCGCAAAGCTCGTATCCGCGAGGGAGTAAACCTCCTCTGCTGCCGTGAGACATCGCTTCGCCAGGGCGGGATGTGCCGCACGTTGCAGGGTGTAACAGAGAGCAAACGTCGCCGTAAGCCGACCCGCGAGATTAGGGGAAATCTTCTGACCGGCAGCCCCAGCCTGAAACACAGGCCGGTTGCAGATATAGAACGTCGTGTGCGGATTGCATGGCGCTGAGTCACCTGCCTGCTGATAGTTGTCGGCGGCTTGAGGCAGGGTCCAGATGTCGTATTCGGTAATCAGGCAGTACGGACTTGAGTACGTTCCACCACAGGCTGTCGAGGCGATGTCACCCCCACCGTAGAAGTTCCATTCCTGACTGTTATCCACCTGAATGGACAATGCCTGATGCTGCCTGTCCCACATCTTCAGCAGCCACGCTACGCCAAACTGCGCTTCGTCGCTGAAGTCGGAACGCTTCGGCGCTCCTCGTCCACTGTCGCCGGCATACGAGACGGCATTCGGTGCGGCTGGCGGTTCAAGTGGCGCCTCCGGTCCCATCGCTCGCGGGAAGTCGCGCACGCCAGTCTCCATCAGACCCGCGGTGTAGCTGATGGTCTCCACATATTTCAGGTAGTCTCCGGCATCCCACCAGCCGCCCGAGGCGTCGAGATCGGGCAGCTTTGCAGGTCGCAGCGCAGGTACTGGAGGTACGTTGTTGATGTTGTCGTCACTGTCCAGCGGCGGCGTAAGGAAGCGCTCTGCGTGGGCGTCCTTGAGGTGGCCTGGCGCGGAACGCAGGGCGTTGGGAACAAAATCCGGCCCATCCCGCTGCGTCTGGTAGAAGAAGAGTGAATCGATCAACAGGCTGGGATAGAGCGTCTCGGGATACTCCACCGCAAAGGGGGGAGACTTGGCCCCCGTTTGTCCATCGACTTTGATCGTGAAGTGCTCGCCCCGATTGATCTGGAAATCGAGCGCGTACACCTGGTACGTCAATGTTTTGCTGTGGCCCCAGGTACCTGCAGGGCTGCCAACAGAGCCGCGGTACACAACGTTGCCCCTGGCGTCCTCGATGCGGAAGACAGCTCCGTTCTCACTCCCGGTGGACATCAGGTAAGCACGCGCTGGATTGCCGGCCTCGTACCCTGCCTGATTCACGCGCACATAGGCTTCCGCGGCATGGGCCTGCAGTGTGCCCCAGGTTGTGACGGCGTTGAGGATCAGGAGAACGGAGGCAACACGGAGCACGTACCGCGAGCGGCGCAGGAGGGCTAAGCAAGACGCAGGGGAGGCATTCATACGAATCGACCTCGAAGCAGGAGTCGCGAAGAACGCCGAGTGTACCAGATTTCAATCGTTACAATAAGCGAGACAGCAGCGAAACTTGGCTCTATGCTGAAGGCGAAAGCTCCCGCGAATCAGGCAGCACGCTTCGGTCACATCGCAGAGAATCATCGAAGTTTGTTCCAGCAGACCCGCTGTGCCGGGTCACGGCAGCTTCCGAGAACCGATCGGAGATGCGATCTTGGATCAGATCATCGCTGTGCCTCGCAAGCGCGCACTCGTTGTTACCCGGCACCTATCCATGCTGGCCTGTATCTGGTTGACTGCGGCCTTGCTGGCGCACGGGCAAACCGTACTCGTAAACACATCTCCCGAAGGCCTTCGTAACCGCTTTGTACCGAACCAGACGCTTGGCGCTGGTCTGGATCGCATCTCTACCGAGGCTGTTCCGCTTTCCCTAAGCAAGAGAGTCCTGGATACCGTTGCTCCTTCCGGCTGGGGACCCATCACTTACCGCAACAACACCGAGCTCGCCGTCGAGTCCTGGCACTGGAATCCGCAGGGCAGTTGGAGCGGACCTGGTGAGAGCGGCTATTTCACCGGCTCTGCCATCCCGGCGAAAGTCATTGAGAACTCGTTCGGCTACACCTTGCCGCGGCGTGGCTTCACGCGGAACGACGGCACCGGAAACACAGGCTTTTCTCGTCTGACGGACGGCGACACATCGACCTACTGGAAGAGCAACCCCTACCTGAGCGAGGCCTACACGGGGGAGTCGGACAGCACACATCCGCAATGGATCATCATCGACCTGAAGCGAAAAGAGCTTGTCGACAGCCTCAAGATTGCATGGGCTCTTCCCTTCGCGAAACAGTTTCATGTGCAGTACTGGACCGGCGAAGATCCCATCGGTAAACCGACCCTCGGGACATGGCAGATGCTTCCGGCGGGTGAGGTCGAGGACGGCAGGGGCGGCGAAGAGATCATTCGCTTTTCGAAGCTTCCGGTGCAGATCGAGTTCCTTCGCGTTGTCATGACGGAGTCTTCGAACACCTGTGAAGCCGAGGCAAAAGCGGATCGCCGCAACTGCGTTGGATTTGCGATCCGCGAGGTGTACGTCGGCAGCAGCACGGCCGACGGCGGCTTCCATGACCTGCTGCGCCACACACCCGACCAGGACCAGAGCAGCACCTACTGCTCCTCCGTCGACCCCTGGCATACAGCAAAGGATCTGGAAAACACGCGCCAGTCGCAGCCGGGTCTTGATGCGTTCTACCGCAGCGGCATCACACACGGCTTGCCAGCGATGGTGCCCGTCTCGCTGATCTATAGCGTTCCCGAAGATGCCGTGGCAGAGATCACCTATCTGCGCTCACGCAAGTACCCGATCTCCTACATTGAGGTGGGTGAAGAAGCCGATGGCCAGTACATGGCGCCCGAAGACTACGGCGCGCTTTACTTACAGTTTGCTACGGCTCTCCATCATCTGGATCCCGCGCTGAAGCTGGGTGGACCCACGTTTCAGGGATCGCTCGACGACGTCGTGACCTGGCCAGACGCGCAAGGCCGCACCTCCTGGCTCGGACGCTTCCTTCTCTATCTGCGACAACACAATCGACTCAACGATCTGGCCTTCTTTTCCTTCGAGCACTACCCGCTCTCCGGCTGCCACTTCGCCTGGACAGGCCTCTACGACGAACCCTTTGCGGTTAACCACATCATGCAGACCTGGGCGAACGATGGTCTGCCCTCGGGTATCCCTGTCTTCATCACGGAGTCCAACCTCTCTGCGACCCCCGGCGAAGCCTACATGGACAACTTCGCTGGTCTCTGGCTTGCCGACTACATCGGGTCGTTTCTTACGGCAGGTGGAAGCGGGGTGTACTACTTCCACTACCTTCCCCTCGCGTCCGATCTTGGTTGCGGCAATTCACCGGGCACCTTCGGCATGTTCCATGTGGACAAGGAATACAAGCAGCTGCAGCCCCTTTCGCAATTCTTTGCCAGCCAGTTAATCAATACGGAGTGGGTGCAGCCCGGCGCCGGGGCACACGAGGTCTACGCGTCAACACCGACCTACCCCGACAACGCGAATCACTGGCTTATGTCGGCCTACACGCTGCATCGGCCAGACGACCAATGGTCGGTGCTGTTGATCAATCGCGACCAGAACGCCGCTCACAAGGTGCGCGTCGTGTTCGGCGACCCACGCCTCGGCAAGTACTCCTCAATCGCTGGTGAAGTGCACTACACCGCGTTTGGCATCGCGGAATACAAATGGCATCCCAGCCCGGTTCGGCCCATGGCTCATCCTTTGCAACTGGGCGAGCTTGTGATCTCACCGGATCTGGGCTACGCCGAGCCGGATGGGCCTCCGAAACACGCTACGCTGCAGCTGAAGGCAGGTGACGAAGTCGAAGTGCCGCCGGCAACGATTGTTGTCGTCCGAGGGCGCCTGCAGGAGCTGCCGGCCGGTTTCGCCCTGGATCTGCCCAATCCCGCTCCAGCCTACTGATCTTCGGTCCAACAGCTACTTGCTGTGAAGGGGAACAGCCATACAGATCGACAGCAACAGCCCAACTCAACTGAAGCGCAGTCTGCGCTTTCGCGATCTGTTGATCTACGGCATCATCATCGTGCAGCCGACCGGGCCCATGCCCGTCTTCGGTGTGATCTATGAGCAGGCCCGTGGCCACGTTGTTTCGGCCATCCTGCTAGCGCTGTGCGCCATGTTGCTGACAGCCTTCAGCTATGGGCACATGTCGCGCGTGTATCCGTCCGGCGGCTCGGCGTTCACCTACGTAGGGCGCGGGATTCACCCTGCTCTGGGGTACATCACGGGTTGGTGCATGGCAATGGACTACGTCCTGAATCCTTTGATCTGCACCATCTGGTGCAGCAAAGCCACCATCAACTTTCTACCGGAAACTCCTCAGGTCCTCTGGATCATCGTCTTCGCCGCACTCTTTACCGGCCTGAATTTGATAGGGGTCGAGTCGTCTGCTCGGTTGAACGCAATCGTTACGGCAGCCCTCTCTGTGGCCATCCTGATTACCATCGCCGCGTTGGTCCGCTACCTTGTCTTCCACCGCTCACTCGCGCCTGGCTTCTACCTGCAGCCGTTTTACGATCCTGCGCGTTTCAACGAGGCAGCATTACTGCATGGCACGTCCATCGCCGTACTCACCTATATCGGCTTTGACGGCATCTCCACCCTCGCCGACGAAGCCCTGCAGCCTGCTCGCGATGTGCCCAGGGCGATCGTCGGCACCTGCTTGTTGACGGGAGTGCTGGCAGCCGTTCTGGTGTACCTTGCGCAGCTGGTATGGCCCCTGGGACATGCCTTTCCCGACCTGGATACCGCCTATGTTTTCGTGGCGGCAAGGGCAGGCGGCAAGTCCATGTTCGTGTTGTTGAATGGCGCGCTTCTGCTTGCCACAGTCGGGTCCGGTATGGCCGCGCATCTCGGCGCCGCACGCCTGCTGTATGCCATGGGGCAGGATGGGGCTCTGCCGCGCCGCTTCTTCGGCGTGCTCCATGCCCCCAGCCGCGTTCCGCGCAACAACGTGCTCCTGATTGGAGCCATCGTGCTGGCAGGCGCTCTGCTCCTTTCTTATGAGCGCGGAGCCGAGCTACTGAATTACGGGGCGCTGATCGCGTTCATGGGTGTCAACGCGGCTTCGGCGCGGCTTGCTTGGAGAAGTACCTCAGGGTCCCGACGCCCTCTCTCGGAGTGGGCCGTCATTCTGAGCGGAGCCGTAGGCCTGCTGATCTGCCTGTTGCTCTGGATCAATCTTGGCAGGCCTGCATTACTGGCTGGGACTGTCTGGGCCTTTCTCGGTGCCCTCCTGTATGCCTTTCGTGCTCCGGCGCGTTCAGCAAGTGCGCCCGGCCCGCTGGTTTAGGTCGTCTCATCGCTGGGGTCTCAACGGGGATCGCCGTAGAAGATACCTCGGCCATGTGTGCCCACATACACCCTTCCATAACGCTTCGGGTCCCCCGTGATCTGCAGCACCAAACCCCATTGATGGGCGTCGTCATTGATCCTCATCCAACTCCGTGCATTGTCGATGGAGCGAAAGATACCGGGTTGGCCTTCAACCGTGCCGACAAGGTACAGCGCCGCGTCGGCATGTTGGGGGGCGGCCCGGCCAAAGCTGAACGCGTGAATCTCATCGACCCCGGCCATACGCTGGAACGAGACCGGCTGCGTCGAGCTGCTCAGCGTTCCACTATAGAGTCCGTTGAACGCCGCAAACCAGAGGTCCCCGGAGCGTCCCGGCTCAGGATAGATCTGATCCTGGCCGCCTCGATCATCGGCACGCGGTGTGGTCAGCAGACCGGCGGGCCCATCAGACAGGGTGAAGCTCTGGGCAGCAAAGGTGGCCCCGCGATCGGTGCTGCGATAGATCTTCTGCTCAGAGAGGGACATCGCGTAGAAGACCTTTGGATCCAGGGGATCCGCTGCCAGGCGCAGATGTTGTGGCAGCCCTTGGACAGCGGTCCAGGTCTCACCTCGATCGTGCGTGGCATAGGCACCCGCGTGCTCGGGCGTCCAGATCCATGTAGTCCCGTCCGCAGCAACCGCGAGCGTACCTGAGCGACTTCCCTGTGCGGGCGTGCTGGGCACACCCCGCCAACTCGCCCCACCATCGAGCGAATAGCTGAGATTCGCGTCGGGCTTATGCTCCGCGTTGTTGCCGACGCGCACGACCATCTCCGGAAGCATCGTAGCGGAGACCACGTCCGTCGTATTGCCGAAGCGAGGCGGCGCGGATGCGCCCTCTGGGGCTGGCCGATCCAGATCGGCATGCGTAAAGCCGCCATAGTCCCCAATGGCACTGAGCAAGGGAACACCCTTTGCCGGGCTGTCGAGAGCCAGACCTACGGTCTCCTCGATGCCGGAAGCCAGGATGTTCCAGTGAGTGGGCTTGCCGTGGTCAGCGGCAGTGAGGTCCGAGGTCTCCCATCCTCCGTAGCCAGTTGTGAAGGTGGCGTGGTCGGGATTCAGCGGATCGATCTCGATATCGAAGAGCCAGTGAATCGGCGTGGGTTTCACATACGGGGCGAGACTGTAGTCATAAACACCGCCACTGCCGAAGATCGGTGTCCAGTGCGCACCGCGATCGGTGGAACGAAAGATGTCCTCACCCCCAGCAGAACCCGGTCGTCCAAAGGAACTGACGATCAGGCTTTCGGGATGCTGCGCGTCGACCGAGATACCGGCATAGCCAAAAGGCTTCCGGGGCGCTGCAGGAGGGTCGGGCGTGATGTCTGCCCACGCACCATCGTGCAGATTCAGCCTCCAGACCGCTCCGTTCACCATGCGCGAGGGACCCGGCGCCGTTCCGTACGCAAGATAGAGGTAGCCGTCCGTTGACACCGTCGCTCGCTCTGGACGGTATTGCTGCGGCTCGCCCGCGATCGCCTGCCAGCTCCGGCCGGCATCATGCGACACAAACAGGTTCGGGCGACTCATCAACGAAACCCCAACGTAGATCGTCTGCGTGGGACGATGTGCCTTAAGATCACCCGTTTCGGGCACATATTTCACGAACACGATCCCGTCACCACGAATCGGCATGCGGCGATAGTGCTGTTCGGGCGTCTCGCCAGGGACGGCTGCCGGCACGGGAGGTACTGCCTCCTGGATGTCCGGAAAGGTGTCGACGTGCGCCCAGGTCACACCACGATCCCGCGACTGCCACAATCCGTCATGCCGGGTACCCAGGTACAGCACGCGGCCATCGCTTGGATCCACCGCCAGCCGCTCTCCATTGCCGCGACCGTCCTCGTTGCCGCCGAACTTGAATGGCACATCGGTGCGCTGAAAGGTCTTGCCGCGGTCTTCAGATCGAAGAATCGCCCCGTTCGGTGTGCGCGGATTCGTGTAGGTTCCGCACGCGAGGTAGACACGATTCGGGTCGTTGGCATCGACCGCGATGGACTCGACTCCCATCAGGTTCAGGTCCTTGTAAGGCACCCAATCCAGAATGGGTTGCCACCGATCTGTCCCCGGATCCCAGCGGTAAGCACCGCCCATATCCGTCCGCGCATACCGCAGGTTTTTTTCGGTTGGATGAAAGATCACGCCATCGACAAAGCCACCGCCAACGATCTGAACGTTTCGCCACGCATAGGGAGTCGCAGCCGGCTTCTGTGCCGACATCGCGACTGCAGCGAAAACCACCGTACTCAGGACCGAAGTCAACCTCAACGACTGCATTGCATCTCCCTCGCCAAAGCTGTTCCGTTTCGGCAGTACTCAGGTTACTTGAGAGCAGAAAGAGAGCGTCCTGCGAACGGCTGCCCAGGCTACGTCGATCTCCTGCTGATGGGGTGCAGTAGAGCTAGTCAGCTACTCAAAGCTCGCCGCTGCGGGGCGTGCTCTGAAGGGCAACTGCCCGTCACGCCGCTTTCGTCTATGCTATGGGCATTGTGTCGTTACCGGGCGCCAGCCATCTGGAACATACCGTTGTGAGCGCTGGGGAGATGCCGAAGTCAATGCCCCGCATCGCGGTTCTCATCCCTTGCCACAACGAGGAGGCTGCAATTGAGAACGTTGTCCGTGGCTTTGCTCGCGAGCTCCCTTCTTCGCAGATCTACGTATACGACAACAATTCCACCGATCGTACCGTGCAGGTCGCCGATGCCGCCGGCGCCCGCATCGGCCGCGAACAGCTGAAAGGCAAAGGCAACGTCATACGCCGCATGTTCGCCGACATCGATGCGGATGCCTACGTGCTGGTCGATGGAGATGACACCTACGACGCTGCCAGCGCCCAGCCAATGATTGATCTGCTACTCGGTTCCGACCTCGACATGGTGACAGGCACACGCATCACCGAGATCCGCGCGGCCTATCGGACGGGCCACCGCGCCGGAAACGTTCTGCTCACCGGCATCGTCACACGCATCTTCGGCAATCGCATCACCGATATGCTCTCCGGATACCGCGTCTTCAGCAGGCGCTTCGTGAAAAGCTTCCCCGTGCTCAGTGCAGGGTTTGAGATTGAAACCGAGTTCACGATTCACGCTCTTGAGTTGCGCATGCCGTTGGGTGAGCTGGAAACGCCCTACCGCGATCGCGCCGAGGGCTCAACCTCCAAGCTGAGCACCTATAAGGATGGCTCTCGGATCTTCCTTACCATCCTCCATCTGGTGAAGGAGGAACGTCCGCTCCAGTTCTTTGCGCTGATCGCGGCGGCCCTCTTCCTGATCGCCGTCATCCTTGGGTTTCCCCTCATCACGGAGTTCCGCCGAACGCACCTTGTACCGCGCCTGCCAACCGGTGTGCTCGCTACAGGCCTGATGATGCTGTCCTTTCTCTCCCTTGTCTGCGGTCTCGTACTGGATTCGGTCTCCCGTGGACGCAAGGAGTTCAAGCAGTTGGCCTATCTGGCGGCCGGTCGTGCAGTGCCAACTCCCTCACGCGAATCTCACTAGCCGTGAGGCCTGAGGAAGCTCATCCGACAAGGCAGCTTCGCAAGCTCCATGGCAAATTCCTTGCGCCGTTGAATTGCTCTGCTATGATCGGCTCCACACCGCCACCGGCGGCTGCGGTCGCATCCAAGGATCCCTCATGCACGAGCGTCTGCATGGATAAGCCAGCGAAGGCCAGCACTTCTGTCACGCCGTCCCTGGAACACACCGAGTTCCACCTCCCCTCCACGCTGGACAGCGTCGCGGAGATCGAGCGCGCTGTTGAAACGATGGCCGCGCGGCTTGGCTTCGATGAGGACGAAGCGAGCAATCTCGCTATGGTGACGCGTGAAGCCGCCATCAACGCGTGCAAGCACGGCAACCGGTTCGCGGAAGATAAATGGGTGAATGCCACACTGGACCGATCCGCAGAAGCGCTCACGATCTGCATCTCCGACCAGGGCGACGGACTTGATCCCGAGACCCTGCCCGACCCACTCGATCCGACCAATCTGCTGCGTAGCTCCGGCCGCGGAGTTTTCCTGATGCGCGCCATCATGGATGAGGTACACTTTCGCCAGCTACAGCCAGGCACACAGGTTACGCTCATTAAACACAGGCATTTGGAGGCGACCAAGTAAACATGGACACAAAGGTTCGGCAAGTAGACGGTGTAACGGTTCTCGACCTCAGCGGCAAGATCACGCTCGGTGAGAACAGCGGCAAGCTGCGCAGCGCAGTGCAGGACGCGCTCTCCAGCTCCAAGAAGATCCTGCTGAACCTCGCCGACGTCAACTACATCGACAGCGCCGGTCTCGGTGAGCTGGTCAGCGCCTTCACCACGGTCAAGAACGCCGGCGGCGAGTTGAAGCTCCTCAGTCTCACCAAGAAGGTTCGCGATCTTCTCGTGATCACCAAGCTTCTGACCGTCTTCGACGTCAAGGATAGCGAGCAGGAAGCGATCAAGGCCTTCGCATAAACGCGGATCCTTCTGCATCGAAGGGGCTGTCACCAGGTGTGACGGCCCTTTTGCTTGCCTGTAGATCGCAATTCAACCTCTTCTTACCGGTTCCCCGATCTGCAAGTCCCCGAGAGTGGCTTGCTTCAAACGAAGCTATGAACTTCCGTTTCTTCAAATGATTTGGCTGGAACGGCACGAAGGTTGTATACGCCACTCCCCGCGCTTCTAGCTACCATGGTCGCGTCCCGGTCAGCGATCCCAGGAAAGGTAAGAACATGCCTGACACACCCGCTTCATCGTTTACCGGCATCCGGATACAGGACCTGGAGGCGATGCCCCCTGATGCTGTCGATGCCCTTCCATTTGGCGTGGTCGGGCTTGCGGAAGACAGCACCGTGAGGCTGTATAACGCCACAGAATCCCGGCTGGCTGGACTCCCGGCGGACTCTGTTCTGGGTGAGCCATACTTCCTGAGCGTCGCGCAGTGCATGAACAACTACCTCATTGCCCAACGTTTTCAGGACGAGCCGGAGCTGGATGTGCAGCTGGATTACGTCCTGACTCTGCGCATGCGCCCGACACCCGTAACCATCAGGCTCTTGAAGAATGCGCATTCTGCGCTGCAATACGTTCTGATCCAGCGGTGAACCACCCTCTGACGATCTCGGGAGCGCAGTGTGACGGGAGGCTGCATGGACGCTGAAAACGTAGGCCTTCTCAAGTTCCTGTATGCCTGTCCCGTGGGATTGCTGGAGATGCAGTCAGACGGCCAGATCAGCATGATGAACCCGCACGCCATGCAGCTTCTGTTGCCCCTTGCCCCGGCACAGGCCGTGCAGAACTTCTTCTCGATCATGGAGAACTGGGCGCCCGAGCTTAGAAACATCACGGAAACCTACACCAGACGTCAGGGATCCGTTTGTGAAGGTCACCGCATCATCGTGAGCCCGGGAACGCGTGAAAACGACTTCTCTGCCAAGGTGCTTGCCTGCACCGTCGTCAAACTCGATAACAGCCGGTTCGCCATCACGGTCGCGGACGTTTCGTTGGAAGTCGCCCGCGAACGCCGTCTCAAGCACGCCGAGGTCTGGTTCTCATCCCTCATGGACGACATCAATGACTTTGCCGTTCTGTCGATCGACGCAGAAGGCATTGTGGAGCACATCAATCCCTCCACGACGCGACAAACCGGCTTCACCGCGTCCGATCTCGTCGGACAGATCCCTACCTCCCTGGACGTCCGCGATCCGGGTTCCAGCGCTATGACGATTCGGGAGCAGCTGGCTTGCGCCGGTCGTGATGGTTGGCAATTGAGCGAGGGCTGGCAGCAAAAGAAGAACGGCGACCGCTACTGGTGCCAACGACTCATCGCCGTCAAGACCGATGTCGAAACGGAGGATGGTCGAAGCGTCCTAAGCTACCTGATGGTGCTGCGGGATGTATCCCGTGGCAGGGCCGACGCCAGTCAGCTGGCCGAGTTACTCCGCAAGGATCACCTGACCGGCGCTTGCAATCGCTCACACTTCTTCAGTGTTGCGGAACGGGAATGCATCCGCTCTCAACAAACCGGACAGCCGCTGGCCCTGATCGCCGTGGACCTGGACCACTTCAAGAAGGTGAACGACACCTATGGCCACGCCGCGGGCGACGAGGTCCTGAAGATGTTCACCGGGGTGACGAAGGCCCTGCTGCGCCCCGTCGACACGTTCGCCAGGATCGGCGGAGAAGAATTCAGCATCCTGCTGCCCAATACAACGCTGATGGAAGCTGTTCACGTCGCTGAACGGTTGCGGGAGAGTTTTGCCGCTCGCACGCTGCAGCCCTACGGTCTTTCCGTGACGGCCAGCTTTGGCTGCGCGGAGAGGAACGAGACCGCTGCTACTTCTGGAGAGCTCCTGGCCGTGGCGGACCGCGCCATGTACACCGCCAAACGGAATGGACGCGACAGAACCGAGCCGAGCCTGTTAGCTCTTACGGAGCAGTATGCTTTGGCTGAGTAGACCAGCTCTGCAGAGCGTCCTCCAGAGCTTGCTGACAGCGGAACTCGCCAGCTGCCGCCAGAGACAATCCCCGAACACTCCCAACAGCATCTCCCCTGCTGTATGGCCCGCCACCCTCGTCATGGGAGAGTCCGACACACCGGCTCTGGGCTGTGATTCGCTGGAACGCATCTGGCTTGCAGCAGCTGTGAATGAAATGTTCTGTCTCTACGAGACCGGATCCGAGGACAATCTGCTCTCGGCACCGACCTTTGGTGACTGGCTGGATATCGTGGAGGCTGGATGGCAGACCAACGGTCGCCGCATCACCTTCACGACCTCGGGTTCGCGCGGAGCGCCAAAGCGCTGCAGCCACGAACGCGGGGATCTGCACCTGGAAGTTCGCTATCTGGCCCAATTGTTCGCCAACGCACGCCGCATCATCGCACTCACGCCACCACACCACATCTACGGCTTTCTGTTTACCGCGATGCTTCCCACCTTTCTGGGAATCCCCGTACTCCGAGCCGAAACACTGTCTCCGGGCGTTCTTTCTCGCGAACTTGCCGCCGGCGATGTCGTTGTTTCGGTCCCGCCGCGGTGGGAATGGCTCGCACGATCGATCCCCTGCTGGCCCGAGGGGGTGCGAGGAATCACTTCCACCGCCCCTTGTCCCGATCCGTTGAAAACCGTCCTCATGGAGAGTGGACTCAGTGGCTTTACCGAGGTGTATGGCAGCTCGGAGACCGGGGGCGTTGGCGTCCGCTCATGGCCCGAAACCAGGTACACCCTGATGTCTCATTGGGATTGGGACCTTGCCGAGCCAACGCCCGCGCTGCTCCACAAGATCTCAGGACGCCGTGTCTGCCTGCAGGACGACGTTCGCCTCCAAGCCGAAGGGAAGTTCACGGTCGAATCCCGCAAGGATGGCGCTGTGCAGGTCGGCGGCGTCAACGTCTTCCCGGGCAGGCTGGAAACGCTGTTGCGATCTCAACCGGGGGTCGCCGATGCAGCCGTACGGCTCTCGTCCGTGATCGGCAGACAACGTCTCAAGGCCTTCATTGTGCCCGACGGCACCCTTGCACATGTAACACTCGCAGCGGCGCTCGATACGTGGACTCAGCAGTTTCCCGCACCGGAGCGGATTCGTTCCTTCACCTTCGGTCCGGCCGTACCCAGCAACGAGATGGGCAAGTCAGCCGACTGGTAGCCGCAGCCAGGAACGCTCTCCCTTGTGCTTACAGTTTCTGCAACGCCGCCGCCTCATCCGGCGACATCGCCGCATACTT
Organism: Verrucomicrobia bacterium Tous-C9LFEB; assembly: GCA_964658105.1. Classification (GTDB taxonomy): domain Bacteria; phylum Acidobacteriota; class Terriglobia; order Terriglobales; family Acidobacteriaceae; genus Granulicella. The sequence goes on along the minus strand of CAZZXY010000015.1, from coordinate 13,361 downwards.
CGCCACGCCCACCATCGTAAACACCTTGTTGAAGTGCGGCGTCAGTCCAAAGATCCCGATCGTCCGCTGAGCAGCCTTGTGCGCTTCCAGCAACAGCTGGATGATGATTGCGATCCCCGATGAATTGATGTACTCGACCCCGCGAAAATCCAGCAGAACCCTTTCCGTACTGTCAGGCACACTCTTGTACGTATCGAGGATCACGTCCTTCGACGTTGAAGAGATGTCGCCCGTAAACGCGAGAATCTTTACTGCGGCCCCGGACGCTCCGATAGCCCCGCGTTCTGTCACCTTGGTTGCTGCCTGCATCAGTCGCTCTCCCCTTCAGCATTCTTGTCCAGCCGAATGACCAGCCGGACGTAACTCTTGCCCGGTGGCCCCTTGTGCCACTCCGCTTCATCCACCAGGGCCTGTATCAGAAACATACCCATACCGCGTGGGTCTTCCTCACCCAGCATCTTGCGGTCGATGTCCGGTGAGTGCGGCGACCCGGCAACCCCGCCTCCATCATCCATGACCCGGACCTCGAGCTCATCATCCGATCGCGAAAGAATCACCCCGACAGGCAGCGACTCGTCCATCTGGTTGCCATGCTCCATGGCATTGATACAAGCTTCGGCGACGGCCGTTTTCAGATCTTCAATCCTGTCATGCGAAAACCCCATCAGCCCGGCCATGCCCGCCGCCGTGCACATGGCAACCTTCTCAAATCCCAACTCAGAGGGCAGACGTACCTCTACGGAGCTTCCGTTCTTCATGCGCTTGCCGTCGCCTCTCGAAATGGGCCCTGCGTTGCGTCTATGCTCTGCGGCTGATGAATTACCGCAAGCGCCGTCATGTCGTCCGTCTGTGGTCCACCCGTGGAGAATCCCCGCAGCTCTTCCCAAAGGAAGTCCAGGCTCTGCTCGGCATCCCGCGTCTCCATCCCGCGAAAGGCTTGCACCAGCCGCTCGGGGCCAAACTCTTCCTCGCCCTGGAAGACCTCCGTCAGGCCATCGGTGTACAGCAGCAATCGCGCTCCCGGAGGAAAGGTAAAGCTCTCCGCTGCATACGACATGCCGGGCAGCATTCCCAACGGCGTTCCTGACGCTTCAATCATCTGTACGCCTCCGTCCGCGCCGATCAGCGCCCCCGGATTGTGCCCAGCGTTGACCACCTCCAGCAATCCCCCGTCCGGGTGGTACCGGACAAAGATGGCGGTCACATAGCGCCGGCGAGACTCCTGCCCTTCTTCCCAGTGGTGCTGCCCCACACGATCGACCATCTCCACCAGCGGCATCGGTTGCGAGGTAAAGGCGCGAAATGCCGATCGAAAGCTCGTCGCCACAATCGCCGAAGCCAGTCCCTTCCCAGCCACGTCGGCCACCACAAACAGGTGAGATCCGTCCGGCATCTCCACCATGTCCAGGTAATCGCCGCCAACCTCAAAGCAGGTCACCGTGCGCGCCGCCACGCTCACGCCTGGAATCACCGGCATCCGCTTCGGCAGTAACGACCGCTGAATCCCTCGCGCCGCATCCAGATCCTGTTGCACCCGCGCCCACTGCACGTCGCGCTCGTGGTACAGCGCATTCTCCAGCGCCACAGCCGCCTGCAGCACCAGGCCCTCAATGAAATCCTGTTCGTATATGGTCAGATGGGAGCCGGCACCCGGCTTCACGACCAGCTTGGTCAGCAGCGCACCGTCCTTGGCGAGCAGCTCGAAATGCCTGCATCCGGCATGCGGCGCCTCGGGCAAAACGCCATACACGGCCACAATCTGATTCGTCTCCGCCGAGAAGAAACCCGCACCTTCCATCTCGAGCTCGCGTACCAGCACCTTCGCCGTCTGCAGCATCACCTCATCCACCGCAATGGTCGAGTGAACCTGCCGCGAGGCCTCCAGCAGCGCCTGCAGGCGAGCAATCTGCTCTTCAAGCGACATCGTGTACTGCGCGTTTTGGGTCGATCCCGCAAGACTCATGCGTTGCACTCAACCTTGGGCAAAGGTGGGCACAGTGTACACGAGCGCCCTGACGTGCTTCCCTGCCCACGCTCCGCGGGCAGCCAGCCTGCACGCCCTGCTTTCAAGCAGTTGGCTTGTCCGGGGCGTCTACACGGGCATAGAAGTCACCGAAGAAGCGTCGACTGTAGTCCTCCAGGAGAGCCTTCACGCGCTCTGCTTCCGGCGACCGCACGATCAGCCCTGCATGGTGGTGTTTGTTCAGCCGGTACACGACCTCCGGTGCGTCGTAGCCGCTCAGATCCGGCCATTCCTGCTTTGCCAGGCAGATCACGCTGCCACCATACTCCTCATAGCGCCTCGGCAGCGTGTAGGCCTCCTCGCGCATCTGCGCGGCGGCCATGCGCGCCCACTCTACCCAGGGATTCACCCCGGCCGCTGCTTCCACTACCTCGGCGATGTAAGCCCCGCCCACACGCGCCGCCGTCTCCAGGAAGTAAAACTTTCCATCCGCATGGGATTTGATGAACTCGCTGTGTGTAGGTCCAGTCGTCATCCCCAGTCCGCGTAGCACGTCCGCATGGATGGCCTGCAACGCCCGCTCATCAGCGCTGCCCCGCTGCAGCGTGCGTGTAGAGAAGATGCCGCCCGAGTGCATCGTCTCAAAGGGAGGCTGCCCGTAGACATGGGGCAGCGCCCAAAGCAGCTCGCCCTCCCATGTCAGGCCCTCCACATGAAAAATCTCGCCCGGCACAAACCGCTCCACCAGGTGGTGACTCGCCGCATCGCCGAGCCTCTCGAGCATCGGCCAGACCGCGTGCGGGTCTGCGAACTTCTGGATCCCGATCGCTGATGCACTCTCCCGCGGCTTCAACAACCAGGGTCCCTGCGTACTGCTGAGAAACGCCCACAGCGCATCGTGGTTCGCGGTACCGCAGAACTCCGGTACCGGCACGCCGGCCCGTTTCGCCGTCTCCCGCATGGCCAGCTTGTCCCGGAACGGTCGCGTCGCCGACCGGCCCAGCCCCGGCAGCCGCAGATGTTCCCGCACCAGCGCCGCCGTGTCCAGATCGAACTCATCCAGGGGCACCACCCGTTTGTACGCCCTGTGCTTCGCCAATCGAGTCACGTACGGCAGCACTGCTTCGGGAGCCAGCTCCTCCGGCATGGTCTCGAAGTGGGTCAGCACGTCCTTCGGCCAGTCCGCATCCCAGAGCTTGTTCACCGTCAGCAGCGTCACACGGCATCCCAGCCGGGCCGCCTCGCGCAGAAACGCCTGTCCCTTTTCATACGTGCTGATCGCCAGCAACTCCGGCCCTGCTTCTTGCGTCATTGCTGCTTCTCCTTGCCTCGACGTCCCCTGCGCGGTCTGCCCAACTTCAGACAGCGTCGCTGTTGCTGCAGTGTAGAACCCACCTCGTTCGCCGGTGGAACTCCATGCGCCGCCAAAACCCTAAGCCGTGCCACCCTGCAGCTTACGTACGATTCCGGTCGTCGAAAATCCTTCCACAGTCGGCACAATTTCAATCCGTCCACCAGCCGCCAGCACCACCTCGTGCCCCACGACCGTCTCCACCGTGTAGTCGCCGCCCTTCACCAGCACATCCGGCTCAAGCGCCTGGATCAGCGCCAACGGCGTGTCCTCATCAAAAAAAGTCACCGCATCAACTGCTCCCAGAGCCGCCATCACCCGTGCCCGGTCCGCCTCATTCACCACGGGTCGCGAAGGCCCCTTCAGCCGCTGCACACTGGCATCCGTATTCAGCCCCAGCACCACCTTTGACCCGAACCGGCGGCAATCCTCCAGCAGCGTCACGTGTCCCACGTGCAGCAGATCGAAGCACCCGTTGGTAAACACAACCGTCTCCCCCGCCGCACGCCACTCCCGCACCCGCGCCGTCACCTGCGCCCGATCCAGGATCTTCTCGGCGTCACTGATGCCCTTCGAAGGCGTCAGCAACGCCGTCAGTTCATGGTGAGCAATGGGCGCGGTGCCCACCTTGCCGACCACAATGCCCGCCGCAAGATTCGCCAGTTCCACGGCCGTCTCCACCTCCAGACCTGCCGCGAGCGAGGCAGCCATCGTGGCAATCACCGTGTCGCCAGCGCCGGAAACATCGAACACCTCGCGCGCCCTCGCCGGAGAATGGAAGTCCCCGGCATCGGACAGCAGCCGGATTCCTCGCTCACTCATCGTTACCGCGAGATACCGCAGGTCGTGTTCTCGCCGCTGCGCCTCTCCCGCACGCAACAGGCCCTCCACGTCAGACACCACCACGCCCGTTGCCAGTGAAAGCTCGTGCAGATTGGGGCAAACGACCGTGGCTCCCGAGTATTTGCTCAAATCCGGCGTCTTGGGATCCACCAGCACGGGCACATCCGCCTCCCGTGCCGCCCGGATCACCCGCTCGCAGAGCTCCGGCGTTAACACTCCCTTGGCATAGTCCGATAACACCACCGCATGCACCTTCGTCACCAGCGCTTCGGCACGCTCCAGTAGCCGGCTCCTGTCTTCAGGTGTCGGGCGCTCCGCGCTCTCAATGTCCAGCCGCAGCAGCTGCTGCGTCCGCCCCACGATGCGAGTCTTCGAGATCGTCGGCAGGTTTGTCGTGACCACCCCCACGGCATCCACCTTTGCGGCGGCAAGCGCGGCTTCCAGCTCACGCCGTTCAAGGTCCTCGCCCCAGAACCCGGCCAGCACGGCCTCGCAACCCAGACCTGCGAGGTTCATCGCCACGTTCGCCGCCCCACCCGGCCGCTCATATCGCTGTGCATGCCGCAGCACCGGCACAGGCGCCTCCGGCGAGATACGGTCCACCTCGCCCAGGATGTAGCGATCCAGCATCAGATCGCCCACCACCAATATCCGCACTCGCCCAAAACCGCCCGCCAACAAGCCGAGCACCGCATGCAACTCCGGCAAACTACGCATCGCTCTCCATCCTCGCATCCTCCGGTACCCAGCGAGGCGGCGCCACCCTCGCCAACACCCGCTCCGCCGCCCGCAGCACCTCATCCACACCAACGGACGTCAGGCACTTCTTCCGCTGCTCCACACAGGTCTCCAACCCGCATCCCCAACACTCGACCCGGTGATAGATCACCTCGTTCCCATCGCCGGCCGGAAACCACTGCCGGGGTATGTTGCGCGCCGCAAACACCGCCACAACCGGAGTCCGGACAGACGCCGCAAGGTGCATCGGCCCGCTGTCGTGTCCCAGCAAAAGGCAGCTACGTTCCAGGGCCGCCGCGCTCTCCCGCGGTGTCAGCCGGCCGCATAGATTCGCAACCGGCCCCCCACCCGCTTGACGCCACCCCTCCGCTACAAATTCACTCACCTCGGCCTCTTCCGGCGCACCCAGCAGGATCAGCCCGCGGCCTCCAGCCGCCGGCGCCACGCGCGTCAGCAGCTCTCTCCAGTTCTCCCGGCCCCAATCCTTGGCCTGCACCTTGGTTCCAACACTCACGGCCAGCGGCCCGGTCGCGAGCACTTCAGCGCCAATGGCTTCCGCCGCACGCCCCCGCTCCCCTTCCGACAAACCCAGGCTCCAGCTCTCGGCCTCCCCTAGGGCCGCATCTCCCAACCCGGCGACACACCGCGCAAGCCGCGCCGCTTCGGGCTCCAACTCTCCCGCAAACAGCCGCGCCTTCGCCGCCTCCGACCCGGGATCTTCCCCGAAGAAGTTCGATTGCAATGCCGCCGTCGAAGGGGCCCCGATCACCCGCTTGACGCCGCACGCTCGAAAGAACTGCAGGTCCCGTCGGACCGCTGCCAGGCCACGTGGAGCCGCCAGGTAGACGACCACCTCTGGTCGCCACAGCCTCACCTGCAGGATCAACTTGCCCAGGGCCCAGAAACTGCGCGTTCCGACTTCGTAGCGAAAGTAGCCATCCGTCAGACCCGAGCCGTCCAGCACCGCGGCAGCCGCCGGCGCCTTCGCGTGCACAGGCACATTGGTCAGCATGCGTCGCTCGGCACCGGGATAGGCCTTGCGCACAAGCCGCAGCGCCGGTACCGCAATGGCCATGTCGCCCAGGCTGCCCAACCGGTAGATGAGTACCCGGCGCACGTTCGTATCGATCATTCCTTCACAGTCTGACGGTTCGGGGCAGGGACACGCAATGACGACGCGCCATCGCCCCGGCTGGTACCCTCATCCTTAACGCCCCGCATGGTTGAACTCACAAGAATCCCGGATCTTCACGACCAGGCCAATGCGTATTGGCACGACGCGCTCCGTCCCATTCCGTCTCCGTCCACGGCCTTTCAGCAGGTTGTTCTTTCCCAGCACCGCGCCAATTTCGACCTTTGGCACCAGGAAGACGCCGCCCGCGATCCACGATCGACGGACACCGAAATCGCCGGGGTCAAACGTGCAATCGACCGGCTCAATCAGCAACGCAATGACCTCACCGAGCAGATCGACCTTACGTTGTCCGACTGGATCGGTGGCCACCACGCGGATGCCGCCCTGCACTCCGAGACGCCGGGTCTGATCATCGATCGTCTCTCCATTCTTTCGCTCAAGGTCTTCCATACGGCGGAGCAGATCGACCGCACGGAGGTGGACGAGGCACATCGGCGCCGCAACCGTGACCGCCTCTGTATTTTGCAGACGCAAAGGAACGATCTTGCCGGGTGCCTCTTAGATCTCTGGACCGATCTGTTAGCCGGCAGGCGCCGTTTCAAGGTCTACCGTCAGCTCAAGATGTATAACGACCCAACGCTCAATCCCGTGTTCTACCGTGACCAGCAGGGCACGTAATCGCTTGCATCGAGCCTCGCCCATCACGGAAAGCTGTACAGATTGACCAAAGGCCCCCAAAGCCCTTATAAATCCCAGACAGCCCAATCACCTTTCATCCAACCGCGAAACGTAATCGCCTCTTGTGCGACCTAAGAGAGACCCATGGCCACCAAGTCCGCCCAGCCCATCTCCTCCAACTCCGCCACTCAAGCCCCCAATGGAAAATCTGAAGAGCGCGCCGGCAAGATCCATCGCATGCCCCGTACTCTCGCCGGTACACCCGCGCCCGCGGAAGACGGCAATCGCAAGGCATTGCTGGCCCTGTACGAGAAGGCCCTGACGCTCCTGGGCAATGGCAAATACAACGAGGCGCACACGGCGTTCACCGCCCTCCTCGACGGCGCTCCGCACGACCTCGGCGATCGCATCCGGATGTACATCGCCGCCTGCGTGTCCCAGATCCACCAGGGCACCACCGAGTTCCGCACCCACGAGGAGCGCTACGACTACGCCATCTCCCTGCTCAATCACGGTCAGTACGACGAAGCAAGCGAACACTTCAAGCACATCCTGCTCGAAAACGAGTCGGCCGACTACCCGTTCTACGGACTCGCTCTGCTGGCCAGCATGGTCGGTCGTAGCCACGAGTGCCTCGAGCATCTGGAAAAGGCGATCCGCCTCAATCCCATGAACCGCATCCAGGCCCGTGGAGACTCCGACTTTTCCAACATGACCGACGATCCCCGCTTCACCGATTTGTTGTACCCCGAAAGCTAAAGGGAGGGTCGTCGAAGCCCCCCTGACCGCCTACACTGGGTTCACCAGATGCGTTCGGCCCGAGATACAACCCGTCCCCTCCGCGTGGTCGCCATTGGCGGTGGCACGGGTCTGTCGACCCTGCTCCGCGGCCTGAAGCACTTCGCCTCCCCGGCACAGGTCCTCCAGCAACCGGACCACACCCTCGGCTTTGAAGACCGACGGCGCCCGAAGACCAATCTCTCCCGCATCTGCGATCTCGCCGCCATCGTCACCGTGACCGACGACGGTGGCTCCTCCGGCCGCCTGCGCGAGGACATGAAGATCCTTCCCCCGGGCGACGTTCGCAACTGCATGGTCGCCCTCTCCGAAGATGAAAAGCTGCTCACCCAGCTCTTCCAGCATCGCTTCACTTCCGGCGACCTCAAGGGACATAGCTTCGGCAATCTCTTCCTCGCCGCCCTCACGGAAATGCGCGGCGACTTCGCCCAGGCCGTTCAGGCCTCCTCGCAGATCCTTGCCACTCGCGGCTGCATCTACCCGGCCACCACGGCAAACGCCACGCTGGCGGCCCGGATGGAAGACGGCACCCTGGTCCGCGGCGAGACTCGCATCTCCGCCTCAAAATCCCGCATCGTCGAACTCATGCTCGAGCCCGCCCAGTGCGATCCGCTGCCCGAGACCCTCGATGCCATCGCCACCGCCGACCTCATCACCCTTGGCCCTGGCTCGCTTTTCACCTCGGTCATCTCCAACCTGCTCGTGCGCGGCATCCCCGAGGCGATTGCGAGCAGCAGCGCGACCCGTGTCTACGTCTGCAACCTGATGACGCAGGCCAATGAAAGCCTCGATCTCACCGCTTCCGAGCACATCGAAAAGATCTTTGATCACGCCGGCGCCCCTATCCTCGACTACGCCCTGATCAACACCGGGCCCATCCGCCCCGCAACGGTCACGCAGTATGCCGCCGAAGGTCAAAAGCCCATCGAAGCCGACCTCGACCGCATCCGCGCGCTCGGCGTTCAGCCGATCGTCGGCAACTTCGTGCATGAGGGTGAAGTGCTGCGCCACAGCTACGATCTGGTAGCCGAGGTAGCTCTGGAACTCGCCGCCACCGCCCAGATGCAGCGCGCTTAGCTCCCGAACCCGGAAGCTCTAGACCGCCAAGCCGATCGTCACGAGCTCGCCGCGCTCCTCCGCCACGGTGCGCTTCAACTGCCCACAGGCAGCATAGATATCCCGTCCTCGCGGTCGGCGGATGTACGTTGCGATCCCGCCATCGATCAGCATGCGTTGAAAGCGCGCCACATCATCCGGCCTTGGCTGGCTGTAGTCGATCCCCGGCCCCGGGTTCCACACAATCAGATTGACTTTCGCGTTCATGCCGGCCAGCAGCGCCAGCACCTCGCGCGCATGCTCCGGCTGATCGTTCACGCCGCCCAGCAGTACGTACTCAAACGTCACCCACTCCCGCGTCCTAAGCGGGATCCTCCGGCATGCCTCGAGCAGCTCCGGGATCTTCCACTTGCGCGTGATCGGCATGATGGCCTCACGTACCCGGTCATTGCTCGCATTCAAACTCAGCGCCAGCTTGGGTCGGATCGTCTCCGTCGCGAATCGCTCGATGCCCGGCAGGATACCGGACGTCGACACCGTCATCCGTGACTCCGGGATGCCCACGCCCTGCACCAGCAGCCGCACCGCCGCCATGAACGAGTCGTAGTTCAGAAACGGCTCCCCCATGCCCATAAACACCAGGTTGATCCGGTCCTTCCCGATCTGGACCCCATGCCGGTTCAGGACCGCTGTCACCTGCCCGGCAATCTCACCGGCGGTCAGGTTCCGCTTGATCCCCAGCTTGGCCGTCAGGCAGAACTGGCAGTTGACCGCGCAGCCAACCTGGCTCGACACACAGATCGTCGCCCGCCGATAGCCCGCCTCCGCAAGCGCCCCAAAATTGCTCCTCGGTCGCCCGTTCCCACGCCGCCCCCAGAAGCTGGCCCCCGCACCGACCGCATCTTCAGCGCGAACCTCCTCGGACGCCTCCTCCGTTGCAGCCTCCGAGCCGTCACCCCGCTCGCCGCCGTCGCCGTCCGGCATCCACACGGTCTCCACGGTCTCCCCGTCCGCCATGCGCATCAGGTAGCGTTCGGTGCCGTCCACGCTGGTGGCCGTCTGCACAATCTCCGGCAGGCCCACACTCCAGCCCTCGGCCATCACGCGGTCGCGCAGTTCCTGCGACAGCGTCGTCATATCCTCGATGGAGCGGACCCGGCGCTTATACAGCGCCTCAAACATCTGCCGGGCACGATACGGCTTCTGCCCGAAGCTCGCCATCAGCTCGGTCAGCGCATCCAGATTCAAGCCGAAAAGTGCCTGATCTCCCACACTCTCAGTGTACCGCCGCCTGCTGCCCAGCGAGAGCTCCCACTGCAACACACCGCACATGGCAGCCCTCTCCCGAAGAGACCTCGTGAAACAATAACGAAATGTCCGTCGTCCTCGCGGAAGACTCCGCCCTTACCGCCTCCCACACGCGCGATATCCGTCGTACCACCCTGGCGAATGGCCTTCTGGTCCTCACCGAGCGCATGCCCCATTTCCGCTCCGTCTCCATGGGCGTCTGGCTGCGCTCCGGCTCCCGCGACGAGACCCCCGAGACCAACGGCATCTCGCACTTTCTCGAGCACATGGTCTTCAAGGGCACCACGACCCGGTCGGCACACCAGTTCGCCCGTGAAGTCGACGCCATCGGTGGCAATCTCGACGCCTACACCTCCAAGGAAAACATCTGCTTCTCCATCAAGGTGCTCGACAGCAACGTCCCACTCGCCCTGGACCTGCTCTCCGACCTGGTGCTCCATCCCACACTCACCCAGGCGGACATCACCCGCGAACAGGGCGTCATCCTCGAAGAGATCAAGATGGACGAGGACAACCCTGACTACCTCGTCCATGAGCTGTTCACCCAGAAGTTCTGGGCAGGCGCCGCTCTCGGCCGCCCCATCCTCGGCACCGCGAAAACCGTACCCTCCTTCGACCAGTCCATTGTTCTGGACGAGTACGCCCGCCGTTTCACCCCGGCCAACATGCTCTTCACCGCCGCCGGCAATTTCGAGCACGACGCCTTCGTCGCGGAAGTCGAGCAGGCCTTCTCTTCGCTATCCGCAACCTCAAACGGCGATCTGCCACGGAGCAGCGCCCCGGCCACCCATCCGCACATCACGCTCAGGAACAAGAAATCCCTCGAGCAGGTTCAGTTCTGCCTCGCGCTCCCGGGCCTGCCGACGGCTCATCCGGACCGCTACATCCTCTTCCTGCTCAACTCCGTTCTCGGCGGCGGCATGAGTTCCCGCCTTTTCCAGTCCGTTCGTGAGGAGCGCGGCCTGGCCTACTCCATCTACTCCGAGACCAGTCCCTTCCGCGATACCGGCTCCCTCGCCGTCTACGCCGGTTGCGCCGTCGAGAACACCCGCGAGGTCCTCGACCTCACCCTCGCCGAGTTCACCCGCCTCAAAGAACAGCCCGTCTCCGAAGAGGAGTTGCGCCGCGTCAAGGAACAGCTCAAGACCAACATGGTTCTCGGCCTCGAGTCTTCGGGCGCCCGCATGAATTCCCTTGCCCGCCAGGAGATGTTCTACGGCCGCTTCTTCACCACAGACGAGATCACCGCCGAGGTCGACCGCGTCACGTCGGAAGACATCATCCGCGTCGCCAAGGAGCTGCTGCAGCCGGCAGGCCTCACCCTGACCCTGCTCGGCAACCTGGGCGACCTGGCAATCGACAGGACCTCGCTCGCCTGCTGATCAGCATTTCCAACAGCCAGCGAGCGGAGGCTCATTCCGCAATGCACAGACGCTCGTCACATCGCAGGAAGTTGTCATTCCGCAGCGCCAGCGGAGGAATCTGCTGTTTGCCTGTCCGGGC
>CAZZXY010000015.1:0-1888 GCA_964658105.1 Verrucomicrobia bacterium Tous-C9LFEB | reverse complement strand
GCCTGTCCGGGCCACAGCACCCGCGAGCGAAGTACCAGCGTCCCAACGGCTGCGGCAGGAAGCGCACCGCGTCTAAGCCGCCCGCGCCCCCGCATGGGCCAACCCGCTCTTCTTCGACCGGCCAGCGCCCCCAAAAAGCGCCTCGGCCGTGATCACCAGCAGCACCGGAAGCGCAAACGCCGTCAGCAGCACAAAATGCACAAGCACATCCAGTACGCGAAGCCGGAGATGAGCCTGGTGCTCCGCATGAATGTGGAGCAGAAGAGCGCAAACAAAATTCACGCCGAAATACAAAGCAAGCGCAAGAGCAATATGGTTCATTGAAGAACTCCCGGAAAACCAGTGCATCAGAACAGCCCGGCTGCATCGACGTGCAACGCGGTGCAGCGGATTGTAATCGACGACCGAGAAGTGCGTCAATTCCACTTAAGCTGGCGGCAGCGTCCATAAGTGGGATGCTCGGAACCTCCGTCTGGAATCTGCCTTCTGTCGCACGCGCCGGATACCGGCGAAGAAGTGAAACCGTCTATACTTCACCCGACCCCCCGGGGTCGATCTCTGCACTGCAGCGCCCGTGTTGCGCTCTCCGAGGATGAAATCCATGTTGATACCCGACACCAACGCACATCCCCGCGATGACGCCGGCTTTACGCTGGTCGAACTCCTGATCGTGATGAGCGTCATCCTGATCATCATCACGCTGGCCATTCCCAGTTACGAGAAGGTCCACATCAAGGCGAACGAGACCTCGGCCATGGCATCGGTTCGCATGCTCAATTCCATGGAAACGGAGTTCAACTCCAGCTATCCAGCCCACGGTTTCGCCTGCTCGCTGGCCACACTCGGCGGCAAGGCCGGTTCCGGAACCCCCACCGCGGAAGCCGCCCAGCTCATCCCGGACGACCTCGCCTCCGGCTCCAAGGCCGGCTACAACTTCACCATCTCAAACTGCCAGAAGAGCACCGTCAACAACGTGGATCAGTACAACTCCTACCAGATCACCGCCACGCCGGTTGCCGTAGGCCGCAGCGGCCAGCGCACCTTCTGCTCGGACGAGAGCGGCCAGATCCACTTCGACCCCAAGGGCGGAACCAACTGCACCGAGATCCTGCAATAAGCCATCACCGACCTGCTGGCTCCCAGGTCCCTACTCCGGGACCTGGTTTTGCGTGCGGACATGACGGGCAGCGCCAATCACCAAGAAGTCGCCTGCACAATTTGGCGCTATTCGCTGTGACTGCCTTTGCGCTTAGTAGCGCCACCCGGGCTAAATCCGCCACACCCAAGGCCCAGGCCCTCGCCAGGGTTGTGGACACCCACTACAACCACCTGACTTCCCTGCAAACACGCTTCACAGAGCGCTACCGCGGCATGGGTCTCGATCGAACCGAGTCCGGTACCCTCACCCTCCGCAAGCCCGGCCGCATGCGCTGGCTCTACGACGCGCCCGCCGGCAAGCTGTTCGTCCTCAACGGCAAGGACGCCATCAGCTACACTCCCGGCGACGCGCAGGCCAATCGCCTCCCCGCCAAACAACTGGACGACCTCCGCTCCCCACTGCGTTTCCTGCTCGGCCACACCAAGCTCTCCAAAGAGCTCGACCAGCTAACAGCCGCCGCGGTCGAAAACGGCCTCTACAGCCTCGCCGGCACGCCACATGGCACGGCCTCACGCATCCGGCAGATCACACTCGTCGTGGATAGCCACGGCCTCATCCACACACTTCAGATAGACGAGGTCGATGGGGCAATCACCAGCTTCACCTTCACCGATGCCCACGAAAACACCCCCACGCCGGACAGCGACTTCACCTTCACCCCCCCACCCGGCGTCACGGTCGTAAACAGCCCCGCCCCAATTTGAAGCTCTGCCCCAAACCCCAAGCTTC
>CAZZXY010000014.1:0-67982 GCA_964658105.1 Verrucomicrobia bacterium Tous-C9LFEB | reverse complement strand
TGGCGCGGTACCCAAGTGGTAAGGGAGAGGTCTGCAAAACCTTTATGCGCCGGTTCGATCCCGGCCCGCGCCTCCACAACTCCCTCTTCAATCTGCATTTCCTTTTCATCCCGAACAGCACATCTTTGTTTACTGTGCCTGAGTTAGCGGCCAGGCGTTTGGCTGCAGAGCCAGCTTCCTGCGTGTTTCGCTCTTGCAAAGCCGCGCAACCAAGGGGTGCTGCTCTCATAGACCCACCCGCGCATAAGATGAAGGCATCACCGGTCTGCGACATCCACATGCCGCTGCGGGAGGACATCGTTCCAGCGTCGCGGACGCGCACGGTGATTGGGAGCCACGTTCATGACTGAAGCAACGAACTATCCGTTCGTCTCCGTGGTGGTGCCGTGCTTTAACTCGCTGGTCACAATCGGCGACTGCCTCGATGCGCTGCAGCACCAGACCTATCCGCCCGACTTTTACGAAGTGATTGTTGCCGATAATGGATCGGGCGATGGAAGCCGCGAGCTGATCGCGAAGGACTATCCCACCGTCCGCGCGGTGTCCGCTTCCCAAAAAGGGTCTGCATACGCCAGAAATGCGGGACTTCATGCGGCAAAGGGAGCTTTGATTCTGAGCACGGACGCAGACTGTGTGCCGGATCGGGAATGGATTGCTGCACTCGTGACTGCCTTTGAGGCTGCCGGACCCCGCATTGGTGCGATCGGCGGCTCCATTGAGCCCTATTCCGTGGAGACCCTGACAGAACGCTATCGCAAAGCCTGGGTAAGTCAGCCTCCGGCAGACACCAAGGTCCTGTACGCAGCGACGACCAACGCCGTGTTCTCGGCTCAGGCCCTTCGCGAACTCGGCGGGTTCGACGGCGAAGCCGGTCACGACGACTCGGACATGGGTATTCGCCTAACAAAGGCCGGGTATTCCATCCTGTATTCCGAAACGGCGAAAGTACGGCACCGCAATCCTGACAGGCTAAGTGACCTCTTCCATCACCGCCGAAAGTACGGGAAAGCAAATTTCGCCCTTGCTGAAAAGCATTCCGACCTGTTCGGATCCCCCATCGGCGTGATGCAACGTCGCAGGCTGCTGAAGGAGACGATCCGGCGGGTCGCGAGCAGCATTCTGAAGCTGCCCATCTCGCTCTTGTCACGGTCGCCGGGCCGCCCTCGGGGCTGGCCTTTGGTGGATGCCACCATGGCGCTGGGCAACTACAGCGGCTTTCGGCAGGCTTCGTTGACCTTCGAGAAACGCAAGCTGCAATCCACTGAAGCCAAGAACGGCATTCCCGCGAAGATGTGACGCGGCTCGAATCTTAGCCTGGCCATCGTGTTCTTCGTTGCGTCCCGTTGTCTGCTGGAGACAATGGTGGACCGAGCGGGGCGAAGTCGCCATTCAATGAAGCGGTGGCTCCCTCGTAACTCGTCCCAAATCGTAGATTTGAGACAAGTTACTAAAGAGTAGATTGCATACTCTTCCCGGTCTCCTTATGATTCTCGCAACCTCAGAACGCGTACCGAGACGTTCCGAACCTGAGCGGGTTGCAGGATCAGAGATTAACCACCGAGAGCGTCACAATCAGGATTGGCTGTAGAGTCCGCTTGCAGACCGTGTTGATCTGTGGGAGCCTTCGTCGAAAGTACGAGGTTGTTGCAATCCACGAAGGCGCCTGGAGCGTTTTTGTGACAGTAAGACTTCGACTCGAGCACGACAAAGAAGGCCAGGGACATGCAGGACGTGGTCAACTACCTCAGCAAGCACTATTCAGAAGAAGCGCTCATTGCATTGCCGTGCTGCGGATGCCCCAAACGCACACGTGGACGCTTCAGAGAATCCGCCCACGGCAAGACGTACAACAGGCCACGCTGCTATGGCTGCTCGTTCGAGATCGCCTTGGCTGCACTCAAGGGAACATCGACTGCAGTTTACGTGACCCGCAGCGATGAAGCCGCAGACGCGCTTCCTTTGGCTGCGCTGGTAAGCGCAGCGCAATCAAACGCTTGAACCCGAAGACCGGTCGCCTTCACTCTGGTTGAGCTACACTCCCGAGCGACGGACCTGCTGTTCACCCTGTTCCTGGCACGACCTCTCTCGCGGTGATTTCATACCGGAAGGCCTCCGGATCCAAACTATCTAGCCGTCCGGCTGCCGTTTCTGCCTGCGGGTACATGAAAAAGGGCAATGCCAGGCCACTTGAACCGGGCAGCTTCACATCCTGGGCATAGTTCAAGGCCACCCAATTCATCTCCCACGACCCAAACAGACGGTCCCTAGCGGCGGCGACCTGGGTGCTCACGGTAGGCAGGTCTCCCGGTGGCTCTTCGAGCATGACCTTGCGAACGTCAGCCGGATCGACCGGCACCCAGCCGAAGCCTTCCAGCCAGACTTCCGCGCGGCAGTGCTGCGCCTTGGTAACCCGGGGAGTTGGAGGACCCAGGCTCTTGTACCCTAGCCTCGAAGGCGCAACCCGCATGCCATAGACATCTCTTGCTGGCAGACCCGCGGCCCGGGCAAGCCCTACAAACAGGCCATTCAGATCCGCGCATTTGCCGCCAAGATCACCGGATGCGAGGAGCCCACGAATTTCTCCGTTGCCGCATCCTCGTACGCTGGCCTTGCGATAGGTCTCTGTTGTGATCCAGTTGTAGATTGCCCTTGCCCGGGCTTCATCGGTGCTCGCAGCGCGCGTGATCTGCGAAGCCTTCTCGCGTACCAGCCCATCCGTCGGAACGTACAGCGTGGCCCGCAGCCAGGAGTGCCGCTCCTCTGTGGAAAGACGCGGAGCGGTTTCGGGCCCTTTGAGGTCTACTGCCCAATCTCGAACCTCCACGCTGCTCACAACCGTCAGGTTGGGGGTCACTCCTGGCGGAAACTCGGCAGAGACCATGCTGAGGGATCGCTGGGTCTCGTCGACGGTGGTCCAATGGCCTCGTTGGCATTGCACCCTGGTGCCGATGAGGCGCTGAAATGGCGTGTCCCTCATGAGAGGCGTAGGCACCCACACCCGGGTCGTGCCGGCTGAGTTTGGGATTTCGACATGGGTCGTGATCCCAAATCGGCGCCAGCCAGCATCCGCTTTCTCGGCCCAAACAGAACTGCTGCCCAGAAGCCGGGTGCCAGCGGTGACCATGCCGATGCTCTTCAGAAACGTTCGTCGGTTTGACATGCGGTCGTAAGTCAAATCCCTTCCTTCATCGGTGGTCTTAGAGGACAACACGTACGCCTCCCGTGTTGCGAGTCACTCTGGCTCCGTCCAGATATTCCAGCAAAGGGATCGCATGCTTGCGAGTGAGGCCGGTAAGTTTCTTGAACCCCCCTACGTCGACGCTCTGGCCACGTTCCTGCTGAAGTTGCCCAATCAGCCGCCCCAGGGCGTCCTGATGCACGAGCAGGGTGTCGGCTCCCAACCGTACCAGCCTACCCGCTCGCAAGAGAGCCGTGACATATCCGCGTAGTTCGGCGGAAGGGATGCCGAGGCGCTCGGCCGCCTCATTCACGAGTGGTGGAGCCAGACCAGCGGAAAGATACAAACGCTCCACTTCGACAGCGCGGCCCCCCTCGGCTTGCGTTCCCGTCTTCCCGCTCCCCTGCTGCGGCACGGTCAGCAGATCGCCCCGAACCTGCAACCTGCGGTCTGCCTGCAGCGCGGCGATCGACCGTGTGAAAACCCATTCCTGCAGGCCAAGTCTGGAGCGCAACTCGGCTCCGTGCGTGCCGTTCACCCCGGCCCGGACGACCTCTTTCAGCAACTGTTGCTGCGTGCTGGTGAGTGCCTCGGCGGCTATCAGGGCATCGTTCGCCGCGTCCTGAACCAGTAACCCGCCAGCGAGCAGCGGCCCTAGCAATCCTTGGAGTGCTCCGCGATTCCTTCCAGTCTCCGCTATGAGGCGAGGGAGCGTGAGGCCGCCGGCGCCTCGTCGCTCGACCCGCAGCAGGACCTCCTGCGGAGGGTGCGCATCCTGTAAGCGGCGCAACCACTTTGCTGTTGCGGCCTTCGGAAGCCTCTCCAGGGGGTGAGCGTCGAGCACGCGACCCCCGCCCAGGGTCTCCGCAGGGGAGGGCTGCCGCAGCACAAAGCGGTCACCCGGGACCAGCAGCATGGGCTTGGACAGGCGCAAACGTACGTTCTGCGTGACCGGCGAGTTTGTCGGCTCTGCCTCGTAGAGGAGAACCGTGGCCAGAGACTCCGACGTGAAGGCGTGCATCCGGACCCGCTGACGGTGGCGCAGTGCCGTCGCACCCGGAAGCACCTCGATCTCGGCATCCAGCACGGAGACAGGCTCCAGCGTGCCCTGCGGAACAACGGTATCGCCCCGCTGCACCTCGGCGACCTCGATGCCTGCGAGGTTCAAGGCGACGCGGTTCGGCGCGGATGCCTCGTTCCGGCTTTTGCCATGCACCTGGACCCCTCGCACCCGGACTCTTCGATCTCCGGGTTGCAGGCTCGGCGACTCGCCCGCACGGAAGGTCCCAGCTTGTAGGGTGCCCGTGACCACGGTGCCAAAGCCCCGCATAGAAAACACGCGATCGATGGGGAGTCGGGCAACTTGCCCTTCGTTGCGGGTCGGGATGGCGGCAAGTAGGGCCGCTATCGCCGTTTTGAGGCCGTCGATCCCTTCGGACGCCAGGGCGGAAACCGACACCACAGGCGCACCTTCCAGGAAAGTTCCCTGGACCAGTTGCCTTACCTCCTGGGTCGCCGCGCTGAGGCGCTCGGGTGAGACGGCGTCTCGCTTGGTGAGCACCACGAGCCCATGCTGAATTCCCAGGAGACGGCAAATCTGGAGGTGCTCCCGCGTCTGTGCCTTCACACCGTCGTCGGCCGCCACAACCAACAAAACCGCATCGGTGCCGCCGGCCCCGGCCAGCATGTTACGGATGAAGGCATGGTGCCCCGGAACGTCGATCAGGCTTACCTCGAGGCGCTGACCATCGGAACCGGTCAGGTCCATCGAGGCAAAGCCGATATCGATCGTGATCCCCCGCGCCTTTTCCTCCGGCAGCCGGTCAGCATTGACTCCTGTCAATGCCAGGACCAGGGAGGTCTTACCGTGATCAATGTGCCCTGCCGTCCCGAGCACCACGGATCTGGGGCTGCCCGGTTGGCGTGTCGACGCTCGTCCACCAAACGCGTTCCCTGGCAGCGTAGGTCCGGTGGTCATGGGAGCGTCACGAGACCTCTCCGGACCAGAGCAGCCAAAGCTGCGTCGTCTTCAGGCGCAACCGTCCGCAGGTCCAGATGCACACGGCCATCCTTCACGCGGCCAATGATCGGCGTGTCGAGCAAACGCAGCGCAGCCGCCACTACATTCTCACTCTTGGCTGCCACGTGAAGAGCCACCGCGAAGCTCGGTAACGAAGCGCCCGGTGTCGTTCCGCCACCGACGACACTATGCGTCGGGACCACCTCCGCGCTGATCGCATGGCAGTCGATCGAGGCCGCCAGCACCTCGCACCGTGCCCGTATCTGCTCGGCGGGAGCGCGGATCATCCGGGCCACGGGGATGCTGTCTTCTGCACCTGTGATGTAGGCCAGGATCGTCGCCTGGAGGGCCGCATAGGTGAGTTTGTCGACCCGCAATACACGGAAGAGGGGATTTGCCCGGATCCTCTCGATGATTTGCAACTCGCCCACAAGAATGCCGCACTGCGGTCCACCCAGCAGCTTGTCCCCGCTTGCCGCGCTCAAAGCAACGCCACTCCCGGCGCTGCGCGTCCATGATGCCTCACCCGCAAGACCCACGGCGGCAAGATCCAGCACACACCCGGTTCCCTGGTCGTCGAACACCGGAACGGAGGATCGGTTTCCCAGGTCCACCAACTGCCCCAACGAGGGCTGCTCGGTGAAGCCTTCGATGCGGAAGTTGGACCGGTGCACCTTCATGATCAGCCTTGTCGCCGGACCGATCGCCCCGGCGTAGTCGCTGATCCTGGTCTTGTTCGTGGTCCCGACCTCCCGCAGAACCGCGCCTGATTTCGCCAGGATCTCCGGGATGCGGAAGCCGCCACCGATCTCGACCAGCTCGCCGCGCGAGACGATCACCTCTCCGCCTTCAGCGAGCGTGTTCAGCGCGAGAAACGTTGCAGCGGCACAGTTGTTCACGACGGCCGCAGCCATGCCGTGCTCTCCAGACTCCCCGGTGGCCGCGACCTCCTGCATTCTGAGCTTCAACAGCTGCAGGATCATGTCTTCCGCATGCACGTCGCGACGGCTTCGCTGCCCCGTCTCCAGATCGAACTCCAGGTTCGAATAGCCTCGCGCCACCTTGGCGATGCGCTCGATGGCCTGCTCAGAGAGGGGCGCCCGGCCCAGATTGGTCTGCAGGATGACGCCGGTCGCGTTGATTACACGAACCAGACTGGGCCGCGATCGACGTTTCAGCTTCGCTTCCACGAGGTCGGGCAGACCTTGCGCCGCGCACGTCAGACCTGCCCGATCCATCTGCCCATCTCGCACCTGGAGGCGTAGTTGCGCCAGGACCTCGCGTGCGGCTTGCGTCACCAGGTCGCGAGAGTGCAGCTCGCAAAGCCGCAATACCTCAAAGCGTTCCAGCACCTCATTCACGCCGGGGAGGTGACGAAGAACGTCCTTTGCCGCGCCGTCCGTGCTGCCTTGCTTTGCCATTACGTGAGGACGATCCCCGGCTCGCCTTGCTCGACGGTACCAATCACACGAGCGGCCGCGTAACCAGCGCCCTGCAAGGCCACGATAAGCGCCGGCGCCTGCTCCCTGTCAACGGCGATCAGCAGACCTCCAGCGGTCTGGGGATCGTACAGGACGGTGCGCTGGCCGCTACGCACATGAGAATCTGCACCCTCCTGCACCACGCAGCCAGCATACTCGCGATTCGCTGTTAGTCCGGCCGGGACACAACCGAGTTCGATGGCTTCGAGTGCTCCGGGGAGAACCTGCACAGCGCTCGCGTTTACCCGCAGTCGCACGTGACTGCCGAAGGCAAGCTCCCTTCCGTGGCCCATCAGCCCGAAACCCGTAACGTCCGTCATGGCATGGACGCCATACGCTGGCTGGGCAGCGATCTCCGCCGCAATGCGGTTGGACGTGGTCATGGAAGCGACCGCCGCTTCGATCCACTCTGCCTGGGCCTTGCCCTGCTTCAGTGCGGTTGTGATGACGCCTGTACCCAGCGCCTTGGTGAAGACAAGCGCGTCGCCTGCCTGCGCCCCTGTATTCCTGAAGACGCGATCCGGGTGGATCAATCCTGTGACGGCATAGCCAAATTTGATCTCGTTGTCGCGAACACTATGGCCGCCCACGATCACACAGCCAGCCTCTTCCATGACGCTGAGGCCGCCACGCATGATTGCCTCCAGCACGGCCGTGTCCCCATCCTGGGGGAAGCAGACCAAGGCCAGCGCTGTGACCGCGCGTCCGCCCATGGCGTAGATGTCGCTCAGAGCGTTCGTCGCCGCGATGCGCCCAAAGGTGAAGGGATCGTCCACCATCGGCGTAAAGAAGTCGACCGTCTGCACGAGCGCCTGGTCGGCACTGAGGCGGAATACCCCTGCATCGTCGGCTGTGTCAAAGCCGACCAGTACGTTTTCGCTGCTCTGCTTCGGGAGGCTGCCCAGGACCGCGCTCAGGGTTCCGGGCGCCAGCTTGCTGGCACAGCCTCCGGCCTTCACCTGCTGCGTCAGCCGGACAGCGTTCGAGAAATCAACAACTTCGAGATCGGAAACAGCTCCCATGCATCCCATAGATGCGGCAGCGGGGGCGTTCGGCTCCGGCTTCGTCTCAGCAGCGGGGGAAGTGCAAAGGATCCGGTGGTCCTCCCGGTCTTCAAAACCGGCGGTCGTCCGACAAGGGCAACGGTGTGTTCGACTCACACGCGCTTCCGCCACCCCAGCTGATTGTGCCCCGGGGCTTGAGGCCCGTCCAGACGCAGTATCTGTGCAGAGGCGTGTTTCCCCTTGTGCAGATTTGCTTCTCTGCACTATCGTGTCCGCCGTACCCCGATGCACCCGTCCCACGCTGCCGGGCAATGTCCTGCTCGGAATGGACCCACCTCCCCTCGCCTTCCTACCGGAGTCCTCATGCCCCCGTTCCCTGCCTCAAAGCGGCTGTCCCCCACAGCCTGGCTACTCATTTTCCTGACGGTACTGTCCCTCTCGATCGCCGCCCCGGTCCACGCACAATCTGAGCCGCCGATTGCCCCCGGTTTTGTGCGCATCCACTACTACCGGCCCG
Source organism: Verrucomicrobia bacterium Tous-C9LFEB (assembly GCA_964658105.1). GTDB lineage: Bacteria > Acidobacteriota > Terriglobia > Terriglobales > Acidobacteriaceae > Granulicella. Next base: position 59,782 of record CAZZXY010000014.1, on the reverse strand, counting down.
ATGGCAACTACAGCGGATGGGCGCTGTATACGTGGAACGCTTCGACAGAAAACGCCCAATGGTGCAGCAGCGAGGTCAGCACCTCAGGAACCGATGCCTACGGTGTCTATTTCGACGTTTCGGTGAACCCTGCCTGGGGCACGCCCACGGGCGATCTCGGGTTCATCCTGAACAACTGCGCCGCCGGCCAGGAGAAGGATCCAGGGCCGGATCAGCACCTTCAGATCACCCAGTACAAGCAGGCGTGGATCGTTTCCGGCGTGTCCACGGTTTACACGACGGAACCCACAAACCAGGAGAAGCTGAACAGCGTCTTTCAGAAGCAGCAAGCCTATTGGCTCGACCGTTCACGTGTCGCCATTCAGCCCGGCTTCTTTGGGAGTGGCAACACCTATGCTCTTTTCTACAGCGCCAATGGCGGCCTGCGACTGACCGCCAACGGCGTCACGGGTGGTGACAAGATCCCACTTGTACCGGGCGGCAGCCTGACCGCAGATGAGCTCATCCGCTACCCGCAACTGGCAAGCTATGCCGTGCTCACGGTCGACCCGAGCGTCAACGTCGTCACACTCCAGAGAGCGCTGAAGGACCAGCTTGCCTTGTCGTCCGTAACGCAGGCAGGTGCGCTCAGCTATGCAACCGGGGTGCAGTATGCCGGCGTGCTGGATGACCTCTACTACTACTCCGGAAAGCTAGGCGTGGTTTTCCCCAAGGCGAACGACGCTTCAGAGGAGGCAGATGCGGACGCACCCGTAAAACTCAAGCTCTGGGCGCCGACCGCGCAGAGTGTCTCGGTACTGCTCTACAACCATGCCGCGGACACCACGGCCGCACAGACCGTGCTGATGAAAGAGAAGAATGGTGTCTGGGTGGCCAAGGGAGACACCTCCTGGAAGGGCAAGTATTACCTGTACGCCGTGCGCGTCTACGTTCCGGCAGATCATGCGGTCGACACGAACCTCACCTCCGACCCTTACTCGATCGACATCGCGGTGAACGGGACCAAAAGCCGCATCACGGATCTGGCCTCCAGCGAAACCAAACCCTCAGGATGGGATAACAGCACCTCGCCGGCGCTGGACCGGCTCAACGACCTGAGCATCTACGAGCTGCATGTACGCGACTTCAGCATTGGCGACTCCACCGTGCCAGCGGCGCATCGCGGCATGTACGACGCCTTTGCCGATGAGAGCTCCAACGGCATGCGTCACCTGCATGCGCTGGCAGAAAGCGGTCTCAAGGCGGTGCACCTCCTGCCGACCTTCCACTTCGCCTCCATAAACGAGGACAAGTCCACGTGGCAGACGCCCTCCGGCCTGTCTCCGTACCCGCCGGCCGGCACACAGCAGCAAGCCGCCGTTGCCGCTGTAGAAGCCAACGACGCCTATAACTGGGGCTACGACCCAGTCCACTACATGGCCCCGGAAGGCAGCTACGCCACCAACCCGGACAATCGCGTTCAGGAGTACCGCACCATGGTGCAGGGCCTGCACACCGCCGGTCTTCGCGTTATTCAGGACGTTGTCTTCAACCACACCAACGCCAGCGGCGAAGCCCCGAACTCCAACCTGGACGAGGTGGTTCCGCTCTACTATCACCGCCTGAACAGCGACGGAACGCTGGATACCGGCTCCTGCTGCGCGGACACTGCCAGCGAGCACCTGATGATGCAAAAGCTCATGGTGGACACCCTCGTACTCAATGCGAAGGAGTACAAGATCGACGGCTTTCGCTTCGATCTGATGAGCTACCACTTCACCTACAACCTGCAGGCGATCAAGACCGCCCTGGCAGCCTTGACTCCGCAAAAGGACGGTGTCGACGGCTCAAAGATCTACCTGTATGGCGAAGGCTGGACCACGGGTGAAACCGCCGACGGTGCGCTCGGACCCAACGCGCAGCAGGCTCACTTATACGGACTCGGTGTGGGCACCTTTAATGACCGCATCCGTGATGGTGTCCGCGGCGGAAACCCGTTTGCCGATCTGCGTACTCAGGGTTTCGCCACAGGCCTCGCCACCGATCCGAGCGACTTCACCACGGGCAGCACGGCGCAGGCAGACCAGGTCACCTCTCTGCTGCAGGAGGAAGACTGGATTCGCCTGGGCTTGGCCGGCAACCTGCGCGATTACACCTTCACTACCTACACCGGGGCCACCATTCCCGGATCGGGGATCGACTACGGCGGCCAGCAGGCAGGCTATGCCGCCTCACCCATCGAGGTGGTGAACTACTGCTCGGTGCACGACAACCAGGACCTGTTTGACGCCGTCCAGATCAAGTCGAGCCTGAGCGACACCAGCGCCACGCGCGCTCGTCGCCAGGTGCTGGCCATGAGTGTCATTCAGCTTGGCCAGGCCGTGCCCTTCTTCATGGGTGGCGACGACCTGCTGCGTTCCAAGGACATGGACCAGAACAGCTACGACTCGGGTGACTGGTTCAACAAAATCGACTGGACGATCCGGGGTGCCAACTGGGGCATCGGTCTGCCGATTGCGAGTCAGAACCAGAACCAATGGCCGATGATGCAGCCGCTGCTCAGCAACGGCATGTATGCGCCTACCGTGGCGGATGTTCAGTTCACCACGGCTGCCTACCAGGACTTCATGAAGATCCGTTACAGCTCCGGTCTGTTCCGCATGGCCACCCTGGGTGAAATCCAGAGCAGTCTGAGTTTCCTCAACACGGGCAAGAACCAGACGCCGGGTGTGATCGTCATGAAGCTGGACGCCGCGCAAGCTGGCAAATACGGTCCGTACAACCACGTCGTGGTCGTTTTCAATGCGACAATGTCCCAGGCAAGCTTCACGGACGCCAGGCTCGCGGGACTGGCGCTGCAGCTTCACCCGGTACAGCAGCAGTCCAGCGACACGGTCGTGCGTCAGTCCACCTTCGACTCAAAGGTGGGGACGGCAACCGTTCCGGCACTCACCACGGCAGTCTTTGTGGCTGAGTAGGCATCCCGGGCGCAAAAAGGACTGGAGGGCCCCGCTCTCCAGTCCTTTCCATTTCAGAGACCGCGCCACCAGCCAGTCAGTCCGGACGCTCCACCAGTTCCACCAGCAGGCGCGATGGGGTGTAGAACCAGGCAATCCGCCGGCCCTCAAAGGCCACAGCGGGTGCCGGCGCGCTCACCACCAGGCATTTCTGCTGACGCACGTGCGCAAGTGCCTTTTCGAGGTCATTCGTCTCAAAACACAAGTGATAGGCCCCGCCGCCAGTCTTGTTCAGCATGGACTGTATGGGTGCATCCGGTGTGAGCGGCGAGATAAGTTCTATCTCGGCGACATCAAGCGATGGAGCCTCCGCCTGCGTCAGAAAGTTGACCGTCACCTTCTGGATCGGATCGTCAAACGGACCGGAGACGATCTGCGACCCAAACAGCGTCGCAAACATCTTCGCCGCGGCATCGATCTCCGGGACAGCAACGCCCACATGCAGCAGCCTGAAACGCAGGCCTTCGGGTAACCCGGACGTCACAGTGTCGCGCCCTTTTGCTCCAAAGCTTGCTGTAGCTTGGCCACGGTTGTGAGATCCGGTACCTGCTGCGGGTCGAACTGCACACCGTACTCGCCTTCCAGCGAGAGGATCAACTGGAGGTGGCGAAAGCTGTCCCAGTTCTCGGCCGATTCGGTCGATGTCTCCGGCGTTACCTCTTCCGGGCTGATTTCCAGGGTGTCCGCCACGATGTCACGCAGGGACGACGGCACTGTCTGCAAACTCATAACTCTTGCTTCCTTCCAGGGTTAGCCATGACGGGTGATTGGGCATTTGCTTTGCGAGGTCGAGACGGTGCACGACCGTCCCATCCGAGCCCAGCGTTTCGTCTCGTTCAAAGCCGTGCTCCGGGTAAAAGTCCCTGCACGGCGCGTTCTTTTTGGTCTCGATGTACTCGCCTACAATCCAGCGCGCACCAGACGCCGCAGCCCGCTCCGCCAGCTGGGCCAGAATCGATGTCTCAATGCCACGGCCGATCACCCTGCAGGAGAGCAGGAGCGAATCTATCCAGCACTGATCGTCCTTCATGCGCGTGAGAGCCAGCCCCACGACGCCGGCGTCACCAAAGCGGTCGCGCACGCGCACAGCCACAGCCTCGCAGCCCGGGTCTGTGACAAAAGCCATGACCTCACCTGCGGTGTAACGACGTGTCGTGAGGTTGAACTGGTTTGTCTTGGACAGCAGCTGCACAGATCGATCCAGCGGCGCATCCGCTGCACTCAGGAAGGTGCACACGATTCCCAGGGACGCCAGGAACTCTTCCCTGCTCGTAGCGTTTTCGCTTAGCGCCGCCCTTTGCGTCTGGGCCTTGTACTCCTGCGAGCGGTTACGATCATCCGCCGTTACCGAAATCGCGTCGAAGAACCACTCATCTGCCAACTGACGAACCAGATGCCAGGGCTCGGTGACCGGAACCTCAACGACGGCGACCTCCGGCAGGTGTTGCCGGACAGCTTCGCACTCCATCGGGTTGTCATCCACGAAGACAAAGGCATCGAGACCGAGCGAAAGCTCCGCTGCCAGCTCGCGGATTGCAGCGACTTTCTCGTTCCAGCCAATCTTGCGGGCCACGAAATCGTCAAGTTTCAGTGCCAGGTCGGCGGCGCGCAACCTGAACGCTTCTGCCACGTCAGCCTCGTTGTTCTTCGAGGTGATCGCAAGCAGGATGCCGCGAGCGGCGAGATCCTTCAGGTAACGCTGATAGGCGGTGTAGCAGTTCCCCGGAAACGCTGCACCGGTAGCGATGCCAGCCGGGCCGTCCTCGCCAAGGATGCCACCCCAGAGAGTGTTGTCCAGGTCGGTGCAAAGCACCTTGCGAGCAGGCCGAAACATTGCAGACGCGGAACGCAGGAGCTCGCGGGCGAACGGCCGAAATGCAGCGGGCGCGATGGCGAGCCGATTCGCCAGAAACATGCGTTCGTCGCGCCACCGGTCTCGGCCGAATCTGGCTGCGACCTCGTCGGCATCGAAGAAAGCGCAATCCGGGATGCTCCGGCACACCTGCGCAAGCTGGCGATTTACATCGCGAACTGCGTTCGAGAGGCCGTGCGCGATATTTGCCTCGCCGACCGTACCCAGGGACGTCACAAGGGGCGTAGAGCAGCCTTGCAAGATAAGGCGGGCGTTACTGCCCTTGCGGAAGGTGCCGAGCATGTGCTCGATCCGTGACACGGCCGCTTCGACCTCGCCACGAACCTCGTCCGCACGTCCCCCGGCGCATAGGGCTGGCAGGCTACCCGCAATCTCTTCTGTATCGAGCAGAACGCAGACAAGGTCCGGCTGAAACTGGCTGATGGCTCCCTGCGGGTCCAGCAGCTCATCCATGTAAGAGCCGTAGCCGCCAACCTTCAGCTCGAGCAGGTACCCGTGCAGAACAGCTTCTACCTGCAAGGCAGGCAGCACAGGTTCCACCGTAACGGAACGGACAACAAAGGTCTTCAGTCGCCTGTGTCCACGTGCCAGAAGCGCCTCATGCAGCTTCTTGAACGCGGTTGCGCAAAAGGCGAGATCTGAGGGCTTTTCGAAATTCAGCAACTCGCGCGCGGAACGCAGGGCATCGCTTGCCGAACCCGCAGCCATCGCATCCTGCAGCGCCTGGCGCTTTTCACGCCATTCCGTATCAGCCTGCATCGACGCCCGCTCCTGCTATCAACGGCTTCTCTGCTCCAGTTGACGTGGCCGGCTTGGGACGCATGATGATGCGCCCCGGCACCCCCATCACCGTAGCCCCGGCCGGCACGTTGCTCATCACGAGCGTGTTGGCCGCAATCTTTGCGCCGCTGCCCACCTTGATCTTGCCGACAAGCACCGCACCGGTACCGATGTACACCTCATCCCCTAACACCGGAATGCCCCCGCGGCCCATGGCAGAGGCGCCGATCGTAACCCGATGCGCAAGATCGCAGTTCTTCCCTAACACGGCACCCGGGTTGATATGCACCCCGCCGATGTGGCCGATGTAAAAACCACCGCCGATGGTCGCCTGCGGATCGATGTCCATTTCCATAAAAACAACGCAGAACTTCACCGCAAAGAAGGCCAGGACTTTGCACGGGACACGCGCAATGGCGGAAGGCTTGCCCACATACAGCCAGTTGCTGAACCGGTACACCGCAATCGACCACACGGCCGGGTGCAGCCACAGGTCTTTTCCGTTGTAGCCTTTCGCGCGGTAACGGGCGATGTCTTCGGCGAACGCGCTCATTCAGTCCAGGTCCAGTGCACGGTGGGTCTCCCGGACATCTTACCAAGCGGTGCTCCCCGGTTTTCGTCAAACAAGTACGGATTAGCCCGTAAGTTGCAGCAGGAGGGGCCGAATGAGTCAGTTCCGGTCAGGGTTCGGCAGCCCCATCGCATCCCGGACGCGGGCGAACCGCGGGTCCTGCCGCAGACCCACGAAGAGCGGATCCACCAGGATGCCGATCAGCGCCGAATCGTGACGCGAGTAAAGCTCGGCGATGTCCCCGAGCGCCCGATCCTTGTCCCCCAACTCGGATTCATACCGCGCCATGTTGTAGCTGGGACCGCCACTTCTATGCCGCTTCTGTTCTTCAGCCAGAAGGGCCTGCCACATCGCCCGCTCTCCGCTGGCGCGGTAAGCGTCCGTCGCCAGGCGCAGAGCTGCAACGGAGGACGCGTCTTCCCGCAGTTCTGAGGCAATCGTCTCTTCAGACAGAAAGCGCGGCACATCACGCGGCGCCAGCAGGCTCAGGCTCCCCATGACGTGATGCATCGTGGCGGAGTTATGGTAAGCCACGCTGTGTTCCGTGCTGATAGCCTCGTTCAGCAACTCGGAGCTTTCGTCGCGCCGGCCGCTTAAACCCATTGCAAATGCTCGCATCGTCAAGATCGCCGAGGAACTGGGCTCCAGCCGCTGCGCTACGTTAAGTTCACGCAACGCCTCTCCGTAGCGACCTTCATGGGTCAGCATGGAGCCGTACCAGTGATGTGCCAGGGGTAAGCTGGGCTCCAGTCGCAGGGCAGTTTGGAACTGTTTCTCGGCAGCCGCAGCGTCCCAGGTCCAGAAAAAATCTACGAAACCCATGACGGCGTGCGCTTGTGGCAGGTTCCGATCCAACAAGATGGCCTTGGTCGCCGCGTCCTTTGCCTGGGGGTAGGCCTCCGCGTCGGGAACAATGGAATACTCACGCAGCAGAATGTACGTGGTTGCCAGCCCTGCGAAGGCAGGCGCATAGCGCGGATCCTTGGCGAGAGCCGCGGCGAAGGCGTCCTGCGCGTGATGCAGTGACTCCGGCGAGCGCAGTTCCGTCTGGTAGCACCCCCGCAGGTACAACTCTTCCACGCCAGGTACGGTCGAGGAAGGGACCAGGGTGCGCACATGCGACGCAGAAGAAGCCGTTGCCGCGTCCCGCCTGAGATGTTTGACGGCCGCGACGGTACCGCCACACAGGATGGCCACGATCAGAGTGCCCGCCACCGTCCACCGAAGCCAACCGACTCCTGCGTCCTGCTCCGAAGATCCATCAGGAATCTCAGCAGCCGACGCTGAAGCGCTTCCCTTCGCAGGATCCGCCCCTAAGGGGACGTGCATTGTCGGCAGTTCCCCGAACACCGGCCTGGGGTCCGGGTCCGGCTCGCGTACCGGGCTGGCCAGCCACGCGTCCAGCTCAGATACAAGAGCGTACACAGTGGAGCGGCCACTTCCTGGCAGCCGACGTACGGGCAGCGAGCGACTCTTCTCCCACCGCTCGACCGTACGTGGATCCCGCCCGAGGTAGGCAGCGATCTCTTTCCACCCGTTTAGAACATCTTTCCGGACCTGGCTCACGTACGGCCTTCCCTTAGCACGGACCCGAAGTCCCCGCCAGCATATACGAGATTCAGAGCAGCAGCGTGCCCTTTTGACGTCTTCCGCCGTAGATTGCCGCGACTTGGAGGTGATGATCGGGCCTTTGCACCCGGCTGCCAATCTTCATCGCGGACCCCGCGGCAAACCCCGGAGTTCGTTCCAAGCATCTCCCCTTCCAAAGAGACTGAAGAGGACCCACGATTGCCGCACGTTGCGCTATTTGGGACATCGCAACGCACGCGGCTGCGGTTGATTCCTACGAACATATCTGCTCCGCATCCAGCCACGACCTACTGGCGATGGATCACTGGCGCCGTGTGTTCGGTTTCGTTGTTCTGCGCCTGCATGCCTGCACAGACCCCTTCCGAGCAGGTTACAGGGCCAACCCGACCCACCCCGCTTCCCCTCTCCGGCGTGCAGACGCCGCCAGATTCCGTCAGCGTGACGCAGCAGACCTCGCCCTCTGCGGCTCCGGGTAGTTCCAACGTGATCAACAGCACCGTCACGGTCCGGGCGCCCTTCGCTGGTAGCACCCCGCTAGGCATTGCAAGCAAGGACGTCCTGCCGCTTACGCTCGAGCAGGCCCTCAGCTTTGGTCTCCGGTCCAATCTGGGCGCTGTCACCCAATCCACTGCGGCGATGCAGGCCGAAGGCGGCCGCACCATCGCGAAGAGCGGTTTGCTTCCCTCCCTGAACAGTGGGATCACGGAAGCGTTTGAGCGCGAGAACCTCCATACACTTGGCGTTTCACTTTCCAGCATCCCTGAAAGCACGAAGTTCAACTACTACGACGCGCGGGCGGCTCGTCTTCAGCAGACTGTGCTGGACATTGTGAAGCTGGACAGCCTGCACAGCGCCAGCGAGAGTTTAAAGGCCAGCCTGATATCGGTCCGCAACACACGCGATCTGATCGTCCTGGCAGTGGCGGGCAGCTATCTCCAACTCATCAGCACAAACGCCCGCGTCATCGCCGCCCGGGCTCAGGTGGAGGCCTCCCGCGCCATCTATCAGCAAGCGGCAGATCGGTTCGCGGCGGGTCTGGCGGCCCGGGTCGACGCAGACCGCGCGCAGGTACAGTTCGGAACCGAGAAACAGCGCCTCCGCTCTTTGCAGGCGGATGCAGATACTCAGAAGCTTCGCCTTGCCCGGCTGATCGGCCTGCCTCTTGGTCAGCCCTTTCAGGCCGTAGACGATTTCCCCTATGCTCCGCTGGGTGACATCACAATTGATGGAGCGCTGCGACGTGCCCAGACCGGGCGTGCCGACGTGGAGGCCGCAGGGGCGAGCGTTCGGGCCGCGCAAAATAACGTCAAAGCAGCCCACGCCGAACATCTTCCGACGGTGAACGTCAATGCTGATTTTGGCGCGGCTGGAACAACGCCCAGCTTTCATTCCACAGGCGTTTACACCGTCTACGGAACGCTGACCATTCCGCTCTATGAGGGTGGGCGCATTCGCGGCGATGTCGAGCAGGCCAACGCTGCCCTGAAGCAGCGGCAGGCAGAACTCTCCGACGCCCATGCCCAGGTAGACGAGGACGTGCGCCAGGCCTTCATCAATCTTAGTGCAGCCGCCGATCAGGTCGGCGTCGCGCAGAGCAACGTCTCGTTATCCCATGAAACCCTCACCCAGTCGCGCGATCGCTTTGCTGCGGGGGTGACCGACACCGTCGAGGTTGTCCAGGCCGAGCAGGCCGTGGTGCTGGCGGATGACGATCTGATCTCTGCGATTTATGAGCACAACCTTGCTAAGGTCTCGCTCGCACGCGCCATGGGCAACGCCGAACAATCTCTGCCGCAGTTCCTCAGGAAATAACCATGTCTGACATCCCGCCCAGCTTTCCCCAAAACGGAGATCCGCACCCTGATCTCGCCTTACGCATGCTGTATGAGGAGCAGGCCCGGCTGCGCGCTGAAGTGGACCAATTGCGCGACAAGCAGGGGAAAGAAGCTCAGGGCGAAAGCGGAGAGAAGGGCCAGGGCGGAGACAAAGAGGGGGATGGCGGAGACAAGGACAAAGACAGCGGCCAGGGGAAACCGCCCGCAAAGGAACGCACGCGCCACTGGGTGCGCCAACACCCGATTGCAACCATTGGCATCGTGCTTGGCACGATCCTGCTCTTGGTCGCGGGAGTTGTCACCTGGCTATACCTCTCCAGCTACGAAACCACCGACGACGCCTTTGTGGACGGCCACACGGACCCTATCGCTCCGCGCATCTCCGGCTTTGTGAAAGCGGTATACGTTGAAAACACGTACCGGGTGAAGAAGGGTCAGCTGCTTGTGGAGATCGACCCACGGGACAATCAGATCGCCAGGGAGAACTCCCTCGCCCAGTTCTCGCAGGCCCAGGCGTCCGTTGCAGCACAGGAACCAAACGTCCCCATCACCGCTACCACGCAGGGCGCGCAGGTCCGCGAAGCCGAGTACAACGTGGCCAGTAGCGACGCCAATGTGGCCGCTGCTAAAGAACGGTATCAATCCTCGCTGGCTGACCTCCACCAGGCTGAGGCCAACGAGATGAACGCCGCCCGCGAGGAGGAACGCTATCGTCTGCTGGTAGAAAAAGAAGAGGTCTCCCGCGAACAGTACGACCAGCAGGCCACCAACGAACGTGCCCAGGCAGCCGTGGTCGCCTCCCGCAGAGAAACCGCAGATGCAGCAGCCAAGCAGGTTCTGACGGCCGAAGCTTCCCTGGGTTCTTCCCGGGAGCAACTGCGCCAGGCACAGTCAAACCTTCCCCGGCAGGTGGCGATCCAACGAGCCACGCTGGCGCAACGGCAGGCCAATGCCCAGGCAGCCCAGGCACAAGCGAGCCAATCGGAGCTGAATCTGGAATACACCCGTGTCTACGCTCCGGAAGACGGCATCATCGGTGACAAACAGGTGCAGCTGGCCACGCAGGTTGCCGCAGGGCAGGAACTGTTTGCGTTAACCCAGACCAACGACATCTGGATCACGGCCAACTTCAAGGAAACGGCTATCGCGAACATGCGTCCCGGACAGTCCGCGACCATCTACGTGGATGCTCTCAAGGCGAACTTTGAAGGATGGGTCGAGGCCTTGCCCGGCGGCACGGGCGCTGTTTACAGCTTGCTGCCCCCCGAGAACGCCACCGGCAATTACGTCAAGGTGGTGCAGCGCCTCCCCGTCCGCATCCGCTTCCGACCCAACCAGCCCGGTCTCGACCGCCTCGCTCCAGGGATGAGCGTTGAACCCAAGGTCTGGGTGAAGTAGTGGGGAGCTCTGTCGCGCCTGTACGTACAAGTGCTTTGTCGATTGACCAAAGAAACAGGAGCCTCTAGCCGTGCCGGGCCGTCCTAAAGTCAATCCCTGGCTGATCGCCGTTGCCGTGATGCTGGCCACCTTCATGGAGGTCATGGACACGTCCATTGCCTCGGTAGCTGTGCCTTACATCGCCGGCTCCACCGCCTCCACCACCGACGAAGCCGAGTGGGTCCTCACCGTTTACCTGGTCGCGAATGCAGCCTTTTTGCTCACCAGCAACTACCTCGCCGAGCGCTTCGGCCGCAAGCGCTACCTGATCTTCTCTCTCGCGGTCTTCACCTTCGCCTCGTTCCTCTGCGGCATTGCGCCTTCACTTGGCTTCATTCTTGCCGCGCGCGCTTTACAGGGAGCCGGCGGGGGCGCCCTGCAGCCCCTCGCCCAGGCCATTCTTCTTGATAGCTTCCCCAAAGAAAAGCAGGGCCAGGCCCTTGGCCTGTACGCACTCGGAATCGTGCTGGCTCCCGTCATCGGCCCAGCCTTCGGCGGCTACTTGACCGACGCGATCTCCTGGCGCTGGGCCTTCTACATCAACATTCCCATAGGAATCTTCGCGTGCCTTATGCAAAGCCGCGTCCTCGAAGACCCGCCGGAGATGAAGAACATGAAACCCGGAAAGTTCGACGGCGTCGGCTTTGGCCTGCTCGGCATCTGGGTCGCCTGCCTGCAATACGTTCTGGACAAAGGGCAGGAACAGGACTGGTTTAGTGACATCCGCATTGTCTGGGCAAGCATCCTGTTCGTTCTCTTCTTCGTCGGCTACATCGTGTACCAGCTCCGCGCCAGGAAGCCTCTGGTCGACCTGCGCGCCCTTGCGAACCGTAATCTCGCCTGGGGCAGCTTCCTCATCTTCTGTCTCGGCGGTGTCCTTTACGGTCTTACAACGATCCTTCCGGTCTTCTACCAAAGCCTGCTCGGCTACTCCGCCACGCGTTCCGGTTTCTCCGTCAGCCCGCGTGGCATCGGGTCCTTCGCTGCTGCTCTGCTGGTTGGGGCGGCCGTGTCGAAGTTCGACCCACGATGGATTATCGCGCTAGGTTTCGCCGTGCTCGGCGTCTCCGGTATCTGGCTCGGAAACCTTACCCTCGACATCTCGCCTTGGACTCTTTTCTGGCCTCTCACCATCTCCGGGGTTGGCCTGTCCATGATCTTCGTTCCACTCTCGCAGGTCGCTCTTGGCACCATACCGAAAAGCGGGACCGGCAACGCCAGTGGCATCTTCAACTTCTTGCGTAATGTGGGTGGCAGTATCGGTATCTCCGTCGCAAACACCATCTCACAGCGCCACTCGCAGGCTCACCGTTTCGAATTGACCCATTGGTTCACCGGGTCGAGCTGGCTGCTGCGACGCCAGCTGCTGCAGCTCACCCAGCAGATGGCGCGGCACGCAGGCCCGCGTATTGCCTCGCTACGCGCTCTGGCAATCACCAACAACGCTCTGTCGAGCCAGGCCTCTGTCTACGCTTACGTAGATGTCCTGCGTTACTTTGGCTTTCTCTGTATTCTTTGCGCGCCGCTGGCGTTCTTCCTGAAGAAGGCGCAATCTTCCGGAGGAGCCGGGTGAAGAGTCGCTGCTCTGCGCGTCCCCATCACCCGGCTAGCCATATAACGTCTGCGGTGCACGATCCGTTTGTTGCCTAGGATCGCGCCGGCCCGGTATAAACCTCGCCCGACCGGGTAATCTCTTTCGGCGAGTCCGCGTGCATGCGTCGCCAGATAATTCGCAGGGTGGCGACCACAGGGACAGAGATGAGTGCTCCAACAACACCCGCGATCTCGCCTCCAGCCAGCACAGCAAAGATCTGCACCAGGGGATCGATCTCCAGGGACTTACCCATGATCCTGGGAGCGCTGACGTAATCCTGAATGAGACGCCACGCGCCCAGAAAGATCACCAGCCATGCAGCGTGCGGATAGCCCGAGAGGATCGCGATCACAAAGACCGATACTGCAGCAACTGCCGGCCCGACCACGGGAATGAATTCCAGAAAGCCTGCCAACGGCCCCAGGATCAGTGCGTAGGGCACCCTGAGAACACTCAGTACAAGGGTGTACGCCACAAGGGTGAGGGCTGCAAGAATGATCTGTGAACGGATATAGGAGCCCAGCATCACGTTCACGTCAGACAGCAATCCCTTGATCATGACCTTGTCTTCAGGATCAGAGGACATGTCCGTCAGACTCCCCGCGATCTCCTCTCCCTGCTTCAGGAAGAAGAGACTCAGAATCGGAATCAGGATCAGCCACCAGATATGGGAGGCGGGGCTTGCGAGCTTTGACGCAAAGGATTTCCCGTACCCCATAATGTCGTCTCGATGGGCAACGAGAAACCTCTGCGCCTGGTCGACTCGGTCTGTCGGCCAATGATGCTTCTGGCCAAAAGAGCTGATCAATTCGCCCGAAGCGACACGGTTCAGCAGTGACGGCAGCGTCGTTGCAAGCGCACGTGCCTCCTGTGCCACGGACGTCCCGATGAAGTACCCGCCCACACCTACCAGGGTGAACAGAAGCAGATACACGACCAGGATGGCCTTGCCACGGCCCTTCAGCGGTTTCTCAAGCCGCCCTACAAGGGGCGCGAGGAAGTAAGCAAACAGTACTGCAAAGAGGAAGAGGGTAAGGGTCTCGCGAGCGGCCCGAAAGAAGTACAGGATCACCAGGTAAATGGTCGCCGTATACAGCACTTTCGCGGTCTTCCAATCCCAGAGGCGAAGTGGGAAGGAAGGGCGGCTGTCCGCAGCTTCCTGCCCATGACGATCGGCGAACGGATTGCTTGGGTCAGTCTTTATGTCTTGCATCTGTAGATTCCTTTGATCTGTCTGCTTCTAGCTCGCGCTTCCCAGTGGGGCTAACCCCCGATGCGCAAGGAGAAACATACCCAACAAAGAATCGTAGACTCGACGGCCAGGTCGGTCCTTCGACGCCGAGAACGCGATCAGGTCTTAGCCACTGGGCCAACACCTGATCGCGCCCGGCACCTCGAGCTACCTTGATTCAGCTACTTTGCGGCGCGCTTTCCTTCGTGGAACATCTGAGCTACCGTCTTCACAAAATGCTGCGCGGAGGGAGGGGTGGGCACGGAACCGGAGAGGATCTTCTGATACGGGATGCCCTTGCCGTAGAAGGTCTCCGTATCTCCCACGTTCTGGTTCACTACGTCTCCCGTAAGGTCAATGCCGGCAAACAGACCACGGCTCCGGGAATAGGCCAGGAATTCCGCACTGGCCAGCGCGGTGGTCGCGGCCTGGGAATTACGCCCGACCGGTCCAGCGGCAACGGCGATATCGCCTCCCAGCTTTACCTTGTCCTTCAGCATGTCGTCCATGCTGCGGTGATTCATGCCAACCAACACCAGATCCGTCGACTGGCCACCAGCCTGGAGGCCGAAGCTCGCACCGGTCATCTGGATGAATACCGGGGCGCTCCAACCTCCTGCTGAGGTACGGCATGTAGCCACGCCTTGCCCGTACTGAGCGCCGATCAGAAAAGCTCCCTTTTTGAAGCCAGGCACAACGGCAACACAGGTCGCCTTTGCCGCGATGTTCAAAGGAATGCCCTTGTCAGGAGTGGCCATCAACTCGTGCAACACCGCATGGGCTGCAGAGATGCGGTTATTCAGCTTGGCCTTGTCTGAGTCCTGACCCAGGGTAGGAATTGCCGAGCACACCATCACACACGCGACTGCCAGATACTTCTTCATGGTTCTTCTTCCGTTCTTGTCAATTTAGGGACATTCGTTGGATGCAAAAACTTCGCTGTGGCCCGCCATAATACGCCGCATCCGACAAACTTATCCCGACAAACCCTTGCGGCGACCGCCCTTTTCTGGCCAGCCGAGCCTCGGCAAACTCGGGATGGAAATTCAGGAGTCCGTTCGCACGCCCCAACCGACTCTGGACGGACCTTCTAGATGGACCTTGCAGCACGTTGTCGAACGACCAGGGTCTGTTGCTTCGCCTTCCCAGCCCCAATCGGCTGAATGCGTACGGCAAGCTTGGATCCCGCCTTCGCTTGTCTTATGTCGAGGGTTGTTGTCTGTACCCTCAGCCCGGAATCGTTGGTGTTTTGCTGAATCTCTACGCCGTCATCAAGCTTCCAGAAAACCACCGCGGAGAATGGGAGGTCCAGGCGGAGTCGATACCCCTCGGTGACCCACTCACGCGGCTCCCGCTCCGTCCAGATCTGCAGGTCGGAACGGACTCCATCGCGAGCGTACCGCTCCCAAAGAGGTTGTGGACGGTCCCACACATCGCCCTTCTCCAGCGAGCGTAAGAGCCGGACAAACTCGGAATGCGCCCAGGCAAGCGGCATGCCGGAGCCGGACGGGCGTCCCCGAATCAGTCCTCGGCCCGGTATGTCTTCTTCATCCCAGACCTGTTCCGGGATCATGCCGCAACTGCTGGTCTGGCGTCCGATGGTTCGGCAAAGCTCCTCCGCCATCGCGTGGTTGCCGGCTGCCAGCTCGTAATGCGCCCGCTCTCCCGCCAGCAACGGCCAGCAGTGGCCCACTCCGGTCTTTTCATAAGGTCTGCCGTCCGCATGCTCGCCGTAGCCGTCGTAGTTATACCGTCGCCACCCCCTGCCGGTCGGCAGATCGACACACAGAACCTTATCGATCAGCTCAAGTGTGGAAAGGATCCGGGGGTCGTCCGGACGACGCAGACCAAATCGGACCAGCGCAAGAGCATCCACGCAGACAATCTCCTGTGCAAGCCTGGAACGGAGACCGAAGGAATGATTTGGCTCCACTGTAAACAGCGTGCCCGCAGGTTTGTTCTTGATGATGTCTGGTGGGGCCAGGCGCTGATAGTAGCCGCGCACGCCGTGCTTGCGTCCAAGCTCCGTGTCCTCGACCCAGAGATAGCTCTCGATCGCCTCATTCCATGCATCGGCTGACTCCTGCAGGAAGTTGGCAACCGCCGTCAGTCCGCGATCCTGGGCAAAGAACGAAGCCGCGTGCAGGGCACCGATCTCGCAGGCAAGCGTAAACGGGTTATACCCGGGCGACGTTTCCCAGCGATCCTGTTCGCTGGACGGTCCCGTTTCGAGCAGAAAAGAGACAGCACGATGGATCATCGGCCACGGATCGAAGCTGCCCAGCTGATCGGCCTCGCGAAGGCGCGCGGCGAGCATGACCGGCATCGCGATGCCGTCCTTCTGGATCGCACCCCAGTGACGCGTGCCGTCCAGCCACATATTCTGAGCCCACGAGCCGTCCTCCTCCTGCGTGCACGCCATATAGAAGAGGCTGGCCCGGACTGACTGGTAATCCCCTGCGGCGAGCTTCCCGACCGCAACCTCAGCGAGATCACGAGGCCAGGCCACGTGGTACCCTCCGCTGTTCTTGTCCCCTTCAGCAAAACCCCAGGGGATGGAAAGGCTGGCGACGGATCCACCCGGAAAGCTCTTGGACTGATGTGCCTGCAGAACCATGGTGCTGACTCGATAGAGATCTAGCTCGGACCCGGAGCGATCCCGAACAGCGGCGAATCTGTCCTGCTGCTGCAGCCACTGCTTCGTGAACCTGCTGAGCGCGTCGTCAAAGGACTGAGTGACCCCGGCACGTGCCTGAAGGCAAGCCTCCGAATCTGACTGCCCGAAGGCCACGGCGACGCTGAATGCCTCGCTTCTCCCCTTCCAGTCCAGCTCACCGCAGAGCATGGCATTCCCCTGGGCAAAGTTGTAGCGATCGACAAGTTGGCCATGCTTCCGTAACTCTTCGATCGCATCCCGCTGCCCGTGGTACGTGCAGGTTGCCTGCACAAACCCGACCTCCGCCGCGGCCGCGAGGTTTGCGCCATTGTTGGCAGCGCACAGCATCGCTGCGCCCTTGTAGCTGCCAATCCAGACGGTGTTGTTTCGACCCTCACCACTGATCTGGGGATCAACAAGCAGGAATAGCCTCAGCTGCTTGCCTGTCGGGGCAAGGTCCTCAAGCTGAACGCGCATCAGAATGGCGTTCCTGGCAGGATCACAACAAATCTGTTTGTTCAACCGATAACGTCCGGTGGGGCAGGCGCAGACAACCTGGTATGCCGGGACACCCTGGGTCAGGTACTCCACCCGATGTTCCACGGCACCGCTTTCGTCCGAGAAATAGCGATCGCCATCCGTCACCAGGAAACGCACGGATCGCGTATTTGGCTGATCCACGTCGGGGTAGTACACCTCATCGATGCTGCCCGCCCTCAAGGTGAACCAGACACGGCTGTCCATGCAGGCGGCTGCGCCGACGGCGGTTTTGTTGCTGGGACTCCAGCGGGGCGCAGTTCCCGGGCCGCCAGACTGCTCGATCTTCTTGTTCGGGTAGGTCGTCTTCTGCTGCTCTACGATGGGTGGCATAGATCAGCGCCGCTCACAATCATTCATCTGCTCCGCCACTCTTCGATCTCTTTCTTCACTCACATGCAGTGTGATGCTCGTGGTGTGCCCCGACCCACTCCAAGGGCCCGCTCCCCATCCCCGCAGTTGCCCTTGTCCCCGCATGGGTCCAACCTGGTGATCCCATCGAAAACGCCCAGAGAGCATGCCCAGCTTCGGATCAGCCCCACACCTTGTCCTTCATGTATTCGTTCAGGAACTTGCCCCTGGGGTCGTACTGCTTCATGAGTTCCTTGAAGTCGTTCGCGCGAGGGTAGACAGGATCGATCCGCGCCGCGCTCAGCGTGTTCACTTTCGCCCAGTGGGGTCTTGGCGCGAACGGCTTCAGCTTCGCTTCCACCTGCGGTATCACCTTCAGCACGGCATCCCATTCCGGCTTCCAGGTGAAATGGATCGCGAGCGAACGCCGCTTGTACGCCATGCTCATCCAAAGGTCGTCCGCAGCTACGGAGCGAAGCTCCGTCACAAAAAGGTGAGGCGTGATCTGGTCGCGCAGACTCTCCACGGCAAGCAGAGCCGGGTACGCCGACTCAAACGGCACAAAGTACTCCGTCTGGATCTCGCGGCCCGTAGAGGGCGTGAACTCCATCTTGAAGTGAGGCAGGCGTTCATACCATTTGCCCACCGTGTTCAACTGATCGGTCGTCTTTTCCGCACCCTGGCCCACCACTGGATGCAGCTTCTCGGTGGCAAGCTTCGCGCCATAGAACATCTCCGGCGGTGGAGCAGCGCCCCCTTGGTCGACACGCCGTTTGATCCACACCTCCCATGCCTCGTGGTGCTGCCAGTTCGTGAATAGTGAGAGGCTGTATCCCGTGTTCATGATGGCTTCGAAGTTGTGCTCCAGCTCGTTGAAGTTCAGACCCCGGTAGACGATCTGCGTCATGTCATAAGTCGGCTCAACATCGAGCGTCACATGGGTCACCACGCCGAGGGATCCCAGGTTCACCACTGCCCCGTGAAACGCATCGCCATCCCTGGTGCGGCTCAAACTGTGCAGGTTGCCATCTGCGGCAACGAACTCAATGCCGCTGACGGAGGTTGCGAGATTGCCGTTGCGCAAACCAGAACCGTGCGTCCCCGTCGCAACCGAACCACCAACGGAGATGTGCGGCAGCGATGCCATATTCGCCAGAGCAAAGCCCGCCTTGTCGAGCAGTACGGCAAGATCACCGTACTTGACCCCAGCGCCCACCGTCACCGTCCTGGCCGCTGAATTGAGCTTGAAGTCTGTCAAACCCAAGGTGCTGATCAGGGCAACCCTGGAGTCTGCGATGCCATTGAAGCTGTGCCGCGTTCCCAGGGCCCGCACACTGTCGACGCTCGTGACCGCCCGCTGGACCTGCTCCACGGATGCAGGCTGCAGCACATGCTCGGTGTTGTAGTGAAAGGTGCCGGCCCAGTTCTCGCGGGGTACCGTGGTGCTCACTTCTGCCATGCTGCCCCGGACGGCTTGCATCGCGGCGAAAGCCACGCTCCCCTTCAGAAACTCGCGTTTGTTCATCCTCACTTGCTCCTCCCGAAGCTGTCTGCCCTAAGAGCGCCGCTGCATGTGGGAGCATACCCCCTCGGCGAACGTCGGCGACAGCGTTCACGATGCAGCGTTGTTTCCCGCTGGCGTCACAACCCGTCCGTCTGGGTTGGCCGATTCGCAAACTCCTTCTGCGTCACGTTAAGCTGTTGGACCATGACCTCCCAACCGGTTCCGGACGGGTTCGCTCACCCGGGGCGATGGCGTATCGCTGGCCTGCTTGGTCTCGGCGTGCTGGTGAACTACTTCGACCGGGTCAACCTTTCGGTCTCGCATAGCGCCCTGCACAGCACCTTCGGGATCTCAGACATCACCTTCGGCTACCTGTCAGGAGCCTACAACTGGAGCTACGCTGCCTGCCAACTGCCTGTAGGTCTCTTGCTGGACCGTTTTGGCGTGCGGCGCGTGGGGCGTGTCAGCACCTTTCTTTGGGGGATTGCCTCCTTTGCTGCCGCGATCACGCCAAACATCACGGGCTTCTTTGCTGCCAGGCTTCTGCTTGGGGTAGGTGAGGCACCCACCTTCCCCGCCAACGCGAAGGCGGTCGGCATGTGGTTCCCCGACCGTGAGAAAGGGACGGCCACTGCGATCTTTGACGCCGCCGCGAAGTTCGCCTCCGCGATTGGCGTTCCCCTGCTCGGGGTCTTGCTCCTGCGGATCGGCTGGCGTTGGAGCTTCGTTGTCACCGGTCTCCTCAGCCTCGGCTACTTTGGCTTGTTCTCCAGGCTCTACCGCGACCCCGAGAGGGCATCCGATCCTGATTACGTCGCACCGGTCCTCGCTGACCCGCAACCTCTGCACACCACGGGTGCTCCAGCGTCTCTGGGCTCGCTGCTCACGAACCGCAAGGTCCTGGGCCTTTCGCTCGGTATGGGCGCGTACAACTACGTCTTTTACCTGTTGGTGACCTGGCTTCCGAGCTATCTCTCCTTCGCGTTGCACATCGATCTTCTGCACTCGTTCCTGTACACCGGCGTACCGTGGCTGTTTGCAACGTGCACGGACCTTACCGCGGGACTCACCTCCGATGCGCTGATAAGGCGCGGATGGGACGCCAGCCGCGTACGCAGAACCGTCCTCATCTGTGGAACCGCTTTTGGCCTTGGCATTCTTGGTGCAGCGAACGCCCATACCGCGGGCCGGGCCTTGCTGTGGATCAGCGTCTCCATCGGCGGTCTCTCCGCAGCATCGCCGATTGGCTGGGCGATCCCGTCCATGATCGCCCCACGCAAGAGCGTCGGCACGGTGGGCGGCATCGTGAATCTCTCCAATCAGCTCTCCGGCATTGCTGCACCGATCATCACGGGGTACATAGTCCACGCCACCCACTCCTACGCATGGGCCTTCGGCGTCTCGGGCATCTATCTCGTCATAGGCCTTCTCGGTTACATGTTTTTGCTGGGCAAAATCGAACCGATCAGGATCGAACCGATCCACCTCAATGCCGCCGTCTAGCGCGCCTTTGCCTGCTGCGTAGCTGCTGCGTAATCCTTGGTGCTTCCCGTTCTGGAGTTAAAGACAGAGAAGCTTCCATCCGGCGACGCGGTGAGTTGGAGATAGTTGCCCGGATCAGAGCCCTGCAGGTTGGCGATGTATTGCGGTGCAGTGTTATGCCCAGCTCCACCCTCCGCCGAATAGTGAACCTGCCATAGGGTCTCCAGCGCCGGACTGTGACTCAACGTCTCCATCGTAGGGACCGAGCCGCCCTTGGTCTCTCCGTTATCCATAATGGCCACGCGTGGATGGATCGCGTGAACCAGGGCGGGACTGGAACTCTGGTACCAGCCATGATGCGACACGATGTACACATCCACGTGTCCAATCCGGTTGCTGGGACACATCAGTTGCATCTCCTTGTCCCAGGTAAGATCGCCGAGATCCAAAAGCTTCAGCCGACCATAGGTGATCTCTACGCCGAGCGAACGGCTGTTTTCGGTCTGATCAGCAGGCCTGGTCGCAGAGGTCGCACAGGAAGCGTTCGCTTGTCCGGCGCCCGGCAGCGGCGTTTTGAGCAACTGCCCATCCGCGCTGATGACCTTCAGCGACATGCCACCGATCGGCAGTACCTGCCCCGGTTGCGCGACGATGTGCTTGGCTCCACTCGTCGTCAGCAGCTTCTGATAGGCCGCATACCCCTGCTCTGTGATCCCATGGTCCAGCTCGCGGTTCGGCCCATGATCGATAAAGGTGCCCACCGGCAGCCGTGAGACGAGTTGCGGAACGCCTCCCACGTGATCGGTATGAAAGTGCGTCACGAGGAGGTAGTCCAGCTTGCCGACACCCGCCAGCTTGGCTGCAGCGGCGATGCGGTCGGCATCTCGCCCGTTGTTTCCGGGCCAGCCCGTGTCGATCAGTAACGACCGCCCCTCAGGGGTGACGAACAGCGTCGCCTGGCCACCCTCGACATCGACGAAGTACACCCTGAGGTGGTTCGTTGAGGAAGCAGCCGGGCTCTGCGCTGTTCCCGGCAAAGACAAGGCGCTTGCCGTGCATGCGAACAGACCCATGGCAGCAGAGCGCAACAGGCAGGAAGGTATTCTCATGGCTTATCCTCGGAATGGCTGGGCTTGGGGCTTTCAGGCCGCTTGACTGTGGCTCGCATGGATCCGGTCGTGATGCCTCCATCGACCAGCAGCGTCTGTCCTGTGACGTAACGACTTGCTTCAGACGCCAGGAACACAACGGCTCCATCCAGATCATGGGGTTCGCCGGGTCGCTTCAGGGGAATACGATCCTGGAGATACTCAACCCACTCCTTGTCCTCATACAGCACACGATTCTGGGCTGTCTGAAACCAACCCGGTGCCAGGCAGTTCACCGTGATCCCGTGCTTGCCCCAGTCGTCCGCCAGGCTCATCGTCAGCTGGCGGATACCGCCACGACTCGCTGTATACGGAGCCAGCCCCGCGTAACCGAAGACACTTGTGACGGAACCGATGTGAATGATGCGCCCATAGCCATGCGGCACCATCAACCGGGCCATCTGCTGTGCGACAAAGAAACTGCCTCGCAGGTTCGTGTCGAGCACCAGATTCCAGTCGTCCCAGGTCACCTCAAGCGCAGGTTTGCGCACATTGCACCCCGCATTGTTGACCAGGATATGCACCTGCGGGAAGCTCGTCGCCACGGCCGCCCCGAAAGCCTCGATACTTTCCTGATTGCGCACATCCAGGGCCATCGGCGTCGCTCTCCGCCCGAGCCCTTCGATCTCCGCCACAAAACCATCCAGGTCTGTCTTGCGTCGGCTGGTGACGATCAGATCGGCTCCAGCCTGTGCAAGAGCACGGCCAAGGTACTGGCCTAGGCCGCGGCTTGCTCCGGTCACAACGGCAACCTGTCCGCGAAGGTCGAATAATCGATCGTTCATCGCGCCTCCACGGACTCAGGGGATGGACTCTCCCCACGGGGATCCAGCACGATCTTCATCAGGTTCGGCTCGTGCGCATGCAGCCTCTCAAACCAGGCAGGTCCAGCCTCCAGGGAAGCTACGGCCGTAATCAACGGCTTTACCTTGATCTGCCCGCTGGCGATCAAGGCCATCGCCTCGGGGTATTCACCCGCAGAAGCACAGGAACCCTGCAGCCGAATCTGTCGCGACACCACCTTCTGCAGCGGCAGCGTAACCTCCGGCGTGATGTTGCCGACCAAAGTGACCGTTCCTCCCTTGCGCACGCAGTCGATACCGGTCGCGATCGTCTCGTCGCGGCCGACGGCTTCGAGCACGAATCCTACTCCCCGCCCCCCTGTCCGATCCAGCATGTCCGCCACGAGAGCTGAGCCGGATGCCAGAAACGTTTCGTCAGCACCAAGCTCAGCCGCCAGCACCAGCCGGCTCGCATCCACATCCGCGACAAAGACGCGCTCGGCCCCGGCAGCCCGCGCCGCCTGCAACAGGAGCAGCCCGATCATCCCAGCGCCAATCACCAGCACGGTGTCACCCCGGGTCATCCGGGACACCGCGACCCCATGGAGGGCAACCGACACGGCCTCCAGCATGGCCGCCTCTGAGAAAGAAAGGCCAGCCGGCAGCAGGTAGGCGATGCGCGCAGGCACGGCCAGGAGCTCCGCGAAGGCGCCTGCGCGCCGGTACTCACCGCAGGACACTCCGAGGACCTGCCGATCGTCACAGAGGTTCACCTCACCGCGAAGACAGAAGGCACACGAGCCGCAATAAACCGTCGAATCAAACGTGACGCGATCTCCAGGAACAAAGCCGCTCACCGCCGACCCGACCTCGACCACGGTGCCGGCTGCCTCATGCCCCATCACAAGGGGCGGAATACGCCGTCCAGACGACCCGTCATACCCGTGGACGTCACTTCCACAAATCCCGCAGGCGGCGATCCTGATCAACAAGTCAGCCGCCCCGATTTCCGGTCGCGGGACGTCCTGCACTTCAAGATGGCCATACTTCGTTAGCAGAAGCGCTTTCATGCGACGATCTTCACCCCCTCGCACCGATCTCGTCCAGCAACTACGGACAGCCAGAGGTCCTGGCCAGGCGTCCTCCGCCCGCCGCTTTCGCTGTTTCGCCTCCGCTTCAGAAGCTACTTAGCCGAGGGAGCTTCAAGGCACTAAAGACACAACGGCGACTTCCAAAATAAACAGGCAAACGGTTTCGTAAATCATGTAAGCGATGACACGAGAACAGGGCTTTCCTTCCCGACCCTGGCACAGCTTGACCGGGCAGATACGTGTTGATTCGGGCCGCCGAAATGCCTTGACACTTGATTCCGCACTCGTGATACAACCCTCCGACACGAAAGCAGATGATTTACTTCGTCGCCAAAAAACGCGAGGACGATCGCAGCTTTCTGGAATGGGCCCTTAACAATTCACTAAAGGCGAATCCACCGGCCTGTTTGACTTGGTGGCAAGTCCATTCAAGGTCGTTCTTTCCCCAGTGGCATTCACTGCGGAACAAGGAGAACTGATGTTCAATCTTCGACACCTGCGGGACCTTCGCTTTCAGCTTGGGGACCGTTCCACCCAGTGGCGAATAGCTACCCTGGCTGCATCCGCCGCGCTCGTTCTTGTCGCACCGTCCGCCTTCGCCCAGGGCTCGGGAGAGATCACCGGCACCGTCACCGACCTCAGCGGCGCCATCATTCCCAAGGCCCAGATCACCCTGACCAACCCAGGTACCGGCGCAACCCGTAGCGCAACCACCAACACCGCAGGCCTGTTCGACTTCACCGGACTGGACGTCGGCAAATACAATCTCAGCGTCAAAGTCGCGGGCTTTACGCAGTACAAGCGCAACGACATCGTCATGAACGTCGCGCAGACGCTCAACGAGGACGTCTCCCTCAAAGCAGGCGATGAAGGCACCACGGTCACGGTTGAGGCTGACGCTTTGCAGGTACAGAGCGAGACCAGCGAAGTCAGTACCCTCATCACCGGTCAGCAGATGGTGCAGCTCGCGACTAACGGCCGCAACGTCATCGGTCTTACCTCGCTGGGCACAGGTGTCGCGACCACCAATCCTTCGTTCAACGGCGTCACCGCCCAGGGTTCCAGCTTCAATCTCAGCTTCAACGGCATGCGCCCCGATCACAACAACTGGCTGATCAACGGTGGTGAAGTGTATGACCGCGGATCGGGCGGCAAGCTCGACGTCATGCCCTCCCCGGACATGCTCGATGAGTTCCAGGTGCTTAGCTCGAACTACACCCCGGATTACGGCATCTCCTCCGGCGGTACCGTGAGCATGGTGCTGAAGCAGGGCACCAAGAGCTTCCATGGCGCCCTGTGGGAGTTCAACCGCAACGACCTTTTCGACGCGAACAACTACTTCAACAAGAACAGCGGCACTCCCAAGAAGAAGCCCGAACTTCGCCTCAACATCTTTGGCGGCGACATCGGCGGCCCGGTCGCCATCCCTCACCTGTACAACATGGGGTTGAACAAGACCTTCTTCTTCGCCGGTGAAGAATGGCGTCGGTACATCCAGGGCGCACAGCCCGCACAGCAGGCGACGCCTCCCGCGTCCGACTACCCTGTCGCCGGACAGGATCTCGCCTACACCCCCTTCGGCAGCGACGCCTCCACAACACACACCTGTGCCAACGGGGCAAGCGGGCTCGGGCTCCTTTGCGTTCCTGTAACGGCAGACGGAGCGGCAAGCTCCGCGATCACAACCGCAGGGCTGACTCAAGGCGATCCCTTCCCGAGGAACGCTGCCGGCCAGCAGGTAATCCCTAAGGGCGTCCTGGATCCCAATGCGCTCCTCTACCTCCCCAACACCGGCGTCGGTGCCATCCCCCTGCCCAATGACGGCGGCACAAACTTCGTTGCTTCCCCCAAGCAGCCGACCTTTGTCCGCGAAGACGTGGTCCGCGTCGATCACAACTTCAGTGACAAGTACCATCTGCTCGGCAGCTGGATCCACGACGCCATGTCGCAGACCATCATCCCCACGCAGTGGAGCGGCGATTCCTACTCCACGGTCGGCGATGTGTTCTCCAATCCCTCCTGGGCTGCCGTCGTCAAGCTCAGCCAGCAGCTCACCCCGACGCTGCTGAACGAGACCGCCTTCAACGTCAACGGCAACACCATCAGCGTCACCCCCACCGGTATCTATCAGCAGCCCACGGGATGGAGCGCCGGCAGCTACTTCACCGGCAACAATGCCCTGAACCGTCTGCCGCAAATCGGCTTCGGCGGCGGCCCGCTGAATACCACCTACACTGCCATCTACTGGCCGTGGCACAACTCCTTCCTCGACTACCAGCTCCGTGACGACGTGTCCAAGATCTCCGGCAAGCACGCCTTGAAGGCCGGCTTCAGCTACATGCGCATGGACAAGAACCAGCAGCTTCAGGCCGATACCGAAGGCGATTACAGCTTCAACGCCAGCGGCTTTACGCAGAACTCCTGGATCAACTTCCTCACCGGCTTCGCTTCCAGCTACTCCCAGCTGCAGCAGCAGCGCACCAACCACTACGTCAACAACACCTACTCCTTCTACGCACAGGACGACTGGCATGCCACCCAGCGCCTGACGCTGAACCTGGGCGTTCGCTACGACGTGCTCCCACACGTCTACGAGAAGAACAACCAGCTGGGCAACTTCAATCCGGCTCACTACGTCCCCGGTTCCACCACCGGAACGACGGTTGTGGACGGTGCCGAGTTCTACACCAACGGCATCGACTTCGCCGGCCAGAACGGCGTGCCTCGTGGCCTGGTCAACAACGACAACTACAACATCCAACCTCGCGTTGGCTTCGCCTTGGATGTCCGGGGCGATGGCAAGAGCGTGATCCGTGGTGGCGTGGGCCAGTTCTATGAGCGCGTCCAGGGCAACGACACCTACAACATCGCGAATACCCCGCCTTTCGCCTTCCAGCCCACGCTGAACAACGTCTTCCTGAGCCGTCCCACCGTCGATAACAGGACCGGTGTGACCCAGGGTGCTGGTGTCCAGCGCGGTGGCGGTCTCACGAACCTCGCGCAGTACTACCCCAACCCGGCTACCTTCCAGTACAGCCTCGGCATGCAACAGCAGATCGCCCCTTCGTGGGTCTTCCTGCTCGGCTATGTCGGGACGAGTGGATGGAACCAGGACGATCTGCGCGAGATCAATGATCTGGCGCTGAACTCCTCCCCGCTTCTACGCGAGCAGGTTGCGACCAATAAGATCGACGTCAACACCGTTCGACCCTACTTCGGATACTCCAACATCCGCCAGGAAGAAAATGGCGTCAACTTCCACTACAACTCCCTGCAGGCGTCCATGCGTATGGAAGCCAAGCACGGCCTCACCATGCAGTTCAGCTACACCTGGTCGCATGAGATCGACATCCAAAGCACCGATCTCACCTCCGTCAATCTCGCAGGCAGCGGCAACGGTGCGCTCTCCAATCCCTACGACAAGTCGTATGACCGTGGTTCGGGCGGCTTCGACCGTCGCAACATCTTCAACGCGAACTACATCTATGTCCTGCCCTTCTATGCCCACTCCAGCAATGGCCTGCTGCGCAACACGCTCGGCGGCTGGCAGGTTGCCGGTGTAACAGTTGCGGAAAGCGGCGTGCCGGTCAACATCTACTACAACGGTCCGGATGTCGTTGGCCTGGGTGGCAACACCAACCCCCGTCCCAACCTTGTCGGCAAAGTCACCTATCCGAAGTCCGTCTCGCAGTGGTTCAATACCTCTGCCTTCTCCGCACCGATTGCTCCCTGGGTCGATCCAACTCAGAGTGGCTTCGGTAACGCCCGCAAGGACAGCGTCGTTGGCCCTGGCCTGTTCAACTGGAACCTGTCGCTCTACAAGGACTTCCTGTTGACCTCGCATGAGGGTCCACGCCTGCAGCTCCGCGCGGAAAGCTACAACACCTTCAACCACACCGAATTCAACAACGTCGATACGGGCTTTGCAGACAGCAACTACGGCCGGGTCACCAGCACCTATGACCCGCGCTCGTTGCAGTTCGGCGCCAAGTTCCTCTTCTAACCCAGCCCCATCCCAACCGAGGGCGCAACGGCAACCACCGTTGCGCCCTTCCCTTTTCCCACGCCGCGCGCTGGCCTTGAGCTTCCGCGTGCATGTACTCTTCGGCCAGGTGCTTTGTGCAACGTCTCGCTCCAGCGCTCGTGCTTCTCTTGCTGCTTCCCGTGCACGCCTTTGGGCAGGACGCGCTGTCGGCAGCAAAACAGGGTGCGATCGCACTTGAGGGCGCAAAGGATCTCCGAGGCGCTGCACAGGCTTGGCAGCAAATCCTCGCCACAAACCCCAACGACGCGGAGGCCAACGCCCATCTCGGCTTGGACCTCGCACTCGTGGGCAACTACACAGAAGCTGTCCCTGCCTACCGCAGGGCGCTTGCGCTCAATCCGGACATCCCTGGCCTGCAGCTGAACCTCGGTCTCGCTCTCTTCAAACAGGCCCAGCTTGCCGAGGCCGTACAGCCCCTCGAAGCCGCTGTGAAGCAGGCCCCGGCCGACCCTCGCCCGAAGCTCCTTCTCGGCATGGCTCTCTATGGCAGCGGCCAGTACGCGGCGGCGATCCCCAATCTCCGCGCTGGCCTCGATCTCACCCCGGACAATCTTCAGCTTCGGCTCACCCTTGCGCAAAGCTGTCTGTGGGCCAAGGACTACGGCTGCGCCCTCGAGCAGGATCAACTCATTCTCAAGCAGGACCCCAACTCCGCCCAGGCAGACATGATCGCCGGCGAAGCCCTCGATGCGAGGGGTGACACGACCGGCGCCATCGCTCAGTTTCGCGCCGCAGAAGCCGCAGCCCCCAACACCCCGGACCTCCACTTCGGCCTTGGCTACCTGCTTTGGAAGGGGGGCGACTTCGCGGAGGCGGAGCCCCAGTTCGACCAGGAACTCAGGCTCGACCCCACGCACACACAGGCGCTCACCTACAAGGGCGACCTTGCCATCAAGAAGAACGATTGGGCCGCCGCGCGTACCTCCCTTGAGCGGGCCGCGGCCCAGCCCAACGCCGTCCGCCTCACCTGGCTGGATCTCGGCCTGGTGAACGCACACGACAAGCGCAACGAGGAAGCCGAGGCGGACTTCCGTCGTGCCATCGTCCTGGCCCCGGAAGAACCGGATGCACACTACCGCCTTGCCCGCCTCGAACAAACACTGGGCCGCACAGCGCAGGCGAACGCCGAACTCGCAAAGGTGCAGCAGCTGCACAAGGCCAAGGACGAGGTGCTCGTCCAGCACATCACCCCGCCCGCTTCGGCGGGGCAGCCCTGACGCCTACCTCGGTCCCAAGCGGTACACCAGCCCGACACCCACCCGAAGGTTGTTCTGCCGCGTATTTACGCCATTCAGTGCACGGGAGTACACCCAGTTCGCCTCCAGCGGCACCGCGGAGATGCGGGGCGTCAGGTACACCTCCACGCCTGTTCCAACTTCAGCGGCAAGGTACGTATTGTTGGACTTGTAGACGTAATAGTTGGAGGACACCTTGGACGCGCCCGCGAGAAGCTGCGCATAGGGCGTATAGCGAGTCGTGGTCCTGTAGGTATACCTGGGCCCGAAAAGGTAATTGAAGATGCTGATCTGCTCGTCGGTTCCGTTGACCTTCGGGTTGCTCCCGTAATACACATCGGCCATCGCGCCCCAGTCCGAGCGGAACGAGCGAAGCACCTGCACGCCGCCGCCCTGCATCCAGAAGCATCCACATTGGCCTGGGGGCGCATTGGCATGTGTCGCCTGGTACTGCACCCCGATCTGAAGGGGCGCTACCTGCCCCATCTCCAGCCCGAAAGGTGCCTCGGCACCGCTCTGCCCATGCGCCCACGCGCTTGCGAACAACACGGACAGGGCGAACAGACTTACATGGATCCAGCGTTTCATCAAAATCCTCAGGGTCATTGAGCCGCTGCCGGCTCGCCTGGTCTGGAGCACCCGCAAGTGCCGGAGGTTAGCGGACATTCAGGGTCACCGTGGTGGAGCGCTGGAGCGTACCGCTTGTTCCCGTCACCGTGAGTGTGTAGCTCGTCGGTGCCGGTCCGAAATACCCGCCGCCGCAGCCCGTCAGAGGAGCGATGGCGCCGAATGAAGCCAGGCAGAGGAGCGCCATCAGCATCACCTTCGGCATGCGGCGCCGAACCCTCCGCAGCCCGAGAAGCGGAATGAGGCAGGCCCACAGAACTGCGGCCTCATAGCTCTTCACGTGTTGCTTGTGCTCGAGTTGCGCCACCACCTTGGTAAGCGTCTGGACGGTCATCGTCGACGACTGTCCGCTGGCTCCAGGCGTTACCGTCCCGGGTGCAAAGTCTGCGGTGAAGTTCGCCGGCAGACCGGCCACCGTGAGCACCACCGGTGCACTGAAGGTCACCCCGGGGGTTGATGTCACGGTGATGTTGAACGCAGCTGGGGACCCTGGATCCACGGTGAGGGTCGGTGTTGTATTGCCAACCCCGTAGTCGCTGATGCCCTGTGCGATGGCATTCGACGCGGAGGCAGCGTATACGTTGTCTCCCGCATACGCGGCTGTCACGTTGTGCACACCGCCCGAGAGCGTCGATGTCGCAAAGTTCGCGACGCCGGAGCCGTTCAGCGTTGTTGTACCCAGGACCACGGTACCGTCGTAGAACGTCACCGAGCCAGTTGGAACCACACCTGCGCTCGTGGTCGGCACCGTCGCAGAGAACGTAACGGGCGCGCCCACAATGGCCGGATTCGAGGAGGAGGTCAGAGCGATGGTTGATGTTGCCGCAACCACGGCCTGTGACAGCGCAGAGGACGTGACAGTGGCAAACGGGCTGCCCGTCGCCGGCGTAAAGGTCGCCGTGATGGGGTGGGTGCCGACCGTCAGAGCCGAGGTGCTGACCGTGGCCGAGCCGTTGGTCACGGTCGCCGTTCCCAGGGCCGCCGTACCGTCATAGAAGGTCACCGTTCCCGCAATCGTGCTGGTGGAACTCGTCGACAGGGTAGCCGTGAAGGTGACCGGGCTGCCAAACGTCGAGTTGTTCTGCGAGGAGGTCAGCCCGATTTGCGCGACGCCTCCTGCGACGTTGTCCGTCACTGCCGGGCTTGTCGCTGCGTTGTAGTTGCTGTCGCCGCTCGTCTTGGTCGTGATGACATCAACCCCTTGCGGCAGCGCGGAGGTAGTCAGGGTGGCAACCCCGTTCGTGATGGTCCCTGTGCCCAGCGCAGTTGCTCCGCTGTAGAACGTCACCGTTCCGGTCTCGCCGGCAGGCACACTTTGCGTGAGCGTGACGGAGGTGCCGAAAGCAGCATTCAGGGGCGATACCGTTGGCGCCGACATCGTCGGGCTGGTTTTCGCGATGGCGACCGAGCCAGTACCGGTGCTGCCGCTGTAGTTGGCATCTGCAGCCTGGCTTACCGTAAGGACGTTCGTCCCTACCGGCTCATTCGCTGTGGGCAGATTCGCTGGGCAGGTCAGGCTTCCCTTGCTCGCGGTGCAGCTAGAGGCCTGCACCGTGACCGTGTTGCCCAGGCTGTCGGTGACCGTGATCGCCCCGGTAGGTGCGACCGCTCCGGCGTAGGGGATGCTGACCGTGATCGCGGCCGTGGCTGCGCCGTAGCTGCCTCCGCCAGTGATCGCGTCGCTCGACGTTGCAGGTGCCTTGCCAATGCTGACGATACCGGTGCCGGTGCTGCCAGCAAAGATGGCGTCCGATGCCTGGCTCACACTGATCGTGTTGTTACCCACAGGCTCATTCGCCGTGGGCAAACTTGCGGCGCAGGAGAGCGTACCCTTGGCCGCCGTGCAACTCGCTGCCGGTACGGTCGCCGTGTTGCCGTATGAATCCGACAGGGTGATCGTGCCGCTTGGAGCCGTCGATCCGACGTAAGGAACAGTGACAGTGACCGGCGTCGCCGCCGCACCGTAGCTGCCGTTCCCGGTCACGCTATCCCCGGTGCTCGCACCCGCCTTGTTGATGGTAAGGGAACCACCGCCCGTGCTGCCGCTGTAATTGGCATCAGGGGCCTGTACGACCGTGACCTGGTCCGTACCCAGAGCGGCGTTCGGCGTAGGCAGGTTAGCGACACAGGTCAACTTCCCGGCCGCAGCCGTGCAACTCGAAGCCGGCACGGTCACGGTGTTACCGAGGGTGTCAGTGACGGTGATCGCGCCTGCAGGTGCCGCCGCCCCGCTATACGGGATCGTGACGGTGACCGCCGTGGTTGCGGCGCCGTACGTGCCGGTACCCGTCACGACATCGTTGCTGGTTGCGGGAGCCTTGTAGATGGTGACAGTCCCGGTCCCGGTGCTCGCGCCGTGATTGGCGTCAGCTGCCTGGTTCACAGTCACAGGATTGGCCCCGACAGGCTCATTGGCGGTCGGCAAATTCGCCGTGCACGTCAACGTACCGGACGCCGCTGTGCAGCTGGTGACGGTCACCGTATTGTCGTGCGTGTCGGCCAGCGTGATCGCACCCGTGGGTGCCGCGCCGGCATAGGGGATGGTCACGGTGACGATGGTTGTCGGCGCACCATAGACTCCGGTACCCGTAGCCGTATCGGAACCCGCGGTCGCCTTGCTGATGGTGACGATGCCCGTACCGGTGCTGCCGCTGTAGTTGGCATCACCAGCCTGCGCTACCGTCACAGCGTTTGAACCAACTGGTTCGTTCACCGTGGGCAGGTTGGCGGTGCAGGTGAGCAAGCCGGCCGAAGCCGTCGTGCAACCTGCAGCCTGGACCGTTACTGTCTCACCCAGGCTGTCCGCCAGAGTGATAGCACCAGCAGGAGCGACGGATCCAGCGTAAGGAATCGTGACGGTAACCGGCGTCGTTGCCTGCCCGTAGATTCCCTTGCCTGAAGCCGCATCGGCCGTCGTTGGCGCGGCCTTGTTGATGGTGACGGAACCGGCTCCGCTGCTTGCGCTGTGGTTGGTATCCGCAGCCTGGTTCACAGTCACTGCGTTCGCACCGACCGGCTCATTCGCCGTAGGCAGAGTCGCCGCGCAGGTGAGCACGCCACCAGCCGCGGTGCAGGTTGAGGCCTGCACCGTGACCGTGTTGCCGCGCGTGTCCGCAAGGACGATCGCACCCGTAGGCGAGACGGAGCCGGCATACGGAATGGTCACGGTAAGAGGCGTCGTCGCCGCACCGTAGCTTCCGGTACCGGTTGCGGTATCGGCGCCCGCGACAGCCTTGCTGACGGTGACCGTGCCCGTGCCGATGCTGCCGGTGTAGTTGCTGTCCCCGATCTGCGTGACCGTGACCGGGTTGCTGCCCACCGGCTCGTTCCCCGTGGCCAGGTTCAGGATGCAGGTAAGCGTTCCCTTGGAGGCCGTGCAGCTTCCGCCCGGGATCGTCGCCGTATTCGCAAAACCGTCAGAGACGGAGACCGCACCGGTCGGCGCCACTGTACCCGCGTACGGGATGCTGACCGTGACCGCCGTTGACGCCGCGCCGTAACTTCCCGTGCCGGTTGCCGTGTCGTTCGTGGTCGCTGCTGCCTTGTTGATGGTGATCGAGCCTGTGCCGGTGCTGGCGCTATGGTTAGCGTCAGCGGCCTGGCTCACGGTGGCAGGATTGGCACCCACCGGCTCATTCGCCGTCGGCAGGTTGGTGGTGCAGGTCAGGACTCCCGAAGTCGCCGTGCAGCTCGAGGCTTGCACCGAGATCGTGTTGCCAAAGCTGTCCGCCACGCCGATCACACCGGTGGGAGCCAGCGACCCGACATAGGGGATCGTGACGCTGATCGGCGTCGTCGCGTCTCCGTACTTACCCGTGCCCGTGACGTTGTCGGACCCTGCGCCAGCCTTGTTGATGGTGACCGTGCCCGTCCCGGTGCTGCCGCTGTAGTTCGCATCGCCGCCCTGCGCAACAGTGACCGGATTGGCACCTGTCGGCTCACTGGCCGTGGGCAGGTTCGCCGTGCAGGTGAGCACGCCGGATGCCGCCGCACAGCCCGAGGCCTGAACCGTTATCGTCTCCCCGAGGCTGTCCGTCACGGTGACGGCTCCCGTGGGAGCTGCCGTACCGGCATAAGGGATGGTCACGGTGACCGACGTGGTCGCCGCGCCGTACGTCCCCGTTCCCGTGACGGCGTCGTTGGTGGTGGCAGTCGCTTTCTTGATGCTTACACTGCCGCTGCCGGTGCTGCCGCTGTAGTTCGCATCACCAGCTTGGCTGACGGTCACCGGGTTCGCACCGAGCGGATCGTTCGCCGTGGGCAGGTTCGCCGTGCAGGTCAGGGCACCTGACGCCACCGTGCAGGTAGAAGCTGCGACCGTGACCGTATTGCCATGGCCATCCGCGATCGTGACCGCCCCCGCGGGGCTTGCCGAGCCCGCATAGGGGATCGTCACCGTGATCGACGTTACAGCGCTGCCATAGGTGCCGCTACCGCTTGCCGTATCGTTGGTGGTCGCTGCAGCCTTGTTGATGGTGATCGTGCCTTTGCCGGTGCTGCCGCTGTAATTGGCATCGCCAGCCTGGCCGACGCTGACCGGATTGGAACCCACCGGCTCATTCGCCGTAGGCATGGTGAGACTGCAGGAGAGCACGCCTGATGACGCGCTGCAGCTCGCTGCTGGCACGCTGACGGTGTTACTGAAGCTGTCCGTCACCGTGACGATGCCCGTCGGAGCCACGGCACCCACGTAGGGGATGCTCACAGTCACCGGGGTCGTCGGCGCGCCATAGAAGCCAGTGCCGCTGGCCGTGTCCCCTCCGGTCGCGCCGGCCTTCTTAATGGTGACAGTGCCACTACCGGTGCTGCCGCTGTAGTTGGCATCCCCGGCCTGGCTCACGGTCAGGGGATTGCTGCCCAGTGGTTCCGTGGCGGTCGGCAGCGTCACGACGCAGCTCAGCACACCAGTCGATCCCGCGCAGCTGGAGGCTTGCACCGCAACCGTGTTGCCGAAGCTGTCTGCAACCGTGATCACGCCGCCGGGAGCGACCGTACCCGCATACGGAATGCTGACGTTGACGGGCGTTGTGGTCGCACCATACACACCGGAAGCCGTGGCACCATCTCCGTTTGTGCTCAGGGCTTTGCCGATGGTGATCGAGCCCGATCCGGTGCTCGCCGCGTAGACGGCATCACCAGCCTGCTTGACCGTAGCGGCGTCCGTGCCAACAGGCACGTTTGCCGTAGGCAGATTCGCCGTGCAGGTGAGCACCCCGCTCGCTGCCGTGCAGGCCGAGCCAGAGACAGTCACCGTGTTATTCAGGGCATCCGTAACCGTCACGGCGCCGGTAGGTGCGAGCGCGCCCACGTAAGGAACGGTGACCGTCACCGGTGTGGTGGCTGCGCCATAGTTCCCTGTTCCCGTGACGGTGTCCTTTGTCCCCCCGGTGACTTCGCTGATGGTCAGCGTCCCGATCGCATTGCCAGCCGGATAGTTCCCATCTGCTGCCACATTGACTTGAATTTGATAGCTGCCAATGCCGAACGTGGAGGTCGGGTAGTCAGCCGTGCAGGTCATCGGCGACGACCCCGACGTGCACACACCCTGCACCGAGACTCCCGGACCACCGGTCACCGTGAAGGTGACCTGTCCCGTCGGCGCGGGGCCGTTGTAGACGATGTTGGCCGACAGAGTGGCAGCGGCCGTGCCGTACGGCACCAGGACGCTGCTTACATGGCTGCCGGTCGCCAGGATAGGCGAGACCGGCGTCGTGGCCGTCGGTGTAATCGTCAGGAGAGCCGTCGCGGCACCCTGCGGGTAGTTGCTGTCCGCAGCCTCGGTCGCCGTGATCAGGTAACTTCCCGAACCCAACGCTGCCGTGGGATAGCTGGCGGTGCAGGTCAGCGGAGAGGGACCTGCGGTGCAGGTCGCGGCTACCGGCGTGCCGCCCGGAAGATTGAAGGTCAGGCCGCCTGTGGGGATCGGCCCGGTGTAGGTCAGGCTGGCTGTCAGTGTGGCCGATGCCGTTCCCGCGCTGATCAGGATGTTGCTGACATCACTGACGGAATCCAGAATGGGGCTGACAGATCCCTGTGCCACCGTCAGCGTGCCGGTGGCGCTGCCGGCGCTGTAGTTGCCGTCGGCTGTCTCCGTTGCCGTGATGGTGTACGTGCCCAGTTGGAAGGCCGCTGTCGGGTAAAGCGCTGTGCAGGTCTCCGGGGAAGCGCCCGTGCTGCACTTCGCCGTAACAGACGCCCCGGTGTCCACCGTGAACGTCACCGCACCCGTCGGTGCAACCGTTCCACCGTAGGACAGCGACGCCGTAAGCAGGGTGGAGGCTGTGCCCTGCGTGATAGTCACGTTCTGCACCGTAGACGAGGTGCCCCCAATCGGGCTGACGGGCGAGGTCGTAATCGTGATCGTGCCGGAGCCCGTGCTGCCGCTGTAGTTGGCATCCGCAGCCTGGGCAATCGTGACCTGGTTCGCGCCCAGCGGCTCATTTGCCGTACCGAGGTTCACCACGCAGGTCAGCTGCCCATTCGCCGCGGAGCAGCCTGAAGCCGCGACACTGGCACTGCTCCCCAGGCTGTCGGTGACGGTGATTGCGCCACTCGGGGCGACGGCACCGGCAAACGGGATGGTCACGGTCACAGGCGTCGTTGCCGCGCCGTAATAGCCAGTGGCGGCGGCCTTGTCCCCTGTCGTGGCGCCAGCCTTGTTGATGTTTACATTGCCGGATCCGGTGCTGCTGGCGTGATTGGCATCTGCGGCCTGTGCCACCGATACCGGGTTGCTCCCCACTGGCTCATTCGCCGTCGGCAGGGTGGCCGGGCAGACCAGCGCGCTCGCAGACGCGATGCAGACGGAGGCCGCCACCGTCACACTGTTTCCGAGCGCATCGTTGACCGTGATGGCGCCCGTCGGAGCTGTCGCGCCCGTGAACGGGATCACGATGGTGATCGGGGTCGTCGGTGATCCATAGGATCCCGATCCATTGGCGGAGTCGCCGCCATGCGCGCCAGCCTGGTTGATCGTGATCGATCCGGTGCCGGAGCTGCCGCTGTAATTCGTGTCGCCGGCCTGCGTGACCGTGACCGCATTGCTGCCCAGAGGCTCATTCGCGGTCGGCATGCTCGCCGTGCAGGTGAGCGCTCCACCGGAGCTGACGCAGCTTGAAGCCGCAAGCGTGATGCTGTTGCTGAATCCGTCCGCTACAGTGATGGCTCCAGTCGGGGCCGTCACGCCGGCATACGGGATGGTTACCACCACAGTTGTGGTGGGGGCACCGTAGCTGCCGTTGCCATTCGCACTGTCCGTAGTGGTCGCCGCTGCTTTGCCGATCGTCAGGGTGCCCGAACCAGTGCTGCCACTGTAGTTCGAATCCGCGCCCTGGCTCACTGTAATGGCGTTTGCCCCCACAGGTTCATTCGCCGTAGGCAGGTTGACCGTGCAGGAGAGCGTGTTTGCCGCGGCGGAGCAGGTGGATGCAGCGGCCGAAACCGTGTTCCCGAGACTGTCCTTCACGGTGATAGTGCCCGTCGGAGCCGCACTGCCGGCAAAGGGAATGCCCACCGTGACGGTCGTAGTAGCCGACCCGTAGGTGCCCGTTCCGCTCGCCGTGTCCTTGGTGGTCGCGGGTGCCTTGCTGATCGTGACCGTGCCGGAGCCGGAGCTTCCGCCATAGTCGGCATCGGCAGCCTGGCTCACCTCAACGAGGTTCTGGCCAACGGGTTCGCTGGCGGTGGGCAGATTGGCCGTGCAGTTCAGCGCCCCGCCACTCACGGTGCACGAAGATGCGGGGATGGTGACGGTGTTGCTGTGCGTATCGGTAAGGGTGATCGCGCCTGCCGGTGCGGTTGTGCCGGCAAACGGAACGGTCACCTTCACTGGGGTCGTCGCGACTCCGTAAACGCCTGTACCGGTCGCCGTGTCGCCTGTGCTGGCGGCTGCCTTGCCAATGGTGATCGTGCCTGTACCGGTGCTGCCGTTGTAGTTCGCATCGCCAGCCTGGCTCACCGACACGGGGTTCGTCCCCAGCGGCTCATTGACTGTTGCGAGATTGGTCGTGCAGGTCAGCGTCCCGGAAGCCGCCGTGCAGGACGAGGCCTGGACGGTGGTGCTGTTGCCATGCGTATCGCTGAGGGTGATGGCACCGCTCGGAGCAACGCTTCCCGCGTAGGGAATCGTGATGGTCACTGGCGTGGTTGCTGCGCCGTAGGTCCCTGTGCCCGCAGCGCTATCGCTGGTCGTCGCGACCGCCTTGCCGATCGTGACGAGACCTGAGCCGGTGCTGCCGTTGTAGTTGGGGTCCGCTCCCTGGCTGATCGTGAGCGTATTGCCACCGGCGCTTACCGGTTCTGTCGCCGTGGGCAGACTGACAGTGCAGGTCAGCTTGCCTGCGGTCGCCGTGCAGCTGGAAGCTGCGACCGTGACAGTGTTATTGAACGAATCCGCAACGGTGATCGGACCTGTGGGTGCAACGGACGCCGCATACGGAATGGTCACCGTGACCGGTGTTGTCGCCGCTCCATAGGTGCCGCTGCCGGTCGCTGAATCGCCGGTGGTGCCGGCTGCTTTGCCGATGACGACCAGGCCTGTGCCGGTGCTTGCGCTGTAGTTGCTGTCGGCCGCCTGCGAGATCGTGACCTGGTTGCCTGTTGCGCTGACCGGCTCCTTGGCCGTGGGCAGATTGCCCGTGCAGGTGAGCTTGCCGGAGGCCGGCGTGCACGTCGACGCCTGGATCGTCATCGTTTCGCCAAAGCCATCAGCTACGGTGATGGGGCCTGTCGGTGCGGCAGTGCCGGCATAAGGAATCGTCACGGTAACCGGCGTCGTCGCCACGCCGTAGGTACCGCTGCCACTGGCCGCATCATTGGCGGTCGCTGCCGCTTTCGCGATCGTGACCAGGCCGCCACCGGTGCTGCCGCTGTAGTTGTTGTCCCCGGCCTGCGTGACCGTAACCGAGTTGCCGGTGGCGCTCACCGGTTCGGTGGCCGTCGGCAGGTTGGCAATGCAGCTCAGCTTGTTCGCACTGGCCGTGCAGGTGGAGGCAGCTACGGTCAGGCTGTTGCCGAAGCCGTCAGCAATCGTGATCGCACCTGCCGGTGTGTTCGTGCCGCTGAAGGGAATGGTGACGGTCACTGGCGTGGTCGCGGCACCATAGGTCCCGCTGCCCGTGGCTGCATCGCCACTCGTTGCCGCGGCCTTGGCAATCGCAATGGCACCCGTACCGGTGCTGCCTGCGTAGTTGCTGTCCGCAGCCTGTGCGATGCTCACAACGTTGCCGCTCGCATTCACAGGCTCATTCACTGTCGGCATGGCAGCCGAGCACGTCAGCTTGCCCGAAGCAGCCGCGCAGTTCCCTGCCACGATGATGACCGACTCGTTGTAAGCATCGGTCACAGTAATCTGGCCCGTGGGCGCGACGGATCCCACGTAGGGAATCGTCACAACAATGGGCGTAGTCGCCGCACCATAGGTGCCGCTGCCCGTGGCTGTATCGCCCGCGGTCGCCGCTGCCTTGCCGATCACGATGCTGCCGGTACCGGTGCTGCCGTTGTAGTTGCCGTCCCCTGCCTGCGCCACCGTGACGGGATTTCCTGTTGCGTTGATCGGCTCGTTCGCCGTCGGCAGATTGCCCGTGCAGGTAAGCTTGTTGCCGGCCGCCGTGCAGGCTGAGGCCTGGATCGTGGTCGAATCGCTGTACGTGTCCGTGACCGTGATGACGCCGGTCGGAGCGACAGCACCCGCATAGGGGATCGTGACGGTGACGGTTGTCGTCGCTGCGCCATACGTACCGCTACCGGCCGCCGAATCACCTGCGGTCGCCGCGGCCTTGCCAATGGTGACCAGCCCCGTACCGGTGCTGCCACCGTAATTGCCGTCTGCCGATTGCGTGATGCTGAGGCTGTTGCCGGTGCTGCTGATCGGCTCACCGGCTGTGGGCAGGTTGGCCGCACAGGTCAGCTTGTTGCCGGCCGTCGTGCAGCCCGATGCCTGGATCGTAACGCTCTCACCAAAACCGTCCGTCACTGTGACGAGACCCGTCGGCGCTGTCGCCCCTGTGAACGGGATCGTCACTGTGATCGGCGTCGTCGCCGCACCATACGTGCCGGCGCCAGTAGCTGAATCCCCGGTCGTCGCCGCCGCCTTGGCGATCGTGACCAGGCCGGTGCCCGTGCTGCCGCTGTAGTTGGTGTCGGCAGCCTGCGAGATCGTTACCGAGTTCCCGGTCGAACTCACCGGCTCCTTGGCCGTGGGCAGATTCGCTGTGCAGGTGAGTTTGCCAGCAGCCGCCGTGCAGCTGGACGCCTGGATCGTAACCGTCTCAGAGAAACCATCGGCAACAGTGATCAGACCCGTCGGTGCTACGGAGCCGGTGTAAGGTATGGTCACCGTCACCGGCGTGGTCACAACGCCGTAGGTGCCACTGCCTGTGGCCGAATCGCCCGTCGTCGCGGCTGCTTTGGCGATGGTCACCAGGCCTGTGCCTGTGCTGCCGCTGTAGTTGCTGTCCGCCGCCTGCGAAATCGTGACGGTGTTCCCTGTGCTGCTGACCGGCTCGGAAGCGGTCGGCAGATTGGCCGTGCAGCTCAGCTTGCCGCTCGCCGCCGTGCAGCTCGAAGCCTGCACCGTCACCGTCTCGCCGAACATATCCGCAACCGTGATAGACCCACTCGGCGCCGTGGCCCCGACATAGGGAATCGTGACCGTCACAGGCGTAGTCGCCGCACCATACGTGCCGCTGCCTGCAGCCGAGTCGTTGCTGGTCGCCGCCACCTTGGCGATCGTGACAAGACCTGTGCCCGTGCTGCCGCTGTAGTTGCTATCCGCAGCCTGGCTGATGTTGACCGGGTTGCCCGTCGAATTGACCGGCTCAGCCGCTGTGGGCAGGGTCACCGTGCAGGTGAGCTTGCCTGCAGCCGCCGTGCAGGTCGTCGCCTGGACGCTAGCCGTCTCGCCGAAGGCGTCAGAAATCGTGATGAGACCTGCCGGTGC
The DNA here is from genome assembly GCA_964658105.1 of Verrucomicrobia bacterium Tous-C9LFEB. Taxonomy (GTDB): domain Bacteria; phylum Acidobacteriota; class Terriglobia; order Terriglobales; family Acidobacteriaceae; genus Granulicella. The sequence goes on along the minus strand of CAZZXY010000014.1, from coordinate 19,478 downwards.
TGTCGAGCCGGCATAAGGAATGGTCACGGTCACCGGGGTGGTCGCCGCACCATACGTGCCGCTGCCGGTAGCCGTGTCATTGGTCGTGGCGGCTGCCTTGGCAATCGTGACCAGACCGGTACCGGTGCTCCCGTTGTAATTCGTGTCCGCGGCCTGCGAAACGTTGACGGTGTTGCCGTTGACGTTGATCGGTTCAGCCACCGTGGGCAGGTTTCCCGTGCAGGTCAGTTTGCCGGCAGCCGCCGTGCAGTTCGACGCCTGGACCGTCACACTCTCGCCGAATGTGTCCGTCAGCGTGATCAGCCCGGTCGGCGCCGCCGCCCCTCCGTACGGGATCGTCACTGTGACGGGCGTGGTTGCCGCGCCATAGGTGCCGCTGCCGCTGGCTGTGTCGCTGCTGGTCGCGGCGGCCTTGGCGATGGTGACCAGACCTGTGCCTGTGCTCGCGCTGTAGTTGGTGTCCGCGGCCTGCGTAATGCTCAGCGCGTTGCCTGTGCTGCTGACCGGTTCCGACGCTGTCGGAAAGGCGCCCGTGCAGGTCAGCTTGCCCGCCCCGGCCGTGCAACTCGTGGCCGCAAACGTCGCCGTGTTGCTGAAGATGTCACTAACCGTGATCGTTCCGGTGGGCGCAACCGATCCGCCATAAGGGATCGTCACCGTGATCGATGTGGTCGCCGCACCATAGGTGCCGCTTCCCGTCCCTGAGTCCGCTGTCGACGCCGGGGCCTTGCCGATCGTCACCAGGCCCGTGCCGCTGCTTGCGTTGTAGTTGTTGTCTGCGGCCTGCGAGATCGTCACCGAGTTCCCGGTGCTGCTGACAGGCTCCTTGGCCGTCGGCAGGTTGGCCGAGCAGGTCAGCTTGCCCGCAGCTGCGGAGCAGGAGGAAGCCTGGACGGTCACCGTCTCACTGAAGCCATCCGTAACGGTGATCAGCCCCGTTGGCGAAGCCGATCCGGCATACGGAACCGTCACGGTGATGGGCGTGGTCGCCGCACCGTAGGTGCCCGCACCTGTCGCTGTGTCGTTGGTGCTCGCGGCCGCCTTCGCGATGGTCACCAGACCGGTGCCCGTGCTGCCGCTGTAGTTGCCGTCGCCAGCCTGGCTGACCGACACCGCGTTGCCCGTCGTGCTGACAGGCTCGTTGCTCGTCGGCAGGTTTGCTGTGCAAGTGAGCTTATTGCCTGCCGCGGTGCAGCTTGAGGCCTGCACTGTGACGCTCTCACTGAACCCATCAGAGATCGTGATCACGCCCGTAGGCGCAACCGATCCCGCGTAAGGAATCGTCACCGTCACCGGCGTGGTGGCTGCCCCATAGGTGCCGCTGCCCGTGGCAGCGTCGGTAGTGGTGACGGCGGCCTTGGCGATAGTCACCAGACCGGTGCCGGTGCTGCCGGTGTAGTTGCCGTCACCAGCCTGGCTGACGGTGATGGCGTTGCCGCTGCTATTTACGGGCTCGTTCACCGTCGGCAGATTGGCCGTGCAGGTCAGCTTGCCGGAAGCCGCCGTGCAGGTCGATGCCTGGACGGTGACGCTGTCACTGAAGCCATCCGCCACCGTGATCAGACCCGTGGGTGAAGCCGTTCCTGCATACGGAATCGTCACCGTCACTGGCGTGGTGGCTGCCCCATAGGTGCCGCTACCCGCGGCCGCATCTGTGGTCGTGGCCAGCGCCTTGGCGATCACCATGCTGCCCGTGCCGGTGCTGCCGCTGTAGCTGGCATCGGCGGCCTGCGTCACGGTCAGTGGATTGCCGACCGAACTCACGGGCTCGTTCGCTGTCGGCAGATTGCCCGTGCAGGTCAACGTGCTGTTGGCAGACGTGCAGTTCGAGGCCTGGAGGACCACGCTGTTGCTGAACTTGTCCGCAACCGTAATCTGTCCCGTCGGAGCCACGGCGCCCACATAGGGGATGGAGACCGTCACGGGCGAGGTCGCCGCACCATAGGTGCCTGATCCCGTGACCGCATCGGTCGTCGTCGCCGGTGCCTTGTTCACGACCTCGTTCAGCGCGGGTGTTGAGGTCGAGGTCGCAAAGTTGGTCGCTCCCCCGTAACTCACCGTGATCGCATGCGTGCCAACTGAGAGCGTGGAGATCGAAAGGCTGGCCGTTCCCGCGTTCAGGGTGACGGTCCCAAGCTGCGTGCCCCCGTCAGAAAAGGTGACCGAGCCCGCAGGCGGCGTCGGATTGCCATAGGTCGAGCTCACCGTCGCATTCAGGGTGACCGACTTGCCATACGTCGCCGGGTTCAGCGCAGAGGTAACGCTGCTCGTCGTAGGCGCGGGCGCCAGTGTCAGCGTTCCCGTTCCCGTGGCGCTCAGGTAGTTCGCATCGGCAGCCAACGTCGCCGTAATCGTGTTCGGTCCTGCGGCCAACCCCGAAGAGGTGGGATAGGTCGCCGTGCAGGTCTCCGAGGCGGACCCGACGCTGCAGGTGGCCGTCACCGACGCACCCGATCCCACGGCAAAGGTCAAACCACCGGTGGGGACGTTGCCGCCACCCGTGACCGTAGCCGTAAGGGTGACGTTCTGGCCCAATGTCCCTGAAACGCTGGCCACGGTCACGTTGGGCGTGCCCTGGGTCGCCGTCCCGTTCATCGTGATGATGTTGGTGGAACCCGGGACGTTGGCCGAGTTGTCGGTCGTTACAACGTTGCCCTGGATGGTCCCTGCCACCACCGGTTTGAACTCGACCACCTGGGTGCAGCTTGCACCCGCTCCCAGAAGAAAGGGCGCGGAGGCGCTCGACAAGGCAGGGCACGTAGACGATGGGTCGTACTGGAAGTTCGACGCCACACTGGGATTGGTCGAACTCGACGGCGGAGAGATCGTCAGCGGCGCCGTCCCGTCATTCTCCAGCGTGACGGATTGGGAGGCGCTGGTTTGCCCTACCGCCGTGTCTGGGAAGTTCAGGGTGAAATAGCTGCGCGAGTACACCGCCAGCGTCGCATTGCTGTAAACGGTATAAAACGTCCCGTCCGGCGTGATCCACAGGCTGTCGCCACCCGGGACCGAGATGGCCGCCGGTGTTGCGGTGTAGCTGCCTGCGGCAAAGCGAAGGAGGTTGGAAGTGCCAGCTCCGCTGGTGCCGGGTGTCGTCGTCGTCACGTACAGGTTGCCCGCAGCGTCCTCCGCAATGGCATGCGGAGACTGCAGCGGTGCGCCACTGTACAGGGTTGTCAGCGTGCTCGCGCCCGCAGGAAGCTCATACAGGATGTTGTTGTTGTAATCCGGCGCGAACGTGTTGCCCGCGGCATCCGTGACCGCGCCCACAAAGCGTGCTGCGGCGGGCGCTGTTGCCAGCACACTCACAGCGTGGGTTCCGGAAGCTATCTTCAGGAACAAGTTCGCTGGAGAATACGACGTGGGGTACAGGTTGCCGGCAGCGTCGACGCTCAGGTGATCGTCCGTGCTGTAACCAACTGGAATTCTGACCGAGGGTCCAACACCACCGACCAGCTCGTACATGTTGGTTTCGTTGTTACACGTGTAGAAAACGTTTCCTTCACCGTCGACCGCCGTGCCTACAGGCTGACATGTGGCGGTCGTAGGAAAACGGATCGGGGTCGAGGAGCTGTCAGGAAACTTCAGGATCTCGGCATTCGTGCTGTTCGCGACCCAGATGTTGCCAGCGGGGTCCACCGTAATGCCGCGGCCATTGCTCAGGCTGCTGCTGATCGTATTCAGATACGTAACCGCCTGGTACACCGCCACAGGGGTAAAGCCCGTGCCGCCCAGGTAGCTGTACGCAATCGTCTTACCGCCTGCGACGAGATTCACCGCTCCCAGGCGCGATCCTGAAGCCTGAGGCGAAAACTGCACGACGACCGTGCAGCTCTTGCCCGCCACAGACGTGGTGCCCGTGCAGGTGCTGGAGCTGCTATTCGTCCCAAGGGTGAAGTCGTATCCGGTAAGGCCCTGCGTGACCACCGTCGGCGTTCCGAGCGCCGTCGCGGACGTCCCGGTCACCGTAAATGCGATCGTCATCGTGGCCGGCGACCCTGGCCCGACTGATCCGAAATTCAAGTACCCAGAGCCGGTAATCAGCTTGGTCCCGCTCGACTGGGTCGCTGAAGCCAGGTACACGTCCCCTTGGGCATCCAACGCCAGCGAGGAGCCGCTGTACTGATAGAAATAGCCGGTGGTGTACGTTCCGCCATTCAGCACGGTCTCATACACCTCGTTGGCTTCCTGCAGATACAGGTCGTCACTCGCGTCAACCGCGATTCCCGTGACTCCCGCAAGTCCACCGATGGTCAAAGCTGTCTTCGTGTAGGCCGTGCCGCTCCCGCTGACCTTGTAGACCGTGTTCGTGGCTGCGCCGCTCACGACGAAGAGCGTTCCGGCAGAGTCAATCGTGATCGCGCTCGGAACCGTGAAGCCCGTCGCGATGGTTGCTTTACTGAAGGTCGTGCCGGAGAGCGTCTCTTTGTAGACCGCGTTGCTGCCCGCATCCGCGATGTACACGTTGCCTGCGGCATCCACCGCAGGGGCCGTGTTGCCGGTGAAGCCCGTAAACGTGTTGCTCAACGCATACGTGGTTCCAGAGCCCGCGTACTGGGCTACCGTGTGGCCCGATCCCGTTCCTACGAAAATGTTCGCGCCTGCGCTGTCGACCGCGATGTCAGAACCCGACGTGGAGGCTGTCGTAAACAGCATCTGCTCGGTGTACGTCCCGGCTGTGCTGTTGTAACTCTCCTTATAGACGGCGCCAGTCGAGGTCACCACGTAGGCATTCTGCGAGCCGTCAACCGCGATACCCGCAGCGTTTGTCAGCGTTGATCCGAATGAGCTGAGCTCACCAGCCAGTCGCGCCGTCTGCGCCCCGGCCAGATCACAGGCGACACCAAGGAAAGCCACCAGCAACGACAGCAGAAGACCTCTTCCCTTCATGTCGCGGGCGCGTGATCCGCGCTGGACCTGTCCGCCTGCCAGGGGCGTTCTCAAAGCGCGTGCGACTTTGGACTTCGTACCGGAGTTCCCCGTGAGGTTCTCCTGTGTGTGCACCGCAGCTTGAGGGAGCTTGCAACCGTCGTTCAGGATCATTTCTCTTTCATCAGCGGCCCCCGTTTTCGGGGCCTGGTTAGAAACCGCTCGGTTCATGGGCAGTGCCCGCAGGCACCGGCACATGCAACGGCCCGCGCCCGGAGAAGCTCAGGGGGACAAGCGCGAGATTCAAAGACACTGGCTCACCGCACGAGGCGGCGGACCAACGAAGTCACTCCTCCCGAAGCAGGACCGGACGCGAACGCTGTTGGCAGCTCATCCGGCAAGCTCCACCTCACGTGCGAGATGGCGGGGTCGGTAACATTACTGCGTGACAACTGTGAAGCTATTCAAGACAGAATCGGGTTCCCATCCCACTTGCGTCGGACGGACCTGCACAGGAGTGCTATACGGCCGCTTCTGCAGGCCTTGCCGCTCCTCGCCGCTCGCCCGCTCAAGCGCCTTACATAGGGGCGTTCCGGAGCAGAAATCCACTCCAAATCAGTCGACGAAACGGTGAACGTACCCTAAGCGCGGCACATCATTCCCGGCTGGCTTGGGGCCCCCGCGTAGGAATCTCGTTTCCGTTTGCGTGTTGATTCACGTCTTTCGCTATCCTTGAACTGGCACCTGACCGCCTCGGCACAAACCCCGGAGACACCCCACCTCACCCTCCTGGCTAAGTGGTCCATTTTGAAGAACTTACGTGCAAGTCGTTTAGATCGAATATCTTGCGTCGAACAGGCGCCGTAAGTGCTTCGTTTTGAATATTTTGCGATGATGAGGGGGAGGGGACACCCCCGGCGTCCGCTACTCTAGTCACGGACACTGATTCGAAAGGCGCGCCGATGGACCTCACCTCCCTGCCCTCATTCAAGAACGAGCCCTTCACCGACTTCTCTACATCGGAAAACAAGCGCGCTATCGAAGCCGCTCTCGAGCGCGTCCGCTCCGAACTCAACAAGAGCTACGACCTGGTCATCGGCGGCCACCGCGTCCGCGCCGGCGAGCCCTTCGCCTCTGTCAATCCGGCGCGCCCTGGCGAGACTATCGGGATGCACTTCAGCGCCCCGCCATCGCTGGCGGACGATGCCGTAGCCGCCGCACAGGCAGCCTTCAACTCCTGGAGCCGGACCACCGCCACCGAGCGCGCCAGCCTGCTGATCCGTACCGCCCAGCTCGTCCGCCAGCACCACTTCGACTTCTGCGCCTGGCTCACCCTTGAAGTGGGCAAGAACTGGGCCGAGGCTGACGCCGACGTCGGCGAGTGCATCGACTTCCTCGAGTTCTACGCCCGTCAGGCGCTCCATCTCGACCAGGCCACCACGCCCATCCAATACCCCGGCGAGCGCAACCAGCTCCGCTACGTCCCTCTTGGTGTCGGCGCGGTAATTCCTCCCTGGAACTTCCCCCTGGCCATCATGGCCGGCATGACGGCCGCGGCCATCGTCACCGGCAACACCGTGGTGCTGAAGCCCTCCCCCGACGCGCCCACGGTCGCCGCCCGCTTCCTGGACCTCCTCGAGCAGGCCGGTATGCCCGCGGGAGTCGTCAACCTCCTCCAGGGCGGCCCCGAGATCGGCAGCGCCATCGTCGAACATTCTCAGATTCGCTTTATCGCGTTTACGGGTTCCAAGAAGGTCGGCCTGGAGATCCACGAGCGCGCCGCCCGCACGCAGCCTGGCCAGCGCTTCATCAAGCGCACCGTCCTTGAACTGGGTGGCAAGGACGCCATCATCGTCTGCGCCGACGCGGACATGGATGAAGCCGTGGAGGGCGTCACCGCCGCAGCCTTCGGCTTCAACGGGCAGAAGTGCTCGGCATGCTCTCGCGCCATTGTGGAGGAGCCAATCTACGAGGCCTTCTGCGATCGCCTCCGCGAGCGCGTCAGTTCCATCAAGACCGGCGATCCTGCGGGCAACTACTTCTCCGGCCCGGTCATTAACCCCGCAGCGGTCAACCGCGTCCTCAGCTATATCGAGCTGGGCAAAACCGAAGCGCGCATCCTGAACGGCGGCAACACGGTTGCGGGCAACGACGGTGGCTACTTCATCGCTCCAACCGTCATCGCGGACGTCAGCCCGACATCGCGCCTGGCGCAGGAGGAAATTTTCGGCCCCGTCCTGTCGGTGATCCGCGCCGGCAGCTTTGAGGAGGCGCTGAACATTGCCAATGACACCGAATACGGTCTGACAGGTGCTGTGTACTCGGGCAACCGGACCAAGCTGGACCGCGCCTCCGAGCTCTTCCAGGTTGGCAACCTCTACCTGAACCGCAAGTGCACCGGTGCCATGGTGGGTGCCCACCCATTCGGCGGTTTCAACCTGAGCGGAACGGATTCCAAAGCCGGCGGCCCGGACTACCTGCTGCTCTTCACACAGGGCAAATCGATTGCCGAGAAACGTGGGTTTGTTTCAGAGGCTGCCGAAGAACAGGAACAGCGCATGGGACTCTGATCCCCTGCGCTGCTTCACCCCGGTCCTGCGACGCGCGCTAGGCTGATCGCACCAGCGTAGCGCGCACGCGCTCCACGGCTTCGGCAAGCGTGCGATGATGCACAGTGTACAAAGCCAGTTCCAGACGGTCAGACACACCGACCTTGTCGTAAATGCTCCGCAGATAGTTCTTCACAACCTGCTCTTTCGTGCCGAGCCTCAGCGCGATCTCGCGGTTTTTCGCGCCCTCGGATACAAGCGCAACGATCTGCAGTTCTTTGGGAGTCAGGCGCTTCACGACCTGTGCGCCAGCATGGTCCGGCGTAGGCATCGTGCTCAGGGTTGACCGCTGCGGTACGCGTTCCCCCATCGAAACCCGGCGCAGTGTCTCGATCAGCTGAGGCCCAGTAACAGCCCGCGTCACGAACCCATCTGCCTGGCGCGCCGTGCCATCCGGCAGCGTCACGCCGTGCTCCAGGATCACGATGACCCTGCCACCCTCTCCATGGATCCAGTCCAGGAGACCGAGCAGGTCCGAGGTCAGACTTGTCGGCACCATGACGATGGGACTTTGCACGGAGCCGACCAACTCCTTTAACCCGGGAATCTCCGTGCACTCTCCCATGACCTTGATGTCGTTCTCATGTGCCAGCACACGAGCCGCTCCAGCCCGAAAAACTGCCTGGTTGTCCGCGAGGATGATCTTGATCACTACTCACCTTTTCCGTGCACGCTTGGTGTCGATGTGCAACGTATCTTTTCGACCCTCATCACATCGTTTGGAGATGGCGTACTGGTATCCCACGAAAGTTCGTGTCTTGAATAAAACGTGTTTCTTCGATAGCTGAAATGTTGCAAAACAACGCACTTAGCTCTAAGTTCCCGCAACGTTCCAAGTTGGTACGATCTATCTCATGTCTTCCAGTTCCTCTCGCTCCGCACTTCGGCCCTTCCATATCGCTTTTCCCGTCGACGATCTCCAGGCGGCACGCCACTTCTATGGCACGGTCCTCGGTCTGCCCGAAGGCCGCAGTGCCGAGCACTGGATCGACTTCGATCTGTTTGGACATCAGATCGTCGCTCATTACAAACCCAGGGCCGCCCGGAAAGACGCGGCCCACAGCAATTCTGTCGATGGACACGACGTGCCGGTACCCCACTTTGGCGTCGTGCTCACCCAATCTGATTGGGAAGCCCTAGCCGAGCGCGTTCGCGCCGCGAAGGTCTCGTTCATCATTGAGCCCTACACACGGTTCAAGGGCGAGGCAGGCGAACAGTCCACCATGTTCTTCCTGGACCCTGCAGGCAATGCTCTCGAGTTCAAAGCCTTTGCTGATCTCGGGCAGCTCTTCGCCAAGTAAGTCGCCGGGGCACATTACCGCGGCATGGCTTCCCTGGGCCAGGACGCGCTGAGCAGCTACCCTGGACCACGTTTCTCACCGTCGCGCTCTCCGGATGGTGGAAACGCAGGAAGGCGCGAGCAATGGCTTCGGTTCCGGGTTTCGACTATGCCCTCTCCGCGAGATTGCTCAGAAAGCGCGAAGACCTTTGCCGGGCAAAGGTCTTCTCGAATGCAGAACTGGAGTTTGTCTGGGCAGACGGGCAGCTAGACAGCTACCGTGAAGCTGTCCTCACTGCGCGTCACGGCTCGGTACAAGGTATCGCGCTCGAAGGGGACGCGACCGGCTTCGGTGATGAGGCGCTCGAGGTCCCGGCGCCGCATTCCCTGCGGCGTCTTTGCGCCCGCATCGTGATAGATCTTCTCTTCGATCACGGTGCCGTCGATATCATCGGCACCGAAGCGCAAGGCAATCTGGGCCATCTTGGGGGTAACCATCTGCCAGTAACTCTTGATATGTGCGAAGTTATCCAAGAGCAAGCGGCTAACGGCAATCTGCTTGATGTCCTGCATGCCCGTTGATTTGGGCAGATGCCCCAGGGCGGTGTTATCCGGATGGAAGCTAAGCGGGATAAAGGTCTGGAAACCGCCGGTATCGTCCTGCACGTCGCGAAGCTTGAGAAGGTGGTCGACACGATCTTCATCGACTTCGATATGCCCGTACAGCATGGTCGCGTTGGAACGCAGACCAGCCTTGTGGGCCAGCCGCGCGGTATCCAGCCACTCGGAACCGTCGATTTTGTGATCGCAAATGATGTGTCTCACGCGATCAGCAAAGATCTCCGCACCGCCGCCCGGGCAGGAGTCCACCCCCGCCTCCTTCATGCGTTCGAATACCTCGGCGATGGTCATCTTCCCGCGTTTGGCAAAGAAGGCCACTTCTACCATGGTGAAAGCCTTCACGTGCACCTGCGGGTACCGTTGCTTCAGCCCCCGCACGAGGTCCATGAAGTACTCGAAAGGCAGGTCCGGATGCAGACCACCGACGATATGGAACTCCGTGACGGCCTCTGTCAGGCCTGTCCCGGCCGTGTCCCAGGCCTCTTCGAGAGCCATGGTGTAGGTATCAGCTGCACCCTTCTTGCGTCCGAACGCACATAGCCTGCAGGAAGCTACGCACACGTTGGTCGGGTTGATATGCCGATTGACGTTGAAGTACGCAAGATCGCCATGCAGTCGCTCGCGAACGAGGTTGGCCATCCAGCCAACCGCCAGAATGTCGCCACTGCGGTAAAGAGCTACACCATCGTCAAAGCTCAGCCGTTCGCCGCGTTCAACTTTTTCGGCAATCGGCACCAGCGCCGGGTCATCCGTTTGGAAACCGTGCCGAGGTTTAATCAGGCTCTGCATATCTTTTTAGATTCTAGCGCCCGCCTGCGGTCGCGGCTTACTTCCCTGCCTTCGCGGCTACTTCGGGTGAATCAACCATCTTCGGTTCGACCACCACGCCATCAAACAGCGTCGCTCCGATCAGGTGGTCTCCGATGGGTCGCACAAAGCGCAGCTTCCATCCCGTGTCCCAGTAGTTGACCTTGTGGTCTCCCAGACTCACGCTGAAGGCCATCGGCGAGTTCGACGCCGTAACCAGCACACGCTGCGCCCCGGGATCGTAGTAGATGCTGTCCACCTGGGTCAGGAAAAGGTTGCGGAGAGTTTTCCAGGTTGAGCCGTAGTCCGTGGACAGCCAGACACCTTCCCGGCCACCCACCCAGAGGTTCTTATCGCCGTCGATCGCCGCTGCACCGATCTGGGTCAGGTCGGCGGGAAGCGCTACCGTATCCCAGGTAGCTCCGCCGTCAGGCGAAAGCGACAGCCGCTGCAGCGTCGCGGCCAGGACCATGGGCCCCGCGTTCTCGGCGCCGGCCTTTGGGGTCATCACGGCCACATAGTGCACGTCCGGCATCGCCAGCGAGCCAATCGAGGTCCAGTGATGTCCAAGGTCCACGGACCGAAGCAAGCCTGACGACGTCCCCGCGAAAAGTACCTCCCCGCTACGTGCCAGGGAGTAGACGACGGCATCCAGCCGTTCCGGTTGCGAGACTTTGGCCACCGCAGGTTTGGGGGCCACGGGCGGAGCTGCTGGTGCCCGCTTGGGTGCAGCATGCTGTACCTGGACAGGCTTGTGCCCGGGTGCATGGCTTTTCGCTGACACCGGAGGTGTCCCATGGCGTGTCGTCGAGGTACGGCTCAGTGCCGAGGTTCTAACCAGTTTTCCGTGCCGGACTGATTGCTTTCCGTGTATCGGGTTCCCCACGGGACGCTTAAGGGGTGCCTTCGCCTTGCTTCCTGCCCCGGGAGCGTGTTTCTGCGGCGCTGGAGAGACCATGTGCGTAGGCGCGGGGAGGGTCACATTCGCCTTGTTTGCGGTTTCTCCCCTGTCCGCGACGGGGAGCCCTTCCAGGGCACTGGAATCTGACCAGGACCCGTCCTGGAGCCGAAAGACGCCGTGTCCGGTACCTGCAAGCAGGGTTCCGTCCCCCAGCGAAAGCAGGCTGAACACGTCCCGGCCGCCCAGCCCCTCACTCTGCTGCTGCCAGCGGACGCCCCCGTCCGTGCTTTGAAAGACACCGCCGGTAGCTTTGTCATTCACGACGCCGACGTAGACCGTACCTGGATGTTGCGAGTCGGCTGTGTACGCCGTCACCTGCCGTGCGGAAAAGCCCTCGTTCGAGGCCTCGAAGTTCCCGCCCGCATCTTCACTGCGATAGACGCCGCCCCGATCGGTGGCAATCAGGACGTGGTTTGAGTTCTTCGGATCCACGTAGACGTCGTTGACGATCACGTTGCCCGACGTGATCCGATCCCACTTCGTTCCTGCGTCCACCGTTCGGTAGAGACCCTCCGTCGTTCCGGCAAAGACGATGTCGAGATTTCCAGGGTCCTGTTCCAGCTTGCGGGTGCGCCGCGCCGTGGACGGAATGCCCTGCACCTTGTGGAACATCTCGCCGCCGTTGACGCTTTTGTAGATGCCGGAGCAGGCACTCGCGTAGACGACATCGGAGTTCTTCGGATCAACGATGATCGAGAACACATCGGAGTCGTCAATGATGCCTTCCTTGATGTTGGACCAGGTCTTGCCACCATCAGTCGTCTTCCAAGGCAGGTGCCACGTTCCGGCATAGATCACATCCGGGTTTGCCGGGTCGATCGCGATCGACTGCACCTCTTTGATCTCCGTGCTGCCCTCTGGACTGATCCGCTGCCAATGGGTCCCGTCATCCTTTGTGCGAAAGATGCCGCCACTCACGGTGCCGGCAACGATCTGTTTGGGATCGGAGACCGACCGAGCCAGGGAGCGGACCGACTGACCGCGCATCTCTGCCTGGCTGTACCAGTGATTGCCGTAGTCCTCGCTGATGAAGATGCCACCGTCGTCCAGGTGGTCGACGGTGTAGGCCCCCACGATCAGGCGCTTCGGATTCGTGCGGTCCGCCAGGATGTGATCGATGACGAGGTCATTGCGCTTGCTGATCTGGGCGACACGGGTCCAATGCTCGCCGCCGTCGCGCGAGTCATAGATCCATCCTGTGGCCGTACCAAGAAAGAGGTGTCGCGAATCGGCCGGGTCGATCGCGAACGAGCGAGCATCGCCCCCAAAAGGGCCGAGCGGAAACCAGGTCGCGGCACGAGCCGCACCGCAAAGAAGACCGGCGGCGAGCAAGCCGCAGCCAAGCTTCAACCAAGAATGAGACCGCATGATTCCCCTTGACGTATCCAGATCAGGTTAAAGCAAACCCACGCCAGCGAGGTTCTTTTGCACCCTTGCCGGTTCGCTCCCGTTCCCGATTCAGAACTCCAAACGGCCTCAAGAGCCAGTTTGGAACGTCGAACACATCATTTTAGCGTAAGTACGCGTCGTCCTTGTTGATCCAGTCCTGCCGGGGCGGGGCAAAAATGTCGTAATCCACGGTATCTTCCAGGGCTTCGGCAGCGTGCGGCAGGCCTCCGGGGATGACCAGCACCTCGCCGGCTCGTACAGTAACCCGTTTCTCCGCTCCTTCTGGCCCGAGCGAAAACTCCAGCGCCCCCGAGACGATCCACGCAATCTGTTCGTTGGGGTGGCTGTGCCGGGGCACCACACAGCCCTGCTTGAGGTCGATGCGCGCAATCATGGCTTGCTCGCCCGTGACGAACGCACGGTGCAGCAGCGGGTTCATGGCCTCTGTGGGCACGTCAGCCCAGCGGATATGGGTAGCCTCAGCGGCCTCAGGGGAGACGGGCGAGCGTGTATCGGACATGCTCCCAGCCTAACCCGTACCCCTCCTGCGGGCGAGCGTCTTGCCATCCGCCAAGCCTGTTGTACAGTAAACAGAAATGCAGCAAATTTAACCTCCTCGCCGTCGCGAACTTCGCGAGGAGCCCGCTCCGCTCCGCCTTCCAGCGAGGGCTGGTACCCGTATCTCTTCAGTTCTTCCCATGTGAAAGGACCCCTGGGCATGCGCTTGGTTGCAGGTTGTAGACGGCAAATCCGCCAATCTTCCCGATACGCTGGCTGGTTGCTCGCCGTAATCTGCCTTCTGCTGAGCAGGGGCGCTGCCCTGGCGCAAACGGCCGGAACGCTTTCCAGCGACCGGATCGCCGCGTTGGAGAAGTCGTCGGCAACAACCGCCGCAGCCATCGCCAGCGCCCAGTCTGCCGGCGATAACGCCTGGATGCTCACCTCCGCGGCGCTGGTCCTGATGATGAGCGGCCCTGGCCTTGCTCTGTTTTATGGTGGCCTGGTCCGCCGCAAAAACATTCTCGGCACCATGATGCAGACCTTCGCCATGATGGCCGTCATCACGGTGCTCTGGGCTCTGCTCACCTATTCACTCGCCTTTGGGGACGGCAATGCCTTTATCGGCAATCTCCACAACATGTTCCTGCACGGCGTCGGGCTGGCGCCGGACAAGGACTATGCCGCCACCATTCCGCTGCAGACCTTCATGGTCTATCAGCTCATGTTCGCCATCATCACCCCGGCACTGATCTCCGGCGCCTTCGCGGAACGCATGAAATTCTCCGCCATGCTGGCCTTCATGGTGCTCTGGGCAATTTTTGTGTACAGCCCCATGGCGCACATGGTCTGGGGCAAGCATGGCCTGCTGAATGCATCGCTGGGCGGCCGCTTCCCTTGCCTGGACTTTGCCGGGGGCACCGTCGTGCACGTCACGTCCGGCGTCAGCGCGCTGGTGACCGCTCTTTATCTCGGCAAGCGCCTGGGCTATCCGCAGAAGGCTATGCCGCCGCACTCGGTGGTGCTCAGCTTCATCGGCGCCTGCCTTCTCTGGGTGGGCTGGTTCGGGTTCAACGCAGGCTCGGCACTTGGCGCCAGCAGCCTGGCCACCTCCGCTTTTGTGAACACACACTTTGCCGCGGCCTCCGCTGCCCTGGGCTGGCTGGCCGCGGAGTGGATTCGCAATGGCAAGCCCTCGGCCCTGGGTGGCATCTCGGGTGCGGTCGCCGGACTTGTTGGCATCACGCCTGCCTCCGGCTTTGTTACGCCGATGGGTGCTCTCTGGATAGGCCTGATCACGGGCATTTGCTGCTTCTTCATGGTCGTGAAGGTCAAGAACGTCTTCGGTTATGACGACTCCCTCGATGCCTTCGGCGTCCACGGCGCCGGCGGCACGATTGGTGCCCTCCTCACCGGCATCTTCGCGTACGGCTACATTAATCCAGCCATCAACATCAACGGCCTGCTTGCGGGAAATCCGCACCAGCTGCTCAATCAGCTTGTCGGGGTCGCGATCGCCTGGGTTCTCTCGATCGTCGGCACCCTGATCATCCTGTTCGTGGTGGATAAGCTCATCGGTCTTCGGGTGAGTGAGGAAGACGAACGCACCGGTCTGGACATCAGCCAGCATGGTGAGGAAGGCTACGATTGGGAGGCCGCCTGATCAGGACCCTTCTTCCTGTTTGTCATCCCTCAGCGCGAAAATGGGCGCGGCCTTGGGATCTGCCCGCTAGTGCAGCCCACGCATCGAAAGGCAGCGTAGGAGTAAGACATGCAAAAGATTGAAGCTGTGATTCAACCCTCCCGGCTGGACGCTGTGAAAGACGCTCTGGTAGAAGCTGGCGTCAGTGGCATCACGATCTTTGAGGCGCGCGGCCACGGCCGTCAGAAGGGCCATACCGAGTTCTATCGCGGGCGTGAATACTCGGTGGATCTCCTGCCGAAGGTCAAGCTTGAGCTCGTCGTGACCGACGACATGGTAGAACGCGCCATCCTTGCGATCACGACAGCCGCGCGCACGGGCCGCATCGGGGACGGAAAAATCTTCATCTCGCGCATCGATGAAGCCATCCGTATCCGCAATGATGAGCGCGGCGACATCGCCCTCTAAGACCACACTATGCAGACCATGGGCGGCGGGGATGAAATCGGGAAAGCCCTCCGCGCGGGCTACGAGCGCCGCCTCGCCGCACTGCGTGAACACTTCGAACGGGATGGGGATGGTCTGCGCGCCGTGCATGCACGATCGGACGCGGTCGACGAGCTGCTGGGGGGCTTGTGGCAACGCGAGGTCACCCAAACCTCGAAGCTGACCTCCGGGCTGGCGATCGTTGCCGTGGGAGGTTACGGACGCCGCCAACTCTTTCCCTTCTCCGATGTCGATCTTCTGTTCTGCACAGAAAAGAGCGCTACACCGGAGATCACCTCCGCTGTTCGCCGGGTCTCCCAGGATCTCTGGGATGGCGGTCTCCGCGCTTCCGCGTCCACGCGTTCTCTGGGCGACACCGAGCGCTTCAAAACCGCGGACCCCGAAGGAAGTCTTGCTCAGCTCGACCTGCGGCTGGTCGCCGGCGATAGTCGTCTTTTCGAAAGTCTCCAGACCAAACTGCACACCAAGCGATCGACCCGGGAAGCACGAGCTCTCACCGCTGCTGCCGCCGAGCTGACCCGCGAACGCCATGCGCGCTTCGGGCACACCCTGTTTCACCTGGAACCCAACATCAAGGACGCGCCCGGCGGTCTCCGCGACGTCAATGTGACGCACTGGCTGGCAGCATTGCGTGACGTCACCGGCAGCACGGCGGACTCAGAAACCTTCAGTGAAGCCGTCGCGTTTATGACCGCCGTTCGGGTCTTCCTCCATTTGCGGCACGGCCGCGATGACAACACGCTGGACTGGCACGCGCAGGACGAGGCAGCCGTCCAGGCTATTGGTTTGCCCTTGGCCTCCCGCATGCTCCCGGCCAATCCGGACCCCGCCTACTGGATGCGACTCAATTTCCGCAACGCGCGCCTCATCGGGCGTGCGCTGGGTCACGAGCTGGAGCTCTCGGGCGCGCAGCCCAAACCATCCCGCTTCGCCCTGCGTGCCAGGACACCGGCACGTACCGGCGTTGTGATCAGCGACGGTACCCTGAGCCTCAAGCAGCCACGACTCGATCTGGATCCTGCCGCGGACCCCGAGATCGTGCTGGGCGCGTTCGGCCTCGCCGCGGAAACCGGCGTTCGCCTCCAACCTGGCAGCGAGGAGCGCATCTCGGCTGCTATCCCGGCGCTCTCGGCGGCGATGGAAGACGGCCCGCGACTCTGGTCGAGCTTTCGTCGCGTACTCTGCGGTCGATTCGCCGCGGACGCGCTCCGCTCCATGCACGCCCTTGGCATCCTTGACCTGATCGTCCCCGAATTCCACGGCATCGACGCCCTGGTGATTCGCGACGCCTACCATCGATACACGGTAGACGAGCACACCTTCGTCCTGATCGATGCGTTGCACAGCCTGGCGGACCCGCCGGCGGCTGACGCGCCTGCCTGGCGCCTTCGGTTTCGCCACCTGCTCCAGGAGCTGCCGCATCCCGAGCTGCTCTTTCTTGCCGCGCTGCTGCACGACACAGGCAAGGCCCGTTCCACCACGGCACATGCCCGCGCCAGCGCGCACATGGCGGAGACCGTCACCAGCCGGCTCGAACTGGAACCATTCGACCGCAATCTGGTCGTGCGCCTCATCGATTGCCATCTCGAAATGTCCGCGGCGCTTCGACGCGATATCTTCGACGCCGACACCGTGCGGGTCTTTGCCGACAAGATTGGAACGCACGACCTCCTCCGCATGCTCACCCTGTTTACCTATGCGGATATCTCCGCCGTGCACCCCGATGCCCTTACGCCATGGAAGGCCGAAAATCTGTGGCGCCTCTGGATGGCTGCTGAAAACCAGCTCGACCGCAGCGTGGACCAGGATCGGATTCACACCGGCGAGGTCGCTTCCGGTCGGGAGGCCGCCAGCATTGTCCGGGCACTCGGCCTGAATGCCGCCCAGAAAGCTGCCATGGAACACTTTCTTGAAGGTGCACCCGAACGCTACCTGCGCACCCGTTCACCCGAAACCATCCGGCAGCACATGCTGGTCGCCTCCCGGAATGGCCCGACGCACGTGCTGCTGGACACCCGCCCCGGAAGCTTCGAGGTCACCGTCCTGACCACCAACCGGCCTCGCCTCTTTGCGGACCTGACCGGCGCGCTGTCAGGCTGGGGCATGAACATCGTGGCAGCCGAAGCCTTTTCCAACGCGCATGGACAGGTCATCGACACGTTCTGGTTCACGGATCCCTACAAGACGCTCGAATTGAATCCGGAAGAGCACGAACGCCTTCGGTCGTCGCTGGAAGCTGTGGCCCTCGGTGACCTCCCCGTTGAAACGTTGCTGAACGGGCGGAAACATCCCCGCCGCGCAAAGCCGCGTCGGGTTATCGATACCCGTATCGAATTCGATAACATGTCCTCCGCCCAGAGCACGCTCATGCAGGTAATCGCCCAGGACGAACCGGGATTATTGCGCAAGACCAGCCTTCTGCTCAGCGACTTTGGTTGCAGTCTCGAGGTGGCGCTGATCGACACGGAAGGCGAGATGGCCATTGATGTGTTTTACCTCACACTGCACGGAGAGAAGCTGACCGAAACGGAACAGCTGAGCCTGCGCACGCTGCTGGGCGCGAGCACCTAAGTCACTGAAACCACAGTACGGGCGTACCCTGCGCCACGCCCGATGTCCGGTTCTGAAGCAGATGTGCCTCTTTATGGCTAGCGGGGGCCTATTTTGCATCCCGAATTGCTTGCCTTGACCAACCCGCAACAAGGGCGAGGCATCGCAATACCAAGACCCCTGGGCCACCAAAAGACACATCAGTAGAGAGAGCCGCCTGCTACAGGCACGAAACGTATACTTACGGTTATGACCTCCGATCCCAATCAGACCAGCACCAACGGACGTCCCGTGACCGTTCCGCAGCACTCTGACCGCTATATTTTCGGCACCCTCGACAGCTTCGGGAAGAACCGCGACAAGGTCCTTGAAGTGGATTGGGGCAACGACCAGCCCGAGGGCGTGGTCCTCGCTTCACTGGATGCCGCCATCAACTGGGTCCGAAAAAACTCCATTTGGCCAATGACCTTTGGCCTGGCCTGCTGCGCCATCGAGATGATGTCGATGGGCGGCTCCCGCTACGATCTGGCCCGCTTCGGAGCCGAAGTGTTTCGCCCTTCGCCCCGGCAAAGCGATCTGATGATTGTGGCCGGCCGGGTCTCGCAGAAGATGGCGCCTGTAATTCGACGCCTCTATGAGCAGATGCCGGAGCCCAAATGGGTCATTTCCATGGGCGCCTGCGCGACCTCAGGAGGCGTCTTCAACAACTACGCGCTCCTGCAGGGCGTCAATCAGATCATCCCCGTGGATGTTTACGTTCCTGGCTGCCCACCGCGCCCGGAGCAACTCTTGTATGCCATCACTCTTCTACAGGAGAAAATCCAGGGGAGCCGCGGCAGCGTGAAACAAGCGCTTAACCTTGGTTAAAAGGGAAACGTTTGAGGCTGTTGTCGTGAATTGTAATAACTTTGGAGGTACCAACGGACTTATAGCTTGCCTAGAAAACTGATGGAGTCTGAAATAGGAACGAGATACCGCAATCCGATTTCTGTGGACTCTTGCACTATCTGCGGTACACTTTTGACGCATTTCATATAAGATTCGCGAGCTGATTTCAAAGCTCGCACAGCGAAACAAGTTTCAGTGGAGGTTTCAAGAATGTCTCATCGTCCGTTTCGCCATTTCGGCCGGTTCCTGCTGGCCGCATGTGCGGTCAGCGTTGCCACGGCCAGCCTAAGCGCGCAAGATGCGCCGGCTACGCCACCGCCGCCACCACCTAGCGCACCTGCTCCCACGAGCGCTGCGTACACCGGCGTGAACCCCTCCAAAGTGGATATCTTCATGGGGTATTCCTACTTTGGGGCGCACGGCAGCGTAAAGCCGGCCGACATCCGTTACTCGTCCGTTGACGAGGGTGCTGTGTTGAGTGGTGCCTATTACTTCAACAAGTACTTCGGTGCCGAGCTCGAGGGTTTCGCGAACCCAGACGGACAGAATGACGGCTTCTACTCCGGATCGGCTGGTCCGATCTTCCGTGCACCTTTGCAGAACTTCACCCTTTTCGCGCACGGCCTGGTTGGCGGCGTGAGAATGGGCGGCCCGAACAGCGATGTGCCGGCGACGTTTGCTCACGAGCCGTACACTTGGGGCACGACGATCACGGCAGGCGGCGGTATGGACTATAACCTGCCCTTCATGAATGGTCTGTTCGGCATTCGTCTGTTTGAGGCGGATTACCGCTACATGCACACCAGCTTTGGCCCGTCGACCACGGTTCCCACCCCCGGCCCCCTGGGCGGACGCGCG